>CALVWI010000046.1 GCA_944367045.1 uncultured Clostridia bacterium | reverse complement strand
CCGCGTTTCCGCGGCGGGGCGCTCCCGCACCTTATCGACATCCCGAACGGTGCCGAAGGGCCCGCACACGCAATTTTCACGCTTTCCCGCCCAAAAGCACTTGACGAAACGCCCGAATGCGGGTAAAATATTGGTAATAACCGCACGGTGCTGCGCGCCGTGTTCCGGAGGTCATATTCGTGAAAAAGTTTCACCGCATGTTAGCCGTTGCCTCTGCGGCCGTTATCACGGCGACGGGCATTGCCATGTTCACCGCCTGCGACAGCGCAGAGCCCGAGATCGTCATCACCTACAGCTTTAACGGGCAGAACTACGAAGTCGAATACACGCTCTCGCGCAAGGGGGCTCCTCAGACGGTGCAGCACTTCATCGAGCTCGCAGACGCGGGCTTCTACGACGGCACCTGCATCCATCACTATGTCGACAGCTCCTTCCTCTACGGCGGCGCGTACGTTTGGGATGAGGAGCGCGGCACCATCGTCGAAAAGGATTACTACAACGAGGTCAAGGACCTCAACCTGACGCAGACCGTCTACACCCTCGGGGAGGGCGGTGAACGCGGCGAGCCCCTCTACACGGTGCGCGGCGAGTTTGAGGCAAACGGCGTCGAGGGCAACAGCAAGACGCTCACCCACACGCAGGGCGCGCTCGCGATGTTCTACACGAGCAAGGGCAACAGCTCGGTGCGCGTCGGCACCATCCGTTCGGATGACGGCGCCTACCAGGAGGGCGACTACTACGAGTACAACAGCGCCACCTCGATGTTCTACACCTTCACGGGTGCCGGCACGAGGACGGACCTCGACAAGTACTATACCGTCTTCGGCAAGACGAGCGACTTCAGCCAGATGCAGGAGCTCCTCGATGCCATTCAGGACTATATCGACACGCTCACGAGCGCCGATCTCTTCACCGTGTCCGACCGCTACTATCTCAACCAGTACGACCCCTACGATGCCGTGACGGGTACCAACATCTTCGCGGGCGAGAACATCTCCGCCAACTACGATGTCCCCGTCGAGCCCATCATCATCGAGTCGGTGAAAGTCACCAAGTATTAAAAATTACGCCCCGCCTTCGAGCGGGGCTTTTTTTGCCCCTTCGGGGGCGTTTTTTATTGTTCGGGGATGATGTTCGCGACCCGCCGCCCGTCCGTCTCCACGGTGAAATAGCGCACGTCGAAGATGCGCTCGCGGCGGGGATAGACGAGTCCCACTTTATTCTCCTCGTCGGTGAGCACGACGGAGACAAAGTTCCCGAGGTACTCCCTGAGGGCGTCCGCGCTGAGTTCGGGGGAGAGGAAGGGGGAGGGATCTAACCCCAAGAGCACGCTCTCGAAGAGGGCGAGGGCAAACGTCGCGGGGGCGGGAGAACGCGCCGTCCGGAGCGTACACGAGACGAGCTCGCCCCTCTCCCATTCGCAGAGGGCGACGTGCCCGCGGCTGTCATGGAAGGGCACTTCGGCCTTCAATCGCTCGCCCGTCTCCAAGACGCGCCCCTCCGAGCGCACGAGAATTTCCCCCGTCCGCGAGAGAAGGCAGAAATTTTCGCCCGTATCGAGCAAAAACCCGTCGTCCTGCGGGAGGGCGCGGCAGTTTTCGAGGGCGTCGTCGAGGGGCACGAGCGTAAACCCCGCCTCCGTCTCGAGATCGAGCAACAGCTTCCCCTGCCGAAGGAGGGTGAGCCGCGCCCCGTTCACATACTCCTGCCATAAAACGCGGAGGCTCTGATCGCTCCTGAAAAACCCGTGCACATACAGCGCGACGGCATGGCGGCCGTTTAAGAAGTAGAGCGTCACCTCGGGCGGGGGAGAGAGGAAGAACTTGTCGTCGATGCGGAAACTCACGGGGAGGTACCCCCCGAAGGGCGTGAGCGTGCAGAGAAGGTCCTCGGGCTCCAGCTCCACCGAACGTTCGAACGTGTCCACGAGGCCGACGACCGCCCCGCCCAGCGTGAGGATGCACTCGCGCTCCGCCAAAAAATACACCTGCATACCGTTATTAGATGTATAAACGCACAAAATTATGTCAAATAAAAGAGAGCGGGCAATGCCCGGACGGAGGCAGCTATGAACAAGATCAACGGTTATACGGAAGAGGAAGCGACGGGGCTCATCGAGTATATCTATTCGGGCAAGAACGCGGGCAAGACGCTCTCGTACCTCTTCGAGACGTACGGAAAGGCCCACAGCCGCGCCAAGGGAAGCGTGCGCAACTACTACTACGCGCTTTTGAAGAAGCAGGACGACGAGCGCGTCAAAAAGATGCTTGAGGGCAAGAACCTGCACGCCGGTACGGTGACGCCGTTTACGGAGGAGGAGACGGACGAGATGCTGAAGAGCATCTTCCGCGAGCGGGCGAAGGGGTGCTCGGTGCGGCGCGCCATCTTTCTTGCGGCGGGCGGCGATGAGAAGAAGATGCTGCGCATGCAGAACAAGTACCGCAATCTCATGAAGAAGCAGCCCGAGCGGCTGGAGAAGGCCGCGCGCGAGGCGGGCATGCCGCCGCAGAGCGAATTTCTGCAGAAGCGGCTGGAGCGGGAGATCGACGCCCTCTACGAGCGCATCGCCGAGGGCCTTCGCCGCGAGAACGAGGAGCTCCGCGCCGAATTGGAAAAATTAAGGGGCACGCATGGCGAATAACGGAGCCCGCCCCTCCGCAAGCTAAGGAAGGCGGAAAGTTCCGCCGAAAAGGAGATACCATGGAAAAGATGTTCTGTCTCGGGCTCGCATTGGGAGCGCTGGGCGGCGCGCTCGTCGTCGCCAACAGCTGCAAGATGCGCTCGCTCGTCAAAAAGAGTCAGGAGGACTT
>CALVWI010000045.1 GCA_944367045.1 uncultured Clostridia bacterium | reverse complement strand
CGCCAGCGGAGGACGGGCTTCTCGCCCTCCCACTCAACGGGGAGAATGACGTAGTCGGAGAGTGACGTATTCACTTTCTTGCAGTCCATGGGGAGCTTGGCGATCGCGATGATGTCCTTCATGGACGCACGATAGTGCTTGGGGTCACAGCAGGCGGCGATGGCGTTGAGCGTGCGAAGGTGCGTCTCGCGCTCGAGCTGCAATTCGGGGAGCCAGCGGTCTGCAACAGAGATGAGCGTACCCGTCTTTCTCTCCTCAAAGACACAGGAGATCTGGCTCATGAAGGACGCCCCGCTCCTGTCGCCCTCATGCGGGTCGCCGAGGTCTGTAAGCTCCCCCAAAGGCGAAGAGAGGCGCGCGACCTCGGAGGGGTTGGGCACATAGCCCGTCATGCCGCTCGTGAGAAGGTAGATGTTCCCCTTCGCCTCGAACACGGTGACGCCCTCGCGGCAGTACGGCACAGAAAGGCCCTCATAGTAGCGGCGGGGTTCGCCCGAAACGTCCGTGCAGTCATCCGTGAGACGGCAGCCGATAATACCCTTCTTGCCGTCCGCAAAGTAGATGTAGACGCCCCGCTCTCCGAAGTCGTGGATGTCGAAGTCCCCCACCTCGGCGCCGAAGGGACGAAAGTACTCTTTGACGAGCGTATAGGGCCCCTTGAAGCTGTCCGCGGTGAGCACGGCGAAGCAAGATTCGCTCTTTGCGCTGAATTTGAGCCAGCAGACGTACTTGCCCGTCGCCCTCGAGCGGACGATGTGCGGGCGGTCGAGATAGTGGTAAGGGTGCAGAAGGGAGTGCTTGTTTTCAAGGTCGGGCGGAATGATGAGCCCCTCGTCCTTCCAGTTCACAAGGTCCTTCGAGGAATAGGCGCGGACGCCCCACGTCCAGATCTTGTCCTTTCCCGTGGTCCTCTCCTTGTTTTCGCCGTAAAAGTAGTAGGTGCCGCCCTCATAGAACACCGAGCCGCCGTGCGCCTGCACGCGCTTGCCGTCGGTATCGAGGAGCGGTCTGACAGGATAGAGCATTCTCCCCCTCCCATTGTTTTCTGCCGCCATTTTACCATAGAATCAAAAAGAAGTCTTGCATTTTTGTTTTGTATCAGTTATAATTGTTTTATCATTTGGAGGCCCACCATGCAGAACATCGACTATGAGTACCTTTACACCGTCATCGGCAACCTCGCGGCCGTGCCCATCCGCCTCTTCCGCGGCGGGGAGCAGGTCTTCTACCACGCCGTCGTCTCCCTTCCCGAGGACCCCATCAAGCCGTATAAAAAGGACATCCTCGCCATCGGCTCGCACATCGGGTACTATGTGACGCCCGACTTCTTCTACTACGGCATCGTGCGGAGCGGAGAGGTCACCATCGCCATCGGGCCCTCCATGCAGGTGAAGAGCGACGATCAGACGCTCAAGGAGCTCGCCTTCCGCTGCGACGTCGCGCAGGAGGACATTCCCGACTTCCTCGCGGGCATGAAGAGCATCCTCCCCCTCCCCTTGGACAGCATTTTGCAGATCCTCTGCGCGATGAACTATGTGATGAACGGCGAAAAGCTGGGGCTTAAAGATCTTCGCATCTACGAGACAGAGCAGGAGGAGCTCAAGGACGAGTCGGAGGAACTTCGGGCCGAGCAGCAGTTTGAGGAGGAATTCGAGGACGAGGGGCAGCTGCACAACACGCTCGCCTCCGAACAGACCATCATGAACTTCGTGCGCAAGGGCGACACGGCTGCCTTAAAGGAGTGGCTCAAGAGCGTTCCCGCCATCCGCCCGGGCACGCTCGCCAGAGACGCCATCCGCCAGCTCAAGAACACTTTCATCGTCACGGCGACGCTTGTCTCGCGCTCGGCGATCAGAGGCGGCATGGACGTCAACGACGCCCTCACCCTCTCGGACGCGTACATTCAGAAGTGCGAACTTCTCTCGAGCATCGAGCGCATCACCAACCTGCAGTACCGCATGATCTTCGACTACACCGAGCGCGTCGAGAAGCTTCGCATGGGCAAGGCGCCCTCCAAGTTCGTGCTCGACGTCACCAACTACGTGCGGCGGCACCTCTCGGAGAACATGTCGACGGAGGAGATCGCAAAGGCGCTCTTCCTGAGCCGCTCCCGCCTCTCCGTCAAGTTCCGCGAGGAGACGGGCGAGACGCTCACCGACTTCATCCTGCGCGAAAAGACGGAGGAGGCGAAGAGGCTATTGCGCTATACCGACAAGCCCGCCGCCGCCATCGCGAGCTTCCTCGGCTTCTCCTCGCAGAGCCACTTCTCGCGCGTGTTCAAAAAGTACGCGGGCTGCCTCCCCCACGACTACCGCAAGCGATACGACAGACCATAGAAAAGAGCGACCCGAAACGGGCCGCTCTCTTCATTATAAGGGGGTGTGATGGACAAATTAAAAAGTATATTCACCGGCAAGAAGCGTCTCCTTCCTGCCGTCGGGAAGGATGAGAGAGGCCGTCGTATTGGCGGGCACGGAGACGGTGTACTTGTACCCCTTCTCCGTCTTCTGCCAGCCCGAAGTGACCATGCCGTAGGCGCTCAAATACTCCGTCTTGGCATAGGTGAACTTTCCGCCCGGGAGAGGCGCAATTTCGAACTTGTTCTCGCCGACGACCTTGATGCCGCACATCTCGGAGAACAGCCATTCGCACAGCGCGCCCTTGGAATAGTGGTCGCGCGAGTCCTTGCCTTCCCAGCCCTCCCAGATGGTGTTGGCGCCCACTTTGGGCATATACAGCCAGCCGGGCATCTCCTCGTTTTCGAGAAGGCGGTAGGCATATTCGATGTTCATGTCGGCAAGCACGTAGAGAATGAAGGGCGTCGAGAGGAACCCCGTCGCAAGGCGCCAGCCGTAGTTGTCGAGCGCCTTTATGAGCCGCTCCTTCGCGTAGGCCTCCTGCTTTTCACTCAAAAGGTGCATATAGAGCGGCCGCACGAGCTTGGCCTGACGGTCGGTGTCGAGCGAGAACTTCTTACCCTCCACAAGGTGCTGATACCCCACTCTCGCCCTCTCCGCATACTCCTTGAAGCACTTCTCGTCGGCGGGCTTTTGCAGGACGGCGGCGATCTCCGCCATCTTCTCGAGCATGTAGACGATGTAGGCGGTCGTCTCCTCGGGGTGCGGGCTGACGAAGTCGGCGATCTCGAAGGGATGCACGTCAGCGGGCTCCGACCACTCGCCGTAGCTCTGCCCGTAGTTGGAGATACACTTGCGGTACTTGTGCTTGATGCCCGTCGGGAGCGACGTCAAATAGTGCCTGCCGAGCGTCTTGATCTTAAACTCGGCGTACTTCTTCATGCTCTCGTAGTTGTCGCGAAGGACGCGCTCGTCGGAATACATCTTGTAGAGCATATAGGGAATGAGCACGCCCGCGTCCGACCAGCCTGCCGAACCGTCCATCGCGTTCATGTAGGAGTCGACGCCGCCCGGCGGCGTGATCTGGCGGTAGACGCCGTTCTTCTTCTGCCCGTCCGTCATGTCGGCGATGTACTTTCTCGCCATCGCGTCGTAGTCGAAGAAGTAGCTCGC
>CALVWI010000044.1 GCA_944367045.1 uncultured Clostridia bacterium | reverse complement strand
ACGGCCTCGCCCGGCGTATGACCCTTTGCCGCGACGGTCTCCGTCTTGGTCTCGCCGCAGCGCGAACAGGTGAATGTCCTTTCCCCCGCCGCGGTACAGGTCGCCTCTTTCGTCACTTCGCCCTCGCCCCAATCGTGGCCGAGCGCGTCAACATAGCTGTCGATATAGTTCTCCCCATCCGCCTCACAGGTGTGAGTCGTGTACCCCTGTTCGGTGCAGGTGGGAGGCGTCACGACATCGGTATACTCGTGCACGTGTTCATCCTCTGTGCAGGCCGCCGCAAAACAGCCGACGACGAGCATGAGAAGACACACGAAAAGCACGCGAAAACTACGCTTCTTCATGTTTTCCCCCTATCAATATAAATATCTGACACTATTATACCCCCACCCCCCCCCCAGGTCAAGAGGGGTTCAAAATGTTCTTCTCTCAACCTTTTGCTTGAAATTCACGGATACCGAAAATTTTTCACATAAATTTTCTGGCCTGAAAAAAAGCGCCGCGGTCGGGCAGCCTATGCCCGACCGCGGCGCCGCTTTCCGTCCGGCCCTATCGTATGCTCATGCGCTCCGTCCCGTCAGCCCGAGTTCCGAAAGCCAAGCCTCGACGCGCCCCTCGGCGGAGGAGAGCTGCGAGGAAGTGAAGTGCAGGTTCTCTATAAAATTTATCTCGGGATATTCCCGCTTCAAGGCGTTGAACGCACCGTTGCCCGAGGATGATGCGCTCGTGGAGAACGTATAGACGGTCTTGTCCGCAAAATCGTAGCTTTCCAAGAACGTCTGAATGATGCGCGGCGCGATGCCGTGCCAGATGGGATGCCCGATGAACACGGTGTCGTATTCGGCGAAGTCAGCGACCGTGCCCGCGATCTCGGGGCGGCAGGTTTCATCATCCTGTTCCCGATCGGCCCTCCCACCCGTGTAGTAGGCGAGGTCCTCCTCGGTGTACGGGTCTGCCGCCTCGATCTCCCAAATGTCCGCGCCCGTATCGTCGGCGATGATCTCGGCGACGCCCTCGGTGTTGCCCGTCGCCGAAAAATACACGACGAGGACGTCATGGCCCGCGTCGGGCTCGGAAGGATCGTCGGGCGTTTCGTCGGACGGCACATCCGCACAGCCTGCAAAGGCAAGGCAGATGAGGCACAGCATTGCCGTGAAAAGGGCAAACAGGTTTCTTTTCATAAGGTTCCCTCCTTGGGAATGGTCTTGATGACTCTTGCGGGGTTGCCCGCCACGACGGTATTCGGCGGCACGTCGTGCGTGACGACCGCGCCCGCGCCGACGACGGAATTTTCGCCCACCGTGACGCCCGGGAGAACGATCGCGCCCGCGCCCACCCAAACGTTATTGCAGAGCGTGACGGGCTTTGAGGTCAGAATTCTGCGCTCGGAAGGCAGTATGCCGTGGTTTTCGGTGATGAGGCAGACCTTGGGGCCGATGAAAACGTTGTCCCCGAGGGTGATGCCGCCCCTGTCCATAAAGGTGCAGGCGTGGTTGATGAACACGTTCTTCCCCACGCGGATATTGCGCCCGAAGTCGGTAAAAAAGGGCGTCCAAAGCCGGAAGTCCTCCCCCACCTCCTGCCCCGTCAGCTCGGAAAAGAGGGCGCGGAGCTCTTCGCAGCCGAGTACCTGCGTATTCATTTGCTGCGTCAGACGCTTTGCCCGCAGGATGACTTCCTTGATCTTATGGTAGTCGGGATCGTCGCAGGAGACGGGCTCTCCCGACCTATCACGCTCTAAAATATCCTTCATTTCTTTGCGAAGCTCATGCACTTGCCCAGCGTTTCACCCGTTTTGAGGTAGGTATAGCCGAGCATTTCAAAGAGGACGGGCTTGAACTTGTCGAAGTCCGGCTTGTCGCCGCTCTCCGTTAAAATGTCCTCGTCGGCAAACGTGTTCTTCACCTTGACCATAAAGTTCTCGAACGCGCCGACTTCGTAGATGTCCTCGACGGTGCACTCCATCGTGAGTTTGCACCTGTCGATCATGGGGGCGCCCGTCTCGCCGACGGTGTAAGAAAATGCCGCCGATTTATCCGCCTTGTTGCCCGAGATGCAGCCCATTGCATCTGCTTCGGGAAGCCAGCTCTCATCGACGATATTGATAGAGAGGGCCTTGTTTTCTTTCACGCCGCGGTTGATATAGTGCGCCTTGGCGAGGCTGACCATCGCCATATCGTGCGAAGGGATGCCGATATGCGCGACGAGCGTCCAGGTGGGCTTGCCGTCCACCATGGCACCGACGACGATGACGGGGGTGGGATAGAGCACAAACTTGTTTCCGATATTCTTTTTCATAGCTTTCAACTCCTTTTATTCCATTTTATTTTCCCAAAACTGTACGGACGTGACGCCCGACCGATCTGCTTCCTCTTCCAAAGACGCTATCTCTTCCGCGGTGAGCCCGATCGCCGCCGCTTCGGAAGCCTCTTCCACCTGATAGGTTTTCGTCGCGCCGATGATGGGCAGGACGCCCTTGGAAACGGCATATGCCGTGGCGATCTGCGAAGCGGAGACGCCGCGCGAGGAGGCGATCTCTTTGAGGCGGCCGATAAGCTCGTCCAGCTTTGCAAGGAGCGGGTCAAACACCTGCGCCCTTGCGCTGCCCGCGGGGAAGGGATGCGAGGAATCATATCTGCCCGTGAGCGCGCCCTGTTCGAGCACCATATAGCCGAAGAACACCATGCCGTTTTGCTTGCAGTAGTCGATGATGCCCGCGCTTTCGGAAGAGCGGTTCAAGAGGCTGAAGTGGTTTTGCACGGCGGAGAGCGTATAACCCGCGTCCTGCAAAATGGCTTGCGCCTCCCTGATCTGTGCAAGGTTGTGATTGGAAACGCCGACGCTTTTGACTTTGCCCGCCTTCAAAAGGGGAATGAGCTGTTTGGTGTACGCGGGCGCGCCGATGGGGTTGTGGATCCAATAGAGGTCGACATAGTCGAGCCCCATCCTCTTCAGGCTCGCCTCGCACATCTTCTCGACGCTGCCGTCGTACATGGCCGCCATCTGCGGCGTAAATTTGGTGGAGACAATGACCTTCTCTCTGCCGACGTCGTTGACAAATTTACCGAGGATGCGCTCCGATTCGCCGCTGCTGTAAGCGGTGGCCGTATCCCATAAATTCAGCCCCTTTTCAAGCGCTTTTTCAAATACGGGGCGGAACTCCTCGCCCGCCATGGTATTGCCGAAATATCCGTCTTTATCGCCCCACGCCCAAGCGCCCATGGCGATGGCGGGTAAGTTTTGTGTGTGGTCCATAGATATATCTCCTTTTTGATTTGGTTCTGCGCTCATATGCAAGCCCGAAACGCCGCCATGCGGCAGCCATTCCCCAAAAATAAGTGCGCAGAGGCTTTTCCCTTTACGCACTTATTATACGATATGGCAGATCCTATGTAAAATACTTATTTTTTATTTCAAATTATGCAATTCAGGTATTGCCGATTTACAGTGCACCGACGATCTTGTGCGGCACGTAGCACTCGTCGATATAGGCAACGTCCTCGTCCGTGAGGGGCACGCCGAACGCCTTCACCGCATCGTCGAGGTACTTCTCCTTGGTCGCACCCACGATGGGCGAGGCGACGCCCTTCTTGAAGTGCCATGCAAACGTGACCGCCGTCATGCTCGTGTTGTACTTGTCTGCGACCTCTTTGATGCGCTCTGCAATGAGCTTGTCCTGCTCCTCGGTGGAGTCGTACTTGCCGCGGGCGACGACGTCCGTCTTGCTCCGCATGGTATTCGCCTCCCAATTCGGGCGGGCGCAGCGGCCGGATGCGAGCGGGCTGTAGGGCGTCAGGGCCACATTCATCTGTCTGCAGATGGGAATGAGCTCGCGCTCGTCCTCGCGGTAGAGCGGGTTGTAGTGGTCCTGCATGGAGACAAAGGGCGCAAATCCGTTGTCCCGCGCGCACAGCTGCATATTGTAGAACTGATAGCCGTACATCGCGGAAGCCCCGAGCGCGCGCACTTTTCCCGCTTTCACAAGCCCGTTCAGAGCCTCCATCGTCTCTTCGATGAGCGTTCCGTAGTCGAAGCGGTGAATGATGTAGAGGTCGAGATAGTCCGTGCCGAGACGTTTCAAGGTCCCCTCGATCTCACGATTTATCGCAGTCTTTGCAAGGTGCCCCTCGTTGAAGTACACCTTGGAGGCGAGAACCACCTTGTCACGCGCGACGTTATTTTTGATGGCCCTGCCGAGGTATTCCTCGCTCGTGCCCGCCGAGTAGGTGTTGGCGGTGTCGAAGAAGTTGATGCCGAGATCGAGCGCGTGCTTGATGATCTTTTCGCTCTCCTCGGGGTTCAAGGTCCAGGCGTGCATGCGGCTTGCGGGGTCGCCGAAGCTCATGCAGCCGAGGCAGAGGCGGGAGACCTCGATGCCGCTGTTGCCTAACGTTGTATATTGCATAGTCAATCCTCCTTGACGCTGTTTTTTACAAATTCGATAAATTTTGCGACCGTTCGCGTCATAGGCTGATGCGCCTTCCACGCGAGCGTATTTTTCGCGGTGAGTTCGGGGCAGAAGGGTTTGAAGTGTATGTTGGGCGAGTTGCATAATTTCGCCGCGCCCTCGATGCACAGCGCCGCGCCGATCTCCGAGTCCACCAGAATGGCGGCGTTGTATAAAAGGTTGTAGGTGGCGTAAATTTGCATTTTGTCGAAATATTCGCCGAACCAGTCTGCGACGCCCTGCGAGACGCCGCGCTTGGAGATGAACACTTTGTGCCCGACGAGGTCCTCCCGCGTGATGTGCTCCTTTTGCGATAAGGGGCACTTCGCGGGCACGATGGCACCCCAGCGTTCAACGACGGGAAGCGAGATACTCTCGTATTTTGAAAGGTCGGTATTGCCGATGAACGCGCCTAAATCAAGCGTGCCGCGCTCCAGCCGCTCCTTGACGTGGTCGGCGTCATTGGAGTATAAATCGAAGGTGACGGCGGGGTATTGCTCGCCGAATGACTTCATGACGCCCGCAAGATAGCGCATAACTTCACCCTCGCCGCTGCCGATACTGATGGTGCCCGAAAGCTCCTCGGTATGCGTGCGGAATTCGCGCTCCGTCTTTTCGGTGAGGTCGATTATCTCCTGCGCGCGGCGGCGAAGCAGCATGCCCTCTTCGGTGAGCGACGTGCTGTGCCTGCCGCGTGTAAACAGCTGAACGCCCAGCTCCGCCTCCAGCTGCATGAGCTGACGGGAGAGCGCGGGTTGCGAGATGTGCAAAATTTCCGCCGCCCGCGTGATGTTCTCCTCCCGCGCGACCGTGAGAAAGTATTTTAAGATGCGGTATTCCATCAATTCCTCCGAACGCGGGACCGTCCTTCCATCCCCTTCCAAGCCTGAGCGCAAAGAGCCGCCTCAGCAGCCCGCGCCGTCGT
>CALVWI010000043.1 GCA_944367045.1 uncultured Clostridia bacterium | reverse complement strand
GCCGAGCGCGCGGGCTTCACGACGGGCATGCTCTACAGCCGCTTTGCGGACAAGAGCGAGATCTTCCGCGAGCTCGTGGAAGGCCCCGCCGACGAGCTCTACAACTACTTCGTCAAGGTGCAGGACGACTTCGCGGCCTATCCGCCCGACTATCAGCGCAGGGAGATGCACTCCTATACCTCGGAGAAGATCGACCGCATGGTGGACCTTCTCTACGACAACTTTGACGCCTTCAAGCTCATCCTCTCCAAGAGCGGCGGCACGAGCTATGAGTATTACGTCGACAAGATGGTCGATATCGAGACGCAGAGCACCTTCCGCTTCATCGATGCGGTGCGCGCGGCGGGCTTTGAAGTTGCGGAGATCCGCCGAGACCTTGCGCATATGCTCGCGAGCGCGATGTTCAACGGCATGTTCGAGGTCATCATGCATGATCTCCCCAAGGAGGACGCCAAACAGTATATCAAAAAACTGCAGGAATTTTTCAACGCCGGCTGGGACAAGCTGCTTGGCCTCTGAAGGGAGCTTTCTCCCTTCTTTTTTTGCGATTTTTCGCGCGCGGAAGGGGAAAGCGGCGGGGAAAGCGGCGGGGAAAGCGGCGGGGAAAGCGGCGGGGGAGCGGGTGCGGCGGCAAACCTAATTTTGAGGGCGGGCGCATACAATAGCGCATGGAGATTTCAGGAAGAGGACTCACACAGCAGTTGTTTGCGCTCCGCGGGGCGGCGGGGGAGTACCTTGCCCGCTTCTGCGACCCGTGGGAGGCGCTCGAGGGGCTCGGGGAATGGCTGGTCGCGCTCGGGCGGGAACTCCCCGAAGAGTACATCGAGAAGCGTGAGCACGTCTGGGTGCATGAGAGCGCGACGGTTGCGAAGAGTGCCGCGCTTGTGCCGCCCTGCATCATCTCGAAGGGAGCGGAAATTCGTCATGCGGCCTTTTTGCGCGGGTGCGTGTTCGTGGGGGAGGGCTGCGTCGTCGGCAACTCGACGGAACTCAAGAACGCCATCCTTTTGGACGGCGCTAAGCTCCCGCACTTCAACTACGCGGGGGACAGCATCGTGGGGAACGCCCATCTCGGCGCGGGGGTCATTCTCTCCAACGTGCGGGCGGACCGCAAGCCCGTCACCGTGCGTCTTCCGTGGGGAGACGTGCCGACGGGCTGCAAAAAACTCGGCGCGATGGTGGGTGACGGCGCCGAAGTGGGGTGCAACGCGGTCTTAAACCCCGGGTCGGTGCTCTTTCCCTTCTCGCGCGTCGAGCCGCTCGCCTCGATGAGAGGGTATCTCCCCGAACGCTGCCTCTATAAACGGGACGGCACCGTCGTGCCGCTGAAAACGTCATAACATTTCCCCGTTCGACATAAGATGAAGCGATATGTCGAAAGGGGGTACAAGTATGTGGGACTACATGCGGGAGCGCGCCGTCGCCAGCGCGAAGTATATGATCGAGACGGGCTGCACGGTGCGCGCCTGCGCCGCTCACTTCGGTGTGAGCAAATCGACCGTCCACAAGGACGTTTCGGAGCGTCTCCTCTTATTCGAGCCCGACCTCTGGCGCAAGGTGCACGCGGTCTTAAAGGTCAATTTGAGCGAGCGGCACCTTCGCGGGGGCAACGCGACGCGCCTCAAATACTTGAATCAGGCCGAGAAAAAGCCGTCGCAGCCTTCGCTCAACAACAAATGAACATTTTGTGAAATACTTGATATTGGCCCATGTTTGTGGTATAATACCTACGGTAATACTCTTGAAACTTGCTTTTTGAACGGTAAAATACTATGGCAAAACTACTCGGCATCGACGTCGGCTCGACAACGGTCAAGGTCTGCGTCATCGATGAACAGGGAGAAATTCTCTCTTCAAGCTATGTGAGGCACTTCTCGCGCGTCAGGGAGTGCGTCCTCGAAGAACTCAACAAACTCAACGACCCCGACGGGGAGTACAAGGCGTGCATCACGGGTTCCGCAGGGTTAGGGCTTGCGGAGCGCGCCGAGATCGGCTTCGTGCAGGAGGTGCAGTCCGCCTTCGGGGCCATCCGCCGCTTCTATCCGAAGGCCGACGTCGCCGTGGAACTCGGGGGCGAGGACGCCAAGATCATCTTCATCACGGGCGGCACCGAGCAGCGCATGAACGGCTCCTGCGCGGGCGGCACGGGCGCGTTCATCGACCAGATGGCGACGCTTCTGAACGTCACGGTGAATGAGCTCGACGAGCTCGCCTTGAAGGCCGAGCGCGTCTATCCCATCGCCTCGCGCTGCGGCGTGTTCGCAAAGTCGGACATCCAGCCCCTCTTAAACCAGGGCGCGAACAAGGCGGACATCGCCGCGTCCATCTTTCAGGCCGTCGTCGATCAGACGGTCGCGGGTCTCGCGCAGGGGCGCAGGATCAAGGGCACCGTGCTCTTCTTGGGCGGGCCGCTCTACTTTTTGAAGGGCCTTCGGAAGGCCTTCAAGGAGACCTTGAAGCTCGACGACGAGCACGCCATCTTCCCCGACAACGCGCCCTGCTTCATGTCGGTGGGTGCGGCGCTCTATGCCGAGGCGGAGAAGCCCGAGAAGCTCTCGGAGATCATGAAGCGCATCCAAAACGCCAAGTTCGGCAGCGGCATCACGGTGGGGGAGCCGCTCTTTGCCTCGCGCAGGGAGTACGACGAATTCATCGCCCGCCATATGCGCAGCGACCTCTCCTTTGAGGACATCCACACCTACCGCGGGGACGCGTATCTCGGCATCGACTCGGGCTCGACGACGACCAAGCTCATGCTCATCACGCCCGACTGCAAAATTCTCTATTCGCACTACCAGTCCAACAACGGCCAGCCGCTCGACATCGTCGTGAACAAGCTTAAAGAGCTCTACTGGCTGATGGGGGATCGCATCGTCATCCGCGGGGCGTGCGTGACGGGCTACGGCGAGGACATGATGCGCGCCGCCCTCAAAATAGACTTCGGCGTCGTCGAGACGATGGCTCACTTCAAGGCTGCGCTCTTCTTCAACCCCGACGTCGACTTCATCATCGACATCGGCGGGCAGGACATCAAGTGCTTCAAGGTCAAGAACCGCGTCATCGACTCCATCATGCTCAACGAGGCGTGCTCGTCGGGCTGCGGCTCCTTCATTCAGACGTTTGCAAAGGCGATGGGCATGGAGATCGAGGAGTTCTCCCGCCTCGGCCTTTTTGCGCAGCACCCCGTGGAGCTCGGCTCGCGCTGCACGGTGTTCATGAACAGCTCCGTGAAGCAGGCGCAGAAGGAGGGCGCGACCGTGGAGGACATCTCCGCCGGTCTTTCCTCGTCCATCGTCAAGAACGCCATCTATAAGGTCATCCGCGCGCGGACGCCCGAGGAACTCGGAGATCACATCGTCGTGCAGGGCGGCACCTTCTTAAACGACGCCGTTTTGCGCTCCTTCGAAAAGGAGACGGGCAAGGAGGTCGTCCGTCCCGCCATCGCGGGGCTGATGGGTGCGTTCGGCGCCGCGCTCTATGCCAAGGAGAGCACGAGAAAGGACACCCTCATCAGTACCATCGCGACGCCCGCCGAGCTCGACCGCTTCGGCTATTCTTCGCGCTCCGTCATCTGCAAGGGGTGCACCTCGCACTGCAGCGTGAATATCCTCACCTTCTCGGACGGCCGCCGCTTCATCTCGGGCAACAAGTGCGAGCGCGGCGCGGGTCTCCCCAAGCCCAAGAACGTGCCCGATATCTACGCCTACAAGTACGAAAAGCTGCTCTCTCTCCCGTCGGGGCTTCCCGGCACGCGCGGAAGGGTGGGGCTTCCCCTGCAGCTCGTGATGTATGAACAGCTCCCGTTCTGGACGAGCTTCTTCGAGACGTGCGGCTTTGAAGTCGTCCTCTCCGAGAGGAGCTCCCGCCAGCTCTACTTCAAGGGGCAGCACACCGTCGCGAGCGACACTGCGTGCTATCCCGCCAAGCTCATGCACGGGCACATCGAGAGCCTTTTAGACATGGGCGTCGACTTCATCTTCTACCCGTCCGAGAGCTACAACATCGACGAGCACGATTCCCTCAATCACTACAACTGCCCCGTCGTCGCCTACTACGGCGAACTTCTGAAGGCCAACAACGAGCGCCTCAACGACGACAACTTCATCATGCCGTACATCGACCTCAACGAGGAGAAGAGCGCCGTGCATACGCTCACCAAGGCCCTGAAGAAGTACAACGTGCCCGCCTCCCTCGTCAAGAAAGGGTATGAAGCGGGCAAGCAGCGCATGCAGGAGTTCCATCACGACATCGTGGAGCGCGGCCGCAGCATTCTCGCCGAAGCCGAGCGCGAGGGACGGCACGTCATCGTGCTTGCGGGCAGGCCCTACCACACCGACCCCGAGATCAACCACGGCATCGACAAGCTCCTGAACAGCCTCGGCATCGCGGTGCTCTCCGAGGACGCCGTCTTTGAAGAGGGGAACCTTGTCAAGGTCAACGTGCTCGACCAGTGGACGTATCACGCCCGCCTCTACCGCGCGGCGGAGTTCGTCACGCGGCATGAGAACGTCGATCTCGTCCAGCTCGTCTCCTTCGGGTGCGGCATCGACGCGGTGACGACGGACGAAGTGCGCTCCATCCTGGAGAGCCGCGGCAAACTGTACACGCAGATCAAGATCGATGAGATCAACAACCTCGGCGTCGTGAAGATCAGACTGCGTTCGCTCCTTGCCGCCATCGAGGAGCAGAAAGCCGAACGCGAGAGGGAAAGCGCATGAAAGAACAGGAAATGCAAAAGAAAGTCGTCGACTTTACCGACGATTACCCCAAATTTACGCCCGAAATGAAGGCGACGCACACCATTTTGATCCCCGATATGCTCCCGTGGCATTTCGACCTTTTAGTGCACGTCATGCGCCTTCACGGGTACAAAGTGGAAGTTTTGAAGAACGAGGGCCGCGCCGTCATCGACGAGGGCTTAAAGCACGTCCACAACGACGCGTGCTTCCCCGCGCTGTGCGTCATCGGGCAGTATCTCGACGCCTTGAAGAGCGGCAAGTTCGATCCCAAGCACACGGCGGTCATGATCACGCAGTCGGGCGGCGGCTGCCGCGCGAGCAACTATATCCCGCTCATCCGAAAAGCGCTCAAAGCCGAGTTCCCCGAAGTGCCCGTGCTCTCTTTGAACTTTGCGGGGCTTGAGAAGGGCAACGGCCTCGAGCTATCCCTCGGATTCCTATTGGAGCTTGCCTACGCCATCTTCTACGGCGACCTCATCATGAGCTGCTTCAATCAGACGAAACCCTACGAAAAGCACGAGGGCGACACCGCCAAGGCGCGCGAGGAGTGCGTCGCGCACATCCGCAGCACATTCGATAAAAAGACATACAACCGCTTCACGCGCAACGTGAAGTATATCCTCGATATCTTCCAAAAGGTGCCCGTCGAGCTCGTGCCCAAGGTCAAGGTGGGCATCGTGGGGGAGATCTACGTCAAGTACTCGCCCCTCGGCAACTCTCATTTGGAGGACTTCCTTCTCTCCGAAGGCTGCGAGCCCGTCGTGCCCGCCCTCATGGACTTCATCTTATACTGCGTCATCAACAATTTGAACGACGCCAAGTTCTACGGGAGAAGGAACATCTCGACGCCCGTCTTTGGCATCGCCTACAAGTGGCTCTTGGGCAAACAGAGGAAGCTCATCCGCCTCACCAAGAAATACAGCCGCTTCGAGCCCGTGCACGACTTCGAACACCTGAGGCGTTGCGCCGACCGCGTCATGAATCAGGGCGTGAAGATGGGGGAGGGCTGGCTCATTCCCGCCGAGATGGCGGCGCTCGCCGAGACGGGCACCGAGAACATCGTCTG
>CALVWI010000042.1 GCA_944367045.1 uncultured Clostridia bacterium | reverse complement strand
TTTATTTACTCAGTTCGACGGGGAAGATCTCCCGGACGATCCTTCCGTCGTACTTTTCTATCTTACGGATGAGGAGCTGTGCGCTCCGCCTTTCGATCTGGCCCAAACGTCCGCCGACGCTCTTGACCTTCCTGCAGTAGGGAAGATATTCGGAGAAGCGGTCCATCCCGTAGATCTCTCCGCGGAAGTTCCCCATCGTCTCCGTCATCTCCTGCACGGCCGCAGCGATCTCGTCGTTGAAGCAGAAGATGAAGTCGTTCCTGTTCGCCTCCACGCTCTGTCTGATCTTCTGGATGGAGGCCTCCTTGCTGTAGTAGTTATAGGTGTAGAGGTCGCACCCCAACCCGGCACCCTTGAGGGTGGAAACAAACCCTTCCCGCCGCATGGCGCCTGCATTGTTCTTGGCGAGATCTACAAAGCACGGGTGCTTGGCTCCGCAGGCGATCGCCTCCTGCGCCACAAGGCGGGCACATTGATATTCGTCCGAATAGAGCGCGCTCACGCGGTCGGAATGCGGCTTGAAGCCGCAGATGAGAAGCGGGATCTTGTTCTGCTCGCAGTAGTCGATGGCGTCGTCCGTCACGTCGAGGAAGGACAAAACGCCGCATGCACCGTTCTGCACGCAGGAGATGATCTCCCCGACATCGACATCTTTACGGATAATGGAGATGAGCGGACGGTAGCCCTTCTCGCCCATGTAGTCTGTGCAGTGGTCCATGCAGATGGAATAGAAGGGATTGGTCAGAGAGTTGACCACGACCGCAATGATGTTGGAACGCTTGGAGCGCAAGAAGCCTGCGATGCGGTTGGGGACGTACCCCATCTCCATCGCAGTCTGCTTGACGCGCTCTTTGGTCGCGGCGCCGATGTCCGAGCAGTCGCGAAGTGCCCTGCTCACCGTGTTTTTCGTCGTTCCCAAACGTTCTGCGATGTCTTCCAATGTAACTACTTTCTTTTCCATTGCTCTTTCCCTTTGCCTCCCGCAGCTGCCCGTATCCCGGGCCCGCAAGAGCGCCCTTTTCATGTAATTCTGAATTTATCCGAACTTGGCTGTAGCTTATCATACATTATCAGTAATGTAAATGAGATTGGGAAAACTTTTTTGTGAAATTTTATTTTAGCTATTTTATTGGGATATTTTTAGTGATTTTTTTGGAATAAATTCCATTTTTGCGCAATTTTTGCAGATTTTGACCGAAAATTTAAATTATCCATATTGTGACGGAAATGTGAAAATTGTTTTTGTAATGTAACATCGTACAATTATTTCCAATTTGGTTAAATAAAATCTTAGAAAGCGTTCCATCCGAACTATGGCTGGGAACTGAAGTAAACGGCAGAAAAAGCCCGCGGCAATTTACCGCGGGGCCTTGTTTTACGATATCTGTTTTCTGATCTCGCAGATGGCGTTCTTTTCGAGGCGGGAGACCTGCGCCTGCGAGATACCGACCTCTTTGGAGATCTCCGTCTGCGTCTTGCCCTCGAAGTAGCGGAGCTGCAGAATTTTCCGCTCGCGTTCGTTGAGGCGGTCGAGAGCCTCCCTCAGGGCGACGTGCTCCGTCCAGATCTCGTCGCTCTGTTTCTCGTCGCAGAGCTGATCCATGAGTTCGAGCGCATCCCCCGACTTGTTGTAGACGGGTTCATACAGTGACACGGGGTCGGAGATGGCGTCGAGCGCGTAGACGACCTCGCGCTCCTTGATGTCGAGTTCCTCGGCGATCTTTGAAACGGTGGCCTCTTCATCGCGCGCCTCCAACCGCTCCCGCGCCTTTAAAATTTGGTACGCGGTATCGCGGATCGAGCGGGAGACGCGCAGGGAGTTGCCGTCGCGAAGGTACCTTTTTATCTCCCCGAGGATCATGGGCACGGCGTAGGTCGAAAATTTGACGTTGAACTTGAGATCGAAGTGGTCGATGGCCTTGATGAGCCCCACGCAGCCCGCCTGAAAGACGTCGTCCGCATTGGCGTTCTTCGCCCAAAACCGCTTGACGAGCGACAGGACGAGCCGCATGTTCCCGACGATGAACTGCTCGCGCGCAGCCTTATCCCCCGCCTTCAAAGCCTTCATGAGGCGGTCGTTTTCCTCCGCCGTGAGTTTGGGCAGCCCCGACGTATCCACCCCGCAGATGACAACTTTTTGCAGCATTCGCACCTCCTATGTAGGACGTAGGGAGTATGCGCGTTGCACGGGGTTTCTATACGGGAGATAAGCAAAACCGCGGGGACAGCTCCCCGCGGCAGATGGTCACTTGCTGAAGAAGGCGACGGCGATGGCGCCCGGGCCGACGTGCGTGCCGATGGCGCTGCCGATGAGGTAGTACGGCACATGGTCGGTGTGGTCCTTGTAGAGGTGCTCGCTGTCGCGGAGGTACTTCAGGAGAAATTCGTCGGAAAGCCCCGAATAGCCGAGCGTGTAGGGCATCGTAAAGTCGATGCCGCCGCACTCTTCGACGAGGCGGTTTAAAAGGTTGTTGCCCTTCTTGGAGCCCATCGCCTTGCCGATGAGCTTGGCTTCCCCCTTGACAACGGTGATGACGGGCTTGATCGAGAGCATCTCGCCCGCAATTGCCGTGACGGAGGAGATGCGCCCGCCCTTTCTTAAGTACTGCAGCGTATCGAGGACAGCGAGAAGATGGATCTTCCCCTTGCTCTCCTCGAGCTTTATGGCAATTTCCGCGGCGGGAAGGCCCTCTTTGATGAGCCGTTCGGCGTAGTCGACGAGGATGCGCTCGCCGATGCAGGCATTGAGGCTGTCGACGACATGCACCTTGCCCGCGAACTTCTTGGCAGCCTTGACGGCAGAAGAGTGCGTGCCCGAGAGCTTGGACGAAATGGTGATGCACACGACGTCGCTCCCGTCCGCGGTGAGCGAAGAAAACGCCTCCTCGAAGCGGTACTCGTTGATCTGGCTGGTCTTGGGGAGTTCCGCGGTCTCGATGAGCTTTTCAAAGAACTGACGGTGCGAGAGCGTCACGCCGTCCTCGAACTCCTCGTCGCCGAAGCGGATGAGGAGCGGCAAAAGCGTGATGCCGCGCTCCTTTGCCTCGGCCTCTTCGAGGTCGCAGGCGCTGTCTACCACTAATTTTACCATATTGTCTCCTTTTTATTGTGCCGCACGGTGACGGCGGAAAAGTTTTGCGGCGAGCGATTTGATCGCCTTGTAGTTGAAGATGCAGTAGAGGGCGAACACGCCGAAGTAGGCGAGCATCCCCCACCACAGCGGGAGCAGCACGGCGATCGCAATGAACGCCGCGGCCATCGCGATCTCGAGCAGAATAGAGAGCACGAAGCGCCGCTTGATGAGGCGCATGACGACTGCCTCGGAGAGTACCGAATTGAGCATGATGGTGAACACCACGCAATAGAGCAGCAGGTTCAGATCGTCAAACACATACGCCGAGAGCGCAAACAGCCCCGCGCCCACCGCCACCGAGATGACGTTGACGAGCAGCATCGCCTTCTCCTTGCGGTAGACCTTCAAATAGTTGTTCGTGAGCAGGTTGACCTTGGACGAGAACACCACGAAGGGAAGCAAGATGGCGAGGTATTCAAGACTCACCGCGTACTTCTCGATCCAGTTCTCGACGATCCACCGCCCCGGGAAGAAAAAGAGAAGGACAAAGAACATGAGAAGGGAGATGGCCCTTCGGATACCCGCATACATATCGGGAAGTTTGTCCTCTTCAAGCCGCTTCAAGGACGGGAACAGGACGACGCTCACCGCCGTCACGAACGTCAGAAAGACGTTTGCGAGCGAGAACGCGAAGCTGACCTTGCCGAAGACGAGCTCCCCCCACCGCCACTCGGTGATCATGCGCGCGCTGCCAATGAGGAGCACGCTCGACCAGTTGGCGAGCAGCAGGATAAATCCCGCCGAGAGATTGCTCTTGGTCTCTCCCAAAAAGTCCGCCCGTTTGAGCGTCCGCCCGAAATACACCTGCCCCCGATTGAAGATGACGCCTAAGGCAAAGCCGAACAGATCGCCCGCGATGTCGGCAAGGCAGTAATAGACGAAGTTATCGACGCCGAAGATGAGCAAAAGCACGGAAAGAAGGCCGAAGAAACCTTTCTGCGCGATGGTGACGGCGGCGTAGCGCTCGATGCGGTTGGTGATCTGAAAGATGTAGGAGTTATACGTCGCAAGGTTCTTGGTGACGATGGCGACCGCAACGAGCAGGAACACATAGCGGCGCTCGCCGTCAAAGACGAAGAGCGAGGTGACCCCGAGAAGCACGGCAAAGACGGAGAGCATCGCAAGGAGCAGCATGAACTGCGAGCGGATGCGCGCCTTGTCGAGTTCGCCGTAGTCGTAGGCGCCGTAGCGGAGGACGAGGCCGTCCAAAAGCCCGAAATGGAGGACACCTACATAGCTCACATAGAGCATATACATCTGCCAATAGGCGTAGGTGTACTCGTTGACGAGCGACGGCACGACGAGATACATGACGAAGGACACCAAGAGAGACACCGCCTGTGCCGCGATGGAGACCGCCATATTCTTCGCTAATTTTTTGGCTGTTATCTGTTGACCCATAGGAAATTGCCCAGACTTTGGGCGAACTTAAAGCCTCCCCCACTTCTCATCTTTAGAAGAGAGATTGAGTGGCGTGCCGTCGGGGAGCGTGTAGCCCTCGGCAGAGGCGCTGCCGCGGTATTCCCCCACGACGCCCCACTTAACGCCGATCGAGGGATCGTTCCACGCGATGCCGCCCTCGTCGTCGGGGTGATAGAAGTCGTCGCACTTGTAGCAAAATTCGGCTTCGTCCGAACGGACGAGGAACCCGTGCGCAAAGCCCTTGGGAATGAGGAACTGCACCTTGTTCTCTTCGGAAAGCTCCACGCCGAACCACTTGCCATAAGTGGGGCTGTCCTTCCTTAAATCGACGGCGGCGTCAAACACGACGCCTTTGATGACGCGGACGAGCTTGGTCTGCGGGAAATTTTTTTGAAAATGAAGGCCTCTGAGGACTCCCTTCGTGCTCTTGGACTGGTTGTCCTGCACGAAGTCGATATCGAAGCCCGCCTCCCTCATGTCGCGGAGGGAATAGGTCTCCATGAAGTAGCCGCGGGAATCTCCGTGGACGGCGGGCGTGATGAGCGCGAGGCCCTCGATGCCGCCGACGTTCTTTTCAACTGTGATCTGCAAGGGAAAGCTCCTTTATATAGCGATGAAGTGCGTCCCGCCAGTCGGGCAGCGGCGAAAAGCCGTTTCCCACAAGTTTGCTCTTGTCGAGGCGGGAATTGAAGGGACGGGCGGCCTTCGAGAGGCCGTACTCTTCCGTCGTAACGGGGGTGACGTCCACCTTGACGCCCGCTTCCTCGAAGATGGCGCAGGCGAAGTCGTACCAGCTGATGTAACCGCCCTCGTTGGTGGCATGGTAGGTGCCGTACTTGTCCGTCTCGATCATGTCGACGAGCAGGCGGGAAAGATCGGGCGTGTAGGTGGGCGTACCCACTTGGTCGTTGACAACGCGGAGCGAGGGGTGCGTCTTTGAAAGCGAGAGCATCGTCCTCACGAAGTTCTTGCCGTGGAGGCCGAACACCCACGCGATGCGCACGATGAAGTGACGAGCAGCGAGCTCTCTGACCGCCCTTTCGCCCATCAGTTTGGACTTACCGTAGACGTTGAGCGGCGCAAAGTGCGTCTCGTCCGCCTTCCACGGCGTTGTGCCCTGTCCGTCGAACACATAGTCGGTGGAAAGATACAAAAGTTTCGCGCCCGTCTCCGCCGCGGCCTTGGCAACATTGCGCGTACCCTCGGCGTTGACCGCAAACACCTTCTCGCGGTTTTCCTCATCCTCTGCGGCGTCGACTGCTGTCCATGCAGCGCAGTGAATGACGGCATCGGGCCTCACCTCTTTCATGAGGCGCATGACCGCCGCCCCGTCCGTGATGTCAAGTTCGGGGAGATCGCAGCCGATGGCCTCGTGCCCACGGGAGGAGAGTTCTTGCATCACATCGAAGCCGAGCTGCCCGCGGCTGCCCGTTACAAGCACTCTCATTTGCGGTCTCCGTACATTCTCTGATAGTAGTCCTGATACTCGCCCGAGACGATGCTCTGCCACCACGAT
>CALVWI010000041.1 GCA_944367045.1 uncultured Clostridia bacterium | reverse complement strand
GGCCTCATTCTCACGGGACTGTATGTGGGCTGGGGACCGTTCACCTATCTTCAGTTCGACAGGCAGGAGAAAGCCATTTTGGAAAAGTATGACAGCGAGACCCGCCGCGGGGAGATCATATTCTACGGTGCCTCCAACTTCCGCCTCTGGACGGAGATGGAGAACGACCTGAAGCAATATAAGGTGCAGAACCACGGCTTCGGCGGCAGTACAGACAGGGACCTCGTGGAGCGGGCGGAGACGCTGCTCTATCCCTATGTGCCTGAGATCGTCTTCTTTCAGACGGGATCGAACGACTATGTGTCGCTCTCGGGCACGGATGAAGAGAAGGTCGCGGCGTGTATCGCGTACAAAAAGGAGATGTTCGGGCTCTTCCACGAGAGGCTGCCCGACGCAAAGTTCGTCGTGATGAGCGGCCTCCTCCTCCCCGGCAGGAGCCAATATACCGAGCTCACGATCGCGGTCAACGCCGCGCTCCAAGAACTGTGCGAAGAGCGTGCGTATCTGTACTTCGTCGATGCTTCCGGGATGACCTATGACGGCTCCGCTTATGCCGAGGAGCTGTTCATTGAGGACGGCATCCATCTCAACCATCAGGGGCAGCTTCTGTGGTGCGAGAATTACATAACGCCCGCCATCGAGGAGCTTATCGAGGAGTACGGGCTGCAGGAGCTGCGAAGATAGGCAGGAAGGACGAAGCGCACGGCGTTATAGACGGCGGGCCGCTTGAAGGCGCGGGGAAGGGCACGTTTGAAGTTGTCCTCTCCTGCGAGGGCGAGCTCACCATCCACGCCGTGACGTTTTCTTTCGTAACATAAACGCCCGCAAAGAGGAGAGATCATGAAGGCAGTTCATCTGCAAACGGAATATCTTGAAAACCCCGTCGGCATCGATATCGCGCACCCGCGCCTCTTCTGGCAGTGCGAAGGGGGAATGCGGCAGACGGCGTACCGCCTCTTCGCGACGAGCGGGGGCACAGTCGTCTGGGACAGCGGCAAAGTCGCCTCCTCCTCCATGCGCGCGGAGTTTCCCGCGGAGCTTTCTTCGCGGCAGCGCGTCGAGTGGAAGGTCAAGCTGTGGGACGAGGAGGACTGCGAAGGGGAGTGGTCGGAGACCGCCTTCTTCGAGATGGGCCTTTTAGTTCCTTCCGACTTCAAGGCCAAGTGGATCGCGGGGAACTATACCCCAAAACGCGGGGAGCGCTATCCCGTCGACTGCTTCAAAAAGCAGTTCTCCGCCATCGGCGTGAGAAGGGCGCGGCTGTACGTTTCGGCGTGCGGCCTCTATGAGGTGCGCCTCAACGGCGAGCGCGTGGGCGATTTCATCTTTGCGCCCGGCTCCACCGATTACAGAAAGCGCGTGCAATATCAGACGTACGACGTGACCGCGCTCATCAGGGGCGGCATCAACGAGATGACGGCGGAACTTGCCGACGGCTGGTACCGCGGCAGCAACGGCTCCAAGGGGCGGGTGAACACCTACGGAAAGGAGACGGCGCTCTTCGTGCAGCTCGAACTCTTCGACGGCGCGGGGCAGGTGACGCGCATCATGAGCGATAAGAGCTGGGCGTGGTCCGACGACGGGCCCATCACCTTTGCGGACCTCCGCGACGGCGAGCACGTGGACGCGAGAAAGCGCCCCTCCTATCGCGGCAGGGCGAAGGAGCTCGACCGCAAGGTCAACCTCACCGCGTCAGACAATGTGTTCGTGAAGGAGCAAGAGCGGTTCAAACCCGAGGAAGTCACCGTTTCGCCCTCGGGCAAGCGCATTTTGAAGTTCCCGCAGAACCTCTCGGGATACCTTTGCTTCCGTCTCACGGCGCGGGAGGGTCAGAGGCTTCGCATCCGCCTCGGCGAGATGGTGAAGGGCGGGGAGCTCTCGCAGGACAACATTCAGAACACCTACAAGGGGAAAAAGACCCCGCTTCAGGAGATCGAATACATCTGTCATGCGGGCGTCAACGACTACACTCCCAAGTTCTGCTTTGCGGGCTTTGAGTACGCCGAGGTGGAGACGGACATCCCCTTTGAAAAGGACGACTTCACCGCCGTCGCCGTGTACAGCGCGTTCGAAGAGACGAGCGCCTTTTCTTGCTCGCACCCGCTCATCAACGCGCTCTACCGCTGCACGCTGTGGTCGCTCAAGAGCAATTCGACGGACGTGCCCACCGACTGCCCGACGCGCGAGCGCATGGGCTGGACGGGAGACAGCGAGATCTTCTTCAACACGGCGGCCTTTATGGCAGACTACGCCGCCTTTGCGCGCAAGCATGTGCGTGACATCTTCGACAGGAAGTTTAAAAACGGCAAGCTCCCGCAGATCGCCCCGTGGGCCAACGAGGACTTCATCATCTACGGGCTCAACGGCTCGGTGGGCTGGGCGGACGCGGGCGTATATATCCCGTACTATCTCTACAAGCGGTACGGCGACGAGCGCATCCTCGAAGATTATTACGACGATATGCTCGACTACGCCGACTTCATGTGCCGCCGTGCGGGGAAGTGGGGCGGGGTGTATTCCAAACCCGTGTTCATCTCCCTCAAGAATCAGCGGTATCTCGTCAACTGCGGGCGGGCGTACGGCGAGTGGGCGGAACCTTCCGACGTCAAGCCCATCAAGTGGTATGACTTCATGACCCCCAAGCCCGAGGAGGCGACCGCCTACACCTATTTCACGCTCACGCGTGTCCTCGAGATCGCGGACATTTTGAAAAAGCCCAAGACAAAGCGCTTGAAGCGGCTTGAAAAGTACCGCGACGGCGCCAAACGCGCCTATCGGGAGCTCGTCGAAAAGAAGGGGTATTCCCTTGACACCGACCGTCAGGCCAAGCTCGTCCGCCCGCTCTATATGGGCCTTTTGACGAAGGAGCAGGAGGAATACGCCAAAAAGCGGCTCATAAAGGCGCTCGACAACTACGGCTGGCGGCTTTCGACGGGCTTCCTTTCGACGCCCCTCATCCTCTTTGTGCTCGAGGACATCGGCATCGAATACGCCTACCGCCTTCTTGAAAATGAGAAGCGGCCGGGCTGGCTGTTCATGCCCAAGAACGGCGCGACGACCATCTGGGAGGCCTGGGAGGGCAACGCGGACGACGGCACGGCGCAGGGCGGCATCGCCTCCCTCAATCACTACTCGAAGGGCGCGGTGTGCGAATGGCTGATGAGCCGCATGTGCGGCATCAACGTGGCGGGGGAGAACCGCTTTGTGCTTTCCCCCAAGCCGGGCGGCACGCTCACCTATGCGCGGGCGGAGTACAAGAGCATCTACGGCACCGTCTCCTGCGGATGGGAAAAGGACGGGGCTTCCGTCCGCTATCACATTACCGTTCCTTCGAATACCTCGGCGGACGTCGTCCTTCCCGACGGGAGAGAGATGACGCTCTCCGCAGGGCAATATACGTTGTAAAAGACAAGGAGAGACTATGAAATATGCTCTTCCACGACAAAAAAGTTAAAAATCGTTAAGGAGGCGAAATATGAAAGTTTTTATGATCGGCGGCACGGGGCTTCTCGGCTCGGAAGCTGCCAGAGAACTCATCGCAAGGGGGCATGAGGTGTCGAGCATCGCGCTCCCGCCCCTGCCGCAGGGAGCAGTTCTCCCCAAGGAGATGAAGATCGAGTACGGGAACTACCTCGAGATGTCGGACGACGAGATGCGTGCCCACATGAAGGGCTGCGACGGGTTCGTCTTTGCGGCGGGCGTCGACGAGCGCGTCGAGGGCCCCGCACCCATCTATGACCTCTATAAGAAGTACAACATCGACCCCGTGAGAAGGCTTCTCACCATCGCCAAGGAGTGCGGCGTCAAGCACAGCGTCATCTTGGGTTCGTACTTTTCCTACTTTGCCAAGATCCACCCCGATTGGAAGCTCACGAAGTACCACCCCTATATCCGCTCGCGCATCGACCAGGAGAACGTCGCCATGAGCTTTGCGGGGAACGGCTTTGACGTCGCCGTTTTGGAGCTTCCCTACATCTTCGGTACGCAGCCCGGCCGCAAGCCCGTGTGGGTGTTCCTCGTCGAGAATATCCGCTCGATGAAGAAGACGACGCTCTGGCCCAAGGGCGGCTCGACGATGGTGACGGTCAAGCAGGTCGGCCAGGCCATCGCGGGGGCGCTCGAACGAAATAAGGGCGGCAAGTGCTATCCCATCGGCTGGTACAACATGGAGTGGAAGGAGATGCTGAAAATTTGCCACAAGTATCTCGGCTGCCCGAATAAGCCCATCAAGACCATTCCCAACTGCTTCTACGCCATCGGCGGCATGCAGCTGAGAAAGCAGCAGAAGAAGGAGGGCATCGACGGCGGCCTCCACATGGTCAAGTTCACCAAACTGCAGTGCAATAACCTCTTCATCGACAAGAAACTGGGATCGGAGCCCCTCGGCGTGCAGCCCGACGACATCGACGCCGCCATCGGCGATTCCATCAAACTGTGTGTGGATATCCTCGACGGCAAGTCCAAGAACATCGTCGCCATGAAAGGGGAGTGAGATGAAACAGCGTGTGTTTGTCACGGGGGCGACGGGCGGCATGGGCTTTGCCTCCCTCAAGGAGATGCTCAAGGATACCGACAAGCAGGACATCGTCATCCTCGTCCGCGACTCCGAAAAGAACAGGAAATTGCTTGCGCCTTACATGAATACGGCGGGGCTCAAGATCGTGTGGGGAGACTTAAACGACTATCAAAAGGTCAAAGAGTGCGTCAAGGGGGCGGACTTGGTGCTGCACATTGCGGCGTTCGTCTCGCCTGCCGCCGACTACTACCCCGAGCGCGCGATGAAGGTCAACTACGGTTCGACCAAGAACATCATCGACGCCATTTACGATTGCGGGCAGGAAAATGTGACGCGGCTCGTCTACATCGGCACCGTCGCCGAGACGGGGGACAGGATGCCGCCCATTCACTGGGGCAGGGTGGGGGACCCCATCAAGCCCTCCATGTTCGACTACTACGCCGTCTCCAAGGTGGCGGCGGAGCGGCTCGTCATCGAGAGCGGTTTAAAGTACTGGGTGTCTCTCCGTCAGACGGGCATCATCGGCAAGGCGATGAGCGAGATCAACGACGCCATCATGTTTCACAACTGCTTCGACAACGTGCTCGAGTACTGCTCCGACCGCGATTCCGCCCGCGCCATGAAGAATTTGTACGCCTTCTATCACGACGGAACGCTCCCCGAGAGCTTTTGGGGGCACATTTACAACATCGGCGGCGGGCCCTCCTGCCGCATCGATACCTACTCCATGTTCAAGGTGCTGTACGGGGAGATCGGACTTACCAAGCTCGACTACATTTTAAGCCCCAAGAAGCAGGCGACGCGCAACTTCCACGGGCATTACTATCTCGACAGCGACAAGCTCGAGAACTACCTTCACTTCCGCCACGACAGTATGCAGTACTATTACGACTGCTACCTCGAAATGCTCGGCGGCCTTCGCGCGGCGGCACGCATCATCTGCAAGCTCCCGGGCGGGCAAAAGCTGATGGGCGGCATCATGCGGAGGAAGTTCGATAAGCTCGCCCGCACCGAGCACGGGACCATCCACTTCATCGAGGACAACGTCGAGGACCACATCGACGCCTACTGGGGCAGCCGCAAGAAGTGGGAGGAGCTGCCCGAAAAGCTCTCCGAGATGAAACATTTCACCGATTGGGACAAGGTGGTGCCCATCGACCACGGCTACGATGAGACGAAGCCCGAGAGCGAACTTTGCTATGAGGACATGAAAAAAGCCGCCGAGTTCCGCGGCGGCAAGCTCCTGAGCACTTCCATGCAGACGGGCGATTGGACGACACCGCTCGAATTTGAGTGTGCCTTCGGGCACAAGTTCAAGGCGAGCCCCCGCCTTGTGCTCGAAGGCGGCCATTGGTGCGACGAGTGCGAAAGGAAAAGCTGGAACTACGGCAACCGCGCCAAGGTGGACAAGTTTTTCGCGCAGGTGTGGGATCCCCTCCACGACCCCGACGAGACGCGGGAGTACCCCAAGCTCGTCTCGGAGAAGGACGTCAAATAATCAGCTCACCCCATGAAATACTTCTGATTTGCCGCGCGGGGCGCCCTTTGTATTGCCGGGAGGGGAGTGACGCGGGAGGATGGAGTGACGCGGCGGGGCGCATCGGCCATACAATGAATGGTAGGACGGAATTTCCGTCCCAAACCAAGGAGGTATGGATATGCCATTTTATCAGCATTGCCCCGTGTGCGGCTGCTGGCCGTGCGTCTGCGTCAATCAGACGTATAAAACCATTGTCTACCAGTGCTGTTCCGGTTCGACGGGCTCGACCGGCTCGACGGGCATCGGCCCGACGGGTCCCACGGGTGTGACAGGTGCGACCGGCCCGACCGGTGCGACGGGCGTGACGGGTGCAACAGGTGCGACCGGTGCGACCGGTGCAACTGGCGTCACGGGCGCGACGGGCCCCACCGGTCCCACCGGGCCGACGGGTCCCACCGGTCCTACGGGCGCTCCCGGCCCCGGTCTGAGCACCGCAAGTGAATTCAACCCCGCGGCTCTCTATTCGCAGGGGGATCTGCTCTTCTATAACGGCAGCCTCTACGTTGCCAATCGGAGCGCTCCCACAGGTACGCCGGGCAGCTCCGCAGACTACAGTCTGGTATCCGTCGCAGGCCCCACGGGCGCGACGGGCGTGACGGGCGCAACGGGTCCTACGGGTGCGACCGGAGCCACAGGCGCAACGGGCATCACAGGCCCTACCGGAGCCACGGGCGCTGCAGGCGCAAC
>CALVWI010000040.1 GCA_944367045.1 uncultured Clostridia bacterium | reverse complement strand
GCCCGAATAATTCAGCTCACACGTGCCCTCCTGTAAGGCGCGGCCTTCGAGCGGCGGAGGCTGTGCACGCCGTCTGAACAAGACGAAGGGGGGAAGTATGGCAGGCGAGGCGGATGCTTTTGCATCCGCCTCGTTTTTTGCGCCCGCGGCGGGCCGCGAAAGCGGGGCGGCCCGCCGCGGGCGCTTCCCGACTTTCACACCGAATTTTCCTGCGGCATAGGATGGGGTGACTGCCCGCTCTCGGGCGGCGGAGGCCTCACGAATGCAATTCTTCTTCTTGCTCTCACCCGTCCTGCAGGCGCTTCTCGCCTCGCTCTTCATGTTTCTTCTCACCTCCCTCGGCGCGCTCACCGTGTTTGGCTCCAAAAAGATGCCCTCGTCCCTTCTCACCGTCTTGACGGGCGCGGCGGCGGGCATCATGATCGCCGCGAGCTTCTTTTCGCTCCTTCTCCCTGCGCTCAGCTACGAGGGCGCGCTCCCGTCCTTCGTGACGGTGACGCTCGGCTTTCTCCTCGGCGGGGCGTTCATTCTGCTCTCCGACCGCATCCTGACGCGCACCCAGCGGAATTTCCTCTCCAAGGAGGGGAGAAAGTGCGCGCTCCTCTACTTTGCGGTGCTCCTTCACAACATTCCCGAGGGCCTCGCGGTGGGCGTCGCCTTTGCGGAGGGCGCGGGCGGGGCGGGAGCTTTGCTGCTTGCGCTCGGCATCGCCGTGCAGAACTTCCCCGAGGGCATGTGCGTCGCCTTTCCCCTCCACGCGAAGGGCATGTCGCCCATGAGAAGTTTCCTCTTCTCCGTCGCCTCGGGTGCGGTGGAGATCCCCGCCTGCCTTTTGGGCGTCTTGGCGGCAGGGGCCGTCGCGGGGCTCATGCCGTGGGCGCTCTCCTTCTCGGCGGGCGCGATGATCGCCGTCGTCTGCTCCGAGCTCGTCCCCGAGTGCTTTTCGGGGAGCAAGTCTTTGGCCACGGCGGGCATCGTCCTCGGGTTCTGCCTCATGATGCTTCTCGACGTCGCCCTCTCTTAAGTGCCCGCATAATTGCCTTGAAGGGGCGCATACTGCGGGTATGGAAACGAGCAAGACAGCGCCCGCGGGGCGCAGGACGGCGGTCATCGTCGGGGCGTCCTCGGGCATCGGCAAGGAGGTCGCCTTAAAGTTGAGCGGCAAGGGGTGGAGGGTCTACAACCTCTCGAGAACGCCGCTCTCCTCGGAGCGCGTCAAGACTTTGACGGCGGATGCGGCGCGGGAGGGGGAGCTTCGCCGCGCCATTCTCGACATCAGCACGGAGTGTGAGCATCTTGACCTTCTCGTCTATTCGGCGGGGTTTTCGATGGCGGCACCCATCGAGTACGCGGCGGCGGGTGACTACCGCTATCTCTTCGAAGTCAACTACTTCGGCGCGGTGGAGGCGTTGAAGGCCGCGCTGCCCTTCCTGAAAAAGCGGGGCGGGCGGGTCATTCTCATCGGCTCGATGGGAGGAGAGCTCCCCGTGCCCTTCGATTCGTTCTATTCCTCCTCCAAGGCGGCGCTTATGATGCTCGCGCGCGAGGCGGACATGGAGCTTCGGCCCGCGGGCGTGCGGGTGAGCGCACTCCTTCCCGGGGGAACGTCCACCGATTTCACCTACCGAAGGCGGGTGTACGGTTCGGAGGAGACGCGGGGATATTCCTCCTCGGTGAAGAAGGCGACGGCGGCGCTCGCCAACATGGAGCAGGGCGGCATGCGGCCCTCGCTCGTCGCGGAGGAGGTTCTAAAGCTCTACGAACGGCGCGACCCCGCCCCCGTCGTCGCGGCAGGGGGGATGAACGCCTTCCTTCGCGCCTCGGGCAGGGTGCTTCCAGAGCGCGTCACCGACTGGCTGGTGCGCAAGAAATTCCGCCAGCCGTAACCGATAAAACTATGAAAAGCGGCTTGAAATGGGGCCGCTTTTGTGCTATAATCGGGCTATGAAACAGCTCATCGATTGCGCCATGAAGCGCGAAAAATGCGACCTCGTTGTAAGGGGCGCAAGTGTTCTCAATGTGTTTACGGGCGAAGTGGAGAAAGCCGACGTCGCCGTCAAGGGCGGGAAGATCGCCGCCATCGGGCAGGGGTATGAAGGGAGCGCCGTCTACGATGCGGAGGGACTCTTCGTCCTTCCGGGGCTGATGGACGGGCACGTCCATGTGGAGAGCTCGCTGCTTTCCCCCGAGGCCTTCGCGCAGCTCGCGGTCGCGCACGGCACGACGGGCATCGTCGCCGATCCGCACGAGCTCGTCAACGTCGCGGGCATCGCGGGGGCGGAGTATGTGAAAGAGGCGTTCTCGCGCATTCGCAAGGAGGGCGTCGAGCCTCTCGACGTCTATCTGCAGCTGCCGTCCTGCGTTCCCGCCACGCCCTTCGAGACGAGCGGCGCCATCCTCAACGGCGCGGAGACCGCCCGCGAGATCGAAAGACCGCTCTTTTACGGCCTCGGCGAGATGATGAACTACCCGGGCGTCATCGCGGGGGACGAGGAGACGCTCAAGAAGATCGAGGCCGCGCATGCGGCGGGCAAGGTGGTGGACGGCCATGCGCCCGATGTGCACGGCGATGCGCTCAACGCCTATGCGGCGGCGGGCATTCAGACCGACCACGAGTGCGGCTCCCCCGAGGAGTGCCTCGAGAAGATTGCGCGCGGCATCTATGTGCACCTTCGCAACAGTTCTTCGGCGGACAACCTCGCCGTCAACTGCGCGGCCGTCAACCGCTACAACTACCGCCGCTTTTTAGCTTGCTCGGACGACAAGAACGCCGCCGACCTCGCCTCCCGCGGGCACATGGACGACGCGCTGCGCCGCCTCGTTGCGCGCGGCATTCCTGCGGCGGAGGCCGTCTCGATGGCGACCCTCAACATTGCCGAGTGCTATCACATGACGGGCAAGGGGGCGGTCGCACCCTCGTACGACGCCGACTTCATTCTCGTCGACAATCTCCGAGACTTCACCGTCAAGGCGGTCTTTAAGCGCGGCGTGCTCGTCGCGGAAAACGGCAAGGCGCTCTTTGAAGAGGGCGAGCACTACCTTCCCGACGCCGTCAAGAGCACGGTGCGCGTCAAGCCCGTCACGGCGGACGACTTCAAGATCGACATTCCAAGCGGCAAGGCGCTTGCGATGACCATTCTCCCGCACACGCTCGTCACGGAAGGGGAGGTCGTTCCCGTCAAGTGCAAAGACGGCGACGTGCAGGTGAAGGGGACCGATCTTTTGAAGCTCGCCGTCGTGGAGCGGCACTTCGCAACGGGCAACATCGGAAAGGCGCTCTTGAAGGGGTACGGCTTCCATGGGGGCGCGCTCGCCGTCTCGATGGCGCACGACAGCCACAATCTCGTCATTCTCGGCGACGATAACGCGGCGATGGCGCGGGCGGTCGAGGTCATGAAAGACATCGGCGGGGGCCTCGTGCTCATCTCCGACGAGGGCGAGGACAGCTTCCCCTTCGACATCGCGGGGCTGATGAGTTCTGCTCCCTGCGAGGAAGTCGTCGCCCGCACGGGAGAGATCGCGGAGCGCGCGCGGAAGATGGGCGTCAGGGACTGCTACGACCCCGTCTTGACGCTCGTCTTTATGAGTTTGCTCGTCATTCCCAAGCTGAAACTTTCGGACAGGGGCCTCTTCGACGTCGAGAAGTTCGCCTTTACCGATTTGGAGGTGAAGGAATGAAACTCGTCGCGGCCACGGGCAATGCCCATAAATTGCAGGAGATCAGGGCGATTCTCGAGGACTTCACCGTCATTTCCGAGAAGGAAGCGGGCTTTTCGGGCGACGTCGAGGAGACGGGCGAGACCTTCCTCGAGAACGCGCTCTTGAAGGCGCGCGCCGTCTCGCAAGCGACGGGCCTTCCCGCCATCGCGGACGACAGCGGCATCTGCGTGGAGGCGCTCTCTGGCGCCCCCGGCGTGCACAGCGCCCGCTATGCCTCGAAGGACGGGCACAACTCCTCGGACGAGGCTAACCGCGCCCTCCTCCTTGAAAATTTGAAAGGGGAGCAAAACCGCCGCGCATGGTTCACGAGCGCCGTCGCCATCGTCTTCCCCGACGGCCGCGAGGTGACGGCGGAAGGCCGCACCTACGGGCACATTCTCGAACAGGAGACGGGGGAGGGCGGATTCGGCTACGACTGCCTGTTCTTCTCGGACGACCTTCAAAAGAGCTTCGGGGAGGCGTCTCCCGCGGAAAAGAACGCCGTCTCCCATAGGGGAAGGGCTCTTGAGGCGCTCGCAAAGAAGCTCAGGGAGGGCGTATGAAGACGCTCGTCGTCCTCTCCGACTCCCACTACCGCGGCGCGGTGCGGAAGCTGGAGCCGCTCTTTGCGGAGAACGACTACATCATTCACCTCGGCGACGGTTCGGGCGAGATGCGCTCGGTGCTCGACGAATATCCCGACAGGGTGCGTGTCTGCCGCGGCAACTGCGACGCCTTCTTCGGCGAGGACGAGTTCGTGCTCGAACTCGAGGGCGTCTCCCTCTTCTGCTGCCACGGGCACAAGTACGGCGTCAAGCACGACCTCACGCGCCTTGCCGAACGCGCTAAGGAACTCGGCTGCGACGCGGCGCTCTACGGCCACACGCACATCGCCGATATCAGGGAAGTTGACGGCGTTCTCTGCATCAATCCGGGCGCGCTCGGGGCGTATGCGGACGCAAGCTACTGCTATCTCGTCCTTCACAAGGGGAAGATCACCCCGACCATCGTGCCCTTCCACGGCTGAGGGGGCAAAGACCGCCCGTTTGCGGGCAGAAGTGATAATATAAGCACAACAAATGTTATTTTGTGATAATCAGCCGTTAAAACGTTATATCTATAAGCCACGCAAATAGTTTTGTTTCAAAACGGTGATATTTGAAGGGCCTTCGTTTGATTGACAGCCGCTTTTTATGAGATTATAATGGCACTATCAAACAAATGCAGGCAACAAAGGCGTTGCGAACTCTCCCCCGAACGGGCGGAGAGGCGCGGCGTCTTTTTGTTTGCCCAAAACTTGGAGGTATGTAGTATGAGTGTTCCCCAGATCTTTGCATCCGACGTGTTCAACTGTCAGGTGATGCAGGAAAGACTTCCCAAGGAGACGTATAAGTCCCTTATCAAGACCATTCGCTTCGGGCACCCGCTCGACATGAACGTCGCCAACGTCGTCGCCAACGCGATGAAGGACTGGGCGGTGGAGAAGGGCGCAACGCACTTCACGCACTGGTTCCAGCCCATGACGGGCATCACGGCGGAGAAGCACGACAGCTTCATCTCGCCCACCAAGGACGGCAAGGTCATCATGGAGTTCTCGGGCAAGGAGCTCGTGATGGGGGAGCCCGACGCGTCCTCCTTCCCCTCGGGCGGCGTGCGCGCCACCTTCGAGGCGAGAGGGTACACTGCATGGGATCCCACGTCCTTCGCGTTCGTCAAGGACTGCACGCTGTATATTCCCACGGCGTTCTTCTCGTACAGCGGCGAAGTGCTCGATAAAAAGACCCCGCTACTCAAGAGCATGGAGGCCCTCAACCGCGAGGCGCTGCGCATCCTTCGCCTCTTCGGCAACACGACGGCACAGCGCGTCGTGCCGCAGGTGGGTGCGGAGCAGGAGTATTTCCTCGTCGATAAGGGCGTCTATGAGAAGCGCAAGGACCTCATCTTCACGGGCCGCACGCTGTTCGGTGCCAAGCCTCCCAAGGGCCAGGAGCTCGAGGATCACTACTTCTGTCCCATCAAGCCGCGCGTGTCGGCGTTCATGAAGGAGCTCGACGAGGAGCTCTGGCGGTACGGCATCCTCGCCAAGACCAAGCACAACGAAGTTGCCCCCGCACAGCATGAGCTCGCGCCCATCTTTACGTCCATCAACGTTGCGTCCGATCAGAACCAGCTCACGATGGAGGTGATGAAGGAAGTCGCGACCCGCCACGGCCTCGTGTGCCTGCTGCACGAGAAGCCCTTCGATGGCATCAACGGCTCGGGCAAGCACAACAACTGGTCGATGGGCACGGACACGGGGCTCAATCTCCTCGACCCCGGCACCACGCCCGCCGAAAACGGCCAGTTCATGCTCTTTTTGATGGCGGTCATCAAGGCGGTCAACGACTATCAGGATCTTCTCCGTCTCTCCGTCGCGAGCGCGGGCAACGATCACCGTCTCGGCGCGAACGAAGCGCCGCCCGCCATCGTCTCGGTGTTCGTGGGCGAGGAACTCGGCGAGATCCTCTCCGCGCTCGACAGAGAGGAGCAGTACACGGGAACGGGGCGCAAGGTGATGCAGCTGGGCGTCGATTCCCTCCCCGTCATCCCCAAGGACACGACGGACAGAAACCGCACGTCGCCGTTCGCATTCACGGGCAACAAGTTCGAGTTCCGCATGGTGGGTTCCTCCTTCTCGCTCGCAGGGCCCAACATCGTCATCAACACCATCGTGGCGGATACCCTTCGCCAGTTTGCCGAGGAACTTGAGAAGGCGCCCGACTTCAATGCGGCGCTCCACGCGCTCGTCGTCAAGACCATCCGCGAGAACAAGCGCATCATTTTCAACGGCAACAACTACTCCCCCGAATGGACGGAGGAGGCGGCAAAGAGGGGGCTCGTCAACCTCAAGAACGCCGCCGAGGCGCTCCCGCACTTCGCGGACGAGAAGAACATCGCCCTCTTCGAGCGCATGAAGGTGTTCACGGCGCGCGAGGTCACCACCCGTACCGAGATCATGCTCGAGAACTACTCGAAAGTGATCACCATCGAGGGCCTCACGATGCTCAACATGGCGCGGCGCGACATCTTCCCCGCCGTGAGCGGATACGTCAGGACGCTCGCCGCAACTGCCGCGGAGATCAAGGCGGACCTTCCCGGGGCGGAGGCGCCCGCAGAGGAGGAGACGGCGAGAGAGCTGCTTTCCCTCAACACGACGATCGCCGCGAGGGCCAAGGAGCTTGAGAGCCTCATTTCCGAGGGGCAGGCGGTCTCCGAGACCAAGGCGCAGGCCGAGTTCTTCGCCGAGAAAGTGCTTCCCGTCATGGAGCAGCTGCGCTCGGCGGCGGACAGGGCAGAAGTGCTCACCGATCACGCCGTCTGGCCGTTCCCGACCTATGGCGACCTGCTGTTCAGCGTCAACTGAGCTGTGCGGCGCAGTGATAGATAAGAGAATCTGAATCTTTTGGAGGTAATGTTATGGACATCTTTGGATCGACGGGCGTTTGGTTTTTGATCGGCGCCATCCTCGTCTGGTTCATGCAGGCAGGGTTTGCCATGGTGGAAACGGGCTTCACGCGCGC
>CALVWI010000039.1 GCA_944367045.1 uncultured Clostridia bacterium | reverse complement strand
ATATGAATCTCATTCTACTGGGCGCCCCCGGCGCCGGCAAGGGCACGCAGGCGACCAAGATCGCCGAGAGATACGGCCTCGTGCACATCTCCACGGGCGACATCTTCCGCGCGAACATCAAGAACGGCACCGAGATCGGCAAGCTTGCCAAGTCGTACATCGACAAGGGCGAACTCGTCCCCGACGAAGTGACGGTCGCCATCGTCAAGGACCGCCTCACCTGGGACGACGTGAAGAAGGCGAACGGCTATCTTCTCGACGGCTTCCCCCGCAACCTCTATCAGGCGGAGGAGCTCGATAAGTTCGCCAAGATCGACGGCGTCGTCAACATCAACATCGACTTCAAGCTGCTCATGGACCGCCTCTGCGGCAGAAGAGTGTGCTCGAAGTGCGGCGAGAGCTATCACGTCTCCACGCTGAACGGCGCAACGACGTGCGCACGCTGCGGCGGCGAGCTCTACCAGCGCAAAGACGACAACCCCGAGACCGTCGAGAGCCGTCTCAACGTCTACAACGAGCAGACCGCGCCCCTCATCGACTACTACACCAAGAAGGGCGTCATCCTCAACGTCACGGGCACCGAGGCTCCCGCCGAAGTGCTGTTCGAGCAGGTCAAGGCCTTGCTCGACAAGCTGAACGGCTGATATGGTACACATCAAGAGCGAAGAAGAGATCGACCTGATGCGCGCACCCTGCGCCATCGTACGCGATTGCCTGAATTTCGTCGGCGAGCGGATAAAGCCCGGCATGACGACCAAGGAAGTGGACGAGCTCGTCTATAACTTCATCAAGGCGAGCGGCGCCGAGCCGAGCTGTCTCGGCTACTGCGGCTATCCCGCGAGCGCCTGCGTCTCCGTCAACGAGGTCGTCGTGCACGGCATCCCGGACGGAAGGGTGCTCGAGGAGGGCGACATCGTCAGCGTGGACCTGTGCGCCTACAAGAACGGGTTCCACGGCGACGGCGCGCGTACCTTCGCGGTGGGGGAGATCTCCCCCGAAAAGAAGAAGCTCATCCGCGTGACGGAGGAATGTTTCTTCAAGGCCGTCGAAGGATTGAAGGCGGGCACGCCCCTCTTTGACATCGGCTACAAGGTCCAGACGCATGCTGAGAGCAACGGCTTCTCCGTCATCCGTTCCTATACGGGACACGGCATCGGACGCGAGATGCACGAGGACCCCTCCGTCTACAACTTCGGAAGAAGAGGGACGGGGATGCGCCTCAAAGCGGGCATGGTCATCTGCATCGAGCCGATGATCGCCGCGGGCGACTGGCGCGTCAAGGTCTTGGACGACGGCTGGACGGCAGTCATGGCGGACAAGAAACCCGCCGCGCACTACGAGAATACCGTGGTCATCCGCGAGGACGGCACGGAGATCCTCACGCTCTAACTGTTATCAAATCAATCGGAGGAGTTTATGTCGAAAGACGACGTTATCGAAGCGGAAGGCAAAGTCATCGAGGCGCTGCCCAACGCAACGTTTAAGGTAAGGCTTTCCAACGGTCACGTGATCACCGCGTACATCTCCGGAAAGCTGAGAATGAACTACATCCGCATCATCGAGGGCGATTCGGTCAAGCTCGAGATGAGCCCCTACGATCTCACCAAGGGGCGGATCACCTGGCGGAGCAAGTCCTGACCGAGCAGCGAAAATATTACCCCCCGAACGCTCTTCGGGGACGAGGAGGAATTAGTTATGAAAGTCAGACCTTCCGTGAAACCCATGTGCGATAAGTGCAAGGTCATCAAGAGAAACGGCAAAGTGATGGTCATCTGTTCCAAGAACAAGAGCCATAAGCAGAGACAGGGCTGAAAAAATGCCCTCCGCGGGCGAAAATCGGGCGTGAAAATCGCTTGACAAAGGGTGCCCGCGCATGCTATAATACCCTGTATGCAACAAATATGCAGATGAAGCTGAGTTTCCGCACGAAAGTGCGGAAAGTCGGCTTGCTTTGCGCTTGAAGGCGGAAAGCGGGCATTTTTGCTTTGAAAATAAGGGTGTTTTGCGGTGCGATATTTTCCACTGTCGGCTGCGGAACGCCGTGAGATATAGAAAAAATACACTACAAACCAAAAAAATTCCGGAGGTTTCATCAATGGCACGTATTGCCGGTGTCGATCTTCCCAACGAGAAGCGCGTGGAGATCGGACTCACCTACATTTACGGGATCGGGCTCACCACGTCCAAGAAGATCCTCGAAGCGACGGGCATCGACCCCGACACGAGAGTCAAGGACCTGGATGAGAACGACGTTTCCAAACTCAGAGAATATATCGACCACCACTACGTCGTGGAGGGCGAGCTCCGCAGCCAGGTCAGCCTGAACATCAAGCGTCTCATGGAGATCGGCTGCTATCGCGGTGTGCGCCACAGAAAGGGCCTTCCCGTCCGCGGGCAGAGCACCAAGCGCAACGCGAGGACGAGAAAGGGTCCCCGCCGCACCGTCGCGAACAAGAAGAAGTAAGGAGTGAGCTATGGCAGATAAGAGAAAGGCAGTTGTCTCGCGCAAGCGCAGAGAACTCAAGAAGGTAGATAAGGGACAGGTCCACATCCAGTCCACGTTCAACAACACGCTCGTCACCATCACCGATATGGCCGGCAACGCGATCTCCTGGTCGAGCGCGGGCTCCCTCGGGTTCAGAGGTTCGAGAAAGGGCACTCCCTTCGCGGCTCAGATGGCTGCGGAGACGGCCGCAAAGGCCGCCAAGGAGCACGGCCTCCGTTCGGTCGAAGTGTATGTCAAGGGCCCCGGCGCAGGCAGAGAGTCCGCCATCCGCGCCCTTGCGAACTGCGAGCTCGACGTCACGCTCATTTCCGACGTTTCGCCCATCGCGCACAACGGCTGCAGACCGCCCAAGCGCAGAAGAGTTTAAGGAGAGGAAACAATGGCAGTATATAGAGACGCAAAATGCAAACTTTGCAGAAGAGAGGGCTCCAAGCTCTTTTTGAAGGGCGAGAAGTGCTACATGGAGAAGTGCCCCTTCAACAAGCGCCCCACGGCTCCCGGCCAGCACGGCGCAGGCAGGAAGAAGGTCTCCGAGTACGGGCTCCAGCTGCGTGAGAAGCAGAAGACCAAGCGCATCTACGGCGTGCAGGAAGGCCAGTTCCGCCACTACTACGAAGTCGCGGACCGCATGAAGGGCATCACGGGCGAGAACATGCTCTCGCTCCTCGAGCGCCGTCTCGACAACGTCGTGTACCGCATGGGCATCGGCGTGTCGCGTACGCAGGCCCGCCAGCTCGTCAACCACGCGCACTTTACGGTCAACGGCCAGACGGTCAACGTGCCTTCCTACAGCGTGAAGGCAGGCGATATCATCGCCGTCAAGGAAAACAGCAAGAACAATAAATTTTTCGAACAGATCAAGACGATGAAGGTTGCGAATATGCCCAAGTGGCTGGAATTCGACCCCGAGAAGCTGGAGGGCAAGGTGCTTGCACTTCCTACCCGCGAGGACGTCGACAGCCAGATCGCAGAGCATATGATTGTCGAGCTGTACTCCAAGTAAATAAAAAAAGGAGGATCACGATATGATCGAAATGGATATGCCCAAGATCGATGTGACGGAGAACGAGGAAAGATCGTATGCAAAGATCGTCGTCGAGCCGCTCGAGAAGGGCTTCGGTCTTACCATCGGCAACTGCCTGAGGAGGATCCTTCTTTCGGCATTGCCCGGCGCCGCCGCACAGGGGATCAAGTTCATGGACGGAAGCGTGAAGCACGAATTTTCCGCCATCCCCGGAGTGAAGGAGGACGTGACCGAGATCATCCTCAATCTGAAGCTCCTCGCCATCAAGACCAAGATCACCGACAAGGACTATACCAAGACGCTCCGCCTCTGCAAGGAGGGGCCCGCGGTGATCACGGCCGCCGATATCGCGCAGGACGCCGAAGTGGAGATCGTCAATTCCGACCAGTACATCTGCACGGTGGACGAGGGCGGAAAGATCGACATGGAGATCACCATCGGCAGAGGCCGGGGATATAAGCCCGCCAAAGAGAACAAACAGCCCATCATCGATTACATCCCCATCGATTCCATCTATACGCCCGTGCAGAAGGTCAACTACAACGTGGAACCTGCGCGCGTGGGGCAGAACATCGACTACGATCGGCTGACCATCGAGGTGTGGACGGACGGTACCTTCTCGGGAAGAGAGATCGTCTCCCTCGCGGCAAAGATCATGCAGGATCACATCAACCTGTTTGTCAACCTGTCCGACACCATCAAGGATATGGACATCCTCGTCAAGACGGACGACGACAAGCAGCAGCAGATCCTCTCCATGAAGATCGAGGATATGGACTTCTCTGTCCGTTCCTACAACTGTCTGAAGAGAGCAAACATTCATACTGTGGAAGACCTGATCAGCAAGTCCGAGGACGAGATGCTCAAAGTGCGCAACCTCGGCAAGAAGTCGCTCGACGAAGTCGTGCAGAAGCTGGAATCCTACGGCCTTTCGCTGGAAAAAAAGGAGGACTAAAAAATGCCGGGTAAATTGGGCAAGACCACAAAGCAGAGAATGGCTTTGTTGAGAGGGCAGGCGTCGCAGCTGCTTTGGTACGGCAGGATCGAAACGACGCAGGCTCGCGCGAAGGAGCTGCGCTCCTATGTAGAGAAACTCATCACCAAGGCGGTGAACACCTACGACGACGTCGTGGAGTATGAAGTCGTCGCCAAGGACAAGAAGGGCAAGGAAGTCAAGACGACTTCCGTCAAAGACGGCCCCAAGAAGCTCGCGGCACGCCGCCAGATCATCGCAAAGACCTATGACCTTCAGGAGATCAAGGCCTTCAGCGAGAGCAAGAAGGCGTACAAGGAGCGCACCGCGCAGGTGCAGCACCCCCTTGTGGAGAAGCTCTTCAACGAGATCGCTCCCAAGTATGCACAGCGCAAGGAAGAGCTCGGCCAGGGCGGCGGCTACACGAGGATCTATCTCCTCGGCCAGCGCCGCGGCGACGCGTCCGAGAAGGCAGTCATCGAGCTTGTCTAACTGTTGATAAAAAGGACCTGCAAAAAGAGCGGGTCCTTTTTTCATACCTGAAAATGGGGGAGGGTAAAGGAAGGAGGAGCGGCTCGGCGGGCGTCACGCGGGGCGGTAAAGGAGGGCGGCATCGAGTGCCGAGGGGGCGGTGTGATTTGGCAGCGCGGGAACTTCATAAACAAGTTGCATTTTTGAGGGCGCTGTGCTATAATGCACCGTGAAAGTAAATTTTACGGAGGAGCCATATATGGCAGAAAAGAGCGAAGGGCAGCTGAAATTCGACAGCCTGTCCTACGAGAAGAAAAACTATTTCGAAGTTGCCTCCAAGGAGGAGCGCGACGAGATGTTCGCGTTCGCGGAGGGCTACAAGCACTTCCTCGACTGCGGCAAGACCGAGCGCGAGGCGTGCGACACGGCAGTCGCCATCGCGAAGGAGCACGGGTTCACCGAGTACAAGCTCGGCGACAAGGTGCAGGCGGGTGACAAGAAGTACTTTGTCAACCGCGGCAAGAGCGTCGTCGTGTTCCGCGTCGGCAGCAAGAATTTGGAGGAGGACGGCTTCCGTATCCTTGCCTCCCACATCGACTGCCCCCGCGTCGACATCAAGCAGGTCCCCCTCTATGAGGACAGCGGCATGTGCTTCTTAAAGACGCACTACTACGGCGGCATCAAGAAGTATCAGTGGACGGCCATTCCCCTTGCGCTGCACGGCGCGGTCATCTTGAAGGACGGCAGAAAGGTGGAGATCAAGGTGGGCGAGGACGAGAACGACCCCGTCTTCTACATCAACGACCTTCTCCCGCACCTCGCGTCCGAGCAGATGACGCAGAACGCCGCGAAGGTCATCGAGGGCGAGCAGCTCAACGTGCTCGTCGGCGGTCTTCCGTACGCGGACGAGGACGTCAAGGAGAAGATCAAGCTCACCGTCCTTTCCATCCTCAACGAGAAGTATGGCATGTGCGAGGAGGACTTCCTCTCCGCGGAGCTCTCGGCAGTGCCCGCGTTCAAGGCGCGCGACGTCGGCTTCGACCGTGCGCTCATCGGTGCATACGGCCATGACGACAGAGTGTGCTCCTATCCCGCGCTCATGTCCGTCGTCGAGAACGAGAGCGAGCACACCGTGCTTGCCATGCTCGTCGACAAGGAGGAGATCGGCAGCGAGGGCACCACGGGCCTTCAGTGCGAGCTGTATTCCGATCTCATGGAGGAGATCGCTCTCTGCATGGGCGCCAACTTCCGCAAGGTGAAGGCAGCAAGTAAGTGCCTCTCCGCGGACGTGACGGCGGCCTATGACCCCAACTTCGCGAACGTGTTCGAGAAGAAGAACGCGGCGATGATCTCCTGCGGTGCCGGCATCTGCAAGTTCACGGGCTCGCGCGGCAAGAGCGGCTCGAATGATGCCTCCGCGGAATTCCTCGGCGAAGTGAGGCAGATGTTTGCAAAGGAGGGCGTCGTCTGGCAGACGGCCGAGCTCGGCAAGGTGGACATCGGAGGCGGCGGGACGGTCGCAAAGTACGTCGCCAACATGAACATCGACACGGTGGACATCGGCGTGCCCGTCATCTCCATGCACGCGCCCTACGAGGTCATCTCCAAGGCAGACCTCTACAGCAACTATAGGGCATTTGTCGCATTCATGAAGTAAATGAGGAAGCCCCCGCGCCGAACGGCGCGGGGGCTTTATAATGGGGCGGCGCCGTGCGAATTGCACGGCGCCGCCCCTTAATGAATTTTATAAGGCCCCCTCGGAAGGGGGAGAAGGTACAAAAAAACTGTGAAGCTTTTTTTGTTGCAGGCCACCGAAGCGGGAGGGGAGCAGGTGACTCCCGCAAAGCTACCTCATGGCACACGCACCGAACTGTTTAGTGCTGCTGTATCCCTACCCTGACACGGTTCGCAGAGATGCGTTGCATGAGACCTTGCGATCAACGTTCCTTACTCCGCGCAGCCTTCCATGAACTGCACCGAGAAAAGCGTTCGGCTCTGCTATAGCGGATTGCAGATACAGGGCACCGCTAACTCCCCGCCTATCACAGTGTGTTCAGTATAGCGCAAAACGGGGATTTTTGCAAGCGAATTCACCCATTCGCGAAAATCTTTTCGCAAAGGCAAAAATCTTCGCCGTGAGGGTCGAGCAAGGGTGTTCTTAAAACAGCACGGTGTGCTGTTTTCCCCTTGCGAGATGAGCGAGCGCATTTTCCCGCGCGAGCGGTGACCGAAAACGGCGTTCTCCTTGCGCCGTTTGAGAAAAATGGGTATCGACATCTCCTCGCCGTATCGCCCGCGCACCGA
>CALVWI010000038.1 GCA_944367045.1 uncultured Clostridia bacterium | reverse complement strand
TTGGTAGCGATGAGTGGAGTCGAACCGCTGACCTATCGGGTATGAACCGATCGCTCTAACCAACTAAGCTACATCGCCATATGGTTGCGGGGGCAAGATTCGAACTTGCGACCTTCGGGTTATGAGCCCGACGAGCTACCTGGCTGCTCCACCCCGCGATGTCCTATCCGTCGCACGAATAGCTTTTATATTCTAAACGAAGATGCTGCGTTTGTCAACCGTTTTTGACGATTTTCCCGAATTATTTTTTATTTTCTCCTTGCCCCGTTGCTTTTTCCAGCCGTTCATGCTATACTGTCCTCATATGGAGCTCTTTTCCCTCCGCCCCTATAGGGGCCTCAAGCTCTGCGTCGCCGTCTCGGGCGGCAGAGATTCCGTCGCGCTTCTGCACTATCTTCATATCCATGCGAAGGAGGCGCACATCACCCTTTCTGCGCTCACCTGTGACCACGGCATCCGCAAGGAGGCCGCCTCGGACGCTGCCTTCGTAAAGGACCTCTGCGCCGCGTGGGGGGTGCCCCTTATCACCTTTCGGGCGGACGTTCCCGCGCGCGCCACGAAGAGCGGCAGGAACCTTGAAGAGGAGGGGAGGGCCTTCCGCCGCGAGTGCTATGCGGAAGTCCTGAAAAATGACGCGGACGCCGTGCTCACCGCCCATCATCGCGACGACTATGCGGAGACCGTGCTCTTCCGCCTCGCCCGCGGCACGTCGCTGAAGGGCCTCGACGCTTTTCCCAAGCAGCAGGGCCTTCTGCGGCCGCTCCTCGGCGTGACGAGAGCGGACATCGACGCGTATATCCGCGAGAACAACTTGCCCTTCCGCGAGGACGAGAGCAACGCTGACGTGACGTTTGCACGCAACCGCATCCGCCACGAGGCGCTGCCCGCGTTGGAGCAGGCCGTGCCGGGTGCGCGGGAGAATCTGGTGCGCTTTGCAGAGCGCGCCGTCCGCGACGACGCCTTTCTCGAGAGCCTCGCCGCCAAAGAAGTCAGGGGAGAGATCGAAAAGCGCGTGAGAGCCGGCCTTCCCGAGCCGCTTCTCTTCCGCGCCTGCCTTCTCGCCATGAAGGAGCTGGGCCTTGCGCGCGACTACACCGAGGCCAACCTTCAAGAGCTTGCAAAGCTCACCCGCACGCAGGCGGGGCGAAGGTGCGGTCTTCCCGCAGGCATCACGGCTTACCGCGAAGGCGAGGACCTCGTCTTTGTGAAAGCGCCCGAATTGGTTGCGCCGCTTGAGAGCGTGCCCTTTGCATTGGGGAGATACGCGCTCTTCGGGGGCATCTTGGAGGCGGGGGAGGGCGACCCGCCCGAATCTTCCCCGCAGAAGGGGCAGAGGGCGCTCTGTATCGACCTTGCCATGATCCCCGAGGGGGCGGTCTGGCGGACGAGGCGGGATGGGGACACCTTCCGCGCGTGCAGCGGTCGCAAAAAGACGCTGAAAAAATTTCTGACGGACCGCAAGATCCCGGCGCGGGTGAGCAGCACGCTCCCCGTGCTCGCAAAGGAGAGCGAAATTCTCGCCGTTGCGGGGGTGGAACTTGCGGACGCCATCAAACGCCGCGAAGAGACGGCTGCCCCGGGGTATCTTGTGTACACCCGCGGCGAAGACACAACGAAGAAAAATCAATGAGAGGTAATGACATGAGAGAACAAGAGAAGGACTGTGAACGCATTTTATTCTCCGCGGAGGAGATCGCCGCCGAGGTGAAGAAGGCCGCCGCTTGGCTGGACGAACGCTACGAGGGGTGCGAGCCCATCGCCATCTCCGTCCTGAAGGGCAGCGTCATCTTCTTCTGCGACCTCGTTCGCGCCATGAAGACGCCCGTGCAGATGGACTTCATGACGCTCTCCTCGTACGGCGGGGGAACGTCGTCGACGGGTATGCCCAAGATCGTGATGGACCTCTCCGCCTCCGTCGAGGGGCGGGACGTGCTGCTCGTCGAGGACATCGTGGACAGCGGTCACACGCTCGTCAAGCTCAAGCAGCTCTTGAGCGGGCGGGGCGCGAAGTCGTTCACCGTCGTCTCTCTTTTGGATAAGCCCTCGCGGCGGGAGGTGGACGTCAAGGCCGACTACTCCTGCTTCACGGTGGGCAACGAGTTCATCGTGGGCTACGGCCTCGACTACGACCAGCGCTACCGCAACCTGCCCTTCATCGGGGTCTTGAAGCGGGAAATCTATGAGAAATAAGGAGACGGAAATGAGACGCGAGATCGACGTATTTGACTATGCAGGGGAAATTCTGAAAGCCGTCAAAAAGGGCGTGCTTCTGACGACGAAAGTCGGCGACAAGGTCAACTCCATGACCATCGCTTGGGGAACGCTCGGCATCGAGTGGGGGAGGCCCGTGTTCATCGCCTTTGTCCGCGAGGGCCGCTTCACGCGCGAGCTGCTCGACAAGAACCCCGAGTTCACCGTCAACGTGCCCGTGGGCGCGTGCGACCGCAAGATCATGGGCTTCTGCGGGAGCAGATCGGGCAGGAACTGCGACAAGGCGAAGGAGCTGAACCTGACGCTGGAGCCGGGTGAGGCGGTCTCCGTGCCCGCCGTCAGGGAACTACCCCTGACGCTCGAGTGCAAGGTGCTCTATAAGCAATTACAGGAGAAGGAGGGCATTCCCGAGGACATCCGAAGGGCAATGTACCCCGAGGACGTGGGCAGCGACGAGCCGATGGCGAATCACGACTACCACATCGCCTACTACGGGGAGATCGTGAAGGCGTATATTTTGGAATAAAGAAAAAGGGACGAACCTCGTCCCTTTTTTGCTGCCCGTTCGGGCTCAGTATTTGCTGTTGACGCGCATGGCGTTGAGAATGGCGATGACGGCGACGCCCACGTCTCCGAATACGGCGAGCCACATATTGGCAATGCCGACGGCGGAGAGAATGAGGATGGCGACCTTGACGACGATGGAGAAGATGATGTTCTCCATGACGATGGTCATCGTCTTTCTTGCGATGCGCTTTGCAAGGGGCAGGCCGCGAAGATCGTCCTTCATGAGCACGATGTCGCTCGCCTCGATGGCCGCATCGCTCCCGACGCCGCCCATCGCAATGCCGACGTCCGACCGCATGAGCACGGGGGCGTCGTTGATGCCGTCGCCCACGAAGCAGAGAACGTCGCGCTTGCCCTGTGCGGCGAGCATCTTCTCCACTTCCTCCACCTTGTTCTGGGGAAGGAGGCCCGCCTTATAGCCCGTGAGCCCGATCTCCTTCGCAACGCTTGAAGCGATGGCCTCGTTGTCGCCCGTCAGCATGACGGTCTTGGCGCCCATCTTGTTGAGCGCGCCGATGACCTCTTTCGTCTCGGGCTTCACCTCATCGGTGATGAGCAGCGACCCGACGAATTCGCCGTTCTTGGCGACGTACACCACCGTGCCGACGCCCTTTTCGGGCACATAGGCGATATTGTTCTCCCGCATGAGCTTCTCATTGCCGCAGAGGATGACGTCGCCGTCCTTCTCGGCCCTGATGCCCGCGCCCGCAAGGTTGGTGAGCGTGTAGCCGCCCTCGGGCGTGCCTTGATACTTCGCCGTGATGGACTTTGCAATGGGGTGGGAGGAGTCGTGCTCGGCGATGGCCGCAAGGCGCAAAACTTCCTCCTCGCGCGCCGCGGGCGAGATCTTCGCGACGGCGAAGTTGCCCTTGGTGAGCGTGCCCGTCTTATCGAACACGAAGGTATTGGCGCTGTTGAACTTCTCGAGGTAATTGGAGCCCTTGATGAGGATGCCGTAGCGGGACGCCGCGCCGATCCCCGCAAAGAAGGAGAGGGGAATGGAGATGACGAGCGCGCAGGGGCAGGACACGACGAGGAAGGAGAGCGCGCGGTAGATCCACGTCGACCAGTCCGAGGTGATGAGCCCGGGCACGACGGCGAGCAGCACCGCGACGCCGACGACGATGGGGGTGTAGTACTTCGCGAACTTGGTGATGAAGTTCTCCGCCTTGGACTTCTGCTCGGACGCGCTCTCGACGAGTTCGAGAATTTTCGAGACTGTGCTGTCGTAGAACTTCTTGGTGACGCGGACAAGAAGCTGCGAGGTGAGGTTGACGCTTCCGCTGATGACCTCGCTGCCCTCCGCCACTTCGCGGGGGAGCGACTCGCCCGTCAGCGCCTTCGTGTCCAGCGTGGACGCGCCCTTTTCGACGACGCCGTCGAGGGGCACCTTCTCGCCCGGGTTGATGAGGATGAGCTCGCCAACTTCCACTTCGGAGGGGTCGACGCGCCCGGCTTCGCCGTTTCGCAGCACGTTCGCATAGTCGGGGCGGATGTCCATGAGTTTGGCGATGGACTTCCTCGAGCGGCCCGTCGCAAAGCTCTGGAACCACTCGCCCACCTGATAGAAGAGGAGCACGGCGCAGGCCTCGTCGAAGCCCTCGATCTCAAGGCCCGTCACGCCGCGGTAGATGGCGAGCGCGAACGCCCCGAGCGTCGCGATGCACATCAAAAAGTTCTCGTCGAACACCTGCCCGTGGCAGATGTTGCGGATGGCCCGCCAGAGGACGTCGTAGCCGATGATGAGGTAGACGACGAGGTACAGGCAGAAGGGGAACACCCACGCCCACGGGCCCGAAAAGACGGAGGCGAGCGTGATGCACTTATCCGTGATGAAGATCGCAAAGAAGAGGACGAGGGCGATGATGATGCGGATCAAATTCCGCCTGTCCTTCCGCGAGAGCGAGAAGCGCTTCATAAAGATACCTCTCCCTTATCTGTGAATGATGCAGTCGGGCTCGACCTTCTTGCACACCTTGACGACCTTGTCCATGATCTCTTCGAACTGCTCTTCCTCCGCCTCGATAGAGAGGCGCTGCGAGAGGAAGCTCACGCTCACACTTTCGACGCCCTCGATCTTCGCGATGGCGCGCTCCATTTTAGCGGCGCAGTTTGCGCAGTCCAGATCTTCCAGCTGATAAACCTTTTTCATAATGTCTTCTCCTTGAAATTACATTTATTTCGCGCCCTTTCGGGTCAGCTTCTTAAATATTTGTTTGTTTGAGCAACCGTTTGATTGAAGGGCAAAAAATTATTTGCCTTCGTTGACGTGCGTGAGGCCGTACTCCATGATCTTGGTCACATGGTCGTCGTCGAGGGAGTAGCGAACTTCCTTGCCCTCTTTCGTGCCCTTGACGAGCTTTGCGCCGCGCAGCACGCGGAGGTGGTGGGAAACTGCCGAATCGCTCATGCCGATGGCCTCGGCAATTTCGCCCACATAGAGGTCTCTCACCTGCAGGCAGCTCAAAATTTTGGCGCGCGTCGGGTCGCCGAACATCTTAAAGAGGTTGGCAAGTTCATAGAGTGTCTCGTCGTCGGGAAGATGTGCGCGGATGTCCGCACCCGCCGTCTTTTCGTCCATATCCTGCACCTCCTTGCGATTTCATTTGAACGCTTCTTCAAATGTTCAATCATAGTATAGCCCTCTTCTCCGCATCTGTCAACTGTTTTGCGGAAGAAATTCCGAAAAAGTGCAAAAAAAAAATCGGCTGCCCCGAAGGACAGCCGAAAGTTTGTTACTTGTGATGGCGGACGAGGTCGAGCGCCTTTGCGATCTCCATGACGATGATGGGGACGATGGAGAGGCCGACGCCGATGACGTACACCATTGGAGGGAGGTACTCGTTGCCGAAGCCGAACACACCCATGACGCCCGGGGTGAACATGACGAACGCGATGAGCGCGAGGGCGATGAGGGTGACGATGTTGAGGAACTTATTCGTGAACGGCCCGACTTTGAAGAGCGAGTGCCCCGAGCGCATGTTGTAGGCGTGGAGCGTCTGCGAGAGGGCGAGCACGAAGAAGGTCGCCGCGCTGCAGCCCTCCGAGCCGAGGTGGAAGCCGTAGCGCGCGATGCAGTAGCTTGCGAGCGCCAATCCTGCGAACATACAGCCCTGCAGGACGATCTGCACGCCGTAGCCGTGGGCGAAGATGCTCTCGTTCTTGGCGCGCGGCTTGTGGTCCATGACGTCGGGCTCGAGCTTCTCCATGCCGAGCGCGATGGCGGGCAGCGAGTCGCCGATGAGGTTGATCCAGAGCAGCTGAATGGAGATGAAGGGGCTGATCTGCCAGATGCACATCGCAAGGAACACGACGATGACCTCGGAGATATTCGTTCCCAAAAGGAAGCCGACCACCTTCTTGATGTTGGAGTAGATGCCGCGGCCCTCCCTGACGGCGTCGACGATGGTCGCGAAGTTGTCGTCGGTGAGGGTCATGTCGGCCGCGCCCTTTGCAACGTCCGTGCCCGTGATGCCCATCGCACAGCCGATGTCGGCGGCCTTGAGGGCGGGTGCGTCGTTGACGCCGTCGCCCGTCATCGAGACGACCTGGCCCTTCTTCTGCCAAGCCTTGACGATGCGGATCTTGTTCTCGGGCGAGACGCGGGCATACACGGAGATGTGCTCGACTTCTTTGTCGAGGTCGTCCTCGCTCATCGCATCGAGTTCTGCGCCCGTGATGGCGCGGTCGCCCTCCTGCAGGATGCCCAGCTCCTTCGCGATGGCGGAGGCGGTGATGACGTGGTCGCCCGTGATCATGACGGGCTTGATGCCTGCCTTGCGGCAGACGGCGACGGCCTCCTTTGCCTCGGGGCGAGGGGGGTCGATCATGCCGACTAACCCTAAGAACGTGAGCCCGTACTCGAGCTCCTCGCTCGTGGGTTCGTCGGAGACCTTGTCGAGCACCTTATAGCCGACGGCGAGCACGCGGAGGGCGTCCGCGCTCATCGCATCGTTGACCGCACGCGCCTTCTCGATGTCGCCCGCGATGCAGCGGGTCGCCATCACATCGAACGCGCCCTTGACGACGGCGACGAGCTTGCCGTCGATCTTGTTGACGGTCGTCATCAGCTTTCTGTCGGAGTCGAAGGGAAGGGAGGCGACGCGGGGGCAGCTCTTGTTGAGGTCGTCCTTCTCGCTGCCGAGCTTGTGCGCGGCGAGCACGATGGCAGTCTCGGTGGGGTCGCCGAGGTGCACTTCCTTGTCGCCCTCGAATTCCACCGAACCGTCGCAGCACAGCGTGCCCCACGTGAGGAGCTGTTTGGTCTTTTCGTCCGTCGTTGCGGGGTCGAAATTAATTGCCTCGCCGCCGTCGACGTACGTTCTCACGAGCGTCATGCGGTTCTGGGTGAGGGTACCCGTCTTATCCGAGCAGATGACGGACGCCGAACCCAGCGTCTCCACGGCGGGCAGGCGCTTGATGATGGCGTTCTTTTTGACCATGCGCGTCACGCCGATGGAAAGGACGATGGTGACGACGGCGGGAAGGCCCTCGGGGATCGCGGAGACGGCGAGCGAGACGGCCGTCATGAAGAGCTCGAGCCAGTCGAGGCCCACGCACGCGCCCACGATGAAGATGATGGCGCACGCCGCGAG
>CALVWI010000037.1 GCA_944367045.1 uncultured Clostridia bacterium | reverse complement strand
CACGTGCTTTGCAGTCTCTTCAATGACGCCGTCGGCAATGTGCACGATGCGGCCCATCTTGTTCGCCATGTTGATGTCGTGCGTGACGAGAATGATCGTCTTCCCCGCACGGTTGAGATTTAAGAGCGCCTCCATGATCTCATTTGCCGTCTCGCTGTCGAGCGCAGCCGTCGGCTCGTCCGCCAGGATGACGCCCGGGTCGTTGGCAATGGCACGCGCGATGGCGACGCGCTGCCGCTGTCCGCCCGAGAGCTTTCCGACCTTGGTCTTTGTGTATTCGGTGAGCCCTACCGTCTCGATCGCCCTGAGCGCGAGCCGCTCCCTGTCCTTACGCTTGACCTCCTTGTTGAAGAGCAGCGGGATCGTCACGTTGGAGATCACGGAGTCGTTCATGATGAGGCCGTAATCTTGCAGCACGAATCCGAAGCACGCGTTGCGGAGGCGGGCAAGTTCCTTTTCGCTCAGGCGGGAGACCTCTTTCCCGTCCAAGAGATAGCTGCCCTCCGTCGGCGTGTCAAGGCAGCCGATGATGTGGAGAAGGGTAGACTTTCCGCTCCCCGAGACACCCATCACGGCGATGCTCTCGCCCTTTCCGACGGCAAGGTCCAGCCCGCGCAGGGCATGGACGCTGTTTTGCTTGCCTTCGTTGTAGACTTTATGGATATGTTTCAGCTCGATCATTGGATACCTCTTAAAACGTTGAGATTATTTGTCGTAAAGAGATTTGCGACACGGATGCACTGCGGGATCAGGTAGGTCACAAAGACGATGCCGCCCGCGATGAGGATATAGCGCTTTGACCTCAAGGATGGGCGTGAGCAGCATGGCGATGCAGAAAGGAGTGAGGAAGAGCAGCGCCATCCTGAAAAATTCAAAGGCGACGACCTGCCCCGTCGTTGCACCGCACAGGAAGTAGCAGGCGTTGGTCTTCTGCGTCCGCCGCTTATTGATGACGATATTCGTCGCCATCGTCAGCATGAAGATGATGTCCGCGACTGCGACCATGAACAGCGCGTCGCGGTAGCTGTTGTCGTCGTAGGCGTCCTCAAAGCTCGTGAACGGACGAAAGGAGAGCCCCGCTTCCTCCGTCCCGTATTCGAAGAAGGGAGGAAGTTCTTCGCCATCGAACGGCGAAAAGATGACAAGACGGGAGCTCGTCCTTGAGGAGCCGTCCGATTGTGCCGAAACGTTCGGGCTCACGTCATCCGCCAGCACGAACCCGCCATAGGCCGTCGAAACGCGCCTCGTCGTCTCGGGAGACAGCCCCACGCCGTTCCTCAGATAGCCGATCACCTTGATGCGCCCGAGGCTGGAATCGTCGTAAAGCTCCCCGACACGGTACACATCGCGCATCTCCTCGCTGACGAGCACTTCGCGGTACCCGTCGGGCAAAGTTTCCGAGAACCAATCGCCCGTCACGTTGTTGAGCTTGAGCCGCCGCGCAAGTTCCTCGTCGATGACCGTTCCCGCCTTCGAGAGCCCATCCCTGTACTCCTTTTCCGTCAACGGGCGGTAATCGATCTCGTCATAGCGGAACAGCCCGTATTCAAGGGAGATCTCCTCGGATAGTCCGTTGAGATAGGCGGCAAAATCGTCTGCATCGCCGCTCACATGGGCGGTCGCAACGCAGCCCGAATAATTGCTTTCATCGTCGGCAAGCTGTTCCTGCAGCTCGGGAACAAGAAGACCTGAAAAGAGCGCAAGGAGCACGAGGCAGATCAGCAATTCTGCCGCCATCGCAAGATAAAACCAAACGTTGCGCTTTACATCGCGCCCGAACATACGGAGGATCACTCGCCTACCCCCTGTTCAAAGATCGTCCTCCTGCCGCTTTTCACGAGCGTGATGAGATAGGTAACAATGACAAAGAAAAAGTTGATGCCAAGGACAAGGAGCTGCAGCGGGGCGGACATGCCGTCTGCCATCTCCAGACTCGAAGTGAAGATGGGAACGAGCCAATTTGCAAGGAGCGCGCCTGCCGCATAGCCGACGACGGCCGTGAGCACCCCTTCGACAAAGGCAAGCCCCGCGATGCGTCCGAAACTTGCGCCGCAAGCGCGGTAAATGCTGTATCTCCTTCGGTTACACGCCATCAGATGCGCAAACTGAAACCCGATATCCACACAGCATAATACCGCCACGCCAACCGCGATCACGCCATAGAGGATGACTCCCTCCGAATCGGGCGACACCCTGCGGTTGCCCTCAAAGAGCCAGAAAAAATAAGATGTGCCGAGTACGCTCGCCGCAAACGTCAGCAGAATGAGGATGTAGATGTACGGCTTTTCCAGAAAGCCCTTCATAAAACTTTTGATGTAGAACATAAACCCTCCTCTATGGAAGATCGCGACTTTTTAAGCGCCGGAATGATACGTCAAGAATAATCCACCTTTTTAACCTCTGTTGATTTATCATTTTTCTCCTTATAAATCACGACCCATAAATAAAACAAAGGCGAACAGCCCTGTTGCATAGGTCGGGTAGTAATATACGCTGGGATAATATTCAATGAGAGCTCCGTCCACAAGATCAAGATACTTATCTCCCCGCTTGACGGCAGGGATGTGCCCTTGATAAGTCTCCAGAATATAGCGACGCTCATTCTCGATGCCTGCCACCTTGAAATGGCTCTCATAGTAAAAAATCTGCTCTCCGTTCTCATCGACAAAGAAGCTCGGCTCATAGGCTCCTTTGATGGGCACTCCGTCATAGCCGACACGCTCCTCCATACGATAGGGACTCCAAGGGGTCGGCTCGTCATCGGACATGATGTACATACTCGCACCGCCGAAGGGCTCCAAAAGATCCTGGCTGTTTATACACACATACATATATCCCTGCGGGGCAAGCTCGATAAGGGCGTACTGTAACTCCTCATACTCGTTGTAGACGGGGTACACCTCGAGGCTCGTGTATTCGCTTCCCTCGCCCAAAAAGCGTTCCTCGGCGCGCTCCGTGATGCGCTCCAAGTGCTGTTCGTCCGAATAAAACCACGAGTAGCGGCTGCATATGAGCACCGCAAGTGCCGCCACAGCCACCACGACGAGCGAAAGCACAATCGCTAAAATTTTAACTTTCTTCTTTGTCATATACACTCTCCTTTCTTAACGGCAATGCCGATGGCACATTTCGATTATTTAACAACATGATAAATACCGCCGCCCCTTCCGACTTTCACGCGCGGCGGGCGGGCTGCATCTGAATGGGGGTACGGCGGGCAAGGCGAATGGACGGTACGAGCGCCGCGAGGAATCCCACGGCGAGCCCCAACCCGATGATGGAAAGGAAGGAGAGGGCGTCGAACCCCGCCACGGCGATGGGGACGCGCAAAACGGTGCGGAAGATGGCGTTCATGAGCACATTCCCCGCGAGGCTCAATACCGCCCCGAGGACGCCCGTGAACAGCCCGAGCGCAACGCTCCCCAGCATGGCGATCTGCACGAAAACGCTCCCCCGCGCGCCCAGCATCCGAAGCACGCCCAGCATTTCGACGTTGTCCTCCAAGAGCACGGCAATGAGCTGATAGAGAAGGAACGCCGAGAAGACGGTGAGCACCGCTCCCAAAGCGACGCACCACGTCTGCACCTGCCTCACCTTCTCGTCATACGCCGCAACGACGTCAAACACATCGGACGAATAATCCCAATTCTCACTGAGGAAGGCAATGAGCGCCTCCGCCGTTCCGCGGTCATGGTCGCCTGCATAGTAGAGCGCCTCTGCACCGCCTGCCTCTTCCGCAAGCTCCCAGAAGACGTCCTCCGAGACAAACATCGCGCCCTTCCATTCGCATACGTCGTCTGAGCAGGGGCTTAATACATTCCCGCCCCGCTTGCAGTCCGTCGTATCATAGACGCCCGAGACCGTCGCCTCGCGCATTCCTCCGCCCGGGAGGGTATAGGAAATGCGCTTCCCCACAACATCCTCATAGTTTTTCGCCGTTCCCTCCGCGAAAAAGGCATTTGCGGTGCAGGAGGAGAGTGCGACTTCCCCGTCCTGCGGTCTCCCGCCCGCACACCATGCGATGCCGAGCGCCCGCTCCACCTCTTCGGGAAACCATGCGGCAGTTCGCACCGCCGATTGAACGTGCACGCCCGCCCGCTCCTGATATTCGATGAACGAGCCCTCGGGCGCCAGCGAGGAGGCCGTCAGGTACTCCGCGCCGTCCGTGACCGCCCCGTATGCAAGGGGAAAGACGGTGTCCGCCTGCTCTTTGAGCGGCTTTTCGCCCTCTGCGACCAGAGAGAAACTGTCCGTGACCGTCGCATACGTTTCCACCATCGCCCTCTCGGGCGTATAGCGGGCGAGCGTCACCGAAGTGCCCATCAACACGAAGGAGACGAGCGAGATAAAGACGGTGAGGACGAGCCGCACGGGGTGCTCGAAGAATCCGTGGAAGGAGAGCCTTGCAAGCGTGCGAAGGGAGAGCCGTTTTGCCTTCATGGGCGCTGTTCACCCGCGCCGTCGTTCGGCTTTGCGTCCTTTTCGGGAACATTCGCGGCGCTGTCCTTGACGATCTCCCCGTCGGCGAGTTCGATGATCCTGTCGCCGTACTTCTCGGCAAACTCCCTGTCGTGCGAGACGACGATGACGAGCTTGCGGTCGGAGAGCGCCTTCAAAAGCGTCAAAATGGCATTGCCCGTCGCAGCGTCGAGCGCGCCCGTGGGCTCATCTGCCAGAATGATCTTGGGGTCCTTCACGAGCGCCCGCGCAATGGCGACGCGCTGTTTCTGTCCGCCCGAAAGTTCGTTGGGCTTGCGGCTCTCCATTCCCTCGAGCTCCACCCGTCTGAGCGCCGAGGCGATCTTCTCCGCATCCGCGGCCTTGCCCTGCAATTCGAGGGCGACCGCCAAATTTTCCCGCACGTTGAAGGTGGGCAGCAGGTTGTACTCCTGAAAGACAAACCCCACCGACTCGTTGCGGAAGTCGTCGAAGTCTTTGAAGGAGAAGTTCTTGGTGCTCTTCCCGTCCAAGACGAGTTCACCCTCGTCGGCATAGTCCAGCCCGCCGAGAATGTGCAAGAGCGTGCTCTTGCCCGAGCCGCTCTTGCCCAAGACGAACACCATGCCCGTCTCGCCGAAGTCAATGCTCACGCCCTTGAGCGCGTGCACCGCAGGCCCGTGCTTGGGGTGATAGGTCTTTTTCAGTCCGATCGCAGAAAACATTATTTCCCTCCTTTTTTGAGTTCCCGTCTCTCCTTGCGGGAGAGCGTGATGTCGATGGGCGAGCCTCGCAGCACCGAGCGCACAGAGAGCGCTCCCACTGCCGCCGGCACAACGAACGCAAACAGCGCCATGACGATGACGTGCAATGCCCGCACAGAGATCAACCGAATGCCCGCCACGGTCAAGTCGACCACCCAATAAAGGAAAGCCGTCACACCCGCCATACCCAGCACGAAGATAAAGACGCCGAGCAAGAGACACTGCAGGAGATAGATGAGTTGGATATCGGCATTGCGGGCGCCGAGGGCCTTCAAAACGCCCAATGCATAGCGGTTTTTCTCCACAGACGACGAGATGAGATTGGCGCAGAGCAACACCCCGAGAACGGCAAGTACCGCACCGGCACCGCCCACGATGTAGGATAGAAGATATAACTGCTCGCGTAGAGATGTCTGCCGCAATAGATCTCGCTCTCCTGCGATGGCAATGGGATCGCCCGCTTCCGCATATGCCGCAGCGCGCATACTCTCCACATAGTCAATATCCTCCGATAAGGAAGCCCCAAGAGCATGATTGCGATATGCCACATCGAGTCCATACTGCATGAGATCGAGATAGTTCCAGATCTCTTCATCCTCCGTCGGGCGGGGGAAGACGACGGCATTGCACCCGTCCGGGCAGTACTTCTCCGCCCACGCCTCGCTCACAAAGAGTTTATCTTCCAGACCGAAGTATGCCCTGTCTCCCAACCCCGAGATGATTTCCTCGTGTACGGCGGCATTGCAGCCCGTATCCACGACGCCTGTCACCGTCATCAGGCGATAACGCTGCTCCCTGTCCACAACGGCGATGCGTTTCCCAATCATGTCCTCTGCACTGTTCACTTCCTGCACCCGCGCAGGATCGATCGACGGGGCCTCGTCCACATTGAGGATCCAGCTTATCCCGTCAAAGGCTTCATAAGTACTCTGTGAGCCGTTGGGAACTTTGTAATATATGAGAACGATCTCCCCCGCCTCCACGTCCTCATAGAGGTAATAGTCGTGCAGAATGAATTCTTCGAGCATACAGTTGTTGATGGCGACCTCATCGTCCGCCTCAGGAAGTTCCCCCGCAAGCAGCGTAAGGCCAAATTCGCTCAGGTCTGCCTCGGGGAGAACGCAGTAGCCGGAATAGGTGCGGGTCGTCATATCGGGATAGGGATAGTGAACGTCCGTCTCCGCAGGGTACTTCTGAAGGTATTCCTCCATATAGGTCAGCCCACCTGCCCCGGAATAGACCTCATTGTTTCGGACGGCGGCCGCGTGCCTGTCATAATCTCCATAAAACCAATGCTGCTGGAACAATTGCGTATCAGAACGGAGCCCATGATAATTCTCATTATCCAAGACCTGAGAATACCCCATGAGATACAGCCTTGCGGCTTTTTCAGAAAACTGTTCCTCAAGGTCGCTCACATCCCCCATCGAAATGCCAAGCATTGAATTAGATCTGACACCCACGCTTCCGTTAAAACCGAACCAGTTGAACCGTGAGAGGGCGACGGTACTGCCCTCATAAGTGCGGAACACCTCGATCTGTACCCCTTTCGTGTCCTGCCCGTAGGCAGCAAGACTCATCCCCACCGCCGCGCAGCAGACGGAGAGCAGGAGCACCGTCAAAACTGCCCGAAATAAATTGTCCTTCAGCATATGCAGCGCCATCTTTAGCGCATGCCCAAAGGATAGCCGCTTGGAATTCTTCCCGTCGGAAATCCCCTTCATCTTCCCCCTCCTTCTCTGCAGACATGCCCATCGGGCAAGCTCGCAAATCTGCACCAAGTGTCTTTCTACACTAAGTGTATCACATATAATACAGTCTGTCAAGGGGGAAATTTAATTTTTTAGCGTTTATTTTTGTTTCATTGTAAACATAGTTGACACACTCTAAGAGTGCGGCATCAACCATGAACTCGCCATGCTGTTGGACGGGCACTCGTTCGACAGAGATGTGAAAACTTCGGTCGTAGACCGCGGCTATACGGATTATTCGGAAAAATATGCACTTTCCGAGGCCCAGAAGTTCGATTACGAGCTGTAAAACCCCCATGAAAAAAGGACATTTGGTCCCAACTAAGTCCGATATGCCCTTTTTTGTTATCTTTTTTGATATTTATTTTCATAATGAAAGCTATTCTCGAGGAAAAAATAAGAAAGCAGCTATCAAAATATGATAGCTGCTCTCAAAATGGCTGGTCCTGGATTCGAACCAACGAATGACGGAGTCAGAGG
>CALVWI010000036.1 GCA_944367045.1 uncultured Clostridia bacterium | reverse complement strand
GACGCTGCCTATTTTGAGGCGGTCGGGGCACAAAATCAGCACAGCGGCGGCGGGTACTACGCCTTCGACGAGGAGATCATGGGCTGGCTCTTTTCACACAGCAGGGGATATACGAGAAATACGGCGATCTCGGACGTCACGGGCGACCCCGTGTTCGGCGACTGCGGGAGGCTTCTCTTCCCCGTGGACGAATGGTACTATTCGGGCGATACGCTGGGAAATCTTTCCATGACGTGGTACAGCCATATCGACCCCGACAAGACGGTGGAGATCTGCAATTATTTGCATAGCCGCGCCGCGGCGGGCGAGCGCATCTTCTACGACATCTACACCGATGAGGAAAAGGCCGCCGACCCGTCGCTTGAAGATACGGGGCTGTTCTTCTTTCGCGGCGACGAGGGTGCGCCGTTTGCCGTCACCTGTGCGGGCGGGGGATGGGCGTACGTCGCCGCCATGCACGACAGTTTTCCTCACGCATTGGAGCTTTCAAAGCGCGGCTATAACGCCTTTGCCATCATCTACCGCCCCGGTGTGCCGACGGCTTACGAGGACTTGGCGCGGGCATTGAGCTTCATCTTTGAAAATGCCGAAACGCTCGGCGTGAGCACGGAGGGGTACTCCCTCTGGGGCGGCAGCGCGGGTGCGAGGATGGCGGCGGAGCTCGGCTCATTCAGGGCAGTCGCATACTACGGCGGGGCAGATTTGCCCATGCCTGCGGCGGTCATCATGCAATATACGGGCTACAGCGGCTACGACCCGAATGGCGAACCGCCCACCTTTGCCTGCGTGGGGGACAGGGACGGCATCGCAAATTGGCGCACGATGGAGCGGCGCATCGAGGCGCTCTCCGCGATGGGCGTGCCGACGGAATTTCACGTCTATGAGGGGCTCGGTCACGGGTTCGGCCTCGGCACAGACACCGTCGCGGAGGGGTGGTTTTCTCTCGCCGTCAACTTTTGGGAGAGAAACAGGTGAGCACTTTTTAGTCCGCTTGCGCGCGCCGTCCGAAAAAAATTTCGGCGTTGAGATACATCAAGGGGCAGACATCCGAAAGGGTGCCTGTCTTTTTTCATTTCTTTGATGACTTACTTGCTTTAATACAGAAAGAAAGAATTTGTTCCGTGAGAAGAATCGGTTGGAACCTTCTGTGCATTAACGGGTGCACAAGCGAAATAAACGCGCAAAACGAGAAGCATGGAATGAGAATAACTTTCATTTGCACGAACGATTCGGATAATTATGTAAAAATTCTGCAATAAAGAGAAAATTCCTGCAATCATACTCGCCGCAAAAATGCTATAATCGCAACCAAAGAATGGCAGTATCTTGCGCATTGAAAATCAGGAGGAAAATTATGAAATTACCCTTTCAAGTGGATTTGAGCGAAAAAGTCGTCGCCGTGACGGGTGCGGGCGGGGTTCTGATGAGCGAGTTTGCGCGCGCCCTCGCAGCCTGCGGCGCAAAAGTGGCGCTTTTAGACATCAACTTCGATGCCGCCAAGGCAGTTGCCGACGCCATCGGTGAGAACGCTGTTGCCGTCCGTTGCAACTGCCTCGACAAGACGAGCATCATTGCGGCGAAAGAGGAAGTCAACGAGGCGTTCGGCAAAGTCAACTTCCTCATCAACGGCGCGGGTGGCAACAACCCGCGCGCCACGACGGACAACGAGACGGCCGCCGAGGAAGTTCAGAAAGACTTCTTCGCGCTCGACGAGAGCGGCATTAAGTTCGTGTTCGATTTGAATATCACCACGGCATTTCTTGTCACCCAAGTTTTTGCCTCGGATATGCTCGAGACGGGCGGCAACATCATCAATATCAGCTCGATGAACGCCTATCGCCCGCTCACGAAAATCCCCGCATATTCTGCGGCAAAGGCGGGCATCTCCAACTTCACCCAGTGGCTCGCCGTGCATTTCGCAAGCAAAAATATCCGCTGCAACGCGATCGCCCCGGGCTTCTTCGTCACCAACCAAAACCGTGCACTTCTCTTCAACGAGGACGGTACGCCGACCGCCCGCACGGGCAAGATTTTGGCGGCGACGCCCATGAAGAAGTTCGGCGAGGTGGACGACCTGCTCGGCGCGCTCTTGTGGCTTGCCGACGATGGTGCAAGCGGCTTCGTGACGGGCACCGTGATCCCCGTCGACGGCGGTTTCTCCGCTTATTCGGGGGTGTAATATGAACGACTGCATCAGACCGGGTCAGCCATGGTACGACACGAACGGCAAGCGCATTCAGGCGCATGGCGCGCAGCTTTTCTACGAGAACGGCACCTACTACTGGATCGGCGAAAACAAGGAATTTACGACGGGCGAGGACGACATCTGGACGTGGGGCATCCGCCTCTATTCCTCGAAAGATTTGTATAATTGGACGGACGAAGGCCTTATCGTGCCCGCCGAGCCCGATAACAAGGACTCTATCTTCCACCCGTACCGCCACCTCGACCGCCCCCATCTTCTCTATAACAAGGAGACGAAGAAGTACGTCCTTTGGCTCAAATACTGCGACGATTCGCATTACGCCGTCCTCACGGCAGATAACCTGAAGGGCCCGTACACCGTCACCAATGAGCGCTACTTCCCGTATGGCGTCCTCTGCGGAGATTACGATTTATATGCAGATGAGGAAGGGCAGGGGTATCTCTATTTCGAGGTCAACCATACCGACGTTTGGGCGGCGAAGCTCAATAGGGAATATACCGCGGTGGAGGGGGAACATTCCGTCATCTACTCGGGCATGAAGCCTCCCCTCATGCGCGAGGCCGTCACGCACTTCAAACGCAACGGCAAGCACTACATCGTCACGAGCGGTATGACGGGGTACCGTCCCAACCCCACGGAAGTCGCCATTTCGGATGACCCGCTCACGGGCTACACCGTGCAGGGCGACCCGTGCGTGAACGACCCGAGCAACACGACGTTTCATTCGCAAATTTCCTCGGTGTTCCAAGTTCCCGGGCGCGATCTCTACATCGCCGTTGCCGACCGCTGGATGCCGGAACTCAACGATTGGACTTATACGGGCGATATGCGCCCCGACCCTGCCACACAGGCGAAGATCTTCAAGAAGCTCAAGGAGCTCAACATCGACCCCGTCAAGGACCGCGAGCAGGCGATGAAGATCGCCATCACCCTGACGGAGGCTTGCAACACCTCGCTCGCCGATTACGTCTGGCTGCCCATCACCTTTGAGGGCGACACCGCCAAACTCTATTGGCAGGACAGCTGGAAGATCGACTGAATAGGAGCGGAAATGCTTGCAAAAGGAACTTTGAAAGACGACAGGGAGCGCGAGGCTCGCCACAACCAAGTCGCCTATGAGGCGGCGTGCGAAGGCATCGTGCTCCTTCAGAACAACGGCGCTCTTCCTTTGAAGGACAAGAAAATTGCGCTCTACGGCAGCGGCGCCCGTCGAACGGTCAAGGGCGGCACGGGCTCCGGGGAGGTCAACGAGCGTCACAGCGTCAGCGTGGAGGAGGGGCTCATCGCCCTCGGCTGCAACGTCCTCACAAAGGGCTGGCTGCATAAATTCGATGCCTTCTACGAGGAGCGCAGGGCTGCCTGGAAGGCGGACATCAAACAGCTTTTGAAGGGCGTCTCCTTCTATCAGGAGTTCGGGATCATCGCCTCCCATCCCTTCCGCTATCCCGTCAGCGTGCCCGTGGAGGAGAGCGATCTCTTTGCGGACGAGGCGGACACGGCGGTCTATGTGCTTGCCCGTCAGGCGGGCGAGGGGAAGGACCGCAGCGACGAGGAGGGCGATTACCGCATCGATGCGTTGGAGCTTTCCGACCTTCAGGTGCTGCGCAAGGCCTACAAAATGCTCGTCCTCGTCATCAACATCGGCGGGTTCTGTGACCTCTCATTTTTGGATGAGATCGCGCCCGATGCCGTCGTCTATCTCGCGCAGGCGGGGCAGGCGGGCGGCAAAGCGCTTGCGGACATTCTCTACGGCGTCTGCTGCCCGAGCGGAAAGCTCGCCTCGACGTGGGCGAGGACATATTCCGACTATCCCTGTGCCGCGGAGTACTCTCACTACGGCGACGCGCTGCAGCAGTACTACCGCGAGGGCATCCATGTGGGGTATCGCTACTTTGATGCGATGGGGCTTCGCCCGATGTTCGCATTCGGCCACGGCCTGAGCTATACCTCGTTCAACATTGACTTTTCATCGCCTCGTATCGAGGGAACGCGCTTTATCGTCGATGCCAAGGTGACGAACTGCGGCGCCTGTGCAGGAAAAGAGGTCGTTCAGCTGTACGTCTCCCTTCCCGCGTCCGCTCATGCGGAGAAGAAGCGCCTCGTCGCCTTCCAAAAGACAAGGGAACTTGCTCCCGAGGCCTCCGAGGAGACGGAGCTTTGCTTCGACCTCAAGGACTGCTCCTATTACGATGAGGAGCGCGCGGCATGGATATTCCCGGCGGGCGATTTCATCGTCTCGGGCGGGAACAGCTCTGACGCACTTCGACCTGTCGCCGTCATTCGGAGCGAGCATGAAGCCGTCACGGCGCAGTGCGTGAATATCTGCCCGCCTCAGCCGTTTGAAAAGCTCACCTTCCCCGAAACGTCTCGTGAAACGCCCGCTGGCGTGCCCGTCCTTTCCTTTGATGGTGAAAAACTCACTGAAAATCGGGAGAGCGTACGACCCGCCTCGGCGCCGAGTGAAAAGGTACAGGCTGCACTCGGGAAGCTGACCATTCGCGAGCTTGCCTCCCTCGTGGTGGGGAATCCCTTGGGAGAGCGGACGCCGCTCGAACTTCCCGGGGCGGTAGGCAGTACGACGGGTGCGCTCTACGAAACATATGCGATCCCCAACATCCTGCTTGCGGACGGCCCTGCGGGTCTGCGCCTTATGCCCGAATTTGTCGAGGTGAACGGGGCGCTGAAGATGCTCTCCATCCCCGAAAAATACAGTTTGGGGAGCGGCCCCGAGCGGTACAAGGGGATGCTCGCCTCGCGATCGGACGGCGTGATGCACTATGCCCACGCCACGGCTTGGCCGTGCGAGATGCTGCTCGCCCAGATGTGGTCGCCCGACCTCGTGGAGCACATCGGTGACTGCGTCGGCAGGGAGATGGAGGACTTCGGTGTGACCATCTGGCTCGCCCCCGGCATGAACATTCACAGGAATCCGCTCTGCGGCAGAACGTTCGAATACTACTCCGAGGATCCCCTCATTGCAGGCAAGAACGCGGCGGCGCTTGCGCGCGGCGTGCAGAAGCACCCCGGGAAGTGCGTGACCATCAAGCACTTCGCCTGCAACAACAGCGAGGACCTGCGCGACACGATGAATTCCAACGTCGAGGAGCGTGCCCTCCGCGAGATCTATCTCAAGGGCTTCGAGATCGCCGTCAGGGAGGGGCATCCGAAGGCAGTCATGACTTCCTATAATAAACTCAACGGAACTTATACTGCCAACAACGTCGATCTCCTCAAGACCCTTCGCAAAGAGTGGGGATTCGACGGCATCGTGATGTCCGATTGGAACGCGGTGAGAGAGGGCGGAGCCGACGCCGTGCAAGCGATAAGAGCGCAGAACGACCTCATCATGCCGGGCGAACGCAGGCAGATCGATATGCTCTGCGGGGCGGTTGAAAACGGCTCTCTTTCTCGCGGCGAGTTGGAATGCTGTGCGGGACGCATCCTCTCGATCATCGAGGAAAATACCGCGCTTCCGTGGGACTGATGGAGGATATATGAAAGCATTTTTCGGAGACGATCTGCTGCTCAATTCGAACAGCGCGAAAGAAATTTATGAGGAAGTCAAGAGTCTTCCCATCAACGACTATCATTGCCACCTCGACCAAACGAAGATCCGCGACGACGCGCACTTTTCAAACATCGGCGAGCTGTGGCTTGCGGGCGATCACTACAAGTGGCGCGCAATGCGCCTTTGCGGGGTGGGGGAGGAGCTCATCACGGGCAGCGCGAGCTGGCACGACAAGTTCGTCGCCTACGCGCAAATCGTCCCGCAGCTCGTGGGAAACCCGCTCTATTATTGGACGCACATGGAGCTCAAGCAGGTGTTCGGCATCGACGAACCCTTGAACGGGGAAAGCGCAGAGCGTATTTACGCAGCCGCGAACGAGAAATTAAAGAACATCTCAGTTTCCACCTTATTGAAACAGTATAAAGTGGAGTTTGTCGCGACGACGGACGATCCGTTGGACGACCTTACAGCCCACGGAAAATACGGCGGAACGCTCGTTTCTCCCACCTTCCGCCCCGACAAATTATTGTCGTTGGACGAGGAATATCTCACCCGCCTCGGGGAATTGACGGGAGAGGATACAGGCACTTTGGACGGCCTTTTGAAAGCCGCCGAAAAGCGTCTTGAGTACTTTAAGCTGCAAGGATGCCGTATCTCAGACCACGGATTTTGCCGTTTTGCAAAGTACTATGTCACGCATAGCACTGCCGAAACGCTCTATAAGTCGAGAAAATCTTTGAGTACAACCGAGAAAGAGCAGCTCTTTGGGTATCTCCTCGTGGAGCTTGCAAGACTGTATAAAGAGCACGATGTCATCATGCAGCTGCACTTTGCGGTGACACGCAACGTCAACCATGCGATGTTCCAAAAGTGCGGTGCAGATGCGGGCTTCGACGTGATTGCCTCGGCCTCTCCCATCGAAAACGTCATTGCCTTCCTCTCGCAATTAAAAGATGAGGAACGGCCGGAAACTGTGCTCTATACTTTGAACGACAGCGAGCTCCCCGCGCTTGCCTGCGTCACGGGTGCTTTCCGCCATGTGCGCCTCGGTGCCGCGTGGTGGTTCAACGATACCGTGCAGGGCATCAGGCGCAATCTTTCGACCATCGCCGAATATTCCGCGCTCGGCACCAACTTCGGGATGCTCACGGACAGCCGCAGCTTCTCGAGCTACGCCCGCTTCGATTTCTTCCGCCGTCTTCTTTCGGACTATCTCGGAAACCTCGTCGAGAAGGGCGAATACGACCTGGCGGCTGCAAAACAACTCGCCAAAAACGTCTGCTACAACAACATCAAGGAGGCTCTGAAATTATGAAAATGACCTTCCGTTGGTACGGGGAGAGCGACTGCATCCCGCTCCAATACATCAAGCAAATTCCAAACATGAGCGGCGTGGTGACTGCCGTCTATGACACGCCCGTCGGTGAGGTGTGGGAAGAGGACAAAATCGCCCGCCTCAAGGACCTCTGCGACAATGCGGGCCTCGAGATGGAAGTCATCGAGTCCGTGCCCGTGCATGAGGACGTCAAACTCGGCAAGCCCACGAGCGACCGCCTCATCGCCAACTACGCGCAGACCATCCGCAATCTCGGCAAGTTCGGCGTGAAGTGCATCTGCTACAACTTCATGCCCGTGTTCGATTGGTTCCGCACCGACCTCCACTTCAAGCAAGATAACGGCTGCTATTGCCTTGCGTACAAGCAGGCCGACTTTGAAAAGCTCGACAAGCACAATTTGCGTCTCCCCGGTTGGGACGAGAGCTACACGCCCGAACAGCTCAACGGCCTCTTGGAGGAATATAAGAGCGTTACGCATGAGCAGCTCTTTGACAACCTTGTCTATTTCCTGAACGGCATCATGCCCGCGTGCGATGAGGCGGGCATCAACATGGCGATCCACCCCGACGACCCGCCGTGGGACATCTTCGGCCTGCCCCGCATCATCACGGGCGAGGGAAGCTACGAGAAGATGATTGCCGCCGTTCCTGACATTCACAACGGTTTCACCTTCTGCACGGGGAGCCTCGGCGCGGGGCGGTTCAATGATTTGCCAAAAATGGCTGCAAAGTACGCAAAGCGCATTTACTTCGCGCACCTCCGCCAGCTCAAGTTTGTGAACGAGACCGACTTCTACGAAAACGGGCATCAGACGCAGGACGGAAACGTGGACATCTACGGCATCGTCAGGGCGCTTGTCGAGAACGGTTTCGTCGGCTACGTCCGACCCGACCACGGCCGCAACATTTGGGGCGAGGACGGCAAGCCGGGTTACGGGCTCTACGACCGCGCCCTCGGCGCAGCGTACCTCTCGGGCCTCTTTGAAGCCGTCGAAAAGGATAGGTCGTCCAAATAACCTCAAAAATAGGAGAACGATATGCAGCGCATTTCATTCGGAGACAACTGGTCATTCACCCGCGTTGCGACGGGGGAAACGACAACAGTCGACCTCCCGCACGACGCGACCATCTCGGAGCCGCGCGATCCCGACATCCGCATCGGGTATCTCTGCGCGTTCTATCACGGCGGGAAATACGAGTACGAGAAGCGGTTTT
>CALVWI010000035.1 GCA_944367045.1 uncultured Clostridia bacterium | reverse complement strand
ACAAAGGACACGAAAAAATTGACGACCCCGCGCAGAAAGACGACGCGCGTCCACTTCTTCCGCTCCTCGGGGGGAGTGATGCGCTTCGTCTCCATGCACAGCTCGCCTTTATCGTTGCGGACAACGGTCGCCATGCCGCGCTTGCCGCGCATCATGACGCCTTGAATGACTGCCTGCCCGCCGATGTAGGTATAATTCGTCTTTTTTTTCATAGCACCCCCGCGGGCTTATGATAAAAAGTCCGCCTAGCAAAACAGCCTCTTTTTCAAGAGGCTGCGGGTGATCCGGTCGATCAGATACCGTATCTTTTCTTGAACTTATCGACCCGGCCGCCGGTATCCACGAGCTTCTGTCTGCCCGTGAAGAAGGGGTGGCACTTGCTGCAGATATCCACCTTCATGACGTCGCCCTCTTTCGTAGAGCCCGTCTTGAACGTTTCGCCGCAGGCGCAGACCACGGTCACTTCATGGTATTTGGGATGAATGCCGCTCTTCATATTTTCACGCTCCTTCGCCGCTATGCGGACGGCTGCTTTGCGCCGCACTTTTCGGCTGTTTTCCATCATATTATACCCCCTTTGTGCCCTCCCGTCAACTGTTTTTGGCCTTCATCGGCAAAATGCTCTGCCCCCTCGCACAATTTTCACCTTTGCTTTTTTGTTTGTAAAACAGTTGCAAATTATGTTCGGTTGCGGTATAATGGCGGTATAAAGTGAGTTATTAAGGCAGAAATTGTTGTTTAGGAGCCTAAGATGAATGTTTGGAGACTGACGGCTGCAAATACCATGAGCAAGGAGACGACGGATCCCGTGCCCGAAGAGGGCAAACGCAAGATCCGCATCACCAAGGTATTTATCAACCGCAGCGACGCCCTGCTCTTTTCCGGCGCCAAGAAGATGCGTTATCCGCGCATCCCCGGGCGGTTCGCCGTGGGGCTCATCGCCGATGAGGGCAGCGCACACTTCCCCAAGGGGGCGCGCGTGCTCGTGCACACCGCCTTCCCCGCGCCCGCCGGCGGCGTGGAAAAGAGAGACTACACCGAGGACGACATCCTGCTCCGCGGCTACACCGCGGACGGCTTTTTGCGCGACTTCATCTGGGTGACGGAGGATGAGCTTTCCCTGCTTCCCGAATCGGTGAGCGACGAGAAGGCGCTCCTCATCCAGCACATCGCCCTTGCGAACGCCGCCGTCGAAAAGCTGGGCATCCAGCGCGGCGAGCACGTCGCCGTCATCGGCGGGAGCATGCTGGGCGTGTTCATCTGCAGGTTACTTATCTACCGCCAGATCTCCCCCATCCTCATCGACAGTGACCGCCGCCGCATCGAATTTGCCAAGAGCTGCGGCATCTACTATACCGCCCCCGAGGACGAGAACCTCCTCGAGACGGTGGGGACCATCACGGGCGGACGGCTCACCGACAACGCGGTGTGCATCATGACGGGCAATATGGAGACGCACTGCAAGACGGCCGTCGCCGTCTGCAAGCCCGGCCGCGGCGTCGCCTTCTGCGGGCAGATCGGCCACTCCCTGCCCATCGACCTCAACGAAATTTTGAGAAAGCGCCTCACGCTCTCGGGCGTCTCGGTGGGAACGGAGCACATCCCCGCCGCCATCAACCTCGTCGCGAACGGCGCCATCGACCTCAATGTCTACCGCATGAACGTGAGAAGCGCATTTGAAGCGGAGCCCCTCCTGCGCGACCTTCTCTCGAGAGCGGACATCCCTGTGGACGAGATCAACGTCCTCTCCCTCATCTGAACAAACGGCTGTACGGCCGCCCTCTTTTCGGGCGGTCTTACTATGCATTTTTGAGAAAAAAGCGTCTATGGTAAAATTCATCGCCTCGGACCTCGACGGCACCCTGCTCGATGACGAGAAACGGCTGCCCGAGGAGATCTTCGGCCTCATCGAACAACTGGATAAGCGCGGCATCCTCTTTGCGCCCGCGAGCGGACGGCAGTACGCCAACCTCGAGAAGCTCTTCGAGCCCGTCAAGGACAAGGTGCTCTTTCTCTGCGAGAACGGCGCACTCGTCAAGTACCGCGGCGAGACGCTCTTCCTCGACCCCATCGACAACGACTTCTTAAAGGACGCGCTCGACGAAATTCGCGCGCTCCCCGCCCTTTACCCCATGCTCTGTGGCGAGAAGAGTGCCTACATCGAAAACAGCGAGATGCCCTTCTTCCAGTATGCGATGCTCTCCTACACCAACTGCGAGAAGGTGGACAACCTGGACGACGTCATCGGGAAGGAGCCCGTGTGCAAGATCGCCGTCTATGACGCCATCGCCGCCGCCGACCACTGCATCAAGGTGCTGCCGCAGCGGCTGCCCAAGCTCCGCACCATCATCTCGGGTTTCGACTGGTGCGACGTCTCCTCGACGACCGCCAACAAGGGGCGCGCCATCCGCTTCATTCAGGAGAAGTTCGGCTTCAAGAAGGACGAGTGCATCGCCTTCGGCGACCACATGAACGACTACGAGATGCTGCTCGAGTGCGGGCACGCGTACGTTCCCGAGAACGCCTATCCCCCCTTGAAGCGGCTCATCCGCGCCACCATTCCCCCCAACGGCGAGGGCGGCGTCCTCACCAAACTCAAAGAGATCATTTCCATGACGGAGGTCAATCCATGAAATACATGATCGCATCGGACATCCACGGCTCGGCATACTACTGCCGGCTCTTAAAGGAGCGCTTTGAAGCGGAGAAGCCTGACCTTCTCATCCTGCTCGGCGATCTCTTATACCACGGCGCGCGCAACGCCCTCCCCCGCGACTATTCGACTTTGGAGACGGCCGCCCTTCTCAACTCCCTTAAAGAGGACCTCGTATGCGTGCGCGGCAACTGCGACAGCGAGGTGGACGAGCTGGTGCTCGAATTCCCCATCGGCGCGGAGTACTGCATCCTCCCCTATGCGGGAAGAAGGCTGTTCTTGACGCACGGTCACAAGACGCCCAAGTGCCTGAAAAAGGGCGACGTTTTATTCAACGGGCACTTCCACGTTCCCGCCTTCGAGGAGCGCGAGAACTGCACCTACGTCAACTGCGGGTCGGTGTCCATTCCCAAGGAAAACTCCCCCCACTCCTACCTTCTCTTAGAGGACGGCAGGCTCACGTGGAAGGACGTTGAAACGGGCGAGCCCTTCAAGACTGCACAGCTTTGATCCCCTGCCGAACGGCAGCTCTCCCGTCCCGAAAAAATTTTTGCGTTTTGCTTAACTATTTTTTCTCGGCGGGTGTTGACAAATCGCTCTTTTGCGTGTACAATGTTAGTATCTCATTGATAAGGAGACTGATCTTATGGCTAAGTGGTTTAACAAACAGAGCAGACTCGTGCAGATCATTCTGCTTTTGATCCCGTTCGTCAACTGGGTCGTGGAGATCCTGGTGAGATGGTCGGCATTCCTGACGACGAAGAGCATTCTTCAGCTCATCTTTGCGATCCTTGTCACCTTCTTCGGCCTTGCGATCGGCTGGCTGGACGTCATCTGGTGCCTGCTCTTCAAGCACATGATCTTCGCAAAGACCTGATACCCCGAACAAAACGCCTGCCCTATGCGGCAGGCTTTTTTTGTGCAAAAAAAGAGGGCGCGGGTGCGTCCTCTCGTGTTTTATAGATCGAAGGCCATGGCGGTGATGTCGTCGTCGAAGGTGCCGCAGAACTCGGTGAGCGCCGTCTTCAACTGCTCGATGAAGTGCGCCGCATCGCGCGAGCGGGAGAGCACCGCCTCGACGCGCTCTAAGGAAAACTGCTCCCCCGTTTCGTTCTTGCTCTCGGTGACGCCGTCGGTGAGAAGGACGAGGATGTCCCCCTTCTCGCATGGCATCTCACTGTCGTGATAGGTGAAGTCGGGGATCCAAGTGGAGACGGGCGGGGCGTTCATCTCGGCCTCGGCGATGCCGTCCTTGCGCTTCATGAGGATGGGCGCGTTGTGCCCCGCCGCCGAGTAGACGATGCGCCCCTTCTCGCGCTCGATGCGCACGGCGGCGACCGTCACATAGGAGCGCTCATCGAGGTTGAGCTCCTGAAACTTGGCATTCAGGCCCATGATGGCCTTGGCGGGCGAGGGTTCGCCCCTGTCCCACCCCGCCTTGACGAAGGCGGAGAGCATACCCGCCGAGATGCCCTTGCCCGAGACGTCCGCAAGGAGGCCCATCGTCGCCCCGTCCGTCTCGTAGACGTCGGGAAGGTCCCCGCCGATCTCGCGGCAGGGAAGAAAGAGGAAGGAATAGGGCACGTTCCCGCTCTTGCCTCCCGGGAGAAGGCGCTGCTGGATGTCCTGCGCGGAGTGCATCTCGCGGGCGATCTCGGCCTCATAGGCGTTATCGACGACGCCCAAATACAGCCCCCCGAGCGGCTGGACTTTGAAGGAGAGGTGCGTGGTGCCCTCCCCCGTGCGCAGCATGAGCTTGCGGAAGGCGAGCCCGCCGTTCTTTTCGGCGTCCAAAAAGAGGTTGCGAAGCGGGCAGAACGCGCACGACTCCCCCTTGCCGCAGGGAGACGCCTCGCCGCAGCGAATGACGTCTTTGAGGCTCCCCCGTCCCGACGAGGAGGGGAAGAAGGTGCGGAAGGCGCGGTTGGAGTACCTCACCCGAAGGTTTTCGTCCACGACGATGACCGCCGCGGGAATGTTGTTCAAGATTTCCTTGTATAAATTCATGTTCGCCTATTTGCGGTATAAAAGCAGCCCGCCCTTTCTGAGCGTCGCCTCCATGGCCGCGGTCTGATAGAGTTCGCCGTCGTACTGCGCAACGGCGGGAGATTTGGGGAGAATGGTCGCCCTCTCGCAGCGGATGTGCCGCGTGAAGGGAAGGGTGAGCACCTTGCCCTGCATGAGCTTGATGAGTGCGCTGAGGAGCTTGGAGCGCTTGGGGCAGGTGACGGCGACGAGGTCCATGAGGCCGTCGGAAATGTCCGCCGCGGGGCAGAGCGGGATGCCCCCGCCCAGCTGCTTCCCGTTGCACACCGCCGCGATGAGCAGCTTCTCTTCAAACTGCTCCCCGTCCGCTTCGATGTGAAGGGTGACGCCGTCGTACTTTACGAGGGAGGCGAGGAGGCTGAAGAAATACTTGCTCTTGTCGTGGAAGCCCTTCATCTTCTCGCAGCGGAGGAGGATGTCGACGTCCATGCCCATGCCCGCGATGTTGAGGCTGCGGCGCCCGTCCGAGAAGTCGATATAGTCGGTGGGTCTCGCCTCGCCGTCGAGAATGAGCGGGAGCGCCGCTTCCCCCGCGGGAATGCCCGCACTCACCGAGAAGTCGTTGCCCGTACCCGAGGGAATGAGCCCGAGGCGGCACTTTGAGGGATCCTTCATGCCCGTCAAGACATCGTTGAGCGTGCCGTCGCCGCCGATGACGACGAGGTCGCACCTTCCCTCTTCCGTAAGCGAACTTGCGATGCGGCGCGCATCCCCCTTGCCCTCCGTGAAGTGGACTTCATACGGAACGCCGCGCTCCTTGAGGCGGGATTCCACCTTCTTGAGCGTCTGCTGCCCCTTGCGGTTCTGCGGTTTGATGATGAGATCGAGCATATTTTTCCCCTTTGTAGGCTCCCCGCCGCCCGCAGGGAAATTCTTTCACGCGTTTATTATACACGATGGCAACAAGAATTGCAAATTGTTTCGGAAAATGGTATAATCATTTCCGAGAAATTTCACGGGAGGACGGCCCATATGCGCGAAAAACTGACAAAAGACCTCATAATGCTCGCAGATGCGTGCAAGGAGCCCCTCTATCTCGTGGGCGGGAGCGTGCGAGACTACCTTGCGGGGACGCTCTCCGAAAAGCCCGACTGGGACCTCGCCTCCCCCATGTGCGAGGACGACTTCCTCGCCGCCGCCGAAAAAATCGGCTTTGACGTGCGCGCCGTGTACCCCGCGACGGGGACGGTCAAACTCAAAGACAGCGAGGGAGCGGAGTACGAGTTCACGCGCTTTCGGAGCGACACCTATGTGCGCGGCATGCACGCGCCCGCAGGCACAGAGTTTACGCGCGATATTCTCAAAGACGCCGTGCGCCGCGACTTCTGCGCCAACGCCGTGTATTACGACGTCAAGGCGGGCGAGTTCGTCGATCCCCTCGGCGGGATCAAGGACATCCAAACGCACACGCTGCGCACCGTCGCGCCCGCAAAGAAGGTGTTCGGGGAGGACGGGCTGAGGCTCATGCGCCTTGCCCGCATCGCCGCCGAGACGGGCTTTGCGCCCGATAAGGAGTGCCTCGAGGGGGCGAAGGAGAACGCGCTTCTCATCCGCGACATCGTGCCCGAGCGCATCTTTCAGGAACTTTCCCGCATCCTTCATTCGGACGAAAAGGCGGGCGGCAAGGACGGGCCCTACCGCGGGCTTTCGCTCCTCCGCGAGACGGGCGTTCTCAAAGAGATCGCGCCCGAGCTGGCCCTCGGCGACGGCATGGACCAACGAAAGGACTTCCACCGCTACGACGTTCTGGAGCACTCCCTGCGCTGTGTGCGCTATTCCGCGCCCGACATCCGCTTTGCGGCGCTTCTGCATGACGTGGGAAAGCCCTATTGCTTCCTTCGCGACGGCAACTTCCACGCCCACCCCGAGGAGGGGGCGCGCATTGCGGCGGAGATGCTCACCCGCTGGAAGGCGCCCAAGAAGCTCATCGAGGAGACGGGCGAGCTCGTCCTCTTGCATATGCGCGACTTCGACCTCAAGATGCGCGAGAGCAAGGTGCGGAGAGAGCTCGTCCTGCATTATCCGCTGCTCGAGAAGCTCTTTGAACTCAAACAGGCGGACTTTTCTGCCTGCAGAGACGATCTCTCCCCCGCCCCCACCGTCGTCAAGTGGAAAGAGATCCTTGAAAAAATGAAGGAAGAGGGCGCGCCGCTCACGCTTGCGGAGCTTGCAGTGAACGGAAAGGACGCACTTTCTTCCGGCATCCCCCCGCACGACGTGGGAAACGCCCTCCACTTACTTCTCTTCGACTGCGCCCTCGGCATGGCGAAAAATGAGCGCGCCGTCCTCTTGAAACGCCTCACCAAACTTTCCGAAAAATACACCAAATAGGAGGCTCTATGCCCGAACTTTCCGATATTTTACTCTATATTGCCCTCGGAGTGGGCGTCCTCTGCCTGCTCCTGCTCATCATTCTCTTGGTGCGCCCCAACAAGGGGAGCGACGGGGCGGCCGTCAAGCGCCTCGAGGACAAGACGGACGCCGCCTTAAAACTTTGTGACTACACCGCACACGCTGCCGACAACTTGAGCCGCAATACCGAGATGCGCCTCAACAATATCGAGGCCCGCCTTGCCGAGGACATCAAGTACATCGCCGACGTCAACGCGCATAATTTGGAAGTCATCCGCCGCACGGTGGACGACAAGCTCACCAATTCGGACGGCAAGCTCTCGGAAAGCTACGCGCGCATTGCCGACCGCCTCGAGAAGATGCACAAGAGCGTGGGCGAGATGCAGGCGCTCTCGGAGAGCGTCTCGGACATCCGCCGCGTGTTCACCAACGTCAAGCTGCGCGGCACCTGGGGGGAGATGCAGCTTTACTCCCTCCTCGAACAGATGCTTGCCCCCGACCAATTTGAAAGAGGGTTCAAGCTCGACCCGCAGGGCAACAACATCGTCGACTTTGCCATCCGCCTCCCCTCGGTGAGCGGCACGACCTATCTTCCCGTGGACAGCAAGTTCCCCGTCGAGGAATACGAACGGCTGTGCAATGCCTCCGAGCAGGGCGACTGGGCGGGCACCGAGCTTGCAAGGAAAAACCTCGAGCGCGCCGTGCGCGTGCAGGCGGAGAGCATCGCAAAGAAGTACATCCTGCCGCCCGTGACGACGGACTTCGCCATCCTCTACCTCCCCTCCGAGGCGCTGTATGCCGAAGTTTTGAAGATGACGGGGCTGCAGGACGTCTTAAACAAGCGGCGCATCATTTTGAGCGGCCCCTCCAACTTTGCGGCGCTCCTCTCCCTTTTACAGACGGGATTCCGCACCGCCGCCATCGAGAAGCGTTCGGGCGAGCTCGTCAAGACGCTTGAGCAGTTCCGCCTCGAATTCGGGCGGTTCGCGGAGGGCCTCGAAAAGGCCAAAAAGAAGCTGCAGGAGGCGCAGGACAGCGTGGACAATGCCGCACGGCGCACGGATATCATCGGGCGGCAGCTCACGAAGTTCTCCCTCTCCGAGGGCAGCATGAAGGAACTCAACGACAACAACGACAACGACCAGGGAGGCAATGTATGAAGATCGAAAAAGTGACGGAAGATATGTGGCCCGCGGTGCCCGTCTTTGACGAGAGCATCTTCCCCCCGCCCCTCAAGGTGCAGGGCAGCGAACTGAGAGCACTCGACGACATGATGCTCATAAACTCGGGCGGCAGGTTCAAGCTCTTCACCGAGGGGTGCGACTATGTGCGCGTCCTCGAGGGGAGCGGGCACATCAAGTGGGCGCGCGGCGAACACCCCTTCCATGAGGGGGATCTCATCAAGCTCGACGGCGTGAAGGAGTACGAGCTCAACGGCAAGGGACGCTTCCTCGTCATCCGCCGCTGAAAGGCGCAAAATGCGGGCATCCCGCGCGAGGAAAAGCGAAAATCCGCCCTGAAAGCAGTTGACTTTCGAAAAAGTTTCGTGTAAAATAGACCCATTGAAAACCTTGCGCACAGCAAAAGTGCGCCGTAAAGACCGGGAGGTGAAAAACATGCACAAGTACGAGATGCTCATTCTTCTCAACAGTGAGATGACGGATGAGGCGAGAGAGGCAGAACTCAAGAAGTATGCCGACATCGTTACGAACGACGGCGGCGCCGTCGAGTCCGTCGACAAGTGGGGCGTGAAGAAGCTTGCTTACCCCATCCGCTTCAAGACGGATGCGTTCGAAGCGCTCATGACGTTCACTGCGGAAGGAAGAGTCGTTGCCGAGCTTGACCGCATTGCGGGCATTTCGAGCGACGTGCTCCGCCGCATGATCACGAAGATCGACTAAGAATTAAGAGGAAAGCTCATGAATAAGGTGTTTTTGATCGGAAACCTGACGCGCGACCCCGAGGTGAGCGAAACTTCGGGCGGCGTGAGCGTCTGCCACTTCTCCATCGCGGTGAACAGGTCGTATACCTCCGCCGACGGCGAGAGACAGACCGACTTCTTCAACGTGACCGCATGGCGCGGCCTCGCCGATACCGTCGGCCGCTACGCCAAGAAGGGCAACAAAGTCGCCGTGTCGGGCAGCATCCAGATGCGCACCTATGAGGACAACCAGGGCATCAAGCGCACGGCGGTGGATGTCATTGCGCAGGACGTGGAATTTTTGACGCCGAGAAGCGCCTCCAATCAGGGGGATGACTTCTACGACGCGCCCGCTCCCCAGCGCGACAGCGCACCCGCCCGCAAAAAGCCCACCCTCCAGTCGTTTGACGACGACGGAGACATCCCCTTCTAAACGAAGGACACATCATTTAAGGAGACATCATGGAAGAGAACGTGATCGTGACGGAAACCGTCGAGACGGCTGCCCCCGCCGCAGAAGCGGCAGCTCCCGCACAGCAGGAGCAGCAGCCCGTCCGCGAGGCGCGTGAGCCCAGAGAGACGAGAGAGCGCCCCGCAAAGAGAAACTTCAAGAAGCAGAGCCGCAAGGTGTGCATCTTCTGCCAGGAAAAGACGGCGAAGATCGACTATAAGGACGTTGCAAAGCTGCGCAAGTTCATCGCCGAGGGCGGCAAGATCCTTCCCCGCCGCATGACCGGCACCTGCGCCAAGCACCAGAGAGAGCTTGCAGTCGCCATCAAGCGCGC
>CALVWI010000034.1 GCA_944367045.1 uncultured Clostridia bacterium | reverse complement strand
AGTCCCATGACGGCCGTAACTGCCGAATAGCAGTAGGCGATCTTGCCCTCCGAGAAGCCCTTCTCCTGAAAGTGATGATGGATGGGCGCCATCAAAAAGATGCGCTTTTTCCTCGCCTTATAGGATATGACCTGCAGGATAACGGATATGCTGGAGAGGACGAACATCGCCCCCAAAAAGGGAAGAGAAAGGGCGTTCCCCGAAAAGAGCGTGATGGCCGCCGCAAAGCCGCCGAGGGCGAGCGAGCCCGTATCCCCCATGAACACGCTGGCGCGGTCGACGTTGAACACAAGGTACGCCGCAAGCGCGCCCGCAAGACAGAAGGAGAGCGTCTCAAGGCCTCCCCCCTCGCCCTCCAAAAAGAGCAGCACGCCCAGAAAGAGGAAGAACACGCCTGAAACGGAACCCGCAAGCCCGTCCAATCCGTCCGTCAAGTTGACGCTGTTGACCGTCGCGAGGAAGATGAACACTCCGAGCGGGAGGATGCCCCAGCCGATGTCGAAGGTGAGCCGCGTGAAGGGAAGATACAGCGTCGTGAGGCCCGCGTAGAAACAGTACCCCGCCGCGATCAGCGCGACGGCGATTTGAAAGGCGATCTTCTGATAGGGCCTGAGGCCGAGGTTGTCGCGCCGACGCTTTTTGAGAAGGTCGTCCAAAAGTCCCACGAGAAGGTACCCTCCCCCCACGGCGAGGGCGGCGTAGAAGCGGCCGTCCCCGCGCGTTAAAAGGACCGCGGCGAGGGCGGCGGCGAGCGTAAAGCCCAGCCCGCCCATCGTGGGCGTACCGCCCTTCTTCGCGTGCTCCTTGACGTAGCATAGAATATTCTGTCCTGCGCCCGCGCGCCTTAAGAGAGGGATCTCCGCCGCGCACAGCGGAAGGGAGAGCGCAAAGCCCGTAAGCAGACAGAGAACAAGTTCGTGCATCACAATTTTTCCAAAGCCGCCTTGATGACAGCTTTGTCGTTGTAGCGGTATTTTATTCCCATGATCTCCTGCGTCGTCTCCCCGCCCTTGCCCGCAACGAGCAGGATATCCCCTGCCTTTAAGTGCGTGAGGGCGTATTCGATGGCCTTCTCGCGCTCCTCGACGGCGACATAGCGGTCGGAGACGCCCCGATACCCCTTCTCGATCTCCGAGATGATTTGAACGGGGTCCTCGTAGCGGGGGTTGTCGGACGTGATGACGGTGAAGTCTGCAAGGCTTGCGGCGACCTCCCCCATCACGGCGCGCTTGCCCTCGTCGCGGTTGCCCCCGCAGCCGAACAGGAGGATGAGCCGCCCCTTGCATGCCTCCTTGAGGGCGGAGACCGACTTTTCGAGGCCGTCGGGCGTGTGCGCGAAGTCGACGAAGATGTCCGCCCCGCGGTAGCTTGCGACCCATTCGAGCCGCCCGTCCACCTCGCGCGTCTCCGAAATGCCCCGCGCGATGGCGTCGTTTTCCACACCCAACTGCTTGGCGCAGGCGGCCGCGGCAAGCGCGTTATACACATTGTGCCGCCCCACGAGGCGCAATCTTGTCTCGACAAGCTCGTCCGAAAGATTGAGGACAACGCGCGAGGAACGCAGCTTCTTCTCCGTCGTGACGGCAAAGCAGTCGGCGGGCGAATCGAGGCCGTAGGTGACGAAGGGCATGCCGCCCCGCTCGAGCGTCCCCGAAAAGCCGTCGTCCGCATTGAGAACGGCCGATTTGCAGCGCTCCTTCTGAAAGAGCATGGCCTTCGCCTCGCCGTACTCCTTCATCGTGTGGAAGAAGTCGAGGTGGTCGCGCGTGAGGTTGGTAAAGACGGCAGCCTCGTAAAAAATGGGGCACTCCTTTCTGAGGGCGAGGGCGTGCGCCGAGACCTCCATGACGACGTACTCCGCGCCCGCGTCCGCCATGTCCTTTAAAAGCGGGAAGAGGTGGAAGGGATCGGGCGTGGTGAGTTCAGGCGCGACGACGATGTCCTCGTACCTTGCCCCCAGCGTGCCGATGAGCCCCGTGCGCTTCCCCGCGGCCTCCAAGATATGATAGAGAAGGTGCGCCGTCGTCGTCTTGCCGTTGGTGCCCGTGATGCCGACGACTTTCAGCCTTTTTTCGGGGTGACCGTAGAAGGCGGCGGCAATGCGCGCCATCGCCTCGCGCGCGTCGGGCACGATGAGCTGCGGTGCGGGCAAAGGCAGTTCGTGCTCGCAGATAAAGGCGGCGGCGCCCCTGCGGAGGGCATCCTTTGCAAAGAGGTGCCCGTCCGTATGCGTGCCCGTCAGGCAGAAGAAGGCGTCTCCCTCCCCCACGATGCGGCTGTCCGCGCACAGCGAAAGAATTTCGGCGTCCCCGATGAGCCTCTTTTGTGAAAGTTCCCCTGCAAGTGTCGAAAGCCTCAAATGGTTCCCTCCGCAAAATTTATCATGTCCGCGATGCCGCGGAAGATCTCCCCCGCACAGGGCGCGGCGACGGTGCTGCCGTAATAGCTCCCCTGCGGTTCATCGACGATGACGAGCGCGAGATAGCGCGGGTCGTCCGCGGGGAAGTAGCCCACGAAGGAGGAGACGTACTTGCCCGCCGCTATTTTGCCGTTCTCGTACTTCTGGGCGGTACCCGTCTTACCCGCGACGCGAAGGCCCTCCACATACGCCTGCTTGCCGCTGCCGTTCGTGACGACGCCCTCTAACATCTCGTTGAGGAGCCGCGACGTCTCCTCGCTCACCGTGCGGCCCAAAAGGCGCTTAGCAAACTCCGCATGGACGGCGCCGTTCTCCGAAGAGATGCTCTTGACGAGGCGGGGCGCATAGTAGTAGCCCCCGTTGACGGCGGCCGCCGCGGCGCAGGCGAGCTGGAGAGGCGTCACCGCGATGCTCTGCCCGAAGCCGATGCGGGCTAAATCGCTGTTTTTGAGCGTCGCCTCGGGAAGCAGCATGCCGATGGCCTCGCCCGAGAAATCGATGCCCGTCGCGCTCCCGAAATGAAACTTTTCGAGGTAATCGTAGAAGGTCTCCCTCCCGAGCGCGAGGACGATATCCACAAAACAGGGGTTGCAGCTGTTGTTGAGCGCGCCCTGCAGCGTCAGATTCGCGTGCTTGCCGTTTTTATGGTCGCTCCAGCAGCGGATGACGGAGCCCTCCACATTGCGCGTGCGGCTGCTCGAAAAGACGTAATCGGGCGAATAGGCGGGGTTGCCCCTCAAGTATTCCTCGATATTTGCGGCCGCCGTCACGATCTTGAAGGTGGAACCCGGCTCGTAGACGTCGCTCACGATGGCGTTCCGCGAAAGGAGATTGAGCGTCGAAATGTCGTCGCGCGGAATGTCGTTCAAATCATAGGAGGGAAGGTTGACCATCGCGAGGACGGAGAAGTCGGAGGGGTCGAGAACGATGCAGCGGGCGGCCTTTGCCGAGTGTTCCTCGAGGGCGCGCGCCATCACCTCCTCGGCGAGCGACTGGATGCGCACGTCGAGCGTGAGCGTGACGGACAGCCCGTCCTCGGCGGGAATGTAGGAGGCGACCTCCCCGATCTCCGCGCCGACGAGGTCGGTCTCATATAAGATCTCCCCCTTCGTGCCCGCGAGATAGTCGTCGTACCGCCGTTCGATGCCCGTCACGCCCGCGCCGTCCGAGGACGAGAAGCCGAGCACCTGACAGGCGAGCTCGCCGTAAGGATAGACGCGGACGTTATCCCGCGCGTAGTAGATGCCCGAAAGGCCCGTCCCCTCCACGGCGGCGGCCGTCTCCTTGGCGGTGTGGCGGAGAAGGACGATCTCCGAACTCGAGCGGTCGTTGAGTTTATCCACAAGGGTCTCATAGTCGACGGGCAAAAGCGAGGCGAGCGTTCGGGCGGTCTCCTCGGCGTTGTCCACAGCGTTGGCGCGGGCGTAGAGGGTGTACGCCGTCGCGTTGCCCGCCAAAAGCTCGCCGTTTGTGTCGTAGATGTTCCCGCGCTCGGGCACGACGGGAAGCTCGCGCGTCCACTGTCCGACGGCGCGGGCGATGAGGTCGCGCTCCCAAATGAGCTGGACATAGAAGAATCTCCCGAGAAAAAGGCAAAAAAGAAAGGTTATCGCCAAAATAACGGCAAATAACCTCTTTCGTAGGACGGTGAGCGAGACGTTCGCTTTCCGCAATATTCAGTTCTCCTTCGGGCGTCAGTCGGCGCGGGTCATGCCCTGCTCCTGAGCCCAAGCATCGATGAATTCTTCGCTGTTGTAACGGTCGATCTCCGCCTGAAGCTCTTCGGCGCGCTCTTGAAGCATCTGCACCTGCTCCTGACGGGAGAGGACGGCTGCCTCGGCGGAACTCAAGAGCGCCGTGTTGACGCAGATGAGCGAGATCATGGCGACGACGAGCACTGCGACGCACGCGAGCGCGACTTTCGCCTTCGTCGAGATGGAATGGAAGAAGGCGACGAACGCGTTCTCCTGCTTTTCGGGCATCTCCATGCGCTGAGGAGCGTGCGTTGCGGCATCCAGCGTCATGCGTGTGGGAAGCGCGTCGTCCTCATCCTCCTCTTCCTCCTGATAGGAAGGAGCGAGTGTCCCCGCATACACGCCTGTCTCTGCGGGGGCATAGGCAGGCGCAGCGGGCACATAGGAGGAGTCGTAGGTGGGAGCCACCAAGGTATTATCGATGAGTTCGCCGTTCTGATAGGTCAGCCCTTCGAAGAGCTGCTTCTTCCCCTCTTGAGGAGCGGCGGGCGCATAGGCAGCGTTCGCCTGTGCACCGTAGGAGGACGGCATATCCCCCATGCGCGTGAGGGGCATCCCCGCACGGATGGGCACATAGTCGTTGAGGCGCTGTGCAGCGCTGGGAGCGCCGGGCGTCGAAGAAGGGACGACGGGCGCGTGATACTCGGGCTCGTGATAGTCCGAGCGATAGACGGGCTGATAGTAGTTCTGCTGAGGCGCGCTCTGAGGGGCGCTCTGGGGCGCATAGCTCTCGCGGTATGCCTCGGAGGGGGCAGGCGCATAGGCGGGCGCGGACATATCGTACGTCTTCAGAGAGGGATCTGCCTGCGCGGGATTGTAAGCCTGCGTGTTGTATGCATAGGGTTCCGCCCAGGGTTCGTTGTTCTGCTGCGGTTCCACAAGTTTGCGATAGTTTTCGGAGATCGATCTTCCGTGCAGCGCCGCCGCGTCGTTCTCCTGCTTGCGGTACTCCCTCTGCTCCTCACTCAGTCTTGCGATCTCTCTGTCCAATACGGGGATGCCTGCCACCTTTTGTTCTCCTTATAGCTTATTCTTTGGTGCTTGCGTTCATGCCTTATTCGGCATCTATCTTTTGTGCAATGCGGAGCTTCGCACACTTGCTCCGCGTGTTTTCCCTCTGTTCTTCCTGGCTTGCGACGATGGGCTTCTTATTGACGAGCTCCACCTCTTTCTTCTTGCCGCACACGCACACGGGAAGTTCCTTGGGGCAGGTGCAGGGAGACTGCAGTTCGCGGAAGGTCTCCTTCACGATCCTGTCCTCCAACGAGTGGAAGGTGAGGATGCAGATCCTGCCGCCCGTCTTCAAGCTCCTTGCGAGCCCCTTGATGCATTCCCTCAGGCCGGTCAGCTCTCCGTTCACTTCGATGCGGATGGCCTGGAAGGTCTGCCTTGCACAGGCGGGAGAGCGGAACTTCACGGGGATGCTCTCTTCGACGATGTCCGCGAGCTCTCCGCACGTCGTGATGCGGCTTTGTTCCCTCGCACGGACGATGTTCCTTGCGATGGCGCCCGCGAAACGTTCCTCGCCGTAGTCACGGAGGATGCGGAAGAGTTTTTCCTCCGCGTAGTCGTTGACGACGTCCTCTGCCGTGAATCCCGACTGCCTGTCCATTCTCATGTCGAGCGGAGCGGATGCCTTCCGGTACGAAAACCCTCTCTCTTCATCGTCGATCTGATGAGAGGAAATTCCGAGGTCCAATAGCACGCCGTCGAGCTTGTCCGCGCCCGCCCGTCTGAGAACTTCCGAATATTTTCGGTAATCTGATTTGTAAAGTTGAAACCTGCCTTCGAAGGGCTTGAGCCGTTCCGCCGCCGCTTCGATGGCCTCCTCGTCGCGGTCGGTGCCGATGAGCCGCACCGTGGGGTCGCTTTCGAGGATGGCGTACGAGTGTCCCCCTCCGCCCACCGTGCCGTCGAAGTAGACGCCGTTCGGACGGATGTTCAGCCCTGCGATGACCTCGTCGAGCATCACGGGCTTGTGATAGAAGGGAAGCATCGCTTAGAAATCCACGAGCGCGAGTGCCTCGTCCATCGAGAGCTCCTCGTTTGCCTTATCGTAAACTTCCTTGGCCCAGATCTCGATATAGTTGCCCATACCGATGGTGACGACTTCCTTCTGGATCTTCGCCGCATTGCGGAAGGATGCGGGAAGCAGCGTTCTGCCCTGATCGTCCTCCTGAAGCTGTTCGATGGAGGCCAAGATCTTGCGCTTTGCCGCAAGGAGCTTGGGGTCGCCCGAATGGATGTCGTTGAGCTTTGCGACTCTCTCGTCCATCACCGCCTGCGGGTAAACTGCGATGCAGCCCTGCGAGCCAATGATGAAGCTGTACTCCTTGCCGAGGCCGGAACGGAACTTCGCCGGAATGCGTATTCTGTTTTTCGCGTCCATCGCATGATAGACCGTTCCGGTAAAAGCAGCCATCCGTCCTCTCCTTTTAGAAGTCTGTGTCTATTATAACACACGACTTTTTCCCTGTCAACCACTCGTGACCACTTTTTTGGGAAAACTCAAAAAAACTTTTCGTCCATTTTCCCGATGACGACGTTTTTCGGCATCAATCGCTTGAAAAACGTTTGTTCGTAACACAAATTTTTGTTGCTTTTTGACGAATTAAGAAAAATAACCTCATTTTTTGTGAATGATTCACAATCGCATGTGGAGAACTCGGAGGTGGTCAACGCGCCCTTTCGGTGGTCAGAAATCCCTGACCGTGGACAACTCTCCCTGCCCGCAGCCGCGATGAGCCGCTGCGCCGTGCCGAGGTTCCCGTCGAACACGGGCGCGGAATAGAACGCCGCGATCGCCTCCCCCACCAGGGTGTAGTGCGTGCAGCCCAAAACGACGCCGTCGAAGCTCCCCTCGGGCAGGTGGTCGGAAAGGGTCGGAAAGGGCCCGCCCGCAGCGTATGCCTCGACGGCGGAGGCAAGGGCGGGCGGCGCGAACACGGTGAACGCGGGACCCCTCTCGCGGGCGAGGAGCGCACGGAAGCGGGCGGTGTCGCGCGTCCTCGGCGTGACGAGGACGAGGACGTGTTTGCACCCCGCCCTCGCGGCGGGACGGACGGCGGGCTCGGTACCGATGACGGGGAACGGAAAGCGGCGGCGCATCTCCTCCACGCAGACGGCGGTGGCGGTGTTACAGGCAAGCGCGGCCGCCCGCACCCCGCATCGCTGCAGGACCTCCAACCCCGAACGCACGTCAATTGCGATGTCTCTTTCCCCCTTGCTCCCGTAGGGAGCATGAGCGTCATCGGCAAAGTAGTAAAAGCGGACGCCGTGCGCAAGGCGGAGGCATTCCTTCAGCACCCCGAGGCCGCCCGCGCCGCTGTCCATGATCCCCAGACGGGGCATCTCTTCCATTCTCCCCTCCCGCGCAAAAATCCGCGAAAAAATGTGCGAATTCCTGCAAAAATCAGTTTACAACCACTGCATTTTATGCTAAAATACCTAAGATTGAAAACGAACGAAAGGAGAATTACCGTGCCCAATATCAAATCCGCAAAGAAGCGCGTGCTCGTGACCGAGAAGAAGGCGGCGCAGAACAAGATGATCAAGTCCGCCCTCAAGACGCAGATCAAGAAGTTCATGGCAGCCGTCGAGGCAGGCGACAAGGAGACCGCAAACAAGCTCTATCCCGAGACCGTCTCCGCCATCGATTCCGCTTGCTCCAAGGGTCTCCTGCACAAGAACAACGCGGCGAACAAGAAGGCAAAGCTCGCAAAGCGCCTTGCCGCCATCGCGTAACTTCCGCGCATCACGCTTGTAAAAAGCAAAGCGCCCGCTTTTGGGCGCTTTTTCTGCTACTGTTTTTCCGAGACATGAGAGCCGCTCCCGCACGGGGGCGGTTTTTTGCCGCCGGTTTGAGCCCGCTCCCCTCCCGACGGGGAGTTTTTTATACAAAAAGGCGGCACAGCCTTTTCCGGCCGTGCCGCCTTGCGTTTAATCAATCGCCAAACTCCGTTTCGGGAGAATTTTAGTCGATGACGATGTGGCTCTCTTCCGCCTTCTTCTTATCTTCCTTGGGAATGAAGACGTTGAGCATGCCGTTCTCGTACTTCGCCTTGATCTCGTCCTTGCTGATATCGCCGACGTAGTAACTTCTGCTGCAAGAGATGCTTCTCTCGCGGTGGATGTAGTTCTCCTTCTTGCCCTCGTCCTGCTTGTCGCTCTTGTTGACGGAGACGGTCAGGTACCCGTCCTTGAGGTCGATGCGGATATCGTTCTTATCGACGCCGGGGACTTCAACTTCCATGGTGTAGCCCTCGTCGCTCTCCTTGATATCCGTTCTCATGTACCGCTGAACGTTCCTAGCGTTGAAGCCGTAGAAACCGGGAAAAAGATCGTTCATAGCTGCATCAAAGAAATCATAGTTGTCGCGTTTGGTAAGTTCATTTTTCATAATAGTCATCTCCTTTTATTGGGGAGGGTATCGGGCTCTTGTCCGGTGCCCTTTCTCTTTTCGCTTATTATATACCGCAAATTTTTTCGGCCTAAACAACATTTTCGCCCGCCCCGAAAAAATTTTTTTCGAGGGCAAAAAGAGGTTCCCCTCGCCTCTTTCTCCCCCCTCTTTACGGCATAAAAATCAGGGGGCGGCGCCGAGCTTTGCTCGGCGCCGCCCCTTCCCGTATATTTCGCGGCAATATAAAACGCTCCCGCATATTTTGCGGGAGCGCATCGGAGAAAGCTTACTCTTTCGGCTGCTCGGCGGCATGCTGTTCGGAGGACGGTTTTCCCTCGCCCTTCTGCGGAAGGATGACTTTTTCCGCCTTTTCCAGCGTCTTTTTCACCCAATTATCCTCATTTTTGACGTTGACGAAGTTTCCGTAGATCTCGTTGACCGTCTCGACGAAGGAGAAGGTGTTGTCGTACTTTGCGAGAATGTCGCGGAATTCGATGAGTTGGCGCTTGTTGACGACGCATAAAAGGACGTCGAGATGGCTGCGGCTGTAGGCGCCCTCGGCGGCGATCTTGGTCGCGCTGTGCTTGAGTTTCAAGAAAATTTCCCGCTCGATCTCGTCGGTGTGCGTCGTGATGATGAGGAACTTGTAGGCCGATTTGGAGCCCTTGATGATGCTGTTGCCGACCATGCTCGAGAGGAAGCAGTAGAGCATGCACAGGCACACGGGCTTATACTCATAGAGGAAGCCGCCCGCGCCGTCCGGCTCCGCGTAGACGAAGTAGGAGGCGAGCGCGATGACCGCGTTGATGGCAAAATTGATCCAGAAAAAATTGAGCATCGGATTCTTCTTGCTGACGAACTTTGCGACGACGTCCGCCCCGCCCGTGGAGGCGTTCCGCCGAAAACTCACGCCGTAGACGTATCCCCCCACCGCACCTGCGATGAGCGCGGGGAAGATGGTGTCGACGCCCTGCGCATCGTACTGGAAGCGGGAGATGACGGAGAGCACGCTCTCGGTCTGCAGGATGAGCAGGCATACCGAATAGACGACGGAGAAGACGAACGTCTTTGCGGCAAAGCCCCTGTCGATAAAGAAGAAGGCGAAGAGACACAGCGGCACGTTGATGATGAGCGAGAAGTAACCGACGGAGAAGCCCGTCTTGTACTCGATCATCGTGGCGATGCCGTTGAAGCCCGCGGGCGCAAACTGGTTCTTCACCACGAACAGCATATAGTTGAAGGCGAAGACGATGGCAAGGACGATCATGAGCACCGTATCCAGAATGCCCCGCTTTATGAGCTCTCTTTTCATATGTTCCCCCCTATACATGGATCCTGCCTCCATTATACCATAAAAGGAGGCGCAAATCAAGAGGCAATTTTTAAATTTTTTGCCGTCCCTCGGGCGGCCGCGCTCCCCTCCCCGCGAACGCGCGAAAATTTATGGAAAATTCGTGAAAAAAGATGATTTTTTTGCCGTGAAACAGTTGACATTTGGGGCATTATAATATATACTTCCATCGTTCTTGGTTTAGGAATTGTAAACTCAAAGTTTATTTTTACAAGAGTTTTACAAAACATGGCTGAAAGTTTACAATTGCTAAACAAACGAGACATTCAGGAGGCAAAAACGCATGGAATTGGGAACCAAACTCAAAGAGATGCGGCTGAAAAAGAACCTCACACAGGAGGAGCTTGCCGACCGCTGCGAGCTGACGAAGGGATACATCTCCCAGCTCGAGAACGACCTCACGAGCCCCTCCATCGCGACGCTTTCCGACCTTTTGACCGCACTCGGGAGCAATCTTTCCGACTTCTTCCACGAGGAGACGGAGGAGAAGATCGTCTTCACGCAGGAAGAGTACATCGAGAAGCAGTCGGACGGCATGCTGTGGACGTGGGTCATCCCCAACGCGCAGAAGAACATGATGGAACCCGTGCTCGTCGAACTCGAACCGGGCGCACAGACCCCCGAGGACGTCCCCCACGAGGGCGAGGAATTCGGGTATGTGCTGGAGGGGCGCATCGCCGTTATAAGGGCGGACCGCAGCAAGATCTGCAAGAAGGGCGAGAGCTTCTACTTCTCGGCGGGGAAGGAGCACTACATCGTCAACAAGGGTCGCGGCAAGGCCAAATTTTTGTGGGTGTCCACGCCGCCCAACTTTTAAGATCCCGCCCGAGAGAACAACCTCTATACCATATAATATAGGGAGCGGTTTTTTCGGGCGTTTTGATAAGTGAGAAAACAAGGAACACAAAAGGAGAAAACATGGCAGAACACATCATCGAACTCAAGAATGTCGTCAAGTATTACGACGACACCCTCGTCATCGACGACGTCAGCTTCTACGTCAACAAGGGCGAGTTCATCACCTTCCTCGGCCCCTCGGGCTGCGGCAAGACGACGACGCTCCGCATGATCGCGGGCTTCGACCTCCCCACGAGCGGGCAGATCCTGCTCAACGGCAAGGACATCTCGCTCCTTCCCCCCAACAAGCGCCCCGTCAACACCGTCTTCCAACGCTACGCCCTCTTCCCCCACCTCAACGTGTTTGAGAACGTCGCCTTCGGCCTTCGCTGCAAGAAGGTCGTGAACACTTACGAAAACGACAAGGGCGACAAGTACAAGAAGAAGGAAAAGCTCTCCAAGAAGGAGATCGAAGAGAAGGTGAAGAAGGCCCTCGCGCTCGTCGATCTCGAGGGCTTCGAAAAGCGCGCCGTCTCCACCCTCTCGGGCGGCCAGCAGCAGCGCGTCGCCATCGCCCGCGCCATCGTCAACGAGCCCGAAATTCTGCTCCTCGACGAGCCCCTCGGTGCGCTCGACCTCAAGATGAGAAAGGAGATGCAGATCGAGCTCAAAGAGATGCACCGCCGCCTCGGCATCACCTTCATCTACGTCACGCACGACCAGGAGGAGGCGCTCACGATGTCGGATACCATCGTCGTCATGGCGGACGGCGTGGTGCAGCAGAT
>CALVWI010000033.1 GCA_944367045.1 uncultured Clostridia bacterium | reverse complement strand
GGTTGATTTTTTTCGCAGGGCAGCTTATAATGAATATGACCTCAGAGTCAGGCGTAATCCTAGGTTGCGCCAACCCGGTGCCTGCTGTATTGCCGCACCGGACTTTTTATATAAAATTTCCCCCAAAGTGTTGACAAGGCGCGAGAAATCGCTTATAATGAAATTAGTGAATGAAAACTATTTCTTCACCCGCAGGGTATATAGTTACCTGCGGGGCTTCTTTTTTTGAAGAAATTTTTCCCGAAGGGGTTGACAGATCGGCAATTTTCGGGTAGATTGATCTTGCAATTTCATATTGCATTGGGAAGCGTGGCAAAAATGCTGGCGGGGCTTAATCCGAGTGGCCTGCTTCCCTTTTTTCATGCCCTGCCGATTGCAGGGCGTTTTCTTTGCCGACGATGTTTGCCCGGGACGACGCGGCGTGATTTCGACCTTTTGGTCCCTGACCGCGTCGAAGCAGGCTTTGCTCGCCCGTCGGATTAGCGTTAGACGAGCGACGGGATTTGCGCCTTTGAGGGCGAAATTGAGGGGCGCGACCTTTTGGTCCCTAACCGTGTCGAAGCAGGCTCTGCTCGCCCGTCGGTCGCTGCGCTTCCGACAAACGCTCGCCGCCGCTTCGACTTTTCCCGCAAAATCGCTGCGCGCTTTTGTGGGAGCCCTAAAAAAGAGCGCGTTTGGTTTTGAGACCAAAAGGCGAAGCGCAAACCTCTCCGCAATAACAAAAAAAAGAGCTAACAAAGGTTAGCTCTTCTTTCCGTGGTTGAGGCGACGGGATTTGAACCCACGACCTTTTGGTCCCTAACCAAACGCGCTACCAAACTGCGCTACGCCTCAATGAAAAGTACCTCTCTATTATATCGATTATTCGCGCTGTGTCAAGTAATTTTCTCGGCTTTCAGGGAAAATTTTTTGCTTTTTTCCCGAGATTTTTCCGCGCTCTCCAAACGGCTGCCCCGCACGCACCGTCACAACTTCCCGCCCTTCCTAATACAATGGACGGGGGGAATGCGATGCACATTTGCTTTGTAACCAACGGGGATTTGAACGCCGCTTTGCCCGAGGGTGCGCTCGTTGCAGCGCCGCTCTCGTGCCTCGGCGAGGTGAGCTATGAACGCGAACTCAAGGGGGAGACCTCCCTCTTCGAGACCGTCGCGCTGCGTTCCAAAACGCTGCGCTGTACGCTCGTCTGCGGCTGCGATACCGATGCGTGCGGCTTGAAACGCAAGTCCGTCGTCGTCGCCGAACGCGGGCGGCTTTTGGGCGTCTCCGATCTTACGAACCGCCTCGACGGGAGCGAACATGGCGCGGGCGCGGGCGTCAAGGTGTATGAGACGATGTCGGGCCGCATCGGCGTCGTCGTGGGGGAGGATCTTCTCTTCCCTAAGGTCATCGAGACGCTCTCGCTCTCGGGTGCCGACCTCGCGCTCTGCCTCTTTGAAGAGCTTACGGAGGGCTTGGAGCTCACCCTCATCCGCGCGCAGGCTTTCTTTTACGGCCTCCCCGTCGCCCTGTGCGCCGCGGGATACGCCGCCGTCGCAGACCCTCAAGGCAGGCTCGCGTTCGCCTCTCCCGCGCCCGTGAGCGCCTTTACCATCCCCAAGGAGCGCGAGTACCGCCTCGTGGAGACGCGTCGCCCCCTCGTCTTTCGCAAAAAAAGAGAATTTTAGGTCTTGCAAGCGGCATGAGAATGTGATATAGTGTAAGCGAACGATACGCCCGCCGTTTTGGGCGAGAGGAGGCCGCTATGCCGCAAGAGAATACAGGATCCAACGTCAGACCGCGGGAGAAAGCCGTGCCGCAGGAGAACGCGCTCGAATTCATCTCCGCCTATAACATCATCGACGCCCGCCTCCGCGCCATGTACCGCGGCAAGGGCAGTCTCAACTTTTCCGACCTCGTCCGCCGCTGTGCCGACCACAATCCCGTCGTGAGGAAGTACGAGGACGACCTCGTCTTCTGTGCAAAGCTGAGAAACGTCATCGTGCATACGACGACGACCGACCGCATCGTCGCGGAGCCTTGCGATGAAATAACCAGGCTCATCACGCACATTGCGGAGCTGCTCTCCTCGCCGCCCCGCCTCAAAGAGCTCAAGGAAAAGCAGGTGACGGGCATCTCTGCCAAGCAGACGGTGGAGGAGGCGCTCATCAAGATCGCCAAGAGCGATTATTCCAACCTGCCCGTGTACCGCGGGGAGAAGCCGCTCGGCATGCTCAACAACCGCCGTCTCGTCCGCGCGATGGGCACGCTCCTGATGCAGGGCGGGGCGCTCGAGGAGCTCTTGACGCTTCCCTGCGAGGACATCCTGCGCGAGGAGGACCTCACAAAATACTACCGCATTTTGGGCAAGGAGACGCCCATTCAGGACGCCGTGGACGCCTTTGCGGACAACCGCAAACTCCTCGCCGTCATCGTGACGCCGCGCGGCAACTGGGGGGAGCCCATCCTCAACATTTTGACTTCTGCCGACATTCCCCGCCTTTTGAAATACCTTGAGGACTAAAAAACACGAAAGCCCGCCGACTTGGCGGGCTTTTTCATGAAATTCGGGGCGTTAATCGCTGTGTTGGCAACCTGTTTGCGCGAAATAGGCGCGGTTGTGGACGACGGCGGGGTGCTCGGGGAAGAGCGCCTCTGTCCTTTTGTGATATTCGAGGGCGCGGGTGCGGTCACCGAGGGCATCATAGCAGCAGACGAGACCTAAAAAGGGCGTCAAGGAGCGCGTGGCGGGCAGTTCGAAGTCGCCCTCCGCCGAGTGGTCGCGGCAGGAAAGGGCGGCTTTATACCAGAATACGGCGTCCTCCAAGCGCTTCTGCCCCTGAAAGAGGCGGCCTATTTCGCAGCAGACGGAGGCGCGCGGCTCGCCGTAGAGGAAGCTTTGAAAGAGGGCGGAGAGGGCCTTCTCGGGTTGATTTTGGGCCTCAAAACAGGCGGAGAGGACTTTTGCGGCCTCGATCTTGTTGACGTACCAGCCGTCCGAGGCAAGCATCTCCTTAAGCTTTGCGGCGGCTTCGTCATAGCGGCGGTGATAGTAGAGCTCGCGGCCGTAGTAGAAGAGATCGCGCGGGGAGAGAGGCTCCTCCTGTTCCCACTTACGATAGATGTTGAGATTGCGCTCGCCCCGCGGCTTGGGGCTTGAGAGGTGGTGGATATGGAGATCGAAGGAGCACTGCCGCCCGAAGGGGACGATGCACTCGTGCACCCGCCCCACCCAACGGGCGAGAGGACAGCGGCGGAGGACGCGCTCGCGGCGGAAGGTCATGAGCGGCTCGCCCTTCTCGTCAAAGCCGCTGTCGTAGGGGAGAAAGACCATGTCGGGAGTGTCGCGCTCGAGCATCGCGCGGAGCATGGGGAACTTCTCGCGCGAGGCGGGCGGGAGGACGTCGTCCGCGTCCAGCCAGAAGAGATAGTCGCCCGTGGCCTTAGAAAAGGAGAAGTTGCGGGCCGCGGAGAAGTCATTGCACCACGCGAACGAAAAGACGTGGGGCGTAAAGGCACGGGCGACGGAAGCGGTCTTATCTGTCGAGCCCGTGTCGACGATGACGATCTCATCGAAGAGGCCCTTGACGCTTTCAAGGCAGCGGGGGAGGGTATCTTCCTCGTTCTTGACGATCATACACAGGGAAAGTTTCATGTTGGAATACCTCGCCATCATTTTATGTGCAGAAGGGCAAAATTTGTGATATTTTGAGAGAAAACGCTATATTATGTCATGCATAGTACTATGCAAACGGGCAAAAATGGCAATACTATGCCACACATAGTAATAAAAATATATGACTTTCGACTGGCTTGACGCGTCCGCGCCACTTGACAAATCGCCTTTGTTTTGCTACTATTTGTTCGGGAGGCAATATGGATACCGGACTTTCAATCTGTGTGCAAGAGGAGTACGAACAATGGCGCACCTTCTTGTATGAGCGCGTCACGTTCGTGCAAGAGAAGAGTGCCTGCCATGCCAAGGATCACTGCGCGCGCGTGTTGCTGTTTTCGCTGAAGATTGCGGAGAAGCTCGCTCTTCCCAAAGAGGAGCGGGATATCCTTTCGACGGCCGCCGTCTTTCACGACTGCTGCCGTTTTAATGACGATAAGGACGTCGGCCACGGTCAGCGCGCGGCGGACAAGTATCGTGCGGTTGCGGAAGAGCTCGGCCTCACGTTCGACGAGCGCGTTTACTTCATCATGGCCTATCACGACCGCCACGATGCGGAGGGGGAGGCCGCCATTCGCGCACATTTCGGGAGCACGTCGGAGGGAGTTCTGCTCTTATATCGTATCTTCAAGGACGCCGATGCGCTCGACAGGTTCCGTTTCGGGCCGTATGAGCTTGACGAGCGGTACCTGCGTATTCCTGCTTCCCGTGAACTCATCGAATTTGCCCGTGAAGTCAACGGGGTGGAGGAGTGACATGACCCGTTTCAATCAAGCCATCATCTTTGCCGTCGGGGCGCACAGCGGGGCGACGCGCAAGGGCTCCGTGACGGCCTACATCGTGCACCCCATGGAGGCCGCCGCCATCGCCGCGACGCTCACCGATGATGAGGAAGTGCTCATGGCCGCCGTCCTGCACGACACCATTGAGGATACCGCCGTGACCGCCGAGGACATCCGCCGTGAATTCGGCGAACGGGTCCTGTCCTTCGTCCTTTCTGATACCGAGAATAAGCGGGAGGATCGCCCCGCCGCCGAGACGTGGGAAGTGCGTAAGAAAGAGACACTCGACGCTCTCAAAGACGCCTCGCGGGAGGAGCTCATCCTCGTGCTCGCCGATAAGCTCTCGAATATGCGTTTCCTCTTCCGCGGCTATCTCGAGAGGGGCGACGATATCTTCGATATCTTTCATGTGAAGGACAAGGCGAAACAGGCGTGGTATTACCGCGGTATTGCGGCGAGGCTCGCTCCCTTAAAGGAGACGGCGGCCTACCTCGAATATGCGGAGCTTTTGGAGCGCGTTTTCGGCGGCGTCTGAGCGCACCTTCCCGTCGGAATTTTTCCCGCGGCCCTTGACATTTGGCGCAATTTTCGTATAATAGAATGGAGATGCCTCCGCGATTTCCGCTGCTATTTCGTGCGGCCTGTTCGTGGGACGGCTCTATGATAAGGAGAAGTAAGGTATGAAGATCTGTATTTTCGGCGCGGCGAGCGCGCATATCGACAAAAAGTATATCGACAAAGTGGAGGCGCTTGCCGAGAAGATGGCACGGCGCGGCCATTCGCTCGTGTTCGGTGCGGGCGGTTCGGGCCTCATGGGCGCAGCGGCGCGCGGCACCAAGCGCGGGGGCGGGTATATCCACGGCGTCATCCCCAATTTCTTCCGCGAGGAGCGGCTCGAAAGTATCTACGATCAGTGCGACGAGCTCACCTATACCGAGACGATGGCCGAGCGCAAGACGACGATGGAGGACGACTGTGATGCGTTCATCATCGTTCCGGGCGGCATCGGCACGCTCGAGGAGTTCTTCGAGGTCATCACGCTCAAACAGCTCGGCCGCCATCACAAGGCCATCGCCTTTTACAACATCGACGGCTATTACGATACCTTGGAGAGCTTCATGCACGAGATGTCTCAAAAGAAGTTCATGGCGGAGGCCTGCCACGAGATGTACGCGATCTTCACCGATGCGGACGAACTCTTTGAGTACCTCGAAAACTACGTTGCGACGGACGTCTCCGCGCGCGAACTCAAGAATACCGAGGACTGACGGGTTTTTGGTATCAGTTTGAAATGACAGCGGCGGCACGTTTGCCGCCGTTTTTTCTGAGAAAAATCTTTTTTGGGGAGTAAAATTTATGAAACAACAGGTATTCAATCCGTTTTTGCCGCTCGATACCTACATTCCCGACGGCGAACCGCATGTGTTCGGGGACAGGGTCTATCTCTACGGCTCGCACGACAAGGAGGGCGGCGAGACCTACTGCATGCTCGACTATGAGGTGTGGTCCGCGCCCATAACCGATCTTTCCGACTGGTCAAAAAAGGGCACGAGCTACAGCGCGAAGCAGGATCCGCTCTCCGAGAAGACGGGGCGGCCCTATCTCTATGCGCCCGACTGCGTCAGAGGCAATGACGGGAAGTACTACCTCTACTACTGCCTGAGCGGAGATAAGGGCGTGGGCGGGTACTACGGGCCCGTGGGCGTCGCCGTGTGCGATACCCCCGACGGCAAGTTCGAGTTCTTGGGGCACGTCCGTTTTTCAGACGGCACGGTCTGTTACCGCTTCGTGCCCTTCGATCCCGCCGTCATCAATGACGATGGCACCATCCGCCTCTACTACGGCACGTGGTATCCCTTCGATCAGACGCCCTTCTTCATGCGGCCGGTGATGCGCCGCATAGAGGCGAAGATGTTCGGAAAGTCCGTCAAGGACATCAAGAGGGAGAAGGGCGGCGTGATGGGGCCCGTCTGCTGTACGCTCGCGGACGATATGCTCACCATTACGGACGGCCCCCGCCGCATTCTGCCCGCCGATACGCGCGGCACGTCCTTCGAGTGCAAGATGTCTTCAAAGCCCGTCGAGGGGCACCAGCTCATCGGGCACGGCTTCTTCGAGGGCAGCTCCATGCGCAAGATAGGCGATACCTACTACTTCATCTATTCCTCGACCAACAACCACGAGCTCTGCTATGCGACGAGCAAGTATCCCGATCGTGACTTCACCTACCGCGGGACGATCGTCTCCAACGGCGACGTGGGCTACAACGGCCGCCGCGAGCGCGACCGCCTCAACCATACGGGCACCACGCATGGGAGCATCGAAAAGATCAATGGGCAGTGGTATGTCTTCTATCACAGGGAGACGCACGGCACCGACTATAGCCGTCAGGCGTGCGCCGAGCCCATTCAAATTCTGGCGGACGGGAGCATCCCGCAAGTCGAGATCACGTCCTGCGGGCTCAACGGCGGCCCCCTGAAGGGAGTGGGGGAGTACCCTGCCGTCATCTGCTGCAACCTCACGAACGGCCATATGCCGCACGGGGGAAATGCCGCCTTCGCGGGCATCCCCATGATCACCAACCGCGGCGAGGAGCGCTTCCTTACCGCCCTCAAAGCGGGTGTGATGTTCGCCTATAAGTATTTCGACCTCTCCGGGACGCGCGAAGTCGTCGTGACGGCGCGGGGGAAGGGCGTCCTCTCGCTCGGCGAGGCGTCCGTCAAAGTGGACAGCCCCGATTGGAAGGAGTACCGCCTGCCCGCTCCCTCGCATGGAGCAAGGGATGCGCTCACCTTCCATGTGACGGAGGGAGAGATGGAAGTCCTCAAATTTGCGCTTCAAGGCGAGGGCGCATAAAGGGAGCGACGAAGGGCCGCGGGAATGCTCCGAGGCGCGTGAACCGCCGTGAAAGCGGCGAAAACAGCGAAAACCCCGTCTGCTTGGGCAGGCGGGGATTTTTTTGTCGAAAGACAAAACGATCATAATCAAAATAAAACAAAAATGCAAGACTTTGTGGGGCGGACGGTCGTATAATAGGGGCAGAAAAACAATCGGGGGATCGTCTATGGACATCGAGAAGACCTTATCACAGCTGACCGTCGAGGAGAAGGCGGCGCTCGTCGCGGGCACCGACTTCATGTATACCAACCCCGTGCCGCGGCTGAAGATCCCGTCGCTCAGGATGTCGGACGGCCCTCACGGCCTCCGCGTGCAGCAGGAGAAGGGGGACAACGGCGTCACGGGCAGCGCGCCCGCCACGGCCTTCCCCACGGCGGCGACCGTCGCCTGCGGCTGGGACGAGGAGAACAGCTTTCTCATCGGCAGAGCCATCGGAGAAGAGGCACGGGGGTACAGCGTGCACGTCGTTTTAGGCCCGGGCGCGAACATCAAGCGCAACCCCACGGCGGGGCGCAACTTTGAGTACTTCTCCGAGGACCCCCTCCTTGCAGGCAAGCTTGCAGCGGCCGAGATAAAGGGCATTCAGAGCGAAAACGTGGGCGTCTCTTTGAAGCACTTCGCCCTCAACAATGCGGAAAATTACCGCTTCATGGGGGACAGCGTTGCGGACGAGCGCGCGATGCGGGAGATCTATCTCAAGGTGTTTGAGATCGCCGTCAAAGAGGCGAAGCCAGCGACGCTCATGTGCGCCTACAACAAGATCAACGGCGAATATTGCAGCCAAAACAAGTGGCTGCTCAAGGACATTCTGCGCGGCGAGTGGGGCTTTGAAGGCCTCGTGATGACGGACTGGGGCGCGATGCACGACCGCGTCGCAAGCCTCAAGGCGGGGCTCGATCTCGAGATGCCGGGCGACACTGCCGTGTGCCGCAGGGACATCGTCGAGGGCGTCAAGAGCGGTAAACTTGCGGTGAAAGACCTCGACGAGGCGGTGAGAAACGTCCTCGCCCTCGTCGATAAATACGCCAAGCAATACCCCGACGGCTGCGACTTCGATGCGCACGACGCACTCGCCTGCAAGGTGGCGGAGGACTGCGCCGTGCTCCTCAAGAACGACGGCGTGCTGCCCCTTCCAAAGGGCGGGAAGTACTTCGTTGCGGGCGACCTCTTCGAGAAGATGCGCTATCAGGGCGCGGGGAGCTCGATGATCAATCCCGCCCGCCTCACTTCGCCGAAAGTTGCGTTCGACGAGAGGAAGGTAAACTACGTCTTTGCGCGCGGGTATGCCGAGAACGCCGTCACGACCAACCGGGTGCTGCTTCAGGAGTCGCTCGACGCCGCCCAAGGATATGAGACGGCGCTCGTCTTTGCGGGCCTTACCGACTATGTGGAGAGCGAGGGCTGCGACCGCGAGCACATGCGGCTGCCCGAGAACCAGCTCGCCCTCATCGACGGGCTCGTAAATGCGGGGAAGAAGGTGGTGGTCGTTCTCTTCGGCGGCTCCCCCGTGGAGCTTCCGTTTGCGGAGAAGGTCTCCGCCATCTTGAATATGTACCTCCCCGGGCAGAGCGGCGGCAGGGCGTGTGCACGGCTTCTCTTCGGCGACGCGGACCCGCAGGGCAGGCTCGCCGAGACGTGGCCGCTCTCCTATTCCGACGTGCCCTTCGGAAAGGATTTCGCAAAGGGTCCCGTCGAGGTCTACAAGGAGAGCGTCTTCGTCGGCTATCGGTACTATACGACGTACCAAAAGAAGGTGCGCTATCCCTTCGGGTTCGGGCTCTCCTATACCTCCTTCGAGTGGTCGGAGATGACTGCCGAAGAGGAAGGGGAGAGCATCACCGTCAGCTGCCGCGTCAAGAACACGGGCACGCGCGCGGGCGCCGAGGTCGTGCAATTATACGTCTCCGCGCCGAGGGGCAAGGTGTTGAGGCCGCTCCGCGAACTCAAGGCCTTTCAAAAGGTGCGCCTTGAGGCGGGCGAGGAGAAGACGGTGACGCTCACCTTCAAGCGCGACGAGCTCAAATTCTTCGATCTCAAGACGCGCGCATGGCGCATGGAGGGAGGGGAGTACCGCTTCGAACTCTGCTCGGACGCCGAGACGGTCAAGCTCTTAAAAACGCTCACACTCAGCGGCGAGGAGGTCTCGCCCTGTTCCGAAGAGGTTTTCAAGGCCTACGAGGGCGGGCTTGAGAACGTGACGGACGAGGTGTTCACCGCGATGAGCGGGCAGAAAATTCCCGCCGTGCCGCCGCAAAGGCCCGTCCGCCTCGATTCGCGCTTCACGGATATGAAGGTCTCCTTCATGGGGCGCATCCTCTACGGCGCGGTGCTGGGCGTCGCCGATAAGACGATGAAGGAGGCGAAAAAGCTTCCCGATGGCGCCGAGCGCGACAACAAAGTCAAGGGCGCGCTGTTCATGCAGCGCATCCTGGAGAGCAACTCGCTCATCTCCATGTCGATGTCCGCAGGGCTCACCTTCCCGTACAACTTTGCACAAGGCTTCGCGGCCCTCGCGAACGGGCACATTTTAAAAGGCATCAAGTGCTTCTGCACCAAGATAAAAGCTCCGAAATTACCAAAAGAAAGGGGGGACAAGTAATATGGCACATGCAAAAGGGGCGGCGCTCTCCGCGCCCGTCTTCAACAGCAAAATTAGGTCACAGAATGTGACGGGCAAGGAGAAGTGGCTCGGGTACCTCATCGGCCCGTGCGGCGCGCTTCTCTTCAACGCGGTCATGGCGACCTATCTCAACGTCTACTATACCGACGTTCTGGGGCTGGGCAGCGTATGGGGAGGGCTCTTCCTCGTCATCTTCCCCGTCATCTCCAAGGTCATCGACGCCATCACCAACGTCATCATGGGTGCGATCATCGACCGTACCAAGACCAAGCAGGGCAAGGCGCGGCCGTGGCTGCTTTTATCCGCGCCCCTTCTGACGGTGACGGGCGTGCTTCTCTTTGTCGTGCCGAGCGGCAATGAAGTACTGCAGATCGTGTGGGTCATGCTCTCGTACAATCTCTACTACTCCATCGCGTATACGATGTACTGCATGAGCCACAACCTGATGGTGCCGCTCTCCACGCGCAACACCACGCAGCGCGGCGTTTTGGCGGTGTTCAACAACATCTCGACCATCATGATGAGCGGCATCCTCGTCGCTCTCGTCTTCCCCATGCTCATCATCCCGTCCCTCGGCACGAGCAAGGGGCTTTGGATCCTGTGCATGAGCATTCTCTCCTGCATCACGCTGCCGCTCGTGTTCGTCGAGTACTACTTCACGAAGGAGCGCCTCTCGCAGGAGACCGCACATGAACCCGAAAAGAAGATTCCCTTCCATTTGCAGCTCAAAGCAGTGTTCACGGATAAGTTCATGCTCATCCTTCTCGGCTACTTCCTGCTCTATACGATCAGCTCGCAGCTCAAGAACATGGCACTCCCTTACTACTGCAACTACGTCTTGGGTACTTATTCGGACGGCATCACGCAGACGCTCGTCTCTGTCCTCGGCGGCATCCCGATGGGCATCGGCATTTTCGCCGTATGGCCGCTTGCAAAGAAGTTCGGCAAGAAGAACCTCACCTGCATCGGCTTCCTCATCTATGCCGTCGGCAGCGCCGTCTGTTGCATTGCACCCACCAATATGCCCATCGTGCTCGTCGGGCAGTTCATCAAGAACATCGGCGGCCTGCCCTGCGCCTACGTCTTTATGGCGCTCTTTGCGGATACCCTCGACCACATGGAATGGAAGAACGGCTTCCGCTGCGACGGCCTTGCAATGTCCGTCTATTCCGTCATCGTAACGGCGGCGGCAGGCATCGTGACGGGCATCTTCAACGGCGGCATCTCGGCGGCAGGGTACCTCGCACCCGAGACGGTAACTGTCATGCCCGAACTCACCGACGCCATCCAAAAGATCATCACCAATTCGGACGGCACGTTCTCCGTCATCTTCAACCAGCCCGAGTCGGTCACGACGGCGTTCATTCTCTTCTTCGTCGGCATCGAGGCCGTCGCCGGGCTCGTGTATGCCCTGATGCTGCTCCCCGTCAGCGTTGAAAAGACGGTCGGCAAGAAGCAACTCATCATCCGTATGCGTCAGAAGGCGCTCTGTGAGGCGGAGGGCAAGGTTTGGATCGAGCCCGAAGTGCGCGCCGTCGAGGAGCAGAAGGAGCAGGATCGCGAGGCCGAGGAGGCCTACCGCAGGGAGCTTCATGAGCGCTGCGAAAAGAAGGGCTTAGATTATGAAGCGGAGCTTGCAAAGCACACTGCCGCCCTTGAGGCGAAGGAACAGAAGCAGGCCGAAAAGGAGCGCATCGCCAAGGAGAAGGCGGCTCTGAAGGCCGCAAAACTTGAAAAGAAGCGGGCCGAAAGGGAGGCGAAGCTCACCCCCGCCGAGAGGGAGAAGCGCGAGAAGGCCCGCCTTGCCCGCGAGAAGAAGGACGAGGAGAAGTGGCAGCTCGAGCGCGAGAAGGGCGAGAAGTCTTACGAAAAGATGCAGGCTGCCCTCACCGCTTGGGAAGCGAGGCAGCAGGCGTAAGCGTTCGGAAGGCCGAAAAACGGAAAAATGATATGACGAAAAAGGGCAAAAAGACAGCGATCATTCTTTCTGCGGCGGCGGCACTCCTGGCCGTGCTCGTTCTGGTCGGCCTCATTCTCACGGGACTGTATGTGGGCTGGGGACCGTTCACCTATCTTCAGTTCGACAGGCAGGAGAAAGCCAT
>CALVWI010000032.1 GCA_944367045.1 uncultured Clostridia bacterium | reverse complement strand
GCGACTGACGTTAAGAGTTAAGTGTAAAATAAGGCGCGCGGCGCGGGGCAAATGCCCCGCGCCGCGCGCCGTTTGATGATTCTCAATCTAAAAGCCAAATAAAGCCGCAGTCACGGCAAACGCCCTGAACGTGCGTTCTACTCTCCCTCGCCCATGCAGCAATTTGGAAAAGGAGGTAGAAGGCTATAAAAACCGCTATGAGTTCCGGAGGGAAGATGGCATCCGGGGTGGCAATTGATGCGACCGCCAACATGATACACACAGCCAGCAGAATCACCGAAATGACCCTTAATCCGATACTCTTGTGGCATTCCGAAACAAATTCAAGGTGCACGCTCCCGCACCGCGGACAGACGACCGGACGGTAAACGGGTTTCCCGCCATTACTCGGCCCTTGCGCTTCGCTCTTTTTCTTAGCCGGAGATGTGACTTCCTGTTCTTCCGGCTTAAAGTCTTTCTGCTCTTCTTCCATAATCTTCTCCCTTTGCAAAACGACGTTGCAGTTTCATTTAAATTGCGCACCCTGAGTTTGCTCCCTCAAAATACGCGCAATCTATGTTTTTAATATATCATATTATCATTCAAAAATCAAGAGCTCTGACAATCTTTATAAAAAAGCTATGGCGCACCGTAGGACTTAAAAAGCCCCTCCGCTTCGATGATGTTCATAGTCTCTCCTTAAATTAGAAATATAAGCCGAAAAAAACGGCCCGCGGGAATTCCTGCGGGCCGTTCTGCCGTGAGTGGCCTGCTCGTCTCCCGCCCTGCCCTCAGCCGCCTAAGGAATCATAGACGAAGAGGAGGACGACGGCGACGGCGACGAGCACGAGGCCCACGACAAGGACAAAGGAAACGCTGCGCTTCTTGTCCTTCCGCGACTCACGGTAATCATAGAATGTCTTGTACTTGCGCTCGACTTTGGACGACTTGAAGGTGTACCAAAGCAGCGTGACGGCATAGCCGAGCATATCGAACACGCCCCCGTTGCTGGCGACGACGATGAGGCCGCCGCAGACGAGGAAGGCGCCCGATGCGAAGAAGGCATCGCACCAGATCTGCGCGAGCACCTGCGCGTTCTCCTCGGCAAAGCCGCCCCGGGCCCAGCCGATGAGCACCACGATGAGGAGCCCCACACAGGACGTGATGATGTAGCGGTAGACCGTCTTCATGTCAGAGGCCTAATTCTCCCTGATACTTGGCAAATTCCGCGTCGTTGCAGTAGATGAAGTGCCCCGGCGTGATCTCCCGCATCGTGGGGCCGTCCACGGAGTAGTCGTGCTCGGCGAGCGGGTTGTAGGTGATACGCTTGCGCTGCTTCTCGTAGTGCGGGTCGGGCAGCGGGATGGCGGAGAGGAGCGACTTCGTGTACGGGTGCAGCGGGTGCGCGAACAGCTCGTCCGAGGGCGCGAGCTCCACCATCTTGCCGAAGTACATGACGCCGATGCGGTCGGAGAAGTACTTGACGACGGACAAATCGTGCGCGATGAAGAGCACCGTGATGCCGAGGTCGCTTCTCAGATCGTTGAGGAGGTTGATGACCTGCGCCTGAATGGACACGTCGAGCGCGGAGACGGGCTCGTCGGCGATGATGAGCTCGGGCTCCATGATGACGGCGCGCGCGATGCCGATACGCTGGCGCTGGCCGCCCGAGAACTCGTGAGGATAACGCCCTGCGTGCTCACGGACGAGGCCCACCTTCTCGAGGATGTTATACACCTTCTCGTCGATGAACTCCTTGTCCTTGATGCCGTGGATGATGAGGCCCTCGGCGATGATGTCGCGGACGGTCATGCGCGGGTTGAGCGACGCGATGGGGTCCTGGAAGATCATCTGGATGCGGTTGACGATGCGCTCGTGGCTTGCGATCTTCAGGCGGGCCTTGTAATCCTTCTTGACCTTCTTCCTCTCCTCGTCCGAGGAGCATGCGGCGAGCGCGGAGGCCATCTCCTCCTTGATGGAGGCGACGACCTTGGCGGCATGGTCCTTGTCGCAGTACTTCTGATCGTGTTTCGCGGAGGAAATGAGCCTCCTGTTCTCGATCACGGCATTGCGGAATTCCTCTTCGGCCTCGGCGCGCAGCTTCTTGTTGAGTGCCTCCGCCTGCGCCCTGTCGGCGCCCTGCTCGAGCTCCTCTTTCATCTGCTTGTTGAGGGCGGCCACCTTTTCGCGGTAGGAGGCGCGTGCCGCACGGATGGCATCCTTATAGGAACGGATGCCCGCGCAGATGCGCTGCCCCTTGAAATAGACGTTGCCCGAAGTGATGTCGTAGAGCTTGATGATGGAGCGGCCGGTCGTGGTCTTGCCGCAGCCGCTTTCGCCCACGAGGCCGAAGACCTCGCCCTTCTTGATGTCGAAGCTGACGTCGTCGACGGCCTTGAGCTCGCGCCCGGCGCCCATCTTGAAGTATTGGCAGAGATGTTCGACTCTCAATAAAGTCTCATTGCGTTCTTCCATGGCGTCACTCCTTTGTTGCTTGCTGCCCGCCCGTACGGCTCTTCATGCGCGTGATACGGTCGACAACGGACTTGGGCGGATCGATCTTAGGTGCGTCGGGGTGCAGCAGCCACGTCGCCGCATAGTGCGTATCCGAGATCTTGAACATGGGCGGCTGCATCTCGAAGTCGATCTTGAGCGCGTACTTGTTGCGCTCCGCAAAGGCATCGCCCTTGGGAGGATAGATCATGTTGGGCGGCGTGCCGGGGATGGCTTCGAGCTTCTCCTTGGTGTCGAGGTCGGGCATCGACGAGAGGAGCGCCCAGGTGTAGGGATGGGCGGGCGAATAGAACACGTCGTCCGCCGTGCCGATCTCCACGATCTTGCCCGCGTACATCACGGCGACGCGGTCGGCCATGTTGGCGACGACGCCCAAGTCGTGCGTGATGAAGATGACGGAGAGCTGGCGCTCCTCCTTGACGCGGTTGATGAGCTCGAGGATCTGCGCCTGGATGGTCACGTCGAGCGCCGTCGTGGGCTCGTCGCAGATGAGGATATCGGGGTTCGCGGCGAGCGCGATCGCAATGACGATACGCTGGCGCATGCCGCCCGAGAACTCGAACGGGTACTGGCGGTAGCGCTTCCTCGGCTCGGGGATGCCCACCTCTTCGAGGAGTTTTAAAGCGTGCGTCTTGGCCATGCTGCGCGTGACCTTGTACGCGACGTCACTTGCCTTCTGCTTGAGGTAGTCCACCATCGCGACGGTGCGCTCGTCAAAGTCGAGGTTTTCGCCGATCTCGAGGCGGCGCTTGAAGTCCTCCTCGATGCGGTTCAAGACACTGACGATGTCCTGTGCGGCCTTCTTGAGGTCGACGAGCTTCTTGTCGGCGACGACGTAATCGGGCGCCTTGCCGCGGGAGGCCTTGCGCTCGTATGCCGCGGTCTGGCGGGCAAAGCGCTTCTCCTCCTTCTTGTTGCGCTCGATGCCGTCGAAGTAGAGTCGGACGGCCTCGCGAAGGCTGGTGCGGAAGGTGTAGGCCGAGTTGTCCTTGATGATCTCGAGGCGGTCGATGGCCTCCTCGACGGCGTCGGCGATCTCCTTTGCGGCGGAAGTGACTTCGCCGTGGTCGAGGTCCTCCTTCTCGAAGACGGGCTTTAAACGTGCGATCGTCTCGAGCGCGTCCTTCTGCTTGGCGAGCGAGCGGCGATGCGAATAGATGAGGCTCTCCTTGGCGATGGAGATGAACTCGAGCATGAACTTCTCATCGAGCACCTTTCTGAGGTACGCGTTGAGGGACTTGACGTCCATATCGGGCAAAGTCTGCCCCTCGAAGACGAGGTAGTAGCCCATCGCGAAGAAGTTGGGCTTCTCAAAGGCGACGGCCTCTGCGAGGATTTCGCGGATCTTCCTGAGAGAGGCGAGGATATCCTCGTCGGGGAAGGCGAAGGGTTTGACCTCCTTGCGGAAGATGCCCCCCAAAAACTTCTTCAGACGGTATACGGGCGACACGCGGATGAGCACCCTGAGCGCCGCGGCCTCTGCCTTGAGCTCCTCGGCACGCTCGTAAACGACGTAGCGCGAGACAGAGTTCTTGGCAAGGCGGATGATCTCCTTGGCGTCGGGAACGAGCGTCGCCGCCGCGTGCTTCTCGATCTCGAACATCAGATCGTCGATGTCCTTGACGGCGTCGGAAGCTGCCTCGCGGGCGCGGTTATACTCGTTCTCGAGCTCGAGGTGCCTGACTTCGAACTTGTTGAAGTCCGAGCACATCTTGCCGTTGCGGGCGGCCGTCTCCTTGCCGAGCACGGCGTCCATGTTGTCGTTGAGGCGCTTGAGCGTCGTATTGAAGCTGTTGCGCGCCTCCTTCTGAGAGAGCTTGCCCTTGATGAGCATGGCCTCCGTCATCTGCTTGCCCACGCGCATGATGGGGTTAAGCGAGGAGAGCGGGTCCTGGAAGATCATGGCGATCTTGTCGCCGCGGATCCTGTGGAAGTCCTCCTCCGAGATCTTCATGAGGTCCTGGCCGTCATAGATGATCTCGCCGCCCTCCTTGATGGCGTTGCCCGCGAGGATACCGAGGACGGCGCGCGTCGTCACGGACTTGCCCGAACCGGACTCGCCCACGATGGCGAGCGTCTCGCCCTTGTAGAGCTTGAAACTGATGTCGCGGACGGCCTGGACCTTGCCGTTGTCCGTCCTGAATGAGATCTTGAGGTCGTTGACCTCGAGCTTGACTTCTCTGTTTTCCATATCAGTCCTCCGAGCCTCTCAGCGAAGGGTTGAATGCATCGCGCAGGCCGTTGCCGAACAGGTTGAAGCTCAGCATGAGGAGCACGAGGAAGAGGGACGGGAAGAGCGACATATAGGGCGCCGTCGCAAGGTAGCTCTGGCCCGCGTTGATGAGCGTGCCGACGCTCGTGATGTTGCCCGTCGAAAGGTTGATGATGCCGAGGTACGAAAGGCTGGTCTCCGAGAAGATCATCGAGGGGATGACGAGCGCGCAGCTCGTGACGAGCGTGCCCAGCGCATTGGGGAAGATGTGCTTCCAGATGATGCGCCTGTTCTTCGCGCCCAGCGTCCTCGCGGCGAGGACGTACTCCTGATTCTTATATCGGTAGAACTGCATTCGCGTCGTAGACGCCATACTGATCCAGCCCGTGATGAAGAAGGCGATAAACAGCACCAGTATCTGACTCGAGCCGCCCATGTGCAATTTCAACAGCGTGATGACGATCATGGAAGGCACGGACGCGAGGATATCCGAGATACGCTCCATCACGAGGTCGACCTTGCCGCCGTAGTAGCCCTCGATGGAGCCGTAGATGGCGCCGAAGATGAGGTTGACTGCCGCAACGACGATCGCGAAGATGAAGGAGAAGCGTGCGCCCGAGGAGAGACAGGTCAGGATATCCTGACCGGAACCCGTCGTCCCGAAGATGAAGTAGGGCTCGGTGATGCCGTCCTGCAGCACATAGCTGTGGTAGTAGATGTAATATTCGTAGTAGTTGACGCGCACTTCGACGCCCGAGGAGGTGCGGCGGGCGTAGGTGTAGTAGTAGGTCTCACCGTCCTCGCCGATAAAGCCGTCCTCGCCCTCGATGCGCATCCGCGAAGTGTAACCGTCATTGGTGGCGGTACCCGCCTTATACGACCAATACACGGGGATGACGTTGCCGTTTTCGTCGTACACGATCTCCGTGCGCGACGTGCCCGTCGTTTCGTAGTAGTAGTTGGCGTTGCTCTGATCCTGAATGGCGGAGGGACGGTCGGAGACCCTGATCGTCGGGTAGATGACCTGACGGCCCGTCTCGTCCTGATACTGCATGAGCTGGGCGTACTGCTCGTTCGTGAGATTGCGGTAGATCATGCCCGTCTTTTGGTAGCTGTCGAGGCGGTAATGATACATCCCCTCCTCGTCTACCGTGTACTCCTGGTTCTTGACCGCATAGTGCCCCGTCTCCTGCCCCATCGCATAGTAATACATGAAGGTCAGCTGCCCGTCGACGCGCGCCTCGCAGCCGTCCCAGAAGGACGTCTCGGCGAAGAGCTTGTTCTTGGGGAGCGTCGTCACATAGTAGGTGTCGTTATAGGCGACGGCGTAGGGCGTCAGGAAGGGAACGATGATGGCGAACAGGACGAGGATGATGATGATGACCGCCCCGACGACCGAACCCTTGTTCTTGCAGAAGCGCGAGAAGGCGTCGCGCATATAGCTGCGCGGCTTGGTCTCGAGCTTCTTGTCGTGCGAGATGTCCCGCTTGTCCGCAAAGGCAAATTTTTCCTTGGGAATACTGGTGTAAGCCTGATTTTCCATATCATCGCGCCCCCATTCGTATTCTCGGGTCGATAAACCCGTAGCTGATGTCGGTTATGATCCCCGCAGCCAGGCCGACGAGCGTATAGAAGCCCGAAAGCAGCATGAAGAAGTCATAGTCCTGATAGGTGATGGAATCGAGGTAAAGTCTGCCGACGCCCGGGATGGAGAACATTCTCTCGATGACGAGCGAACCCGAAAGCACGAGGACGAACTCACTCAAGATCATCGGGAAGATGGGGACCATCGCGTTGCGGAGGGCGTGGCGCAGCGTCGCCTGGCCGCGCGTCAAGCCCTTCGTGCGGGCGAGCAGCATGAACTCGCTCGTCAGCACCTCGGTAAGCTCCGCGCGGGTGAAACGCGCATAGCCTGCGATCGAGCTTAAACACAGCGAGAACACCGCGGGCAGCATACTTCGGAACATCGGCCAGGTAAAGTAGTCAAAACCGGAATTCATCGTCAGCGGGAACCACTGCAGCTTGAAGCAGAACACATACTGCACGATGAGGCCGAGGACGATGGACGGCACCGAGATGAGCAGGATGATAAAGACGGATATGACCTGATCCTGCCACTTGTTCTTCTTGAGTGCCGCAAAGATGCCGAGCCCGAGGCCGATGGGAACGCCGATGAGCGTCGAATAGACATTGATGAGCACCGTGGGAGGCATCTTTTCCATGAAGATGTCCCATACGGGCTGATTGCGGTATTCGGCCATCGAAACACCGATGCCGAAGTCCCCCTGGAAGATGCGCTGCAAATAAAACCCGAGCTGCTTCAAGATGGGCACTGTATCGTAGCTCCAAAGCTGCGTCGCAGAGTCGTAAACGACGTTAGTAATATACCCTCTCGCCTCGAGCTGACGGTAGATGATGTTCGCGTCCTGCCCGATCTGGACGGTGACGACGATGGGCAGGAGCTTGATGAGCGTAAAGCACATCAGCATGATGATGCAGAACGTCATGATGAGCAGGCCCAGGCGCTTTAACACATACTTGAACATGTACATGGAAGTTTGCTCCTTTGGTTAGGTCGCGGAAGGAACCGAAGGCCCCTCCGCCGCGGCGCGGGAGCACCGTGTAGAAATAGGAACAAGCGGGGGCGGAAATCATTCCGTCCCCGCTGTGTTCACTCTTTTAGATCAGCCGAGAAACTCAGTTGGTCTTGGTGTACTCGCTCGTGAGGTCGCCGTTGTGGTCTGCCACATACTGCGTCCACTCGCTGTCCGTGTAGTTGACGGTCATGTAGCGGTAGCCGCCGAAGCCCATGAAGATGTTGTACTCATCGGTGATGTAGGTGAACTTCGCACCCGTGACTTCTGCGCTGTACTCAGACGTACAAGCAATCGTGTAGTACTGCTCAAGGGTGACTTCCTCAAGTTTTGCCGTCAGCTCGAGGCGGGCATCTTCAGGGATGAAGCCTGCGCCCCAGTTATAGGTCTTGGGCTGATTTTTCGCCTCTGCGATACCGTTCAGGCAGCAGTACCAGTTGTAGATGCTCATGGTGAGCTCTTCGCCGGCACCCGCGTAGTCGCCCTCGGGCATCGTGAAGGTAAGCATCTCATTTGCCGTATCCCACCAGGTCGAATACATCAGACCTGCCTCGGGATCAACATAGCACTGAAGGAAACCGGAGGGATCGAACGCACCGCCGCCGAAGCCGGTACCGGAAGCGATATCATAAGCGCCTGCACGGAAATCGGTCGCCCAAGCAGACCCGAAGGATGCGTCAAAGGTGATTTCCAACTTTCCTTCCAGAGAGGTACCCTCGACCATCGTCTCAAGCATTTCCTTGATGTACTCAAAGTCACGACGGGTCGTATCCTTGTCGGCAGCAGTACCATAGAGCAGATGGATAGGCTTGCTGTCGTCATATCCATAGTACTCGGCATTCTCGGTGAGTTCCTTGTAAGCGGACTCCACGAGCTCCTTGGCAAGGGTCGGGTTGTAACCGTTCATTGCCTCATAGGCTTCTTCGTAGTCGACATAGGTGTTGGTGCCGTCCGTCCAGGAGCCGTCCGCATTCTCGGTGAAGCCGTAGACGCGGAGGAGTGCCTCCTTGGCATAGACGGTGTCGCGGTACACGCCGCCGTTCTCGACATCGTAGTAGTACGCAGGGCCGAGGAGACCGAGCAGCGTCTGATGCGAAGTCGTCGTCGTTGCGTTGTAGTCATCTCTGTCGAGGGACAGGGAGATCGCCTTACGGAAGTCGCGGATCGCAAGGATGCCGTTGTTGCGGCCGTTCGTCTTGAGCACGTCGAGGTTCGCATACAGGTTGAGGCCGTAGGACCCGGTGCCGGGTGCAAAGTAGGTGTACTTGGAGTTGCGGTAGTCATCCTTATGGGTGACATCGAGGCCGATGGAGTCGAGCCCACCGCTGAGGAAGTTCATCCATGCCGTGTTGGTCTCCGCGATCTGCTCGCACTCGATCTTGGTGACGTTGTACTGGTTGGCGTTGTCCTCGAGGGCGTAACCGTACCAGTTGTCGTTGCGCTCCAGCGTGTAGGACTTACCGCTCTGGAACTGAGTCAGCTTGTAGGGGCCCCAGCTTGCGGTCGTCGCAAGGGAGGTGTTGTAGTTGGTCGTCCAGAGGGTAGAACCGGCAGCGGGCTCCTGCTTGCAGGACTCATAGAGGTCTTCCTTGACGAGGGGAAGGCTTGCAAAGCTGTAAGCTGCCTCGTAGGAGAGGGAGCCGTCCTCCTTCAGGCACTGGATGGGAGCATCCAGGCAGACGACGATCTCGTACTGGGAAGGAGAGTACATACCGACCTCGCTGAAATCCATCTCGGGGTACTGATAGTAGTATGCGCAGAACTCCTGCCACTCATTTTCATAACCACCACCATATTCAGCGCAGAATGCTTCCAGCGCCTCCACGAGCTCAACCGTCGCAGGAACGCAACCGTCAGCATTGACTTCTTCCGAAAGAGAGGTGATGAGCGCAGCGGCATCACCGGTAATGTAACCCGCCTGCACATAAGCAAGAAGAGGATCAGCCGACCAATCGGAACCCGTCGTAATATGAGCATAAATCACATCACCGTCCGCAGTGTCCTTATGATACACACCCTCATCATCGGCAACAACCGTTTGGTACTCTTCCTGCGCAACAACCATGCAGGACATCAGCGCTTCTGAACCGTTATAAACATAGTTACGAGCATTCTTCACCTGAATATTCGTATAATAGGTGGAAGCACGCATATTCTGGAACAGAGGATCGAGCTGCTGCTGCATCGTGTAGACGAAGTCGGTCGCATCGATGGGCGTGCCGTCGTCCCACTTCAGATCCTCGCGCAGGGTGATCTTCCAGGCATAGCCGCCCGTCGCCTTCTGCTCGTCGGTGTAGCCCCACTTCGCATCGACGGTGCTCGTCACATCCTCAAGCTTGGTCGCAGCCGAGTAGTTGACCGTGAAGCCGCCGGAGACGATCGCATCGGCATTGATGGTGCCGTCTTCGTTGTACTTGCCGCCCTTTGCTTCGTCGAACTCGTAGTCGTACTCATAGAACGAGCTCACGAGATAGTTCATGATCTGCGTATCGTTGTTGTCCGCATACGTCAGCTCATTCCAGTTACTGGGCATGACGGACGTATAGGTGCGATAGGTACCCTGCTTGAGATCGGCCGTAGGGATCTCGGGCTCATCTTCCTTGCACGCCGCAAGTGCCGCAACCGTAGGAATTGCCATTGCCGCAACGATCGCAAGAGCGGCAACTTTCTTCCAGTTTTTAGCCATTTTATCCTCCGCAAAAAAATTTATTCCTGTTAAGAGCGCTGCGCCCCTCTCTTTTCCCAAATAAAGGCGCGGCATCTTCTAACCGATAGTATCGCCGCTTCTCCCCGTGCGTATGCACTTGAAGAAGGCGGACTTTGGTGCGGCTTTTCCGCCGCAGAACGGACATCTTCGGACGCTTTTTTCCGAGCGTTTTACACATTTTTCGTGCGCGTTCGAAAGCTTTCTTTCGATGTTCGTATGATATTTTATCACGTCATCACGCAACCGTCAAGTGAAAATCACGCTTGAACCCCACTTTTTTCACCCATCGGTTCGAAATCGATTATCTTATCTATAATTTACAGTAATAGTTCTGCCCTATATTGAGCGCTTCCCGCCCGCATATTGACGCTTAATTATCCGCCGCCCTTATATCGCCGCGCTTTTCGGGCCTTTCACCCCGCCCGTTGAAAAAATGAAGATCGCAGCATTCTGCCCGCATAATATGCAAAAAGCCCGTACAAAAAGTTCACGCAAATCTTTTTGCTGCGCAAAAATCTTTGCCGTGAGAAGTGAAGTGGGTACATCTCCCCGCCCGTCGCCCGCGCACCAAGATGTTCTCAAAGACAACAAGCGCGAAGTGTCGCGCAAATTGAGTCCCGCAGCGCAAAAGCGTGGTTTTGCTCGCGGAAGTGATTTGAAAGCTCTGTTCACGCAAATCTTTTTGCGTTGCAAAAATAGTTCCGCATATGAAAAGAGCCCGCGCGAGGCGGGCTCTTTGATGGTTATGCGTAAGGTTACTTACGAGGGTTCTTGATGTTTGCCTGAGCTGCTGCGAGGCGCGCGATCGGCACGCGGAACGGCGAGCAGGAGACGTAGTCAAGGCCGATCTCGTGGCAGAACTCGATGGAGGAAGGATCGCCGCCGTGCTCACCGCAGATACCGCAGTGAAGGTCGGGACGGGTCTTGCGGCCAAGCTCGACCGCCATCTTCATCAGCTTGCCGACGCCCACCGTGTCGAGACGGGAGAAGGGATCGGACTCGTAGATCTTGTTCGCATAGTATGCGGGAAGGAACTTGCCTGCGTCGTCGCGGGAGAAGCCGAACGTCATCTGGGTGAGGTCGTTCGTGCCGAAGCAGAAGAACTCTGCCTCCTTGGCGATGTCGTCTGCCGTGAGGGCTGCACGAGGGATCTCGATCATGGTGCCGACCTCATACTTGAGCTCGACGCCCGCCTTCGCGATGCACTCGTCCGCCGTCTTGACGACGATGTCCTTGACGAACTTCATTTCCTTGACTTCGCCGGTGAGAGGGATCATGATCTCGGGAACGATGTTCCAGTCGGGATGACGAGCCTTGACTGCAAGCGCTGCCTTGATGACGGCGTTGGTCTGCATGACGGCGATCTCGGGATAGGTGACGCACAGACGGCAGCCGCGGTGACCCATCATGGGGTTGAACTCGTGGAGATCGGAGATGATCTGCTTGATCTGCGCGACCGTCTTGTTCTGAGCTTTAGCAAGCGCCTCGATGTCTGCCTCCTCGGTGGGAACGAACTCGTGAAGAGGAGGATCGAGGAAACGGATGGTGACAGGGTAGCCGCCGAGCGCCTCGAACAGGCCCTCGAAGTCGGACTGCTGCATGGGCTCGATCTTGGCGAGCGCTGCTTCGCGCTCCTCGACCGTCTCTGCGCAGATCATCTCACGGAAGGGCTCGATGCGGCCCTCGCCGAAGAACATGTGCTCGGTACGGCAGAGGCCGATGCCCTGTGCGCCGAACGCTGCGGCCTGCTTTGCATCCTTAGGGGTATCGGCATTGGTGCGGACGCCGAGTGCCTTGTACTTGTCTGCAAGCTCCATGATGCGGCCGAAGTAACCGCTGTTGGGGTCTGCGGGAACGGTTGCGATGATGGTATCGTAGATCTTACCGGTGGAGCCGTCGAGGGAGAGCGCGTCGCCTTCCTTGAAGACCTTGCCGGCGAGGGTGAACTGCTTGTTCTCCTCGTCCATCTTGATGTCGCCGCAGCCGGAGACGCAGCAGGTACCCATGCCGCGGGCAACGACTGCCGCGTGCGAGGTCTGGCCGCCGCGAACGGTGAGGATGCCCTGTGCATACTTCATGCCTTCGATGTCCTCGGGAGAGGTCTCGAGGCGGACGAGGACGACCTTCTTGCCGGCCTTGCCTTCCTTGACGGCATCTTCAGCCGTGAACACGATGGTGCCTGCGGCAGCGCCGGGGGAAGCTGCGATACCCTTGCCGACGACGTTGTTCTTGTCGGCAGCCTTGAGGGCGTTGGGATCGAACTGAGGGTGAAGGAGCATATCGAGCGACTTCGCGTCGATCTGCATGAGCGCTTCCTGCTCGGTGATCATGCCCTCGTCGATGAGGTCGCATGCGATCTTGATGGCGGCGGCAGCGGTGCGCTTGCCGTTACGGGTCTGGAGCATGTAGAGCTTCTCGTTCTCGACGGTGAACTCCATATCCTGCATGTCGCGGTAGTGCGTCTCGAGGATCTTGCAGACTTCCTGGAACTGCTCGTAGACCTTGGGGAAGACTTCCGCCATCTTGGCGATGGGCATAGGCGTACGGACACCTGCGACGACGTCCTCGCCCTGTGCATTGGTGAGGAACTCGCCCATGAGGCCCTTCTCGCCCGTTGCGGGGTTACGCGTGAAGGCAACGCCCGTGCCGCAGTTGTCGCCCATGTTGCCGAACGCCATCATCTGCACGTTGACTGCGGTACCCCAGCTGTAAGGGATGTCGTGGTCCATACGGTAGACGTTCGCACGGGGGTTGTCCCACGAACGGAACAC
>CALVWI010000031.1 GCA_944367045.1 uncultured Clostridia bacterium | reverse complement strand
CGGGTTGGCGCAACCTAGGATTACGCCTGACTCTGAGGTCATATTCATTATAAGCTGCCCTGCGAAAAAAATCAACCCTTTCGGGAAAAACTCCTTCAAAAAAAGAAGCCCCGCAGCTACTCTACCTGCGGGTGAAGAAAAGTAATTTTCTTTCGCCATCTTCATTATATGTGATTTCTCGCACTTTGTCAACCCTATTTTTAAAAGTTTTTCGCGTCGCCGATGCCGGTCTCTGCCCGCCTGCGCCCGTCTATATCCGCCGATGCCCGCCCGTGCCGCCCTCTCCCGAACCACGCCTCTCAAAATGGTTCCCCTCTTGACAAACGCGCGCGGCGGGTGTAAAATGGAAGAAAAATGACAGGAGGACAAGATGTCCAGCTTCAAAGATCTCAGAATTGTCGATAACTTCTACCAGACCTCCTCGTTCTTCCCCATGCCCACCGTGCTTGCAGGCACGCTCGCGGAAAACGGCAAGACCAACCTCGGCTCCTATTCGCTGTGCTTCCCCTACTACATCGCGGGCAAGGACCGCTATGCGATGCTCCTCGAGTGCCGCAACAGCTCCAACACGGCGCAGAACATCCTGCGCTCCAAGAAGGTCTCCTTGAACTTCATTCCCGACGACAGGAAGTACTTTAAAGAGGCCGTGCGCCTCGGCTTCCCCGGGGACACCACCGACGAAAAGATGAAGGACTGCCTCTTCACCCTCGAGGACGGGCAGGCGGGTGGCGAGCGGCCCAAGGTCGTCAAGGAGGCCTTCCAAGTGTTCGAATGCACCTGGAACGACGCGCTCGAGGACGCCTACCTCGACAAACCGGGCTGCCTCGAGGGGTACGAGCCGCCCTACCGCAACTTCAACGGTATCACGAGCAAGTTCGGCGCGCACTTCATCCTCAGCATCGATAAGATCCTCATCAAGCCACGCTACTACGACACCATCGTAAACGGTGTGAAGGCGAACGGCTTCCCCAACGTGCCCGTCGACTACGGCTACCGCGACAGCACCAACTTCTGGTGCTCGCGCTTCAAAAAGCCCTTCCCCGAGAAGATCCAGGCGAAGGAGGGCGACCCCAAGTCGGTGCGCTATGCCGCCGACCGCATCGACCCCGACGTCAAGTTCACGGACGAGGCGTGCGCGAAGCTCACCAAGATCCCGCGCGTGTTCTTAAAGGCTGCCCTGCAGCAGATGGTGGACATCGCCAAGGAGGAGGGCATCACGCTCATCGACGAGAAGGCGCTCACCATCATCAACGACAAACGCCGCAAGGAAAAGAAGAAGTAAGCAGAAACACTTTCAAAGTTTTAGGGGCGCGGCGCGGGACGGAACGTCCCGCGCCGCGCCCCGACTCCTGCCCTTCCCGGCAACAGGTCCCGCCCTCTCCCGCGCTTCGTTCCTTTCAAAAGGCACAGAGGGTAGTCTTGTGGATGTTTCCCCGAAAAAAACCACAAAATATGGATTTTTCGCGCTATTTTCTCTTGCTTTTTTGTGCAGATCGTGCTATAATGCACTTGTAATGTGGCGGACGAATACGCTCGCCGCATCTTCAGGATTGTTATCCCCTTATTTTCTCCTTTTATGAACCGACCCGAACGTCATGTTCGGGTCGGTATTGCTTTATTTCGATTTCTCTGCAGAAGCCTCTCTTTCAGGCGGTGCGGCCTGTTCCGCCTCCGCCTCTTCCAGCTCGCCCATGCCCTCCTCCTCTTTGGGGAGATTGATGCTCTCACGGCTGAACCCGCGCCCGCGCACCTCGGAGACGACGGAGACGGTGAGGAAGGCCTCGGGGTCGATCTCCTGCACCTTGTTTTTGAGGCGCACGAGCTCGCGCGACGAGACGACGGTGAGAAGAACATAGCACTTTTCGCGCAGGTACCCCGTCTTGCCGTACAGCATGGTGACGCCGCGGTTGAGCTCCTTTAAGATCATCTCGCGGATCTCGGGGTAGTGATGGCTGACGATCTTGACCTGCATCTTCCTTCTCCCGAGCGGCGTGACGAACTCGATGACGACGGAGGACAGCACGCAGATGACGATACCGTAGAGGACGGTCTGGAGCGTCGAACCCGCGAACAGCTGCAGGACGACGATGGCAAAGTCGAGCACCCACAGCGAGATGGAGACGGGGATGCCGAAGAAGTGCTGCAGAAGGAGGGGCGGGATGTCCGTGCCGCCCGTGCTCGCGCCCACGCGCACGACGAGCCCGATGCCCGCGCCGAAGAGCAGGGAGCCGAAGAAGGCGTCGAGGAAGGCGTCGCCGCCCGAGAGCGTCTCCCCCACCGCCGCGACGTATGCCGCATTCGCCGCGTCGAAGAGCGAGAGGAAGGCAGGATAGAGGAAGGTGCCCGCAAGCGTCGCAAAGAAGAAGCGGCGGCCCAAGAGGATCGCCCCCAAAATAAAGAGCGCGATGTTGGCGGTGTAGACGGTGATGACGCGGGCGTACTCGTAGTGCCAGAGCTGCTCGACGAAGATGCCGAGGCCCGTCGTGCCGCCCACGACGAGGCCGCCCGGGATGATGAAGAAGGAGCTGGCGGCGGCCGTCACGGCGTTCCCGAGGACGATGAGAAGCCAGCGGAAGGCCGTCTGTTTGAGTTCATAGCGCGAAGGTTTGCGAATAATGCGTTTCAAGTGCGTTTCTCCACGATAATTATGCGTATATAAACATCTCCATTATAGCAGGTTCTCGTGCGCTTTGCAAGCGCTTTCGGGGAGGCTTATTCCCTCCCCGCCGCATAAAAGGCGCACGCCGCCGCACCATCCGCATACAATGAGACAGGGACCAACTCCCGAAAACATATTACGAGGTTTCCTATGTGCAATTCCTGCTATTCATACCGGGCGTCGTCGCGGTGTTCGTCGGGCTTCATGCGGGCGCTCTCCAACCTGTTTGCCGTGCGCAGCGAGTCGACGGACGACAGCACCACCAATAACTGCTGCAACTGCTGCTGCAACAACTGCACCTGCACGCCCTGCCAGTGCGATTGCTCTTGCAATAACTGCTCGTGCGATTCCTGTACCTGCACCCCCTGCAGCTGTGACTGCTCGTGCAACACTTGCTCGTGCGACTCCTGCAGCTCCTGCTGCAATTCGTGCAACACTTGCTCGTGCGACTCCTGCAGCTCCTGCTGCAATTCGTGCAGCTGCTGCTCGGGTTCGACGGGCGGTACGGACAGCTACTACGCCCGCCAGTACGCCCTCGGCCGCTTCTATTCGGGCGGCTACTATACGGGAGGCTGCGGCTGCCGTTCGGGCTTCTGAGCGCCCCTCTCGCGGCAATTTCGCCGCCCTTCGACTTACGACATATGAAAGCGGCGGCGCCCCGTCCCCGGGGCGCCGCCGCCGCTTATTTTGCGTCTTATTTTCTCACGAGCGTCAACGTTACCTTATCGCCGTTGATGTCCACCTCTTTGGTGAAGCCCTCGTGGGTGCCCTCCGAAACGCTCTCGGCGAGCACGTCCTTTGCAAACGCCGCAGAACCGAGCGCCTCTTTCGCGCGGCCCTCCGCCTGATACCAGACGCTGATGCGGTCGGTGACTTCGAAGCCCGCCTCCTTTCTCATCGTCTGGATCTTGGAGACGAGTTCGCGCTCGCAGCCCTCCATCAGAAGCTCTTCGGTGAGCGCCGTCTTGAGCGCCACCGTGATGCCGTGGTCGGACGCGCAGACGTACCCCTCGCGCGAGCCCGTGAAGATCTGAAGGTCCTCTTCCACAAGGTCGATGCCGCCCTCCATGTGGTAGACGCCGCCGTCCTTGACCGCGTGCACCACCTCGCAGGCGTTGCAGCAGGAGAGGAAGGAATTGATCTCCTTGAGGAGCTTGCCGTACTTGGGACCGAGCGTCTTGAGCTGCGGTTTGAGCGTATAGCACACGAGCGACTCCGCGTCCTCGCAGCGGGTGAACTTCTTGACGTTGAGCTCGTCGAGAAGTACCGCTTCAAGTTCGCCCTCGATGCGAAGGGGCCTGTCGGAGGCGACGATCATCTCGGCAAGCGGCTGGCGGTTCTTGAGCGAGCCCGCATTGCGCGCCGCACGGCCGAGGGCGACGACCTCCAAGACATCCTCCATGCCCTGCTCGAGCTCGGGGTCGATGCGGCTCTCGTCGCATACAGGGAAGTCGCAGAGGTGCACCGACTCGGGCGCGTCCTTGAAGAACGCGGGCACGAGGTTGCGATACATCATCTCGGCCATGAAGGGCGTGTAGGGCGCGAGGAGCTTGGCAAGCGTCACAAGGACGGTGTAGAGCGTCGTATAGGCCGCCGCCTTGTCCTCGGACATCTCGCTGCCCCAATAGCGGTCGCGGCCGCGGCGGACGTACCAGTTGGAGAGGACGTCCGCAAAGTCCTGAATTTCGCGCGCGCTGTCCGTGATGTTGTAGACGGAGAGCATCTTGTCTACATCGCGCACCACCGTGTTGAGGCGGGAAAGCACCCAGCGATCCATGAGGGAGAGCTTGCACTCCTCGAGCTTGTACTTGGAGGGGTCGTAGCCGTCGATCTCGGCATAGAGCACGAAGAAAGCGTAGGTGTTCCAGAGCGTCCCTTGGAACTTGCGCTGCACCTCGCTGACGGCCTCCTGCCCGAAGCGGGACGGGATCCACGGCGCGGAGTTGGTGTAGAAGTACCAGCGGACGGCGTCGGCGCCCTGCTTGTCGAGCACCGACCACGGGTCGACGACGTTGCCCTTGTGCTTGCTCATCTTGACGCCGTTCTGGTCATTGACGTGGCCTAAAACGATGCAGTTCTTGAAGGGCGCACGGCCGAAGAGGATGGTCGAGATGGCGAGCAGTGTGTAGAACCAGCCGCGCGTCTGGTCGACGGCCTCGGAGATGAAGTCGGCGGGGAAGGTCTCGTCGAAGAGGTCCTTGTGCTCGAAGGGATAGTGATACTGCGCAAAGGGCATGGAGCCCGAATCGAACCAGCAGTCGATGACCTCGGGCGTGCGCTTCATCTTGCCGCCGCACTTGGGGCAGGTGCAGACGAGGTCGTCAAGATACGGCCTGTGCAGCTCGATACCCTTGGGGGCGCCGCACTTCTCTTCAAGTTCGGCTCTCGAGCCGATGACCACCTTCTCGCCGCAGTCGGGGCAGACCCACACGGGCAGCGGCGTGCCCCAGTAGCGGTCGCGCGAGAGGCCCCAGTCGATGACGTTCTCGAGGAAGTTGCCCATGCGGCCCTCTTTGATGGTCTCGGGCATCCAGTTGACGGAGCGGTTGGCCGCGATGAGCGCGTCCTTCACCTTCGTGACTTCGATGAACCAGCTCGAACGCGCGTAGTACATGAGGGGCGTATCGCAGCGCCAGCAGTGGGGATAGTCGTGCTCGAAGGGCAGCGCCTTGAAGAGCTTGCCGCTCTCCTTGAGCATCTTCAGAATGACGGGATCCGCCTTCTTGATGAAGAGGCCGTCAAGTTCGGGGCAGCGCTCGTCGAACTTGCCCTGCTCGTTGACGAGGGAGATGACGGGGAGCTGATAAATTTTGCCGACGTTGTAGTCGTCCTGACCGAACGCGGGCGCGATGTGGACGACGCCCGTGCCGTCCGTGAGCGTGACGTAGGTGTCGCAGACGACCTCATACACGCGCTTCCACTCGTTCTTCATGGACTCTAAGACGGGCTTTGCATAGTCGAAGAGCGGTTCGTACTTGGTGCCCTCGTACTCCTTGCCCGTCTTTTTCTCGACGACCTCGTATTCCTCGAAGAAGGAGGAGACGAGCGCCTCGGCGAGGATGTAGTGCGTGCCGTCCGCGACGATCTCAACGTACGTCTCGTCGGGATTCATGCAGAGCGCGACGTTGGAGGGAAGCGTCCACGGCGTCGTCGTCCACGCGAGGATATAGGTGTTCTCGCGGCCCGCGACCTTGAAGCGCGCGACGCAGGAGGTCTCTTTGACCGTCTTGTACCCTTGGGCGACCTCGTGCGAGGAGAGCGCCGTCCCGCAGCGGGGGCAGTAGGGAACGATCTTGTGGCCCTTATAGAGAAGCCCCTTCTTGTCGATCTCCTTGAGCGCCCACCACACCGACTCGATGTAGTCGTCGTGATAGGTGACGTAGGGGTTGTCCATGTCGCACCAGTAGCCGACGCGGTCGCTCATCTTGCGCCATTCGTCGGTGTACTTCCACACGGACTGCTTGCACTGCTCGTTGAAGGCCTGGATGCCGTACGTCTCGATCTCCTTCTTGCCGTCGAGGCCGAGCTTCTTCTCGACTTCGAGTTCGACGGGAAGGCCGTGCGTATCCCAACCCGCCTTGCGGAGGACGTGCTTGCCCTTCATCGTCTGATAGCGGGGAATGATGTCCTTCATGACGCGCGTCAGGATATGCCCGATGTGCGGCTTGCCGTTGGCCGTCGGGGGGCCGTCGAAGAAGGAGAACTCCTCCTTCCCCTCGTTCTTTTTCACCGACTTTTCGAAGATGTCGTTCTGCTTCCAGAACTCAATGATCTCCTGTTCCCGCCCGACGAAATCGAGCGATGTGTCTACCTTGCGATACATGGGAACCTCCTGAATATGAAATAAAAGAAAGCCTCCGCGTTTCGGAATACGCGAAGGCATTTATACCACCAAAACAAACGAACATTTGCCGCATGGGATAACGGGCTGCGACCCCGTGCGGAGTTACTTTGAGTTCTCCCCGCAGGCACGAGCGGTGATACCCGAAAAGCCCTCCCCTCTCCCCTTTCACCATAGCGGGGAGCTCTCTGTGCGGGAGCCTTCCTTTCGGACGCGTCCTCTCTTAACGCCGTATTTTTTTCTCTATTATAGAGCCTTTCGCGCAAAAAAGCAAGCGTTTTTAAGGCAAAACTCATTCGGCGGGCTTGCCCTTCTCCTTTTTGGGGAGGGGCGAAAAGTCCAGCTTCCACTTGCCGTCTCTTTTGACGAGCTTGTCGTAGAGCCACATGAGGTAAGCGAGCACGGCAAAGACGACGAGTAAAATCAAGACCCAAGCGAGGACGCCGCCGTAGCCGATGGAGCGCACGTCGAGGAAGAAGTAGGGATACTCGAAGTCGGGAATGACGAGCCCGAGCACAAAGATATACCCCACATACACGAGCGGAATGACGAGGCTCCAAAGGGGCGCAAACACATTGATGGTGCGGTGCTCGTCAAAGAGGAAGAAGTCGAGAATGAATAAGACGGGCGCCGCGACGTGGTAGGAAAGATTGCCGATGTCGCACCAGAATGCCGCTGTGAAGGGATTGCCGAGGAGCGTCGCATAGACGAGGAATGTGACGAGGATCATGACCGTCGTCATGAACTTCAAAAGGCGCACCTTTTGGTTGTGACCCTTCGTCTCCCCTGCCCGCACGCGCTTCACGTTATCACAAAGCACGATGACGGAGACCACGAACACGAAGTAGTTGGAGATATTCGTGTAGTACTTCAAGAAACCCCAGCTCGCTTCAAAGGCGCCCTGCCCCGCATAAAACACGTTGAACGAGAGCAGCACCGCGAGCGCCGACACGCAGCACAGCACGATGCGGTAGATCATCTGCGTCAATAAACTATCTTTCATCTTCTCTCCTTATAGCGCGGCGGAACGGCTCTCCGCCGCCCGCTTTCTTGCGCACGATAGAGAAGATACTATCATATCCCGAAAAATTTGTCAACAAAAGCAACAAATTTCCCGACAAAAATACCGCACGGCGCTTGGCCGCACGGCATCTCTTTTGTTTTTTTCAGCGGATGAGCTTCTTGATGTACTTCTTCTCCTTGTTGGTGATCTTGCCGTCCGCCGCGCAGATGAGAAGAGAGAGGATGACGAGGTCGTCCTTGAGCTCCTCCGACAGCTCGCCGAAGAAGTCGCAGAGGGCGTCCGCGAACTCGCCGATCTGCTTGCCCTCCTTCTTGGACTGCTCGATGTACTCCTTGACCTCCTCAAAGGAATACGCCTCGCCGAAGGTCATCGCAAGGCCGGGAAGGAGCAGGAGGTACTCCGCCTCGTCGAGGGTGCCGTCCGCATACACGGAGGCGATGAGGAAGGCCGCAAAGATGGTGTCGGCCCGCTCCGCGCTGCCCGCCGCCTCCTCGAGTGCGGGAAGCACCTTTGCCGCCGTCGTGCGCAGCACTTCGGGGTATTGTTCGGCGGGGATCTCCTCCGCCATCTTGCAGAGTTCGTCAAATTTCGTCATGGGAAAACTCCTTTTATGTTCTTGTCTCTATCATACCACCCATTTGTAAAGAACTAACGCATTTCCCGAGAAAACTATGTGAAAAGGACGGAGCAATTCGCCCCGTCCCTCTCGTCACTTCTTTAAAAGTTTTCTCAGGTACGCCTCGTATTCCTCTTCGGTAAGTTTGCGCATGGGTTTTTTCTTTGCCATAAGCCGCCTCGAAGGGAGTATGGGCGTTTCCGGTCCCTTTTATTCGGTGCGCAGCGCAATGACGGGGTCTTTCTTTGCCGCCGACTGCGCGGGAATGAGGCCCGAGATGAGCGTCAGAGCGACGCTCACGCACACCATGATGAGGGCCGTCGTGATGGGCAGTGTCGCAATGCCCGCAATGCCCGTCAGATTCTGCAGAATGAGGCTGATGACAGCGCTCAGGGCATACGCGATGCCGATGCCGATGAGGCCCGCCGCAAGGCCGATGATGAAGGTCTCTGCGTTGAAGAGGTTCCTCACGTCCTGCTTTCTCGCACCGAGGGCGCGCAGCACGCCGATCTCCTTGACTCGCTCCACCACCGAGACGTAGGTGATGATGCCGATCATGACGGACGAGACGACGAGCGAGATGGCCGTGAACGCGACGAGCACGTAGGTGATGATGTCGATCATCGTCTGCATGATGCCCATGAGCATGCCCACCGTGTCGGTATAGGTGATCTTGTCGCCCTCCGCGAGCGAGACGCCGTTATAGCTCCCCTCGCTCTCGCACAACTCGTTCCATGCGTCGAGGTAAGAGAGGACTTCCCCCTTGAGGTCGAAGTCGCGCGAGTAGATGGAGATGCCCCCCACCGTCTCGCTGCCGCCGAGCGCACGGATGGCCGAGGAAGCCGCCTGCGAGACATAGATGCTCGTACCCGGCATGACCTCATAGAGCGTGAAGCACTTCGTGAGGTTCTCGGTGTTGGCGGGCATGAACCAGATGGTCGTCATGCCCGAGGTGTACTTCGCCTCGTCGCTGTTCATCCACTCGACGATCTGAGAATGGAGGTTGCCCTCGATGTAGGCGCTGACGGTCTTTTCGGTGAGGTTGAGGCCGCTCGAAAGGCAGCCGTAGGAGCGGTCGTCCTTGAGGCGCAAAATGCCCGAGATGGTGATATTGATGCCCTCGCCCTCCTTGGCCGCAAAGTCGTCGTTCGTGCGCTGGCCCTCGTAGGTGAAGGCGTAGCTGCCGTTCATGTAGGCGAGCTGGCTCCAATTCTCGTTCTTCGAATAGACTTCATCGTTGAAGAAGAGGGTGTATTGCTTTCCGAGGATCTCGGAAAAGTCGATGCGGTCGGCGCCCTCCTCCACTTCGTCCTTGTCCTCCGTGCCGAGATCGAAGAGGTCCATGAAGCGGTCCTCGGGGAGAAGCCCGAGCTGGGCGAGCGTCAGGTCGGTGACCTGGTTGTTGCCGCCCACGACGAGCACCGCCTCGTTCTCGCCCGTGGGGAACTCGCCCGCGATGAGGTCGTACTGCTCCATGACGTACTCCCCGTAGCCGAGGTTAGACTCATCCGACGTGCCCGGCATGACGTGCACGACGTCGGTGAAGAAGTCGGCAAAGCCGACGAGGGAGCTGTACTGCGAGGCAAACGCCATGAGGTCGGCGATGTACTTGCTCTTTAAGTTGTTGAGCGAGCGCGTCGTGAGCTCGGTCGAAGAGCTGTCCCCCTCGGGGAAGGTCTCCACCTGCAAAAAGAGGTTGTCGGCGAGCGAATCGACGTAGGAATACTGAATTTCTGCGTACCACGAGGGATCCATCGCCTCGAGGTAGTCAACGTAGGTATCCGAAATGTTGTTGGTCGTCGCCATGCCGTTCGCAAGGCCCGTCAGGAAGGAGTCGATGTACACCTTGTTGTCGAGCTGCGAGAGATCGGGCATTTCCTCGGCGGAGGTGAAGGAGGTCATCACCGAGGCGAGGTCGAAGGAGCTCTCCGAGACGGTGATGGGATAGTAGGAGAGCATATCCTCCTCCGTCCTGCGGATGTAGTTGTTGAAGCCGTTAGAGAGCGCCAAGACGAGGCAGACGCTGATGATGCCGATGCTGCCCGCGACGGACGTCAAAATGGTGCGCCCCTTCTTGGTGAGAAGGTTGCGGAAGGACAGCGCGAGCGAGGTCATAAAGCTCATCTTGGCGCGCGACTTCTTCTCCTCCGCCTTCTCGGGCACGTTTTCCTCGCCCTCGTAGGGGTCGGAGTCGGACTCCACCGCGCCGTCTTTCAGGCGCACGATGCGCGAGGCGTAGCGCTCGGCGAGCTCGGGGTTGTGCGTGACCATGATGACGAGCCGCTCCCCTGCGATCTCTTTGATGAGGTCCATGATCTGCACGCTCGTGTTGGAGTCGAGCGCGCCCGTGGGCTCATCGGCAAGCAAAATGTCGGGGTCGTTGACGAGCGCACGCGCGATGGCGACGCGCTGCATCTGCCCGCCCGAGAGCTGGTTAGGTCTCTTTTCGAGCTCCGCCCCCAGCCCCACGCGCTCGAGAGCCTCGGTTGCACGTCTCTTTCGCTCCTCGCGCGAGACGCCCGCGATGGTGAGCGCGAGTTCGACGTTGCCGAGCACCGTCTGGTGAGGGATCAAGTTATAGCTCTGAAAGACAAAGCCGATGCGGTGGTTGCGGTAGACGTCCCAGTCGCGGTCCTTGAAGTTCTTGGTGGACTTCCCCTGAATGATGAGGTCGCCCGACGTGTACTGGTCAAGCCCGCCGATGATGTTGAGGAGCGTCGTCTTGCCGCAGCCCGAGGGGCCCAAGATGCAGACGAACTCGTTGGGGCGGAAGTTGAGCGAGACGCCGCGCAGCGCATGCACCGTGCCTGCCGCAACTTTGTAGTCCTTCTTGATGTCAACTAACTTTAACATACCTGATAATACTCCTAAGGGCGCGGCAATGCGCCGCGCCCTTCCCTGATGCGGCGTTTATCCCGCGTTTTTACACAAATTTCAGACGCCCTCCGTCTCTTTTGCGAACGCGCCCGAACCTTCGACGAGCTTCCTGCACAGATCGGAAAACGCCTCCGCTTCCCCGAGAAGCGCGTCGAGCCGCTCCTTCCCGAACTCGGCAAGGACGCGTTCTGCAAAACAGTTGGCCTGTTCTGCCTGCTGGCGGAAGGTCTCCACGGCCTCGTCGGTGAGGCGGATGAAGGCGATCTTCCTGTCGTAGAGGGAGGGCACGCGCTGCACGATGCCGCTCTTTTCGAGCTTGGCGACGATCTGCGAAACGGCGGAGCGCGTGATGCCGATGCGGCGGGCGAGCTCGGAGGAGATGATGTCCTTCCCCTCGCACTGCTCGTTGACGACTTCCCAAAGGATGCGGAACTCCGTTCTCGAAAGTTTTGCCTTACCCCAGAAGAAATCGATATCCCCGATGTCCTTCACGAGGTGAAATAATTTCAGCAAGTACTCATTGATCTCGATGCCCATGTTCCTTCTCCTTTGCGTTGTACCGCCCTTGACAATCTGTATGTTTATTATAAAAACAAAATGCGCGTTTGTCAACCCCCAAAACGCGAAAAGGTGCGTTTTTCACCGATTTCTCATGATGTGAAAGCTTTGTCAAAGGGCGCGCCCGCCCCTCTGCCGAGGGGGCGGGCGCGCCGTCCTGATATAAATCGTTATTTTTCGAGCGATTTTACATAGTCATTCGCCGCATACGCCGCGGTGAGCCCTTCGCCCGCCGCCTTGACGTACTGGTACGGCCGCCCCGTCACGTCGCCCGCGGCAAAGAGGCCTTTCAGGTTGGTCGCCATGTTCTTCTCCACCTTGACGGCGCCGTTCTCGACCAAGAGCCCGCCGACGAGCGCGGAGGGAGGCGTCGAATTTTTGAGAAAGAACACGCCGTCCACATCGTACTTTCTCCCGCCCGCCGTCAGGGATCTGACACGCATGTCCCCCCGGATCTCGGTCGGCACGCCCTCGCAGAGGACGATGTTCTCCGCCTTGAACGCGGGGTCCTTGTAGAGGCAGAAGGCGTACACCTTGCCCGCAAAGCCCGCGAGGTACTCGGCCTCCTCCTCGAACTCTTTGGAGGAGAGCACGGCGGCGATGGTCTTGCCCCTGTAGAGCGCCCCGTCGCACACGGCGCAGTAGCTCACGCCCCGCCCGAGGAAGTCCCCCTCCCCCTTGCAGGAGCCCGCGCTCTCCACGCCCGTCGCGAGGATGACCGCCTTCGCGGAGAGCATCTCGCCGTTTTCGGTGAGGACAAATTCGTCGCCCGCGTACACGCCGTCGATGCGCGCCTCGGTGAAGAGGACGCCCTCCTTCTCGGCCTGCTCGTCGAGCCGCTTTGCGAACTCCGCGCCGTTCCCCACGAAGGCGGGGAAGTTGCGCACGTACTCCGCAAGGAGCAGCTTGTCGCCGAAGGGCTTTCTCCCCAACCAGATATAGTCGACTCTTAAATTTTTGAGGGTGAGCGCGGCTGTGTAACCTGCGATGCCCCCGCCCACGACGGCGACGGAATACGTCCGCTTCTCCGCCGCGGAGAGTTTCTGTGTCTTCATACCGTTATCCTTTGCAATGCACGGGAAATTAACGCATGCTGTGCGATTCGAAGTCGCGGATGCGCTTGGAATCGATGGCGTAGATGAGGTTGACGAGCTCGTCGTCGCCGAAGGAGCTGTTGCGCCCCTCCTCGTACTCAGCGTCGACGTGCTCCTTCATCGCCACGACGAGCGGGTCGCTCTTGGTGACCTTGTACTCGTCGGGCAGACTGTAGTAGTCGTTGATCCAGAACGCGATGCCCGCAAGGCCGCTCGTCTTGTTGACGGAGACGCGCGCGGGACGGTTCAAGATCTTCGCCGTATCGAAGATGTTGTAGATCTCCTCGTCCTTGAGAAGGCCGTCCGCATGGATGCCCGCACGGGTCGAGTTGAAGGCGCGGCCGACAAAGGGCGTCTTGGGCGGGACGATGTAATTTATTTCCTTCTCGAAGTAGTCGGCGATCTCGGTGATGGCGGTGAAATCCATGCCGTCCATCGTGCCGCGGAGCGCCGCGTACTCCATCGCCATGGCCTCGAGCGGACAGTTGCCCGTGCGCTCGCCGATGCCGAGGAGCGAGCAGTTGACCGCGGAAGCGCCGTAGAGCCAAGCCGTCGACGCATTGGAGACCACCTTGTAGAAGTCGTTGTGGCCGTGCCATTCGAGCAGCGCGTGCGGCACGCCCGCATAGTGATAGAGGCCGTAGACGATGCCCTGCACGCTCCTCGGCAGCGTGACGCCGGGGAAGGACACGCCGAAGCCCATCGTGTCGCACATCCTGATCTTGATGGGAATGCCGCTGTCCTCCATGAGGCGCATGAGCTCGGAGGCGAAGGGCACGACGAAGCCGTAGAAGTCGGCGCGGGTGATGTCCTCGAAATGGCAGCGCGGGCGGATGCCGTAGGAGAGCGCGCTCTTGACGATGCCGAGGTACTTGTCGAGCGCCTGACGGCGGGTCAGGTGCATCTTCTTGAAGATGTGGTAGTCCGAGCAGCTCACGAGGATGCCCGTCTCGGCGACGTTCGCATTCTTGACGAGCTCGAAGTCGCGCTCGTCGGCGCGGATCCACGTCGTGATCTCGGGGAACTTGAGCCCCGTATCCTGGCAGGCGCGGAGGGCGTCCTTGTCCTTCTTGGAATAGAGGAAGAACTCGGACTGGCGGACGAGCCCCTTCGGGCCGCCCAGCCTGCTCATGAGCTTATAAAGATCGACGATCTGCTTGACCGTGAAGGGCGAGGTGGACTGCTGCCCGTCGCGGAAGGTGGTGTCCGTCATCCA
>CALVWI010000030.1 GCA_944367045.1 uncultured Clostridia bacterium | reverse complement strand
AGGCACGTTACTTTCTTCATAGCTTTCGTCATAACTTGATTCTCCTTAAAACTTGTTCTTTGTTTTGACACGCATATCATAACAAGGCGATGTAATAAAATCAGGCTGTCTCGTGTAATAAAGTTGTAAAAAAACCGCAGAAATTTAGATTTTCCGCAGCATCTTTCTCTCGATTTCGTAGTTTTTCGGAGGTGAATTTGTAAAATGAAAGAAAAGACCGCCTGATTTTTGCGGTCTTTTCAAAAATTGTGCTTTTATTTCCCGCCGCCCTCTTACAGGGGCTTGGGCGCGGTATTCTTGTAGGTACAGAAGCGGATGGTATAGCCGTTATCTTGGACGGGCTCCCCTTCCGCGGCAAGCGTGAAATTATTGTCGCGGTCGAGATCGGGCACGAAGGTGTCCGCTCCCCCGTCCGCCGCCACTTTGGTGACGAGGACTTCCTCGCAGTACGGAAGAAGTGCGCGGTAGACGCTCTCCCCGCCGATGACGAACACGTCCTCCGAGGGATAGTTTTTAAGAAGCGCGAGAAGTTCGGGGAGATCCTTCGCCCCCACCGTGCCCTCCTTCGGCTCCTTCGAAGAGAGTACGATGTTTGTGCGCCCCTTGAGCGGCGCGCCGTTCGGGAAGGAGTCCAAAGTCTTTCTCCCCATGACGACGACCTTGCCCTTCGTCGTCTCGCGGAAGAACTTCATGTCCTGCGGGAGCGAGAATAAGAGGCCCCCGTTCTTCCCGATGCCCCACTTTTTGTCGGCACAGAAAATAGCTCTCATATCGCCACCGGGATCTTGGTATCCAGCTTGGTGTACTCGTACCCTTCGAGGCGGAAGCTGTCCACCGTGAAGTCGTAGAAGTTTGTAATGCTCTCGTCGACGACGAGCTTGGGCGCGGGCTTGGGCTCGTTCTTTAAGATTTCCTCCACGATGGGAAGATGGCGGTCATAGAGGTGCGCGTCGGCGATGACGTGCACGAGCTCGCCCGCCTTCAGCCCGCTCACCTGCGCGAACATGATGAGAAGGACGGCGTACTGCACGACGTTCCAGTTGTTGGCGGTGAGCATGTCGTTGGAGCGCTGATTGAGGATGCCGTTGAGCGTGTCGCCCGAGACGTTGAAGGTCATCGAGTACGCGCACGGATAGAGGTGCATCTCGTGGAGGTCCTGAAAGTTATATAAGTTGGTGAGGATACGCCGCGAGGCAGGGTTGTGCTTGAGGTCAAAAAGGACGCGGTCGACCTGATCGAACTCCCCTTCCTTATAGATTGCCTTCTGCGCGAGCTGATAACCGTACGCCTTGCCGATACTGCCCGTCTCGTCCGCCCAGCTGTCCCAGATGTGGGAGTTCAGATCGTGAATGTTGTTGCTCTTCTTCTGCCAGATCCAGAGGATCTCGTCGATGCACGACTTGAACGCGGTGCGGCGGATGGTGAGGATGGGAAATTCCTCCTGAAGGTTATAGCGGTTGATGATGCCGAACTTCTTGACGGTGTGGGCGGGCGTGCCGTCCTCCCAGTGCGGGCGCACCTGCAAGTTGGTGTCCCACACGCCGTTTTTCATGATGTCTTTGCAGTTTTCAATGAAGATGGTATCTGCCCTGCTCATGCTTCCTCCCGTGCGGCCGAAATGCGCGCCGTCGCCTCTTCCTCGCCGAGGATATGGAGAATGGTCCAAAGGTCGGGGGTGTTCGCCTTGCCCGTGACGGCGATGCGCAGCACCTCGGCAACGTCGGCAACGCTGCCCTTGTAGGCAGAGGGATCGGCCTTGTACGCCTTCATCTCGGCGGCAAAGCCGTTTGCGGCAGCCACTTCCTTGAGCTTTGCAAACCACACCTGCGAGTCGTCCGCATGGTCGTAGGTCTTGAGATAGCTGTCAAGCAGCGCCTTCCTGTCCTCGGGAGAAACGCGGTATTCCTCGTGGCTTTCGGGGCGGGAGAAGAAGTAGGAGATGAACTCCATCGCCTGCGAGGCGGTCTTGAAGTCCTTTCTGCGCTTCTTGCCGCCCGTTCCCATGCAGAGCGCGAGCACTTTCTTCATATACTCGGCGTCATCAAAGTACGCCTTCTGCGCGTCCGTGCCGTACTCCGTCGCCCACTCCTTTAAGAAGGCGGCCATCTCCTCTTCGGAGAGGCGCGAGAGCTCGTCCGCGGAGATGTCGTTGAGCTTATCGAGATCGAACAGCGTGCCGCTCTTGCTCATCTTGGAGGCGGAGAAGCGGAAGCTCTCGAGAGGCGCGTCGGGGTTCTTTCTGTACCACTCCTCGAAGTTGGAGTTGAGGAGCGTGAGCATATACACCTTGACGGCGCGGGCGAAGTACCCCTCCTTGCGGTAAAATTCGAGGGAGAGTTCGGGGTCCTTACGCTTGGAGAGCTTTCTGCGCGTCTCGCCGTCCTGCTTCATGAGCGAGCAATTGTGGCCGTAGCGAGGGCGCTTGAAGCCCAGCACGTCGAAGAGCTCGAGATGAATGGGAAGGGACGCGAGCCATTCCTCGCCGCGAATGACGAGCGTGGTGCGCATGAAGTGATCGTCGATGGCGTGCGCAAAGTGATAGGTCGGGATGCCGTCGCTCTTCAAGATGACGACGTCCTGGTCGTTCTCCGTCACCGTGATGTCCCCCTTGATCTCGTCGTGGAAGGAGAGCTTGTGCTCGGGATCCCCCATCGACTTCAAACGGATAACGTACGGCTTGCCCGCATCGAGATTGGCGTAAATTTCCTCTTCCGTGAGATTGCGGCACTTGGCGTACTCGCCGTAGTAGCCCGTGATCTTCTTCTCAGCGACCTGCTGTTCGCGGAGCGCCGCAAGCTCCTCCTCGGTGCAGAAGCAGGGATATGCCCTGCCGCGGGCGATGAGGTCCTTGACGAACGCGCGGTAGATGTCGGCGCGCTGCCGCTGATAGTAAGGCCCGTACCTGTTCTCGGCGCCCTCGATCTCGGCGCCCTCGTCAAAGCGGATATCGAAGTAGCGCAAAGCGTTCTTCACGGCCTCCACGGCTCCCTCCACCTTGCGCTTCTCGTCGGTGTCCTCGATGCGCAGATAGAGAATGCCGCCGCTCTGATGGGCGATGCGCTCGTTGGCGATGGCGACAAAGAGATTGCCGAGGTGAATGAATCCCGTCGGCGAGGGCGCAAGGCGGGTGACTTCCGCCCCCTTTGGAAGATCGCGCGGGGGATAGAGTTCCTCGTAGTAGGAAAGGTCGGGATAGTTTCCGGGGAGCAGGCGCTCCGCAAGTGCTTTAAAGTCCATTATGATACCTCTTGAAAGATCGTCGTAAAGTAACCGGATTGAGAGATGGGCTCGCCGCCCATGAGCAGATGGCAGGTGTCGCCAATGCGTTCGGCGCGGAAGTAGGCCTCGTCTGAGACGCGCTCCTCGGTGTTGAGGACGGTGACGGACGTGGGCGGCAGAATGAGCCCGTGCAGGAGCGCCTCGGCGGGCAGGTTGAGAAGGTGGGACAGAAAGATCATGCTCACGCCGAAGTGGCAGAAGATGACGACCGTCTTGTCGCTGTGCGCCTTCACGCGATACATGCGCCCGTCGCGGACGTAGCCGTACTTTTCGATGAGGGCGTCCAGCTCGCGCGCGACCCAAATATATTTTTCGCGGAGGGGCGCCATCTCCTCGCGCTCGATCCACTTGTTCTCGACAAAGTTGTCGTCGTATTTCGTCCATTCGGAGGGATAGTAGTCCCACGCGATGCGCTCTCCCCCCTTGCCGTCGGGCACGAGGTAGAAGAACTCCTGCGCCCAGTCGAGGACTTCGGCCTCCTTCCCCCAATTTTTGAGAGAAGGCTCCGCCGTCGCCCGCGCCCTGCCGAGGGGAGAAGTATAGACGTCGTCCACCTTCCACTTTTTGGTGCGCTCTGCAAGGAGCGCCGCCTCCCGCCGCCCCTTGGGGGTGAGAGTGTCGTGTTCGTAATCGGGATCGCCGTGGCGAATGAGAATAAGCCGCATAATACCTCTTACAATAATGCCAGTGTCTCGGGGGCGATCTCCGCCAGCCCGTTTTCGATGTCGTGCACCATGGAGACGGCGCTCTCGAGGCAGGGCGTGGGCACGTTCAGCCGCGCGCCCTCGACGACCGCCGCGCCCGCAACGTAGTCCACGTCCGTGCGACGGCCCGCCTCCAAGTCCTTGAGCATGCCCGAACGGATGCCCCTGTATTTCTTCATGGCGACGGGCAGAATGAGGGACGCGAAGGGCCCGCTCAGCAGCTTCATGACGTCGTGCCCGCCGACGGGCAGTTTCCTGCACCCTTCGGCCCTTGCGACCGAAACCACCTCTTTGACGAGGGAGAGAACGAGTTTCTTGTGATGCGAGGCAAGCTCGCCGAAGGTGAGACCCGAGATGACCGAGAGCGTCGAGAAGGACGCATTGACGGCGAGTTTTGCAAAGCGGATCTCGTTGAGGTCCCCCGCCGTCACTTCGCCCGTCTTTGCAAGGAGCGAAGAAAGCTCACGTAGCCTTGCTCCCTTGCCGAACGCGCCGAGGGAATAGCGGAAGCCGCCGCCCGTCATCTGAATGTGCCCTGGGGCAACTCTGTCCGCACCCCACGAGAGCGCGCAGCCGTACACCCTGTCCGCACCGAACGTTTCCGCAAGCGCCCGCTCGGGCAGCCCGTTCTGAACGCTCACGAGCGCGCCGTCCTCTTTCAGGAAGGGAAGGAGATATTCCGCCGCCTCGCGGTTGCCCCTCTGACGAATGGCAAGGAAGATGACGTCGTACTTTCCCGCCATCTCCTCGGGAAGGAGCGCGGTGACGGGCACGGTCATATTGACGGAGCCCGAGAGAACTGCCCCCTCCGAGCGGAGCGCCGAGACGTGCGCCGCATTGCGGGAGACAAGCTCGACGGGAACGCTCGCCTTGGAAAGCGCCGCGCCGAGGCTGGTTCCCATCGCCCCCGCGCCGTAGATACACGCCCTCACAGCTCGAACCCCGCCGCGAGCGCGATGGCCTCCACCGTCTCGTCGATGTTCTTGTTGTCGCAGGAGACGGTGATGTCCGCATACTTTTCATAGAGCGGCCTGCGCTCCTCGTGAAGGCCTTTGACGTCCTTGATGTTGCCGCGCATGACGACCCCTCTTTTTGCAAGGCTGGGAATGCGCCGCTCCACCTCTTCGGGGCCGAGCTCCAGATAGACGACGGTGCCGATACTCTTCAAGTGCTGCATGGCGCGGTCGGAATAGACGACGCTGCCGCCCGTGGCGATGACGCAGTGCGTCGCCATGATGCCCGCATTGACGCGCTCCTCGACTGCAATGAAGCCGTCTACGCCCTTTTCGTCGATGATCTCGGAGAGCTTCTTGCCCTCCTCGCCCTGAATGATGAGGTCGCAGTCGATGAAGCCGTAGCCGATGCGCTTGGCGAGCAGCACCCCCGCCGTGCTCTTGCCCGAGGAGGGCATGCCGATGAGTACGAGATTATCCATATGCTCCATTATAATAAAATCGCCCGCTTTTGTAAAGCGGAAAACGCGAAAAGCCGGGCTCCAGATTCGTTCATTAAGTGAATTTAGTTTCCCTCTTGACAAAGTTTTGCCGTTATGATATAATCAAGGCGAGAAAAAAATTTGGAGGTATCTCTATGAAACGCAAAGCCGCACTCTGGACGAGCCTTGTCCTCGCCCTCGCGATGCTGTTTGCACTCACCGGGTGCAGCAGTTTTGGCTCCATCAAGAAGGCCTACGAAAACGCGGGCTACACCGAGAGCGAATCGGTGCAGGAGTATCAGGACCGGATCGTCGCCGCCTTCGGGGAAGAGTACGAAGATTACGAAAATTCCTGCACGGTGCACCTCTTCAGCAAGAAGGAAGGTCTCTTTGACAGCGGCGTCGCCCTCATCCTCGAGTTCCACTCGACGAAGAAACTGGAAGAAGCGACCCAGAACAGCGCGACCTTCAAGGGTATTTACGAAGATGCTCAGAAGAGCGACTACGTCAAGGAAAACTGCGTCCTCCTCTTCGCGCTCGGCAGCGATGCCGCGAGCACCTTCATCAACGCATAAAGGTACGGCCATACTTCCCCTCCCCCTCGCGGGAGGGAATTTTTTTGCAAAATCGGGGGAAAACCTCCCGAAAAAAAGTTGTGTTTTTGAGCGCGATGTGTTATACTTCCTCGTGACTATGCACGAAAAGGAAATTGCCTTATGAATTATTTGAGCTACCTTGTCAATCTGCTTGCGCCCGCAAGTTCGGATGCTGCGTATGCGACCTACCGCATCGTCAGCGCTGTCTTCATCATCCTCATGTTCGTGGCGGCCCTCGCCGCGATCGTCCTCGTTCTCCTTCAGCCCGGCAACTCGCAGGGCATCGACGCTCTCAGCGGCTCGAGCGAGACCTTCTTCGGCAAGAACAAGGGCAAGTCGACGGAATCTGTTCTCAAGCGCTGGACGATCATCTGCCTCGTCGTTTTGGCAGTGCTCGCCGTTGTCTTCTTCATTCTGCAGATCGACGCGATCTGGACGGCGTAAAACGCGCAACTTCCAATCAAACGAGGGCGGCTTCGGCTGCCCTGTTTTGTTAGTTTCCCCTTTCAAGGGAGGTCACTTTTGAACGCAAAACAATCTGTACTCCAAAAAATCAAGGACGGCACCTTCGCCCTCCTCACCGACGACGAGATCGCAAAGCGCTTAAAGCTCGGCAAAAAGGAGAGCTTGGGGCTTCGCGATATTTTACGCTCGCTCGTAAGGGAAGGCCAGCTCCTTTCGGACAGCCGCTACCGCTACGGCACCGCCGAGCAGTTCGGCGCAAAACGCGGCACCTTCTCGGGCAATGAGCGCGGCTTCGGCTTCTTCATTCCCGAGGACGGCTCGGGAGACCTCTTCATTCCCCGCCGCGCCGTCAAGAACGCCCTCCACGGCGACACGGTGCTCTGCATCCCCGTAAAAGGCCGCTCGGACGACGAGGGCGAAATTTTATCCGTCCTCTCCCGCGGCTACACCGAGCTCGTCGGCACCTTCCGGAGGGAAGGCAAGACGGGCTATCTCCATCCCGACGAACGGAAGTATAACCGCGACGTCCTCATCTTCCCCGGGCACGACAAGGGCTGCCCCACGGAGAGCAAGGCGGTCGTGAAGATCACCTCCTACCGTCCCGACAACACACCCGTGGGCGACATCATCGAAGTGCTGGGCGAGAAGGGCGACTTCTTTGCGGAGGAGCTCTCCCTCATCCGCGCCCATCACCTCTACGAAGAATTCCCGAAGGACGTTTTAGAGGAGGCCAAAAGACAGGAGGACCGCTTCTTCGACGAGAAGGACCTCCGCAGCCGCCTCGACCTTCGCGACGAGCTCATCATCACCATCGACGGCGAGGACACGCGCGACATCGACGACGCCATCTCCGTCTCCGAAAAGGACGGCATCTTCTCGCTCGGCGTGCACATCGCGGATGTCAGCCACTATGTGACGCGCAACAGCATCCTCGACAAGGAGGCCTTCAAGCGCGGCACGAGCGTCTACTTCCCCGACCGCGTGCTGCCCATGCTCCCCACCGCTCTCTCCAACGGCATCTGCTCCCTCAACGAGGGCGTGGAGCGCCTCACCCTCTCCTGCCTCATGGAAGTGGATAAGAGCGGCAAGGTGGTAAAGGGCCGCGTTGCACCCTCGGTCATCCGCTCCCGCCACCGCATGACATATCACGAGGTCACCAAGCTCTACGAGCGCGACGAGGAGATGGTCAAAAAGTACCCCGACCTCATCGAGATGGTGGACACGGCGGTGCGCCTCACGAAGATCTTAAAGGACGCGCGCTCCGCCAAGGGCGGCGTTGCGATGGACCTCAAGGAGGCCAAGATCCTCTATGTGAACGGGGAGATCATCATTCCCGAGTACGAGCGCACCATCTCGCACGAGCTCATCGAGCAGTTCATGGTGCTCGCGAATGAGACGGTCGCCACCATCATGACGAACAAGGAGATGCCCTTCGTGTACCGCGTGCACGAGCATCCCTCCGAAGAGAAGGCGAAGGACTTTGTCAAGTTCCTCTCCGAGGCGGGCATCAACGTCAAATTCAACCCCGCGAAGGTCACGCCCTACGACTATCAGGAGCTTCTGAAGTCCCTCGAGGGCGATCCCCTCTATCCCCTCGTCAACCGCGTCATGCTGCGCTCGATGATGAAGGCGAAGTATTCGGCGGAGAATGTGGGCCACTTCGGGCTTGCGTCCGACTGCTACTGCCACTTCACCTCCCCCATCCGCCGCTATCCCGACCTGTGCATCCACCGCATCATCAAGGAGAGCCTCACCCGCCCCGAGGAGACCAAGGAGAAGTATAAGAACTTCGTCGTCGAGGCCTCCTTCCGCTCCTCCGAGTGCGAAAAGAACGCGACGGACGCCGAGCGCGACGTGGACGCCCTCTATACCGTCGCCTACATGCAGGACAAGATCGGCGAGACGTACGAGGCGACCGTCTCGGGCGTCACCTCCTTCGGACTGTTTGCCGAGCTCGACAACACCATCGAAGGATTTCTGCCCCTCGAGACGCTCCCCGACGACTACTATGAGTTCGTCGAAGAGCGCTTCCAGCTGCGCGGCACGCGGCAGAGCTTCCGCCTCGGCGAACGGCTCCTCATCGAGGTCGCGGGCGTCGACTGGGGCATGCGCAGAGTGCAGTTCCGCATGCTCATGAAACTGGACAAGGCATAAATTATGAAGATCATCGCCGTCAACAAATCGGCCTCGTTTGAGTACTTCATCGAGGAGAAATTCGAGGCGGGCATCGTACTCGAGGGCGCGGAGGTCAAGTCTCTCCGCCACGGGAAGTGCTCCCTTTCGGAGAGCTTCTGCCTCATCGAGCGCGGGCAAGTCTTCCTCAAGAACATGCACATCGCCCTCTACGACAAGAGCGGCGCCTTCTCCACGCGCGACAGCCGCAAGGACAGAAAGCTGCTCCTGCACCGCCAGGAGATCGCAAAAATTGCGGGCAAGGTCAATAAATCGGGCTACACGCTCGTCCCGCTCAAGGTGTATTTCAAGGATGCGCTCGTCAAGGTGGAGATCGCTCTCTGCCGCGGCAAGCATACCTACGACAAGAAACGTTCGCTCGCCGAGCGCGATTTAAAGCGCGCCGCCGACCGCGAAGCCAAAGAATATCTGCAGTAAAAAATTTCCACGATTTACGAGGTGATACTATGAGTGAATTAAAGCGCGATACCCTCTGCGTCCAGGCGGGCTACACCCCCAAGACGGGCGAGAGCCGCATCCCCCAGATCTGCCAGAGCACGACCTTCTTCTACGGCGACACGCAGAAGATGGCAGACCTCTTCGATTTGAAGGCCGAGGGCTTCTTCTACAGCCGTCTCGCGAACCCCACCGTGGAGGCGCTCGAAAAGCGCGTCGCGGCGCTCGAGGGAGGTGCATACGGCATCGGCTGCGCCTCGGGCATGTCCGCCATCCTTCTGACGGCGATGACGCTCTGCCGCGCGGGCGACAATATCGTCTGTGCGAGCGAAGTGTACGGCGGCACCTTCAACCTGTTCGGCACGACGCTCCCCAAGCTCGGCGTGGAGTGCAGGATGTTCGACGTCGACGATGACGAGGAGAAGATCGCCTCCCTCGTCGATGACAAGACCCGCTTCATCTATGCGGAGACCGTCGCCAATCCCGTCGTCGCCGTGCTCGACTTCGACAAGCTCGCCCGCATCGCCAAGAAGAACGCCCTTCTCTTCATCGTGGACAACACGCTCGCAAGCCCCGTCCTCTGCCGTCCCGGAACTCTCGGCGCGAACATCGTCATCCACTCGACGAGCAAGTATATCGACGGGCACGCGGCGGCCCTCGGCGGCATGATCGTGGACATCGCCAACTTCGACTTCAAGGGGAACCCCCGCTATCCCGACTTCAACACGCCCGACGAGAGCTATCACGGCCTCGTGTATGCGAACGAGAAGGTCCCCTTCGGCACCAAGTGCCGCGCACAGATGATCCGCGACACGGGCGCCATCATGAGCCCTCAGAACGCCTTTTTGACCTACCTCGGGTGCGACACGCTCGCCCTCCGCATGGAGCGCCACTGCTCGAATGCGAAGAAGGCGGCCGCCTTCCTCAACGAGCACCCCAAGATCGAGTGGGTGCGCCATCCTTCCCTTCCCCACGACCGCTACCACGCCCTCGCGGAGAAGTACCTTCCCATGGGCACGGGCGGCATGATGAGCTTCGGCATCAAGGGCAGCGCGCACGACTGCGCCCGCTTCATGGAGCACTTAAAGCTCATCACGCAGGAAACGCACGTCGCGGACGTGAGAAGCTGCGTTTTGCACCCCGCCTCGACGACGCACCGTCAGCTCTCGGATGAGGACCTCAAGAAGGCGGGTATCCCTGCCAACCTCGTGCGCCTCTCCGTCGGCATCGAGAACCCCGACGACATCATCGCCGACCTGGAACAGGCTTTGAAAGAGGTCTAAGCAATGCCCATCGTCATCGACCGCAACATTCCCGCCTATTCGGTGCTTCAAGGCGAGCGCATCTTCGTGATGGACAAGGAGCGCGCGACCTCGCAGGACATCCGCCCCATCGAGATCGCCATCCTCAACCTGATGCCCACCAAGAAGGAGACGGAGACGCAGTTCATGCGCCTTCTCAGTAACTCCCCCCTGCAGGTGAACATCACCCTCATCCACACGGAGAGCTACCGCTCCAAGAACACCGAGGCGGAGTACTTAGAGCGCTTCTACCAGCCCTTTGAGCGCGTCAAGGAGCGCCACTTCGACGGCATGATCGTCACGGGCGCACCCGTCGAGGACATGGACTTCAAGGACGTCGCCTACTGGAACGAGCTTACAAAGCTCTTCGACTTCACGCGCACCAACGTCACCTCCACCATCTTCATCTGCTGGGGCGCGATGGCGGCGCTCAACTACTTCTACGGCATCCCCAAGTACCCGCTCCCCCGCAAGCTCTTCGGCGTATTCACGCACAGGAGAGAGCTCGCCGCGGAGCCCGATCCCCTCATGCGGGGCATCTCGGACGAGTTCCACGTCTGCCACTCCCGTCACTCCACCGTGCGGGCGAGCGACCTCAAGAAGGAGCCGCGGCTCAAGATCCTCGCCTCCTCTCACCGCGCGGGCGCCGCGATCGTGAGCAACCTCTCGCACTCCGAAGTGTACGTCCTCGGTCACATGGAGTACGACCGCAACACGCTGCAGAAGGAGTACGAGCGCGACCTTGCAAAGGGCCTGCCCATCGAGAAGCCCTTCAACTACTTCAACGACGCGGGTGGCATCAAGATGAACTGGTCCTCGACCGCCAACCTCTTTTACAACAATTGGCTCAACTTCGTCTATCAGACGACGCCGTATCGGCTCAACTGAACAATTATGGAGCCGCCCCGAGGCACAGCCTCGGGGCGGCGAAAGAAAAGGCGCGCGCCGCGGAAAATTCCGCGGCGCGCGCCCTCATTCTTATTGGAAGTCTTATCCCGCCGCAACGGCAGCGATGAGCGCATCGGCACTCTCAAACGCTCTGCCCTGACTGCGGGCGAGCAAGAGGCACATCTCAAGGGCGCACTCGATATGGTCCTCTTCGACGCCGAACTTCCCCGCAAGTTCGTGCGCATCGGGGACGCTCCCCGTCTCCAAATACATCTGCGCCCCCGCAAGAAGGTACGCGTATCCCTTCAAGTGCGGCTTGATGCCGAGCGAGAAAAGCCGTTCCGAGAGCGAAAATTTTTCCTCCGCTTCCATAATTTTCCCTTACCTCCTAAAATTGTATTGGTCATGTAAAATTATAAAATACCCGCATGAGATTGTAAAGTATTTTCTTTGAAAAACTCCCGCCCGTCCCCGTCGAATTTGCAGGAATTTTGTCGAAATTTGTCGAAAACAAAAACTTGTGGACAGAGCAAACTCCCATAAAGCGGCAAGAACCGCGCCCCATCTTCAAATTGCCAAAGTTCTTGACAATTTCTTGCAAAAGGCGTATAATTTGCGGGAGAGAAGATAAGGAGACAAGAGAATATGGTCGAAATCAAGCAAGTCACGACGCCCAAACAGCAGCGGGAGTTCGTCAATTTCCCCCTCAGACTCTATAAGAACAACCCCTACTTCGTCCCACCCCTCTATGCGGACGAGCTCAAGCTCTTCAGGAAGGACTATCACTACTACGAGACGTCAGAGGCCGTCTACTTCCTCGCCTACAAGAACGGCGAAGTGGTCGGCAGGATCTCGGGCATTTTGCAAAAGGCCGCCAACGAGAAGTGGAAGCAGAAGCGCGTCCGCTTCACCCGGTTCGACAGCATCGACGATCAGGAAGTCGCTTCTGCCCTCTTTTCTGCCGTCGAAAATTGGGCGAAAAATAAGGGCATGGAGGAGGTCGTCGGCCCCCTCGGCTTCTCCGATTTCGAGAGAGAGGGCCTTCTCATCGAGGGCTTCGAGGAGCTCTCCACTTTCGAGGAGCAGTACAACTACCCCTACTATCAGAAACTCATCGAAAATCTGGGCTATACGAAGGACGTCGACTGGGTGGAGCACAAGCTCTATCCCCCCAAGGAGCCCGACAAGCGCCTTCCCGAGCTCCGCGATAAGATCATGAAGCGCTACAAGGTGCATTTGAGCGAGACGAAGGACGCGGACGAGTTCATCAAGCTGTATAAGGACGACTTCTTCCGCATCCTCGACGAGACGTATGACGAAATTTACGGCACGGTGCCCTTCACCGAGACGCAGAAGAAGGAGCTCATCAAGAGCTTCCGCCAGATCATTGACACGCGCTTTGTCGCCATGATCTTGGACGAAAACGAGAAGCCCGTCTGCTTCGGACTGTGCTTCCCGTCCATCTCCAAGGCGCTGCAGAAGTCGGGCGGCCGCATGACCCTCCCCACAATCTTCCGCGTGCTGAAGGCGGTGAAGGACCCCGAGATCATCGACCTCGCCCTCATCGGCGTTCTGCCCGCCTACCGCGGCGTCAGCCTCATCATGATCGACGCCATCGGCCGCATGATGACGGAGGGCACGGCGAAGTACTGCGAGACCAACCTCAACCTCGAAGAAAATTACAACATCCTCAACCAGTGGAAGCACTTCGACAACGTTCTGCACAAGCGCCGCCGCTGCTTCATCAAGAAGATTTGAAAGACTTACACCGCATGAAAAAAGACGCAGCCGAAAGACTGCGCCTTTTTTGTTTTAATTTCAGAATAGTCCCTTCAGAGCGGGATAGAGCTTGGTGAAGTGGCGGTACCGCTCCTCATACGCCGCGGCAACGTCGGGATCGGGCAAGACCGTCTCCCTCACACGCACGATGGCGTCCGCCGCCGCCTGCACGGAGGCATACTCCCCGCAGCCGACCATCGCGAGCATGGCCGCGCCGAACCCCGGACCCTGCTCGGTCTGGGGAATGTCGACAGGCATATTCATGACGTTCGCGACGATCTTGCGCCAAAGTTTGCTCTTCGCACCGCCGCCGCACAGCTTGGTGCGGGGAATTTCAACGCCGTTGCGCTTTGCCGCCTCCAAACAGTCGCGAAGCGCGAACGTCACGCCCTCGAGCATCGCAAGCGTCATCAGGCCGCGCGTCGTGTCAGGCCGCATGCCAATGAACGCTCCCCGTGCCGTCACGTCGTTGTGCGGGCTGCGCTCCCCCATGAGATAGGGAAGGAAGTAAACGTCGTTCTTACCCATGTAGGCGTCGAGGCCCGCCTCCTCCTTCTTGTAGTCGCTGGACTCGAGGATGCCGTTCACCCACCAGCTGTTGCAGCTCGCAGCGGAGAGGATGCATCCCATCAGGTGCCAGCCGCCGTCCGCATGACAGAAGCTGTGCAGGGCGTTGACCTTGTCCTCGCGGTAGGCCTTGGAGGAGACGAACAGCGTGCCGCTCGTGCCGAGGGAGATGTTGCAGCCGCCCTCGCCAACGACGCCCGTGCCCACCGCAGCGGCGGCGTTGTCCCCCGCCCCCGCGATGACTTTGACGCCCGAAAGCCCGAACTCCTTCGCGATCTCTTCCTTGAGCGTTCCCACGACTTCGAAACTTTCGTGGAGCTTGGGGAGCATGCCCTCGGTGATGCCGCACAGTTCCAGCATCTCCTTGGACCAGCGGCGGTTCTGAACGTCCAAAAGCAGCATGCCGCTCGCGTCAGAGAGGTCAGTCGAGAACGCCCCCGAGAGGCGGTAGGCAAGGTAGTCCTTGGGCAGCATGATCTTGGAGATCTTCGCGAAGTTCTCGGGCTCATGCTTTCTCATCCAGAGAATTTTCGGCGCGGTGAAGCCCGCAAAGGCGATGTTGCCTGTCCATGCGGAGAGCTTGTCCTTGCCGATCGTCCCGTTGAGGTAAGCGACTTCCTCCTCCGTGCGGCCGTCGTTCCAAAGAATGGCGGGGCGGATGACATTGTCGTCCTTATCGAGTGCAACGAGGCCGTGCATCTGCCCGCCGAAGGAGATGCCCTTGACGGCAGACTTATCCTGCCCCGCGAGGAGTTCATGAAGGCCGCGGAGAACGGCGGCGAACCAGTCCTCGGGGTTCTGCTCGCTCCAACCGGGGTGGGGATAGGAGACAGGGTAAGTTTGGGTATTTTCGGAAAGGATGGTGCCGTCCGCGGCGACGAGCAGAAGTTTTAAGCCGCTCGTGCCGAGGTCAATGCCGATGTAAGAATTCATAAGATTTTTTCTCGTCAAATTTCTTTTTTAGAGGCAAACTTCTGCCTCGTTGATCCCCAAAAGGAAGCGTTTACTCCTCGTCGGGCGGCTGACCGTCGTGAGCGGCCCATTTGCACTCGGTGAGCTGCATCTCGGTAAAGACCGCCTCGAACGAGGAATCCTCGGGGCTGCACGCATACACGCCGAGGCTGATCTCCTCGGGAAGGTCGAACATATGCGCAATACGCATCTGGTGGAAGTTGACTCCGTCCTCGGAATTTTCGATGCAGAAGTCGTCCTCCCTGCGGCTCAGACGGAACCACATCTCCCGAACGGGCGAAATGTCCATCGTGCTCCAGTCGGAATAGCCGCGGTTGGTGACGACCGCCCCCAGACGGCAGAGACTCCCGTCCTCGTACTCGATGGAACCCTTGAGCCAGCTCTCGCTCGTAAGATACAGCGCGACGCCCGCCTGATCGAAGCGGCAGCGGTAGTCGAACTGCGCCTTCACCGTGAAGGAGAAGAACTTCTCACGCGTCTTGAACTGCAGAACGGGCGCACTGTCGTTGCGGAAATGGTAGTACGTCCGCTGCCAGAGATCGGTGTGCGGCTCGGTCTCAAAGGAGACGCGGCTCTCCGTCACCTCCGCTCTTTTGGGCGGGCGCGTCCACTCCATCGTGCGAGCGTCGAACATCGTTACGCCTCGAAGGGGTTTTCCGTCTTATAGAGCATGCCTGCGGGCCGGTTGAAGCCGATGCTCTCCGCACCGAGGTACTTGAACACCTCGAAGAGCTCCTTGCCGAAGTGGCCGAACGCGACCGCACCGTGATGAGGGAAGTTGCCCTCGATGAGGACGTGGCGGTAGAAGCGCTTCATCTCGGGAATGGCGAAGATGCCGATGGAGCCGAAGGAGTGGGTGTGAACGGGCAGCACTTCGCCCTGTGCAACGTAGGCACGCAGATGGCTGTCAGCCGTCGACTGCAGGCGGAAGAAGGTGATTTGGCCCGGAACGATGTCGCCCTCGAGCGTGCCGTTCGTGACCTCGACGGGAAGCGAGCGCGCCATGATCTTCTGATACTTCATCGTGGGGTTGCAAATTTTCCCCGAGCAGGTGTTGCCGCAGTGGAAGCCCATGAAGGTATCCGTCAGCCTGTAGTTATACTTGCCCGCGATGTCGCTGTTATAGAGTTCCTTCGGCACGGTGTTGTTGATGTCAAGCAGCGTCACGGCGTCCTCGGAGACGACGGTGCCGATGAACTCGGAAAGAGCGCCGTAGATGTCCACCTCGCAGGAGACGGGAATGCCGCGGCCGGTGAGGCGGCTGTTCACGTAGCAGGGCACAAAGCCGAACTGCGTCTGGAAGGCGGGCCAGCACTTGCCCGCGACGCAGACGTACTCGCGGCTCCCCTTGTGCGCCTCGATCCAGTCGAGCAGCGTCAGCTCATACTGCGCGAGCTTTGCAAGAATTTCGGGCTTCTTGTTGCCTGCGCCGAGCTCCTTCTCCATGTCGGCGACGACGGCGGGGATACGAGCATCGTTGTCGTGCTTGTGGAAGGCCTCGAAGAGGTCGAGCTCGGAGTTCTCCTCGATCTCCACGCCGAGGTTGTAAAGCTGCTGGATGGGCGCGTTGCATGCAAGGAAGTTGGTGGGACGCGGCCCGAAGGAGATGAGCTTGAGGCGCTTCAGCGCATACACGGCGCGCGCGATGGGCAGGAAGCCGTGGATCATGTCGGCACACTCCTCCGCATCGCCCACGGGGTACTCGGGGATGTAGGCCTTGACGCCGCGGAGTTTCAAGTTATAGCTTGCATTCAGCATACCGCAGTACGCGTCGCCGCGGGAATCGGCGAGGACGGCGATGTTCTCCTCCGCCGCCGCACAGAACATGACGGGCGCGTTGTTGCGCTCGGAAAACTCCTTCGCGAGCATGGTCTCGGAGATCTCGGGGCCGAAGTTGCCGAGATAGACGCAGAGCGCGTTGCAGCCCTCCTTCTCGAGGTCGGCGACCGCCTCCTTCATTTGGATCTCGCTCTCGACGATGCAGACGGGGCACTCATAGATGTCCCCTTTTCCGTACTTCTTCTCGTACGCCTCGACGAGTGCCTTGCGGCGGTTGACGGAGAGACTCTCGGGGAAGCAGTCGCGCGAGACTGCCACGATGCCGACCTTCATCTTGGGAATGTTTTGCATGATGGTTTCCTCCTGTTATCCTCTTTTGATTTTCGTGGGAAAGCGCTTGATTTGCGGTTTTCGCCCCTATTTTACACCATAGAACGGGTGCGGTCAAGGGGGTTACAAAAAATTTTTGGCCGCAGCGGCGCACTTCCCTTTCTGCCCGCATGATAGCACTTTGCTCCCCGCCCGTATATCAAAATAGTTTGCTTTATTGCAAGATTTTACCCGTTTTGAGAGCGGCGGCAAAAAAGAGCGGAATGCACGGTGAAATTGAGGTGACATTGAGAAGCGACGGGAAAATTTCCCGAGATTTTTTTGCCGAAAGACGGGCAAAAACAGTTGCCTTTTTTGCGGGAATATGATACGATAACATAGCTTTTGCAGAGATGT
>CALVWI010000029.1 GCA_944367045.1 uncultured Clostridia bacterium | reverse complement strand
TACCGCCGCATGATCCCGGGCGAGACGGGCAAGTACATCGTGAAGTTTCTGATCTATAATTTTTCGTTTTTGCTGGTCCTCGTGGGAGTCGGATATTTGACGCTCATGATACTCTGATTCGCGAAGATCTTTTTTCGTGCCGAAAAAATTTCATCGCGAGGGGTCAAGACTGTTGATTTTAACGGACGCCATCGGCCGCCCACTTTTTTGTCATTCTAAGAACAACAAGCGCAGGTATGCGCAAATTGGGGCCTGCTGCGCAAAAGCGTGGTTTTGCTTGCAGAGTTCATTTTAAAAGAAAAACGCCTGTCTTGTTGACGGGCGTTTTTGTTATAAATAATGCTTCGAGGAGGGTTCCCCTCCGCTGAAGGACTCAATTCGCCCTATACTTCGGGCTTACTGTTTTTGAGAACAGAAACGGGCGCGGGCGACGGAGTTCGGAGATGTTTCAACCTCACCCCCTCGCGGAAAGATTTTGCAAAGCAAAAGATTTTCGCGAAATAGCTTACCGGTGGGTTCGATCCCCGCCGGGGGCGTACGCAAAAAGGAACCCCATGGTTGGGGTCCCTTTTTGCGTGGTGCACCCGGCGGGGATCGAACCCACAACCTTCAGCGTCGGAGGCTGACACGCTATCCAATTGCGCTACGAGTGCATCTTCCGTTTCCCATATTATACCACACTCCACGGAAAAATGCTTTGTATTTTGCCGCCGATATGGTATAATTTCTAAAAAAATTCTTCGGGAGGGCAGGAATATGTCGAAACAAACGGTCGTCGTGGGCATGAGCGGGGGCGTGGACAGCTCCGTTGCCGCCCTCCTTTTAAAGGAGCAGGGCTTTCGCGTTGTCGGGCTCTTCATGCGCAACTGGGAGGAGTCTGACGAGAACGGTGCGTGCACGGCCGAGGAGGATTTCGAGGACGTCCGCCGCGTTTGTTCCCTTCTCGACATTCCCTACTACACCGTCAACTTCGCGAAGGAGTACATGGAGCGCGTCTTTTCCTATTTCCTTACGGAGTACCGCGCGGGCAGGACGCCCAACCCCGACGTCTTATGCAACCGCGAGATAAAATTCGGCCCCTTCAAGACGTACGCGAAGGAGTTGGGCGCGGACTTTATCGCGACGGGCCACTACTGCGGCATTTCGCACGAAGGGGGCGTCCACCGTCTTCTGAAGGCCGCCGACACCGCGAAGGATCAGACCTATTTCTTAAACCAGCTCTCGCAGGAGCAGCTTTCGGGCGTGCTTTTCCCGCTCGCAGATCTCCAAAAGGCGGACGTGCGCCGCATCGCCGAGGAAAACGGCCTTGCGACTGCCAAGAAGAAGGACTCGACGGGTATCTGCTTCATCGGCGAGCGCAACTTCCGAAAGTTTTTGCAGGAGTACCTCCCCGCGCAGCCCGGCCCCATCCGCACCCTGCAGGGCGAGGAAGTGGGGGAGCACCTCGGGCTCATGTACTACACCCTCGGCCAAAGGCGCGGGCTCGATCTCGGCGGCCGTCACGGCGAGGAAGGGCGGTGGTTCGTCGTCAAGAAGGACTTAAAGAACAATATCCTCTACGTTTCCCACGGCGACGAGACCCCGCTTTACTCCACGTCCTGCTCCGTCGAGGGCATGAACTTCATTCCCTTTCCGCCGAAGGAGACCGAGTTCTCCTGCCGCGCCAAGTTCCGCTACCGTCAGGGCGAGCAGGGCGTCCGCGTCCGCCGCACGGGGGAGACGAGCCTTCTGATCTCCTTCGACGAACCCCAGCGCGCCGTCACGGAGGGGCAGTACGCCGTCCTCTACGACGAGACGCAGTGCCTCGGCGGGGGCGTCATCACCTCGACCGACCAGAAAGTCACCGTCAACGGTGAAGTCCTGTGAGCCAACACGTCATCGTCGTCGATTATGACCCTTCATGGCCGAAAAAGTACGAGGAAGAAGCGGCCGCCCTGCGTGCCCTGCTCGGGGGAAATTGCGTTGCCCTCTGGCACATCGGCAGCACGTCCATTCCGGGTCTTGCCGCCAAGCCCATCATCGACATTCTAGGTGCGGTCAAGTGCCTTAAAGAAGCGGATGAGCAGCGCGCGGCATTCGAGAAGCTCGGCTATGAGTACCTCGGCGAGTTCGGCATCGCTGGGCGGCGGTACCTGAGGAAAGGCGGCGACGAGCGCACCCATCAGGTCCACCTCTTTCAGGAGGACGACGGGGAGAATCTTTTTCGCCACCTCGCCTTCCGCGACTATCTCAGGGCGCACGAGGACGTCAAGGCGCAGTATGCGGCCTTAAAAAAGGAACTCGCCCGAAAGTACCCCTATGACATTGAACGTTATTGCGACGGCAAGGACGCCTTCGTCAAGGAGACGGAGCGCGCCGCCCTTCAGGCCTATCAAGCGCGCGAGGGCTTTGGGGAGCGTTGAAAAACGCCCGCGCCTCGCCCCTTGACCGCCCGCTTCTTGCCCGTCTTACACAACATTGCCCGTATAAAAATCATTTCACCCGTCCATAACCTTCGCAGAACAAGCGGAGGTTTTTTTCATGAAAAAGCTGTGTATCTGCGCCCTTTTGGCGGCGCTTATCTTCGGGCTCGTGTTCACGTTCGGCAATACGGGCGGGCCGTCCGACCCCGCCTCCTATCTTCGTCTGCACGTCCGCGCCAACTCCAATTCGGAGGAGGACCAGGCCGTCAAGTACCTCGTCCGCGATGCGCTCGTCGAATGGCTCACGCCCCTCGTTTCGGAGGCGGAGAGCAAGGAGGAGGCGCTCCTTCTCGTGCAGAACAATCTCGACGAGGCGGAACGCATCGCCGAGGCCGTCCTCCTTCAAAACGGCTTTTCGTACGGCGCGACGGCCAAGCTCACCGAGGAGGAGTTCCCCACGCGCGTCTACGAGGGTGCGACGCTCCCCGCGGGCGTGTACGATGCGTTCATCCTGGAGCTCGGCGAGGGGAAGGGCGACAACTGGTGGTGCGTCGTCTATCCGCCCCTCTGCTTTGCGGGCGGAGAGACGGATATCGTCTACAAGAGCAAAATTTTGGAGATCATCCGCGCCTTCTTTGCATAAAAACGTCTGCTTTTACAGACATTGTGCATGGGAGGAAATCATGAAAAAGACATTACTCATCGGAGCCCTCGCGCTCGCGCTCACCTTCGGCACGGTGTGCCCCGTGGCCGTCGCGTCCGCGTCTGTGCAGGAAACCGTCGTCACGGCGGCGGTGCTTCGGCAGGGCTTGACGGGCGGCGAGGTCAAGGAGGTGCAGCGCCGCCTCAAGAACTGGGGCTACTATTCGGGCTCCGTCGACGGCATCTTCGGCTCGGGCACGAAGAAGGCGGTCATCTCCTTTCAGAAGAAGAACGGTTTGACGGCGGACGGCATCGTGGGCAAGGCGACGTACAAGGCGCTCGGCATGACGGACTCGTACAACGCGCTCGTGAACGGCTCGTCAAGTTCGGGCGGGGCGAGCTCGTCCGACCTCTATCTTCTCGCCAAGACCATCTACGCCGAAGGGCGGGGCGAGCCCTACACGGGGCAGGTGGCCATCGGCGCGGTCATTCTGAACAGGGTGAAAAGCTCGTCCTTCCCCAACACGGTGGCGGGCGTCGTCTATCAGCCGGGTGCGTTCACGGCGGTCTCGGACGGGCAAATAAACTTGGAGCCCAACCAGACGGCCTACAACGCCGCGCGGGACGCTTTGGGCGGCTGGGATCCCTCCTACGGGAGCCTCTACTACTACAACCCCGCCATCGCGACGAGCTCGTGGATCTTTTCCCGCCCGACCGTCACGGTGATCGGCAATCACGTCTTTGCGAAATAAAGGAGGGAGCTTATGGACGAAAACATTTCAAGCGGCGCGGAGAAGGTGGAGCGCCTCGCCGCCGAGGAACAGGAACGAAAGAATGCGGATGAGCGCGTCGAGGCCGCCAAGGAGCGCGAGCGGGCGGAAATGCAGCGCGCCGAGGAACAGGAGGCGGGCCGCCGCCTTAAAGAGCGCGAGAAGCAGGAAAAGCTCGCGGAGAGGGCGCACCTTCGCGAGGAGAAGGAAGCGGAGCGCATGAAAAAGGCGGAACAGCGCGAACAGCAGCGCGAGGAGCGCGCAGAGGAGCGGCGTCGGCGCGGCTCGGGCGGCGTGGGCGGCTGGATCGCCGCGGTCGTCTCACTCGGCGTTGCCTGCATCACGCTGACGGCCGTCGTCACGGCGGGCAGCTACCGCATGAACGAGCTTGAAGCGCGCATGGACGGCGCCGCGCAGGAGGCGGTCTACGAGATGGCGGAGGCGTCCGAGGCGATGGATACGAGCCTTTCGAAATTGCGCGTCTCGGAAGGGAGGAGCGAACAGCGCCGCCTTTTATTGGACCTCGCCATAAACTCCGCCCTGTTTGAGAGCGCGCTCGAAAAGCTGCCCCTCGGCGAGGGCGAGAGCCGCGAACTTTCGAACTTCGTCAACCGCACGGGGGCGTACGCGAAAGCGCTTTTGGAGCGGCTGAACATGGGCGGGTCGCTCACGGAACGGGAGGGGGGCACGCTCGACTATCTCCATGCCGTCAATTCGCAGCTGCTTGCGGCCCTCAACGAGGCGGAGCACCACCTCACCCACAAGGAGCTCATGGCGTTCTTCAAGGGGGAGAAGGAGGGCATGAACGCCGCCTTTCAAGAGATGGCGAACTATACCAAATTGGAAGCCGAGGGGCTCGTCGAGCCGCCCTTCGCACGGGCGGGCAACGTGCATGAAAACCGCCTTGCGGGCGGGGAGCTCACGGAAAAGAGCGCCGTCGAACTTGCAAAGCAGTATTTGAACGGCTATCACATTCAGGAGGCGCACTGCACGGGCGAAGCGCATCTCGGCGAGGCCGTGCTCTACAACGTGACGCTCTCGGACGGCACGACGCAGTTCGACTGCTCCATTGCGAAAAAGGACGGCTCGCTCGTCTACTTCTCGTCGGAGACGGCGTGCGGGGAGCAGAGTTTCGACCTCGAAGCCTCGGAAGGGCTTGCCGTGGACTTTTTGAAGGACGTCGGCATCGAGAATGCAGAAGCGGTCTGGCTGTCGGAGACGAACGGCACCGCGGAATTTGCGTTCGTGCCCGTGCAGGAGGGCGTCAGGCTGTATTCCGACCTCGTCCGCGTCCGCGTGTGCGAAAACAAGGGCCGCGTCGTCGGGCTGGACGCCCTTCAGTACCGCCTCAACCATAAGGAGCGCACCTTCCCTGCCCATAGGAGCGAGGAAACGATCAAAGAGTACCTCTCGCCCCGCCTCACCGTGGAGGAGGCGCACCTCGCGCTCGTGCCCGTCGGCAGGGAGGAAAAGCTCGCCTATGAGTTTTCTTGCACCTTCGGGGAAGAGGAATACCTCATCTTCCTCGACGCGGAGAGCGGGGAGGAGCTCGCACTCTACACCATCGTTCACGGCGAAGGGGGAGACTATTTGCGCTGAGCGGCCGTAAACGCGGTAAACAACGCAAAGGGGAGCGGGAGCGGCGGGCGCGCCGCCGCTCTCAATTTAAGGCGCGCGGAAAGTTCTTGACTTTCCGCGCGCCTTCCCATATAATAAAGGACATGAAATACATCGAACTCACCGTACATACCGCCACCGAGGGGAGCGAGCTCGTCGCCGACGCGATGTGGGCATACTCCCCCTACGGCGTGACCGTCTGCGATTCGGCGGACGCCGCCGCCCTTGCCAAGGACTCCACCGTCTTTTGGGACTACATGGACGAAAATGTCGACACCAAGAACCGCGACGTCCTCGTCAAGTGCTATCTGGAGCCCTCCGAAGCGGACGAGAAGATAAAGCTCATCATGCAGGAGATTTCCTCGAGAAAGCAGCTCTCGCAGGGCGCCATCGACTTCGGCTCTCTGGAGGAGACCAAGCGCGAGATCGAGGGCGACGACTGGATCGACGTGTGGAAGAAGCACTTCCGCCCCATTCATCTCGGGCGCATCGTCGTCGTGCCCGAGTGGATCGACTACACCCGCGATCCCGGGGAAGAAGTCGTGCTGCTCGATTCTAACATGGCGTTCGGCACGGGCGAGCACGAGACGACCTCGATGTGCGTCGAACTCCTTCAGAAGTACTTGAAAGAGGGGGATACTGTGCTCGACGTCGGCTGCGGGAGCGGCATCTTGGGCATCGCCGCGGCCAAGCTCGGGGCAAAGCGCTGCTATCTCTCCGATCTCGACCCCATCGCCGTCGAGAGCGCCGAACACAACTGCGCCCTAAACGGCGTCGAGGACGTCGCGCGCGTCTCGCTTGCCGACCTTCTCACGGAGTCCTCCGTCGAGGCGGACATCATCCTCGCTAACATCACGGCGGAAGTTTTGTCCCTTCTCGCGCCGAGCATTCCCGCGCACTTGAAATTGGGCGGCACGCTCATCTTGAGCGGCATCATCGAGAGCCGCCTCTCCCTCGTCAAGGAGAAGTACGCCGCCGTCGGCCTCACCCTGAAGGAAGAGCGCCGCAAGGGCGAATGGTTCGCGCTCGTCTTGTCGCGGGAGGCTTAAATGGCTGCCCCCAAGCGATTTTTCGTCGAGAACATCTCCGAGGAAGTCGTCCTCTCGGGCGAGGAATTCCGCCACGCCTCGCAGGTGCTGCGTTTAAAAGTCGGCGATGAAGTCACGCTCCTCGACGGCAGCGGCACGGAGTACTCCGCCGTCATTGCGAAGGCGGAAAAGCGCGAGATGATCTTGAACGTCCTCGGCAGCCACCTCTCGGAGAAGGAGCCGAAAACCCCCGTCACCCTTTTATTCGGGGCGCTCAAGGGGGATAAATCCGAGCTCGTCGTGCAAAAGGCGGTGGAGCTGGGCGTTTCTAAGATCGGCCTCTTTTTATCCCGCTTTTCCTCCGTCTCCTTCGGGGAGAACAAACTCGAGCGCTTAAACCGCGTTGCCAAGGAGGCCGCCAAGCAGTGCCTCCGCGCCCGTGTTCCCGAAATTGAACTCTACAAGGACCTTGAAAGCGCGCTCCTCTCCGCAAAGGACGCAAAAAACAAGCTCTTTGCCTGCGAATTTTTGGAGGAGAGCGGCGCCTCGCTTGCAAGCCTTTCGGGGGAGACCGTGCTCGTTGTGGGCAGCGAGGGCGGCTTCTCGCGCGAGGAATACGACGAGGCCGTGCAGCTCGGATACAGGGGCGTGTCGCTCGGCAAGCGCATCTTGCGCGCGGAGACGGCAAGCATCGCCCTTCTCTCCGTCGTGATGTGGTCGCTGGGGGAATGGGCATGAAGGCGTGCGTATTTACCCTCGGCTGCAAGCTCAACGAGGTGGAGAGCGCCTCGCTCATGAGCGGCCTCGAAGCCCTCGGCTACGAGACGACGGAGGAATTAGGTCCCGCCGATTTGTACGTCCTCAACACCTGCGCCGTGACGCGCGAGGCGGAAAAAAAGAGCCGCCAGGCCGTCGCCCGCATGCGGAAATTCAACCCGAACGCCCCCGTCATCGTCACGGGCTGCGCCGCTCAGCATCACGCCGAAGATTTTTACAATCGCGAGGGCGTCGTGCTCGTCACGGGCGCACAGGGCAAGGGCAAACTTTTGGAACTTTTGGGAAAGAAAGGCATCTTCGTCGAGCCCGAGTGCGGCATGGGCGAACTTCCCGCCCCCAAGCAGACCAAGACGCGCGCCTACCTGCGCATTCAGGACGGCTGCAACCGCTTCTGCTCCTATTGCCTCATTCCCTACCTCCGCGGCCGTTCGCGTTCGCGCAAAAAGGAGAACATCTTAGCGGAGGCCCTCGCCTCGCCCGCGAAGGAGCTTGTCCTCACGGGCGTGGACATTTCCGACTATCACGACGGCGAATTGGGCCTTGCCGGCCTTCTCCGTTACTTAAAGGACGTGCCCGCGCGCATCCGTTTGGGTTCCGTCGAGGAGAGCGCCGTGACGGACGAACTCCTTTCCGCCATGAAAGAGGGCAACTTCATGCCGCACTTCCACCTCTCGCTGCAGAGCGGCTCGAACGCCGTCTTGAAGGCGATGAACCGCCGCTACACGCGCGAGGAATACCTTTCCGCCTGCCGCAAGATCTACGCCGCCTTTCCCGACGCCGCCATCACGACGGACATCATCGTGGGCTTCCCCGGGGAGACGGAGGAGAACTTTCAAGATTCCCTTTCCATCGTGAAGGAAGCGGGCTTTTCCCGCGTGCACGTCTTTCCCTTCTCGCCGCGCGAGGGCACCGTCGCCGCGAAGAAGCCCGACCTTCCCGCCTCTCTCAAGCACGAGCGCGTGCAGCGTCTCATGGCAGAGGCGAACGAGGCGGAGGAGGAATATCTTTCCCGCTACATCGGCCGCGAGAGCGAAGTCCTCTTTGAGGCGGACGGCGGCTATACGCCCAACTATCTTCGGGTATATGCCGACGGCGCGAAGGAGGGGAGCTTGTGGCGCGTCAAGCTCTTGGAACGCGAGAAGGACGGGCTCAAGGCCCAACTGCTCAAAGAAATCTGATCGGGAGGTCATTTATGGATAATTGTATTTTCTGCAAGATCGTTGCGGGGGAAATTCCCTCCGCCAAAGTGTATGAGGACGAGGAGATGCTCGTCTTTAAAGACATCGAACCCAAGGCGAAGGTGCACCTTCTCTGCGTGCCGAAAGTCCACTTCGCGTTCCTTTCCGACGCGGACGACGAAAAGGCGGCGCTCATCGGCAGGATGCTCCAAAAGGTGGGCAAGCACTACAAGGAGTGGGGCCTTCAGGATGGCTACCGCGTCGTCATCAATCAGGGCGAGAACGCGGGCCAGACCGTCATGCACCTCCACATGCACCTTCTCGGCGGCGAGACGCTGAGCTGGTGACTTTTGCTCTAAAATCTTGCGCTGCGGCGTATAAAACCGCAAGGACCTGTCAAACATCTCCCCGAAGCACTTCGGGGAGGTTTTTTTATGCGGAAAAAGCTCGTGCGGGCGGCAAAACTGACAGTCACCCTGCTCGCGGCCGTCCTCTCTTCGGCCATCCTCTTTCTCCTTTGGCACGCGCCCTCGTTCTCGGGCGGGGAGGGCTACACCCTCTCGCTCGGGCAGAGCTCTTCCGCACGCATGGTGACGATGGAGACACCGCCCCTCGTGCTTCCGCCTGAAGTCTGCGGCGAGAGCACGGTCTATGAAGGCAGCTGCACCGCAGAGCTCATCGCCGCCTATCGCGCGCGCGTCCTCTTTACGGAAGAGGCGGCGGGCACGGTGAGCCGCTACTGCTATTCCCCGTACCTCGGGGAGGGCATCCTCTTGAACGGCGTCTGCGTCAACCTGCACATCGCGGAAGGGGAGGGGAGGACGGCGGTCGGAACGCCCGTCATCTTCGGCGGCTTTTAAAAAATTTTCCGAAGGATGTATAAATCTCAAACGACGCGCCCATAATCGGGCAAACCGGAGGACAATATGAACGAAAAAGGCATGACCATCCAGAAGAAGAAACTCTTATACGGCATCCTGGCGGGCGTGGGGGTGCTGCTCATCGCGGCGGCCATCATCCTCACCGTTTACTTCACGACGCGGGGCGACGACATGCTCGATGAACCCCCTGCCGTCGTAACGCCGGACGGCGATGACGACAAGGATAACTCCGACGAGACCGACGAGCCCACGGGCGGCGAAACTGCCTTCGTGCTGCCCGTCGAGGGGACGTATTCGGAGTACGGCGCCATCTACTACAACGAGACTCTCAATAAGATCTACCGCCACAACGCGGTGGACTTCGAGGCGGCGGAGGGCGCAGAGGTCGTCTGCATCGCGGACGGCACCGTGCTCGAAGTCAGCCTCTCCGAAGAGCTCGGCAACCTCGTCACGGTCGACCACGGCGACGGCCTTGTAAGCTCCTACCGCTTCTTGGAGCCCAAGGAGGGCCTCAAGGCGGGCGATACGCTCTCCAAGGGCGATGAGCTCGGCACCGTCGCCGCGCCCTACGGCACGGAGGCACACGGCGGAACGCACCTTCATTTCGAGCTTTCGCTCGACGGAGAGAGCGTCGATCCCGCCGATCACCTCGATCTTACCTTAGAGGAAAAGTAAGGGACTTTCCCCAAAAAAAATCTACCGAAGACGACCCCCCTTTCGGCGGCGTTCCTCAGGAACGCCGCCCCTTTTTTGTGCCTTTTCGGCCGATTTTTGCCTCCCTTTTTGCCCTTCGCGCATGTTTTTTTGCGCGTGGGAGAAATTATCAAAGAGGCGATAACTTTTTCCGAAAAGGTATTGACAGAATTGTGATTTTGTTGTAAAATTATGATAACCACGCATAACAAGTGGAAAAAAATCTCTATAGGGGGAAAAGAACAACATGAAGAAGCTTAGAATAGCTTTGGGCCTTGTTTTCGCGCTCACTTTCTCGCTCTTCCTCGTTGCCTGCGGCGGCGGCAGCGGCGAAGTGACCGAGATCGTGCTCGAAGGCGGGACCAGAACGTTCACCGAGGGCGAAGCGTTCTCGACGGGCGATCTTTCGGTCACGGTCTATTACCGCGGCTCGGATGACGCCGTCGTCCTCGACTCAGAACAATATGAGGTGGACAGCTCCGCTTACGATCCCAACAGCGCGGGTACCTACCAGATCATCATCACGCCCGATCAGACGCCCGCAGATGGCGCTCAGCCCGTGACGGCATCCTATGAAGTCACGGTCGAGCACAACTGGGTCGACGAGGGCGGCGGCAACTACTCCTGCACCTGCGGCGCTGCACGTCAGAGCCTCACGGGCCTCACCGATACGATCACGACGACCGCTTGGGGCAACCAGGCGTCGCTCGCCAACGTGTCCGCTGACTCTCCCGCAGTCGCTCCCATCGCAGGCGAGAATCACGTCAACTACGGCTCGCTCGTTGCAGGTCAGTCGCGTGCGCTCACCATGAAGATCCTTACGGTCGACGTCAGCGCTACGTGGAACACGCCCCTCATGGGTATCCGCAACGGCGCGGACGGCACCCTTCCCCGTGAGGATGCATGGGTCATCGCGACGGCTGCAGGATTTGTCTCTCCTTGGGGCACGTCCACGGGCTATGCGCCTTCGCTCGGCACCGCTACCGCGGACAGCACCCTTTGGGAAGTCTTCTCCCGCGGCACCAACTGGAACGCGGCAGACCTCGTCGACGGCACGCTCGTCATCACGTACGACTATTCGCTCGACAGCGTCATGACCATCCGTCACAACCTCACCAAGGCGGACGGCTCCACGCTCGAGCTCATCTATTCCGTGCACGTTCCCGACGCGGCGTACGAGATCGTCGCTTACGGCGAGAAGGTCACCTATCAGGTCACCAACATCGAGACGGTCATGAACCGTTACGTCACCGGCTTCACGGCAGAACTTCCCGATGCGACCGTCCAGCCCGAAGGCAAGATGTTCGACACGACGGGCATCACGACGGAAGCTACCATGAGCAAGGGCAACCCTGTCTCCAATTCTTACAACGCATACGCTTATATCGACGTCACGGATGCGGAAGGCAACGTCACGCCTACGAGAGTCAACCTTGCGACCGAGCCTCTTCAGGCAGGCATGTATGCCTTCAACGTCGAGTTCGCAGGTCAGGTCTACTACTTCACTTCGGACGGCACGATCGACGGCACGAGCCAGATCACGGTCGTTCCCAGCAGCTTCACGGCAGTCGGCGCTTCCGCCGTCTCCAAGGGCGGCGTCGTGTTCGATGCACCCAATGCCTCCTTCGACTATGCAGTCAACGCTGCAGAGGACGGCATCGACATCATCGGTACCGGTACGGCAGCCATGCTCACCGCAGCGCAGAAGGAAGCGCTCGGCACCACGGCTTCGAGCTTCGTCGCATTCAAGCTCTCCGCACTTTCGGACGGCGTGACGGCAGTCTCCGTCTCGGACGGCGGCTATGCTGCGCTCGTCAACGGCGTCATCGACGTCGTCCTTCCTCTCGGCGCGAACTACACGATCACCATCACCTCCGGCGAAGAGACGCAGACCGTTGCGGTCGACCTCTCCGAAGTTGCTGCTCCCGCTGCAGGCGCTTACGTCGCAGCCTCTGACTTCACGCTGGATGCAGGCGGCACGTACACCGTCGTCTACACGGGTGACTTCGGCAATATCGACGAACTCTCGCTCGTCACAGGCGGCAAGGTCGACACTGTTGCCGACATCGAGGCGGAGATCAGCAGCGATGGCCGTTACACCGCTCTCCGCAACCAGCTCTATATCAACTCCGTCACGGAGACCGCGGACGGCTTCGAAGTCGTCTACGACATCGCAGCTCCCGCCATCGTCAACCTCGCGGCCAACAACGCATCGCGTGCAGTCGGTCTCAGAGGGGCAGACGGCACCACGCTTGCTTCCCTTACGCTCTACTACAACATGACCTTCAGCGCGGATCCTACGGGCTCCTATGCAAGGATCTCGGACGACACCGTCGTCTTTGTCTCGCGCGACATGATGTATGTCATCAAGGGCGTCACGGGCGAATCCGTCGACGGCAACCTTGAGTACACCGATCTCTTCATCGACGCAACGCTCAATATCCAGAACGAAGTCGGTCAGTCCTACGACGTCTCCGTCTCCACTTCTGCAGATGGCGTTGCTCCCGATGCGTCCAACACCATTACGTCCAGCGTCAGCTCCACCGGCAAGATCATCGCACTCGGCAACGTCGGCGATGCGACCGACTACGACTACGGCGCACTCATCATGTATCAGTTCTCCGTCACGCTGCTCGGCCTTCGTACCGACGACAACGCCGCAACGTACTACTTCACGGCGAACGAGGATACCGAGAACGGTCAGGAGACCTACACGGTCTACACCGTCACCGGCGACGAGATCACTGCTGCGGAAGTCACGCCTACGGGCGAGCGCGCCGAAATGCAGGCATTCAGCTGCGTGCAGGACGGCATCGAAGCTTACACCGACGCAGAGACCGGCTTTGTCTACGGTGCGATCGTCACTCCCGCGACGGGCGTCCATACCTGGGGCGCGGAAACCGAAGGCGTTGCTACCTGCGAAGTCTGTGGTGCTACCAAGGAGACCGTCGCAATCGACGAGAACTCCTATTACGAAGTTGTGCTGCTCAAAGAGGGCAACATCTTCCTCAACAACACGGCAGACGGTTGGTGGGTCGTCGATTATCAGCTCGGTAAGCAGACCGTTTCCGGCGACTTCGTCATGAAGTACACCTGGAATCAGGACAACGACCCCAACTACGTCAGCGACGGCGCATTCGTTATCAGCCTTGCAGACGGTTCCACGACGGACGATCTCCGCAAGCGCTTCCTCGAAGGCGCAACGGACAACGCATGGACGGCAGTTGCCAACGTCAACAACTCGCTGTGGACGAACGAGAACGTCTCTTACGTCATCTACCACAACGGCGAAGAGGCTGCATATCCCGAAAATGCACTCGATCAGACCAATAAGCCTTGGAACGGCGACTACTCGTTCGTTATCCGTAGGCTTGGTACGACGCTCACCGTTGAGGAATCGCTCACAACAAAGGCCGGCGATGTCTGGACGTCCGAGCTCGTGATCGGCAACTTCACGGAAGCAGACCTTAGCGTTGCGTTCTGGGGCAATCCTTATTACACGAACAACAACAGAGTGACCGTCGGCGAAGTCACGAGAGTCATGGATTTCTCGGGCGACGCGAACAAGAAGGAAATCGGCGCGATCAGCACCGTTACTACAACGGGTATCTCCGTCTCCGCAACCATTCTCGGTCACTCCGGCGACTGGGGCACGCTCGTTATGCAGCCTGCAAGCGGCAGCGGTATGCTCGTGACGCTTCCCAACCTCGACCCTTATAACAACACGACGGGCGAGTTCCCCACCGGGCTCAACGCATTCCCTGCCGGTGATGATTTCGTGGGTGAGGGCGCAACGTGGGATTGCTTCTTCAATGCGGCCACCCCTTACTATCTGACGGTCTCCCTCAGCGTTGAGGACGGCGTGAAGTACTACCGTGACGGCGAGCTCATGATCTGGTACAAGGCGAACAGACTGATGGGCGGAAGCACCTATATCTCCGACTTCGTTGAGTACTTCCTCAATGATATCGCCGAGAGCGGCTTCACCTTCATGGCTGCAACGGCCGAGGGCGCTACTACGACCGACCTTCATATCCAGGGCGCGGTCAGCGACGCAGAGGCTCTTGCACTCTACCAGGCTCAGGCCGAGTAACCGAAACACACGTAGCTTCATTGCTACCATTCCCAAAGGGGGCTCCCGCAAATGCGGGGGCTCTCTTTTTTTCATAAATTCTCACAACTTCCTTTCAAAATCGGTTGACATCCCTCCGAAAGTGTGGTAAACTTCCGTTGTATCCTCGGAAGGGGGTAATTTTTTTGTATGGAGTTTATTTCGCATGGCTACCAAATCCACGAGAATGAAGATCACGTTTGAATGTACGGAATGCAAGAACAGAAATTACGACAGCTTCAAAAATAAGCGCAACGACCCCGACCGTCTTGAGCTCAAGAAGTACTGCCCCGTCTGCAAGAAGCACACCGTTCACAAGGAATCCAAGTAAGTTTCGCGCGCTCTTTCGCGCATCGGAGTAAAGAGAATGCAAAAGTCCAACGACCGCACCGAAAAGACGACCGACGTCAAAAAGCAGGACGCGCCCAAGAAGGTCCAAAAGAAGGGGGAAAAGAAGCCCAACTTCTTCGTCCGCATGGGCAGGAAGATCAAGGAGACCTTCTCCGAACTCAAGCGCGTCACCTGGCCTACGCTCCCGCAGGCACTCAAAGCGACGGGCGTCGTCATCGTCATCGTGCTCATCTTCCTCATCGTCATCACGGCCATCAACTACGGATTATCCGCGCTCTTGCAGCTTTTGACCGACTTAGGGGGTTAAACCATGGCAACAGTGGACAGCGAGCCCAAGTGGTACATCCTTCATACCTACTCGGGCTATGAATCGATGGTAAAGGACAGCCTCCTGCGGCTTATAGAGAACAACAACTTGAGCGACAGCATCGTCGACGTCAAGATCCCGACCGAACAGACCATCGAAGAAAAGGCGAACGGCAAGAAAAAAGTCGTCGAACGCAAACTTCTGCCCTGCTATGTCTTTATCAAAATGGTCTACTCCAACCAGCTGTGGTATCTCGTCACCAACACGCGCGGCGTCACGGGGTTCTGCGGCCCGCAGGGCCGTCCCATCCCCATGCGCGAGGATGAGATCCGCCGCATGCGCCTTGAAGAGTACGTCTCGGACGCAGACTTCAAGGTGGGCGATCACGTCGCCATCGACAACGGCCCTCTCGAAGGGTTCGACGGCACCATCGTCGAGCTCAACGACGCCGAACAGCACGCCAAGGTGGATATCCTCATGTTCGGCAGACAGCAGGAAGTCGAAGTCGAGTATATCCAGATGCGCAAGATGCCCGAAACGGCGGAAGCGCAGGGCACGCACGAAGCCGACTGAGGCTTCTCAAATCAGCGAAAAAGCCTTTCAAGGTTTTTCGATATAACGTGGGAGAGACGGCAAATTTCACTTTTCGGCCGCCTTGCAAGTACCACGAATACGGAGGAACAATATGGCTAAAAAGATCACTGCGGTAGTCAAACTTCAGCTCCCTGCAGGGAAAGCGACTCCCGGTCCCCCTGTCGGTTCCACGCTGGGCCCGCACGGTATCAACATCCCCGGTTTCACGAAGGAATTCAATGCGAAGACCGCCGGTCAGGAGGGGCTCATCATCCCCGTCGTCATGACCATCTACCAGGACCGTTCGTTCACGTTCGTCCTCAAGACGCCTCCCGCACCCGTCCTCATCAAGAAGGCATTGGGGCTTGAGACTGCATCGGCTACGCCCAACAAGGTGAAGGTCGGCAAGCTCACCAAGGCGCAGGTGGAGGAGATCGCAAAGACCAAGTTGCCCGATCTCAACTGCACGTCGCTCGAGAGCGCGATGAGCATGATCGCAGGCACGGCACGCAGCATGGGCGTGACCGTCGAGGACTAATCAAGGAGAATGTGGGAGAAGGCAGAGCCTTCGCTTGACCACCAGGAGGTAATGATGAAAAACGGTAAAAAATACGCCGAAAGCCTGAAGGCATACGACAAGACCCGCCCCTACGACGCGGCCGAAGCCGTCAATATCGTGCTCGGCAACGCCAAGGCAAAGTTCGACGAGACCATCGAGCTGCACGTCCGTCTGGGCATCGATCCCCGCCAGGCAGACCAGCAGGTCCGCGGCGTGCTCGTGCTCCCTCACGGCACCGGTAAGACCAAGAAAGTGCTCGTCGTCGCAAAGGGCGAGCGCGCAGACCAGGCAAGAGAGGCCGGCGCAGACTTCGTCGGTGCGGAGGAGATGGTCCAGAAGATCCAGACGGAGAACTGGTTCGGCTTCGACGTGATGATCACGACGCCCGACATGATGGGCGTGGTCGGCCGCATCGGCCGTATCCTCGGCCCCAAGGGCCTCATGCCCAACCCCAAGAGCGGTACCGTGACGATGGATGTCGCCCGCGCCGTTCAGGAAGTCAAGGCAGGTAAGGTGGAGTACCGTCTCGATAAGACGGCCATCATCCACTGCCCCATCGGCAAGAAGAGCTTCGGGAACGAGAAGATCCTCGACAACTTCACGGCGCTCATGGACGCCATCGTCCGTGCAAAGCCCGCCGCTGCCAAGGGTCAGTACGTCAAGAGCGTCACGCTCACGAGCACGATGGGCCCCGGCGTCAAAGTCGCCTACAACAAGGGCTAAAAGGGCAATTCCGCCGCGAAAATCGCTTGACTTTCCGCGCGCGGGTATGCTAAAATCAAAAGGTAATATCGATACCGCAGACAACGGGTGCCGAAAACGAAGGCTCAATATCCCGTCGAGGTAACGAACGGCAAAGTCTTTTCATGCGCTTCGTTCCCATGCGGTACGGAGCGCATTTTTTGCTTTTCCCGCTCCAGCACGGCGGGGGAAGCGGGAAACGGGGCGCGCAAGCGCTCCAAGGAGGTAAACATGTCGGCAAATTTTGAAGCGAAAAAGGCGGTCGTCGAAGAGATCAAGGAAAAGATCAACGCCTCGAAGTCCGTCGTGCTCGTGCAGTACGACAGGCTCACCGTGGCTGAGGTCACCGATCTCCGCAACAAGTTCCGCAATGCCAACAGCGAGTACAAGGTCTATAAGAACACGCTCGTGAGAAAGGCATTCGACGAACTCGGTGTGAAGGACTTCGACAACGACCTCAACGGCGCGACGGCATTTGTCTTCTGCCCGGACGAGACGAGCGGCTGCTCCATCCTCGCCAAGGCAGTCAAGGATGCGCCTCAGCTCGAGACCAAGCTCGTTCCCAAGAGCGCGTATGTAAACGGCGCTTATGTGGACGCAGACGGGATCAAGAAGCTCGCGGCCATTCCTTCGAGAGAGGTGCTCATCGCCAAGATGCTCGGGTGCCTGCAGGCTCCCATCGCAAATCTCGCCTATGTGCTCGGCGCGATCGCGAAAAACAAGGAATAATTTTCATAAAACCGGAGGGTATTCAAAATGGATGTTCAGAAGCTTATTGAAGAAGTCAAGGCTATGAGCGTGGTCGAACTCAACGACCTCGTCAAGGCTCTCGAGGAGGAGTTCGGCGTTTCCGCAGCAGCTCCCGTCGCAGCAGCAGGTGCCGTTGCCGCAGAGGCAGCTCCTCAGGAGGAAGAGAAGACCGAGTTCAACATCGTCCTCAAGGATATCGGAGCAAACAAGATCGGCGTCATCAAGGTCGTCCGCGAGTTCACGGGTCTCGGCCTTGCAGAGGCAAAGAAGGCAGTCGAGGCGCTCGGCGTGCTCAAGGAAGCAGTTCCCAAGGCAGACGCAGAGGCAGCTGTCGCAAAGCTCAAGGAAGCAGGCGCTACCGCAGAGCTTCAGTAACCGACCTTATAAAGTCCGTCTCCCCGCGGAGGCGGACTTTTTTTGTGCCCGCGATGAGGGCGGCACGGAGCAGGGCGGGCGCGGCGGCCTCAGGCCGTCGCGCCCGCCCGATAAGCGCCCCGCCGCGTTTCCGCGGCGGGGCGCTCCCGCACCTTATCGACATCCCGAACGGTGCCGAAGGGCCCGCACACGCAATTTT
>CALVWI010000028.1 GCA_944367045.1 uncultured Clostridia bacterium | reverse complement strand
CTGGATTCGAACCAACGAATGACGGAGTCAGAGGTAAAATGCAAGGGCGAGTCAAGTCTAAGAGACCCCTTTCAAAATATGCCCGCGAAGGGCTGTTTTTGACGTAAAATCGGCTCAAAATGCCCCAAAAATCGAAATTTTCGTCACATCGACGCCCTTGTAAAATTCGCCCAAAACGAGGGCAACTTCCCAAAAACTTCCCAAACCGTCCTTCATGCAAAATACGCCGTTAAATAACGGTCTCCAAAATTACAGCATAAATCATGAAAGCCGGTACAGGGGAAGTCCTCTATCGCGTGCAGCAAAGAACGGTCGCCGAAGGGCTCATACAAGACAAACGCCCCGCGCGGGAACCACACCTCCCATGCGGGGTAATTCTGTCAAGTCGACCAATTCAAACTGTTTGCGTCCAACAAAAAGTCGTATATGCCGGATGCCGTACTCATCCGTCCACGGCTTCAACAGCGTCTTGGTGATGACGATCCGTTTTGTAAAATCGTTTTTGAGTTTCAAAAACGGGCGGAGTACCTGCTCCCGCTTCGCCTCATCGTCCATGCGCAGCGCCGATTGAATGTAGTACTTTTCCCCCGGACGAGCGGCATTGACGACGAAATCGAACTCCCGTGCAACATACGCCTGCTTTCCCCCGACGGTCTCTGTCCCGCTCACAACGCCGACATCGACCGAATACCCGCGGCAGACGAGCTCGTTATGGATGATGTTCTCCATGAGGTGCGTCTCCTCCACCTGACGGAAGTTGAGGCGCGCATTGCTCAGTCCCGGGTCGACACAATAATATTTGCTCGGATAGGAGAAATTTTTTCTGCCCTTGACGTCATACCTCCGCGCAACGGAAAACAGGTAGCAATCTGTGAGATAGCCGAGATATGCTCCGATCGTTTCGCTGTCGATCTTGAGCTTTCGCTCGCTTTGAAAGGCACTTGCGATCTTGCTGGAATTGGTCAAAGAGCCGATGGACGAGCACAATTCATCCGTGAGCATTCCCAATACTTCGGGGAAGGCAACGCCGTGTCGCTCCAAAATATCCTTAAAGTACGTCTCCGAAAACAATCCCGAAAGGTACTCCCGTTTTTCCCTGTCGCCCTCCTTGGAGAGGACGAGCGGCATCCCGCCGTAGAGTATATACTCGGCAAACGCTTCCTCCCTGCTTCCGCCGACGTACCCGTAATATTCCGAAAAGGACAGCGGTGCGATGTGCAGCACATCCCCTCTGCCGCGAAATTCCGTGGCAATATCCTCAGAGAGCATCTTGGAATTGCTGCCCGTCACATAAATGTCGGCTCTGCCCGTCTGCATGAGCCCGTTGAGAACGTCGTAGAACGTCACATAGATGTCTGGGTCCCGCTGCAGTTTCTTTTTCCCGACGAATTGGATCTCGTCGAGAAAGACGTAATACCGCTTCCCGTTTTCCTTCATCTGCGCCTGAAGATATTCCGAAAGCACGATGGGGTCGCGGTACTTGGCGTTGAGCGCATTGTCGAGGGCGAGCGAAATAATCTGCTCGGAGGAGACGCCCGAGGCGAGCAGGTACTCGCGGTAGAGGACGAGCAGCAAGAAAGACTTCCCCGAGCGGCGGACGCCCGTTACGATCTTGACGAGTCCGTTATCCCGCTTTTCGGCGAGCCGTTTGAGATAGTTGTCGCGGCGGATGGTCATAGGCACCTCAATCGGAACTTACTTCATTTTCAATGCAACTTCCGACGGGAATTTCACTCGGCAGCTCTCCAAACACCTTTGCAGAAACAAAGATAAAATGCCGTCCCGAGCATTCGGGGCGGCACTTTATCGTGCTTCTGTGCAAAACCATCCGCGCGGCGAAGTTCGTGACGAAGGGGGAACTTTCTGCACCGTTTCCGCCGCCTCTATCCGTCAGCGGATAAAGCCGATGAGGTCGGAGAGCACATTCAAAGAATAGGTACACTTGGGGTATTTCGCGGCCGAGCCGATGCCCGCGGAGGCAAATCCGCCCGCGACGGCCGCATCGATGCCCGCCTCCGCGTCCTCCACCACCACGCACGCAGCGGACTCCAGACAGAGGAACTGCGCCGCCTTCAGAAAGACTTCGGGATCGGGCTTCGAATGGGTGATGTTGTTGCCGTCCGAAATGGCATCGAATTCGCCGATGAGCCCGACGCGCTCGAGAATGTACCGCGCGTTCTTGCTGGACGAGCCGATGGCGAGCTTTACGCCCATCTCCTTGAGGGCGGAGAGCGTCTTTAGCGTCTCCTTTGGCACATCCTTGGGCGACATCGTCGCAAGCAGGTTGCGGTACTCGTTGTTCTTTTCCTCGGCGAGCATCTGTTTTTCGGTCTCGGAGAACGAGGCATCCGTGCCGCTCAAGATGATCTCTAAACTTGCCATGCGCGAGACGCCGCGCAGCCTCTCGTTGATGTTCCTGTCGAACGGGGCGCCGATCTTGTCGGCGATCTTCTTCCACGCCTGATAGTGGAACTCGTCCGTGTGAACGATCACCCCGTCGAGATCGAATATGATTGCTTGGTACTTCATAATTCCCTCACGATTGAAAATATCTTCTTAAGAAGTAGGACGGCGTGCAGCTCCACGCATGGCAATAGCTGTTTGCGGCCCTGCTGCCGTATGGCGAGGCATCGGGCCGGTCGGGATCGAAGAGTTCAAAGAAGGTATCCGCCCCCTGCTCCGCCATCGCGCCCCAATAGGCGAGCATGACTTCCTCGGCCTCCCCTTTCAAGCCGCTCTCAATGAGCGCCTCGATATAGTAATGATACATATACGGCGTGACGGGCTTCACCGCGCCCTCAAAGGCTTTAAGACGCTGCAGAATTCGGGCGTTTTTCTCCTGCCCGAACACGCCCGCGAGCACGAACCAGACGTTGGAGGCATAGGACACCTGCCTGTCCTTTCCGCTCACGAACAGCCCGAGCTCCTCGTCGTAGAAGGCCTTGACGGCGGCCTTGGAGGCTTCTTCGGCGCACCGCTCGGGGTGAGAGGCGTCCTCTCCGAGCGCACGGCACAATCTTGCCGCCGCCTTCGCCGCCGAGATATACACCGCCTGCGCGCCCGCCTGCTTGTTGAGGGTGAGATCCCAGTCGAGGAAGCACCACCCGAGCACGTCGCTGTCATCGACCGTCCACTCCGTCATGTGGGAGCGGGCGAGCTCGAGCTGCTTTAAGGCAAGGGGCAGAAGCTCCTTCGCGGTTTCCGCGTCTCCCGTCGCGGCGAGATACTCCTCGAGCGCGTTGACAAAGAGCAGCGAATAGTCGAACATATAAGTGTCGTCGGGGGCGACTTCGGGCTCGGTGAAGACGCACGCCGAAATTCTGCCCGTCTCGTCCGCCGTGGCTGCAAAGAGGAAGAGGCAACGCTTGACGAGGCTATTATGGGCAAAGGTGCAGTAGTTGGCGAGAGCCTGCAATCTGAGGTCTCCCAACCAGAGCCGCCTGTCGCGCTTGGGGCCGTCCTCAAAGACATCCTGCATGCACTCGGAGAGCGTTCTTAAAGCGATTTTGTCGATGCGGCGGGCAAGTTCGCTCCCGCCGGCCGGCGCGATCTCTTCGGGCGCACTCGTAACCGTTTCAGCCGTCAGCCCCTCGATGACGAGGGAAAACTTGCCCGATACGGCGATGACTTCCACTTTGACGTAGCGGAAGGCATACCTGCGGGGAAGCACCAACGTGCAGGGAAGCACATCGACGTGCACCGTCTCCTCCTGCAGCCAGCCGCGGCTGATCCAGCTGCGGTAGTCCGAGGTATCCTCCTCCACGTCGCGCAGCGTCTCGCCGAAGCGCACGCGAATGAGCGCGGGGCAGTCGGGGTGGCTCCCCTGAAAGGAGAGCGAAAGCGTGAGATAGCCCACATAGTGGTTCCCGAAGTCAAAAGTTTGGCTCTCCCCGTCCTTTAAGGGGCGCTTGTCGGCATTGTCGAGGGCGATGTGCCGCTTCGTGAGCGCGGGCTTGAGCGCCTCCGCAATGGCGAGAAATCGTTGATTCATAGTCTTGTATCCCATTTTCCGCAGAAGGCGTCGACGGGCGACTTGCCCTCGAACTTACTTCTGCCGCACAGTTTGTCGACGAGCGAGGAGAGGATCTCCTCCGTTGAGCCGTAGGTGTTGATGTACGTTTTCACGCGCGGAACGTCCAAAAGATGATAGGGATTTTCCAGCGAGATGAAGATGGTGGGAATGGAGTGCATATACACGGGCACGTCCGCCCCCATCGGCTCGCACCACTCGATGCGCACCGCCGTCTGGTTGGACTTGGTCGCAAGGTTGGCGACGTAGACGATGAGGTCGTAGTTCTCATACATCTCCTTGACGGGCTTTGCCATGCCCTCCCAGCCGCCGTCGGAGACAAATTCGCTCACTTCGAAGCCCTCTTCTTTGAGCTTTTCGATGAAGCGGTCGGCCGCCCCCTCGGTGATGCCCGCGCTCGTGGCGCTCGCCTTGCCCTCCTTCTTGTAGACGAGGACGCGCCTGTACTTTTCGGGCGAAATGGGCAAAACGCCCTTTTCCTCTTTGACGAGGGTGATGGACTTGTCGGCGACTTCGCGGGAGACCTGCCTGTGTTCTTTGGAAAACAGCATGGCTTCCGCGCGCGCACGGTCGGGAATAAGCGTGCCATCCTTCTGCTTTTCGTGCAGCTTTAAGGACGCTTTGAGGGCGAGGATGCGCGTGACGGCCTCGTCGAGCCGCTCACGGGTAATGGTGCCGTCCTTGACGCCCGCCGTCATGAAGGCGAAGTCCTCCTCGAGGTTCTTCGTGAAGAGGAACATGTCGCAGCCCGCGGCGATCGTGCGGGGCACGGCCTTCTCGCGCGGCATGACGGTGCCCATGCCCGCCATCGTCGTCGAATCGGTGACGATGAGCCCGTTGAAGCCGAGGTGCTCTCTTAAAAGCCCGTTCAAAAGTTCGGGCGCGATGAGCCCGGGGAGAATGTACTCGTCCTTTAAAGAGGGGTCGAGCTTTTTCGACCACGCGGGCTGCATGATGTGCCCCACCATCACCGTCTTGGCGCCCGCGTCGATGCACGTCTTATAAGCCTTGCCGTAGGTCGCATCCCACTCCTCGCAGGAGAGGGAATTGACGGAGGCTAAAAGATGCTGGTCTCTCTCGTCCACGCCGTCGCCCGGGAAGTGCTTGATGGATGCGGCAATGCCGTATTTCTGCACTTCCTCGACGTATGCCTTGCCGAAGGAGGCGACCACCTCGGGATCGGAACCGAAGGTGCGCGTATTGGTGATGGGGTTGCGGAAGTTATAGTCGATATCGATGATGGGAGCGAACGCCCAGTTGAGCCCGAGCGCGGACGCTTCCTCGCCGATGATGCGTGCGAGTTCTTTTGCGTACTTCTTGTCGCCCGTTGCGGCGATGCCCATCTCGCAGCCGACGCGGGTCCCCTCGAAGCAGGTCTGATTGAGACCCGCTTCAAGGTTCGCCGAGAGCAGCATGGGAACGGCAGATTTTTGTTGGAGGATGGTGACCGTTCTCACGAGTTCGTCGAGGCTCATCGTGCGCATCATGATGCCGCCCACTTTGAGGCCCTGTGCGAGGTAGGTGAGGTATCCCTCGTCGTCGGTGTAAGTAATGAGACAGAACAGCTGGGCGATCTTCTCCTCCTCCGTCATGGAGGCGAGCGTCTCGTTCACCCATGCGATATCTTTTTCGGAAAGATAAAAGGGTTTGGCTTTGAGATCCATATTATTTGTCCTCTCTGGAATGTTTGGCGGCCTTTCTCTCCCTTGCGGCCTCGGCCCACTTCTTGAAGATGCGGCCCGTGACGAGATCCCTGCACGTCTGCTCGTTGTTTAAGAAGATGAGGAAGAGCACGAGGAGCACGGCCTCGACGATGGCGCGGGAAGAGCTGTCGATGATGCCGATGAGCGAGAGCTGCGCAAACAGCGAGTTGAGAAGGGACATCGAGAGCCCCGCAAGCAGATACCCCACCTTATCGTTGGAGAACCTGCCGATGAATCCGCCGATGAACATGGGAAGGAATGCCGTGAACATGACGGAGATGGAGCCGAAGTTCAGAACGTTCGTCGAGATATAGGTGTTGCGCGCCGCCTGCAGAAAGCCGACCGTCCCCATGAGCGCGCCGCAGATGACATAGCACCACACGGCGTTGGGAACTTCCCTGATGCCCGTGTTGATGGAGACCTTCTGCCCCTCTTTGAGCGCCTTGTAGTCGTAACCGAACTTGGTCCTGTCGAAGAGGAAGTAGACGGCCGCAAGCGCCACGAGGATGATGACCGCGGGCAGGTACCACTGCGTACGGAAGAGCGTCATGGAGTCGTTCTGCACTTCGCTCATGATGTACGTGCCGTTTGTGAGGACGAAGGTGATGCCCTCGAAGATGAGCGCGACGCCGAGCGAGGTGATGATGGGCGGGATGCGAAGAATGACGTAGAGCCCGCCCGAGAAGGCTCCCGCGACTGCGCCGATGAGCACGGAGAAGACGAGCATGACGATGCCGCTGCCCGCGCCGCCTCCGAGCATGGAGTAGGTGAGCTGCGCGCTTGCGACGGCGGAGAGCGTCGCCATCGAGCCGAGCGAGAAATCAAACCTGCCGCTCCCCAAATTGATGGAGAGCGCGAACGTCGTCAAAGTGACGATGGCCGCATAGCAGACGAAGTCGGCAAACAGCGAGGAACTGGTCAGCACCATGACGCCCTGCGCCGCGCAGATGATGAAGATGACGACGACGAACAGCGCGGGAACGGCCAGGGTGCCGGCGGTGCGGACGCCGAAGTTTTTGAGTTGATGTTTGTTGATGAGATTGCCCATAATTACCCTCCGTAAGGGGAACGCCGCCCGCCGCACGGGCGGCGTCCTGCCTGACGCGATCTGAAGCTGCGTGCGGCGCTGCCGCAAGTTCCTATTTTACGCCTGAGGCGTTCTGTCCGTCGTCACGAAGGCCTCGAACGCTTCGTAGGTGACGTCCTCGCCGATGACGGTGTCGAGGAGCTCCTTGTTGTAGATGGGATCGGTGACGCTGTCCGAGGTCTGGAACACTTCGAACTGCTCATAGGAGGTCGCCACCCAGTAGTCCTGGCTGATGGAGATGGCGCTGCCGTCTGCGTTCTCGATCTTGTTGCCCTGCACGGCGTTGTAGACTGCCGCGAAGATGGGGCCGATGCTCGAGGTGTACTTGCCCGCAAGGTACTCAAGCGTGCCGGACTGCATATTCGCCGCGTTGGACGTGGTGAAGGAATCGATGTCCGCATAGGGAATGCCCGCCTCATTGAGCATGGCCGAGAAGAAGGTGGTCGCCATGCCGACGGAGAGGAGCGCGTCGGGGTCGGTCGCGATGATGGTGCCCATCTCGGTCATGGTGGAATCGCCGAAGCCCGCGAGATAGGAGACCGTCTTGCCCTCAAGGGAGATCTTGGAGGCCGTCACGCCGCTGTCTGCAAAGATGGCGCCGACGATCGCTTCGCCCGTCGCCCCGCCGTAGGTCGCGCCGAGGCCGGTGAGCAGGCCTGCCATGCGGTAGACGTGCATGGGGTTGGGAATGAACGCGCCGTAGATGGCGACGCTGTCCTCGATCTTGTCCGCATAGTACTCGCCCATCGCAAGGCCCGCCTCATACTCGGTGCTCATGCTGGGGCCGATCTGCCCGACGAAGTACTCGTTGTTCTTGTAGGTCTCGTAGATGGTGTCGTCCATGCCGCTGGCGATGGCGTAATACATCCCCGCCTCCTCGCACGCCTCTGCCTGAGAGGCACGGTCGTTCGCCGAGAGCGAAATGATGGCGTCGTAGTTCTGGCCTGCAAACTGCTCGATGGCGGCAATTTCGCTCGCGGAGTCGTTGAGCTGTTCGGTGTAGGTGAAGGTGACGTTGTACTGCTCTGCGATGTACTGCGTATAGTAGTTGCGGAAGGAAACGGCCTCCTCGCCGCTGACGTCCGAGACGAGCACGCCGATCCTGACCTCGTCGTTCTCGCCATTTCCACCGCATGCCGCAAGCGCAGCCATGCTGCCCGTCAATGCAAGCGCGCAAGCGCACGCCACAAGTTTTTTGCCAAGATGTTTCATGATCAAATCTCCTTATCCGTTTATTTTTTGAGCCGTTCGTGCGGCTTAGGTTCCGAAAGTTATCTGGGAAGGTGTTTGACGCGGTAGTTGATGCTCGCCACATAGACGATGGCAAGGAAGAGCACCGCGCTGATGATCTGGACGTATCCGTACCGTCCGTCGACGGAGGACAGCAGGAGGTTCAAGATGTTGTTTAGGATGATGTAGGAAAATCCGCCGACGATGGCCGCGTAGATGCGCGAACGCGCGCCGCCCGAGATGGGCATGCCGCCGAACACGATGGCGATGAACACGCTCATGCCGATGTCGCTCGCCGTGCCCGTGCTCACCGACATGGTGTAGGTGACGTTGACCGCCGCCCCGAGCCCCACGCCGATGCCGGCCATCACAAAGGCGATGATGCCGTACACGCTGAGCGGAATGCCCGTCATTTTGGCGCAGACGGGGTTGCCGCCCAAAAACTTCTGCCTTCTGCCCACCTTCGTGAAGTTGAACACAAAGATGCACACGACGGCGAAGAGGGCTAAGATGAGCACTTTGAACCACACCGTGTCCACCGAGCCGAGGATGTCGCGCAGGACGGAATCGCTCACGCTGATGGCGGGGTTGGCGCCCGCGCTCGTACTGTTCGTCGTGATGATGGTGCCCGCAATGGACGTGAGCACGGAGAGCATGGCGACCGTCATGACGAACATCGGGAGATGGAATACAGACGAGAGCACCGAATTTAAGAGCGAGCACGCGACCGCCACGGCGATGCAGGTGAGGAAGAGAAGCAACAGGCTTCCCGTCGCGTTGAACACGAGGATGCCCACCGTCGCGCTGAACAAGGTGCTTGCGCCGAGCGAAATATCGAACGAGCCCAACGTGAAGATGAAGATGGCGCCCGTCGCGACGAGCACGAGCACGATCGCCTGATTGACGATGGTCTCGAGATTGATGGCCAAGTTGTAGTCGTTGGCGAGAATGATCGCCACATACACCGCAAACAGGACGACGAGCGCCGCGATGGGCAGCAGCATGATGATGATATTCTTGACTTTCTGCTTTTTCACGGCATCGCCCGAGCGGGACTTTAACACTTCTTCCATGTCTTGCCTCCTTAGATCATATAGCCGATGACGTCGGCGTCGGTGAGTTCTCTGCTGCGCATGAACTGCTTCTTGACCTCACCGTCCTTCATGATGAGGATCCTGTCGCTCATGCCCATGAGTTCGGGCAGCTCCTCCGAGATGAGAAGGATGGCCTTCCCCTCCCCCTTGAGCTTTGTCATGAGCCGATACATCGCCTGTTTGACGCCGATGTCGACGCCGCGCGTCGGGCAGTCGAGGATAAGGATCTCCGAACCGCAGCCGATCCACTTGCCGAACACGACTTTCTGCTTGTTGCCGCCCGAGAGCTGCTGGACGAGCTGGTCTCTCCCCGAGCACTTGATGGAGAGCTCGTCGATCTGCCTGTCCACATACTTCTTCTCGCGGCTGTCGAGAATGAGGAAGTTCTTGACGGCGTACTTGTCCATGCCGGCGATGGCGATGTTGTCCTTGATGCTCGCGGAGAGGTTCAAGGACTCGACGTCCCTGTCCTTGGAGACGTACCCCATGCCATACTTGATGGCGACGGCCTCGCTCCTGACCTCGCGGTCCTCCCCCGCCGTGACGCGCCCCGACTTGGGAGCGAGCGAGCCGAACAGCACCTTGCCGAGCTCGTGCATGCCGCACTGGGCAAGGCCGCCGATGCCGAGGATCTCCCCGCGGTGAAGTTCGAGGCTGACGTGTTTGAGACTCTCGCCGAGGCACACGTCCTCCGCTTTGAGAGCGACCTCCTCCCCGCAAGCGGGTTCGAAATCGCTCCGGTAGTAGTCGCCGTGCATCTCGCGGCCGATCATGGCCTTTCGGATCTCATCGGGGTCGTACTCCGCGCGCTCAAAGGTGCGGATGATGTTGCCGTCGCGCAGCACCGTGAGCGTATCGCACACATCCATGATCTCGTCGAGGTCGTGGGAGATGAAGATGACCGCCTTGTCTGTGCCGCGGAAGCTGTTGATGATCTTATAGAGGATCTCGCGGCCGTCCTGCGCGAGCGCCGTCGACGTCTCGTCGATGATGAGAACGTCGGGGTCCTTCAGAATGACCTTGGCGATCTCGACGAGCTTGCGCGACTGGAAGTCGAGCGCTGCCATGGGCGCCTTCGCGGGGATATGCTCGATGCCCGCTTTTTTGAGCGCCTCGTCCGCCGCCGCGAACAGCTTCTTCCTGCGCACGGGGCCGAAACTCTTTCCGTTCTTCATCTGAAAGAGGCGGAACTGCCCGAGTTCGCCGAGGAAGATGTTCTCCGCCACGGTGATGCCCGGGATGGTGCCGCTCTCCTGCACGACCATGCCGATGCCGCCGCGCCCCTTTCCGCAGCAATCGAGCGCGTCCAGCATGGAGGAAGGCTTCCATTCTTCCCCTTTATAATACATGCCGTCGCACTTCGTGGCCTTCTGCATGCCCGCCACGATCGACGTGATCGTGGACTTGCCCGAGCCGTTCTCGCCGATGAGCCCCAGCACGTCGCCCTTTCTTAAGGTAAGATCGACGTTGTTGAGCGCTACCACCGGCCCGAAAGTCTTGGTCATGCCGCGCACCTTGAGGATCTCCTCCCGCCGCGCGGTCGTGTTGATTACCTGATCCACAGCACCGCCTCCTGTTTTGATTTACCGCTTTGTGTGCTTTTGTTACATTATAACGGCTGCATTTTGAAATTTCTACCGCTTTTCTTAACTGAAATACACAAAAATCTTTCTGTTTTTACTTTTTCCCTCCTCCTCCCCGTCCGCTGCAATATAAAAAATATGCACTTGTATCTTAAAAACAGATGAAATATTTGCATTGGCATTGACAACAGCTCATTTTTCATTTATACTGAAAGCATCTCATGATGAGAGGGGGAACACATTTTGAAGGACCAATACGACATTCTGCCGCCCGACGCGCGCATTCCCATCCGCTTCACGCTCTATAAGACGGACACCGTCTCCCGCCGCCGCCATCCCGAACTCGAGCTCATTCTCGTGCTCAAGGGCCCTGTGGAGCTCATCGTCGACGACCGCGCCGAACTGCTGCAAGAGGACGACATCGCCGTCATCAATCCGAACAGTCTGCACGCGCTGCGCTCGGAAAGAGAGCACACGACCGCCGTCCTCAAGATCGACCTTCAGAAGCTCGACGGCCTCTCGCCCGACATCGCCTTTGCCTGCGATTCCTCGCGCGACAACGACAAGGGCCGCTACTATCCCCTGAAGCGGCTGATGGCGCAGCTCATCAAGGGAAACGCCGACCGTGCCGAGGAAAATTTTCTCTTTTCCCGCGCGATGACCTACTCCATCGTCTTTGAGCTGTGCAAGCACTTCCGCGCCGAGGAGGACGCCGCGGAGAGCCATTCGCAGAAGTACCTCGAGCGGCTCAACGACATCGTACGCTACATCGACGAGCACTACCGCGAGGGTCTCACCCTCAACACGCTCGCCGAGACGCAGCACCTCTCCGCCCCCTATCTTTCCACCTTCTTTGAAAAGTACATGGGCGTCAACTTCATGACGTACTATAACGACCTGCGCCTCGAACGGGCGACCAACGAACTGCTCGTCTCGGACAATTCGGTGGAAGCCATCGCCCTTGCAAACGGATTTTCCAACCCGCGCGCCTTCGTCAGCCTCTTCAAAAAGAAGTACGGCACGCTGCCCAGCCTCTACCGCAAGCGCCCGCCCGCGTCCGAAAAGCCCTCTTCCTATTCCGACGACGGCTTCGACAGCGAATTGAGCATCCTTGCAAAGTACCTGCCCTCCCCCGAACGCGCGGGAGCCGATTACACCGCAGGCAATGACTACGCCGCCGACCTCTCCTACAACAAGATCGTCAGCAAGGAACAGATCGACGTCAACGACGCAAAACGCACGCTTTTACACACCTTCAAAGTGTTCACCGCCGTGGGCCGCGCGAAGGAGCTGCTCCTCGCCGACGTGCAGAAGATGCTCTCGGAGCTCCAGCGCGAGATCGGCTATGAATACATCAAGTTCCACGGGCTGCTCTCCGACGACATGCTCGTCTACACGGAGGACGAGAGCGGCAATGCGCACTACAGCTTCGTCTACATCGACAAGACCATCGACTTTCTGCGCTCCATCGGCCTGAAGCCGCTCGTACAGCTCTCGTTCATGCCCGCCGCCCTCGCCTCGCTTCCCGAAAAGAACGTCTACGCCTCCCCCTTCAACATCAGTCCGCCCAAGGACATGGACAAGTGGCTCGGCCTCGTCACGGCGCTCACCCGCCATCTCATCGAGCGATACGGCCTCAAAGAGGTGAAGAGCTGGCCCTTCTGCGTCTGGAACGAGCCGAACACGAGCGACAATTTGTTCGGTTTCAAGAACGTGGAGGACTTCTACCGCCTGCACAAGTGCACCTATGCGGCGCTCAAATCGCTCAACAAGTCGCTCCGCGTGGGGAGCCCGTCCCTGCTCGTCACCTACAACCTCTCACTCGACTGGTGCAAGGAGTTCATTCTGTGGTGCCGCGAGAACGACTGCCTGCCCGACTTCATGAACATCCACTACTACGACAACGACTTCAGCGAGGACTCGATGGAGGCCCACCGCCCCGCGCACCCCGCACACAGCCGTCTCAACAGCGACGAGAACTCCTTCACCAAGTGCCTCGGCCGCATCAAGCTCCTGTTCGAGGAACTCGGCATCTCCTCCCTGCCCGTCTATCTCACCGAGTGGAACCTCACCGTCTCCCACCGCAATCTCCTCAACGACACCTGCTTCAAGTCGTGCTATCTCATCAAGAACCTTCTCGAGAACTACGACGCCTTGGACAGCTTCGGCTATTGGGTGCTCACCGACATGATCGAGGAGACGCAGCCCTCACACGAGGAATTCCACGGCGGCCTCGGCCTCTTCACGCGCGACGCCGTCAAGAAACCCCACTACTACGCCTTTTCCTTTGTGAATAAGCTCGGAAACAAGCTCATCGAGCGGGGAGAGGGCTACTTCATCGCGCGCTCGCAGGGGAGCATCCAGATCATCATGTATAACTACGAGCACTTCAACCACCTGTTTGCCTCGGGCGAGACCTTCGACATGACGTTCACCGAGCGCTACACCCCCTTCTCGCAGCTCGGCCGCATGGACGTGTCGCTCGGCCTCGTCGGCCTTCCCGCGGGGGAGTGCCTCGTCTGCGAGCAGTACATCAACCAGCAGAGCGGCTCGGCGTTCGACGAATGGGTGCGCATGGGCGCGCCCGCCCTCACCGATGAGGACATCGCCTACCTCAAGTGCGCGTCCGTTCCCAAATTATTTGTGCGGAAAGAGACGGTCTCGGACGGTGCCCTCACCGTCGCCGCGACCCTCGAACCCCTCGAAGTCCGCCTCGTGGAGATCATTTTCCCCAACCGATAAGGAGAACTTCCCCATTCCTTTCGACAAATGCCCGTAAATTTTCTCGCCGTCTGACGGAAAAAGTACTTACTGTTCCAAGCCGCCCTCGTTTGGGAGCGGCTCTTTTGCGCCTAATCGAGCGTGTGGATAACCCTGTTTCCCCGCAGAAAGGGCATTGTTGAGTTACTTTTCGTCAAATTTGAGGTGCTCTTCCCCCCAAATGCGGCGAAGGTCGATATCATCGCAGGTCTCGATGTGTCCGCGCCCCTGAAAAGAGGCGCATTCCAAGGGCAATATAAGCGCCAAAAGTGACGCAAAAATGCCCAAAAATTGACAGGTGACCATAAAGTGTGTGCCTGTCTTGATACAAGCGGCGGCTTGCAGCTGACGGGGCGGCTCACGCCGCCCCGTCACCCGCGCGCTTTCGCGCGCGGGCGCCGAGACAGGCACACACCAAACCCGACAGACCCAACTTACCGTTCTTTCAAACGGAAAGCAAAACTGCCCCGCTAACGAGGAGCAACGCCCGAATACTGAGCCGATCCGACAGCAATCGGAAGTAAATTGCGACGACGCGCTGCGCTGCGGCGGGCCGCGCTGACCCGCTTGCGGCTCGCCGACAGCCGCAGCTTCTTCTTATCGTCGCCGCAACGTTCCTTCCCCCTTCCGTCATCTCCCTCCCCTTCTCTTACGCAAGTTTCGTCGCTCGTTCGAGGTTCTCCGGCGTGGGTTTGCCGATATGTTCTCCGTCCTGCCAAATATCGAAATCTCCCGCCACGATGAGCCGAATGTCCCGTCCCGTCGGATCCATCTTACCCAAAACATCGTCGCCGCAGATGTCACTCTCGATATAGCGATAAAGGCCCCGCGAGTAGTAGGGTTTCACGCCGTCTTTGCTCAGATACTTCGTGAGGTAGTCGATGGCCGCATCGTACATCTGCGGCACGATCTCGCTGAACGAATTCCGTCCGAACCGCTCCAGAAAGTACTTGCTCCGCGCAAATGTCTCCATACGCCCCGTCTGAGGGTTATATTCCCGCACGGTTTCCAGCGTCTCCCGCACCTTATGCTCGGGGTCGTACATCAACCCGTGAAAGTGCAGACGGTCGCTGTCCGCGCCGTACTCCCACATTCCCTGCACGAGGCAGCCGTACCGCTTGTGAAGGTTGGCGAACACGTTTTTGAGGCTCCTTTCAAAGCTCTCGGCGGTGTGCTTCTTGCTGTCGAACGTGACCGTGAAGAAGAACTCATAATTTTGATTATACGCCTTCTGCTTGAAACGCAGCTTGCGGACGCGCTCGTTGCGTCTCACCCTGCGCCACTGCGAATCGACAAAATTCTTCGCCGCTTCCTCGTTCGGAAAGAGCGCCGTCATTTCCCGCAAAATGGCCTTCTTCCGCTCATGCGGTTTGCGGCGGGAGTGCTTCTCGTATAGCTCGTTAAACAGCCCCTTCAACGTCGTCGGAAAGCCGTTCTCTTCGCCCGTTTTGAGGCTCTCATCGCCCCTCTCATCCGTTTCATTCTCCCCTTCGAGAACTTCTTCAAGGCCTTCCTCTGCGGGGATTTCGGAGCGTTCTGCAAGCTCATATTTGCCGTCCTTTTGGGTGACGCAGACGGTCTGCTCGGGGCGATAACTCTTGCGCGTGGGGTTGGTCGTATGGGGCGTTGCGATGTAGACGCTGCCCTCCCTTCGCACCTTGCATTTGGGATACCACTCCGCGATGCCGCGCTCATCGAGCTTTCCGATGCGGTCTCCCTGATATCTTAAACTCATTTTCTCACCTCCTTTGCCCTGTGGGCGGTTACTCGGCACGTCCCCTGCGGTCCTTATCTCCTTAAAAGTTTTGCAGTCAGAGCGTTCCTTCGGGAAAGTGCTTACACTACCCGAAAGCAGAATTTCACCCCCATTCGTGAAAAAAGACGGAGAATTTTCTCTCCGCCTTTTTTATTTTTTTACCTTTGACGCCGCCGCGCCCTCATCTTGCCGTGAAGTCGCCCAAAATAAAGAACTGCTCCGAATGCGTCTCGTCCACGTCCGCCGTCCGCTCGAGGATGTTCTCCGTGAACCATGAAAAGACGGCAATGCGCTCCCCCTGTTCCCAAATCTCCACTTCGGGATTTTCATGGCTCCCCACGATGTGCAGCTCGAATGTTTTGTCATAGAACTTGATCTTTTGCACCTTCTCGCCCGCAAGCGCCGCTTTGATGGTGCCGTCCGAGGGAAACTGACGGTCTCGCTCGGGATGTTCGGGGTCGCAGGTGTACAGTATCTCACTCTTCCCCTTCCAATAGCAGTACCGGAGGACGAGGAAGTTGACTTCTTCGGGAACGACAAGCGGCAGGCCCCGCTCGCGAAGGTATTCACCCCTCGCGACACGGGCGGTAAATTTTAACTTGCACTCGCCGTAAAAGTCGTACCACACCTTGTCGTGCGGAAAGGAGAGGTATCCCCACGGCCAGCGGCGGAAGCCCACGTCTTTTTCAGGGTCATAGAGAAGTTTTAAGTTGAGGCCCGAGCCGTAGAATTTGCATGGTTCGCCGACATACCGATAACGATTGCTCAGCCGCGCGCCGTTGTCCGCATACCGAGGCGCAGATCGAATGAGCCCCTCCCGCTCCAGAGAGCGCAGCAGCGTCTGCACCGTTCGATCCGTCACGGCCAGATACTTTGCAAGTTTATGCACGGAGAACGCCCGCCCGCTGCCTTCGATGATGGTATTGAGGACGATCTCCCGCCGCTCCTTCGGGTTGGGTTTGCGGAAGAGATACGCCTCTTTGTCGATGTAGGTATTGCCAAATTTATCCACCTTCTCTTCCCTGAAATCGGGGTTTCTGATCGCCACAAAGCCGTACTTCCCCGGCCCCGAACAAGAGCAGTAGGAGATCTCGCGCTCCTCCCGATCTTCCGCAAAGTAATACCTCCTTTCCAAGAGTTCGTTGACCATCGTTTCCCCCTTTTTGCCAAAAATACGAACGTATGTTTGTATTATAGCAATTCAAGGGAGGTTTGTCAAGGAAAATCGCCCTTTTGCCCTTCGGCTTTTTCAGGGCTTTTTCAAGGAGAAAGCAGCCGAGCCTAAACGAAAAGTCGCCGCAAGTCAAGGGTAAATGCACGGCTTGCGCCGCCCTTGACTTTCGGAAATTTGCCGCCGTCTAACAATATGCCCCCGTCTTTTCGTTTGGTTTTGGCCCTGCCGAAGGGCAAAAGAAAATCCGGAGGGTAAAAAGATGAACCAAACGAAACGCAATTTAGCAGTCCTGCAAGAAAGAATTTCTCCCGAAAACGTCCTTGCGATGTCGGAGATCTCCCAGACTTTTTGGGAAAAGGTATTCGGTACTTCGCATATCGAATATTCAGACACGTTTAACGGCATTCAGGCGATCCATCCCGTGAGCGAGCAGGACTTCGGCGTCTCCAAAGAACAGACTTGCCAAAACCTGTATATCGACCTCAACGATTATGAGGAGTTCTTGGACGTGTACGAGGAAGCGAAGCGGAACGAAGAGACGGTGTATCTGTTCCGTTTCGATCAGAGCGATTATACCGCGTGGGAAGTGACGCAGGGCAAGTGGACAAAAGATTGGCAGTGGGTGCCGAACGGCATCACGGCGGGCGGGAGCTTTCAGACGGTGTATAAGCTCTCGGATAGTGATACGAACGGATATTTTGCCGAGCAGACCGTCTATCTGGGGCTCGACCTCATTCAGATGGAATGGGATGACGGCGGTAAAAAGGTCGTTATCCCCGTCGTTTCTTCGCCCATTGATGCGATCGCAGACGGTACCCCGCCGACACATACGAGTTCGGATAAGAATGATTGGCTGAAATATGTTGTGGCGATCGTTGCACTCATACTTCTTGCCATCATCCTGGCGCCGCTGCTGCCGTACCTGCTGCAATTTTTTGTGTGGCTTCTGATGCTCCCCGCAAAGCTCGTCGCATGGATCATAGGTCTCTTCAAAAAGAAAAACGAATAGGAGGAAAAAAGAGAGACCGTGCGGGGCATAACGTCTCGCACGGCTTTCTCTCATCAGCCATGAAATTTGTAAAACGTATTTTGGCATTGGTTGCCCTTGTCGTTCTCGCCTTTCTTATCGGCTATGGGTGTCTGGGAAAGGTCTCCCCAAAAACAACGACTGCATTTTCACGGGATATTTTATATCCCCAATAATACGCTCCCGGGCGAACTGCTGCCTTTCAAGGATTATAGTACAACGTCCCACTCCATGCAGATCACATGGCAAAGCCTGTATTTCAACGAGCGGTTCGGCCGTTCGGATTTCAAGGAACTCGAGGACCCTTCCCTTATGGGCTTGGCGATGGCGTATCTTATGAAGTACATCGGAAAATCCGGAGAAAAGATCGTCTACTCCAAAGGTTTGCCTCAATACTTCATATCGGACATTATGGATGACGACATCATCTGCCGCATCGGTGTTGAGGACAAAAAGCTACTGCTTACAGATACTTTTGCGTGCTGGAACGAAGGAGAATATATAGGACCCGTAAGCAAAGAGACCATCGCGCAAATGCCCAAAAGCAACTGACCTTCTCCTCTCACGACCATTCCGATAAAAACGCGATCCAACGCGAAAACGGGCAGGGCCCGCCCCGAGCGGTTCAGCGGGGCGGCCCGCCCGCGTGATCGTGTTTTTAGGCGATCGGTTAAGTTGCAGGGCGTGTGCTTGTCTCGGCGCCCGCGCGCGTCAGCGCGCGGGTGACGGGGCGGCGTCAGCCGCCCCGTCAGCGAAGCCGCCGACTTGTATCAAGACAAGCACACGCCCCGTAGACATACCCCCGACAGAATATCGTTAACCCCGGATATATCTTCTGCTTTTCCGCATGCTTCTTTACAGCCAAAGAGACGGCGCAAAGGCCGTCTCTGAAGCAGAAAGCATTTTATTGTTGTCAAGCAATGTGATGAGGGCGTCGGCAGGGCGCCGGGCCCCGGGCAGTGCCAAGCGGCGCAGTCATGCGGCACTGAAGCGGCAAAACCGCATTCAGGCGGCGGCGCGGATGGCGTCGATGGGCGCCTTTCTCGCCTCTTTCAGAACGGGCACCACTGTCGCCACAAGGGCGATGACAAAGCCCAAAAGAAAAATACTCACGGGCATCCAGATCGTAAAATTGAGCACCGCGATGCGGATGAAGAAGAGATCGGCAAGGATCTTGTTGACGGCATAGGAAAGCCCGATGGTGGCGGGGATGGCGACGGCGACGCTCACGAGCGCCAGGATGAAACTCTCGCTGAAGAAGATGCGGCACACATCCGCACTGCGCGCCCCCAGCGCCCGCAAAATGCCCGCCTGCCCGCGCTTGGCTTCGATGGAGAGGTTGATGAATTGGAAGATGAGCGCCCCCGCAAAGACGGCGAACGCCGCCCCCACGCCCACGAACGCACCCGTAAAGCCCCCGATCGTCTCGCGGTATTCCTCCACCTCTGCGACGGCGTCCGTATAGACGAGGTACTCCCCGCTCTTCAGAAGCTCATAGAGCGTCGCGGCCTCGGAAGCGCTTTCGGGCGGCCCTGCGATCGCGAACATCCCCGCGCTCCCGCCAAACGCTGCCTTTGCATATTCTTCCGAGACGATGAGCTGATCTTCGAGCGTCAGGCTCATGTCGCTCGCGTTGTGATAGCCCTCCTGCCCGCATTCATATTCGAGGATGCCGACGATGCTCGCTTGAAGCGGTTCCCCGCCCGCGGGGTCGGCAAGATACAGCCGCTTTCCGATGAGCTCCTCGTGGGAAGAAATGCGCGTCAGATGCGTCTTATCGTACTCCCAGGTGAAGCTGTCCTCATGATACACCTGCGGGCTTGCGATCTCGTCGTAATAGTTGAGCTCGACGAACAGTTCCGCAAGGCAGGCGGGGAGAGCGATCTCCGCCGTTCCCTCCGGCAGCCGCCCCGTGAGGGAATAGCCTTCCGCCTCGCCGATCGTCTCTTCCGAAAGCACGGCAAAAGAAAAGGGCGATCTGCGGAGGCACCCCTTCAGCTCCTCCGGCGACGGATAACTGCCCGCCGAAAACAGCATGAGATCGGGCAGCAGTTCCCCGGATGCTTGCGAAAGCGTGCCGAACGCCTTGCCCGCCCTTTCTTCGAGCACGGCAAGCTCCTCCTCGGAGAAGGCGCTCCCGTCGGGCTTCATCACGATCGTCGCGCGGTCGTAAAGCACCATGCTCTCGGCGATCGCCCTGTCCTCATCGTACATCGCGACGGTGACGGAGAGCCCGAACAGGATGAGCGCCACCGTCGTCAGAAAGAGGACGATGAGAAGCCGCACGGGATTTTGCAGCATCCCGTGCGAGCCGATGCGCACCGCCGACAAAAGCGAGAGTTTCGCGCGTCGGAATGTGGTCTCCATTGCGCCGCCCCCTTAAGAGGCCGCGCTGTCCGCGACGATGAGCCCGTCCGACATCTCGAGCACCCGATCGCCGAACGTCCGCGCGAACTCCTCGTCGTGCGAGACGACGATGACGAGCCTGTCCTTCGAGAGCGACTTCAAAAGCGTCAGAATATCGTTGCCCGTCTTGGCGTCGAGCGCGCCCGTGGGCTCATCCGCGAAAATGATCTTCGGGTCCTTGATGAGCGCCCGCGCGATGGCGACGCGCTGCTTCTGCCCGCCCGAAAGCTGTGTGGGGCGGCGCTTCTCGTCCACTTCGAGGTCAACGCGCTTCAGATACTCCTTCAGAAGCGCCTTGTCCGCCTTCTTCCCCTGCAACTGCAGGGCAATGGCAAGATTTTCGTACACGGTGAACTCGGGCAGGAGGTTGTACTCCTGAAAGACGAACCCCACATAGGTATTGCGGTAGTTGTCGTAGTCCTCTTTGGTGAAGTC
>CALVWI010000027.1 GCA_944367045.1 uncultured Clostridia bacterium | reverse complement strand
CCTACGGGTGCGACCGGAGCCACAGGCGCAACGGGCATCACAGGCCCTACCGGAGCCACGGGCGCTGCAGGCGCAACAGGCGCAACAGGGCCGACCGGTCCTACGGGCCCCACGGGTCCTACGGGGGCTGCGGGAACGGCAGGTGCGACGGGTGCCTCGGGTGCAACGGGAGCGACGGGCGCGACAGGCGCGACGGGTCCCACGGGTGCGGCGGCGACCATCACGGTCGGCAACGTGACGACCGCTCAACCGGGCACGCAGGCGACCGTCACCAACACGGGTACGAACGAGGCGGCTGTCTTTGACTTCGCCATTCCGCAGGGCGCCACGGGCGCCACCGGTGCAACGGGCGCGACGGGTCCCACCGGGCCGACCGGTCCTACGGGCGCAGCGGGAACGGCAGGCGCGACGGGAGCCTCGGGTGCAACGGGTGCAACGGGCGCCACCGGTGCTACGGGTCCCACCGGTCCGACCGGTCCCACGGGGGCAGCGGGAACGGCAGGCGCGACGGGAGCCTCGGGTGCAACGGGTGCAACGGGCGCGACGGGCCCCACAGGTGCGACCGGCCCGACGGGCGCTGCGAACGGGCTGAATGCCTACGGCGGGCTCTACACGACGGCCACGCCCTCGCTCAGCCTTTCGACGTCGGCCGAACAGGTCACGCTCGCCGATCAGATGCCCGAGAAGGCCGTCACCTACACGCCCTCCAACAGCATCACCGTGACGGACGCCGGCGTGTACGAAATTTACTATTCCATCACGCTGACGCCCGACACGGCAGACACCATCACTGTTGCGCCGCGCGTCAACAACACCGACGTTGCGGGCTCCTCGAGCACGCATACGCTGGACGCCGACGAGGAGTCCACCTTCACCAAGAGTACGCTCGCGACGCTCTCGGCAAGTGACGTCGTCGACCTCGCGGTCACGGCGACGCAGTCTGTCACCGCTCCCGTTGCGGCGGGTGCAGGCGCGGTGCTCGTCGTCAAGCGCGTCAACTAAAGAAGTTCTCTCTTTCATCTTGCGAGAGGGGGCGCCCGCGCTCTGCGCGGGCGCCCCGTTCCATTATTTGCGCTTCATCGGTTGCCATCGGCGGCGGGGCGTGGTATAATGGCGGCAGACGATTGAAGGAGGAAGGGGATGCGCAACATCTACTATGGTTTTTTGAGTGGCAATGCGCTGAAGCTCATTGCGTGCGTCACCATGCTCCTCGATCATATCGGCGTGTTCCTCTTTCCCGATGTGCTGTGGCTGCGGCTCGTGGGGCGGGTCGCGATGCCGCTCTTTGCATTCACCCTCGCGGAGGGCTGCTTCTATACGCGCAGCAAACTCAGGCACACGCTGCTCATCGCGGGGCTCGGCCTCGTGACGAGCGCCGTCGCCTCCATCGTGACGGGCACGGTGGAGGGGGATATCCTCATCACCTTTACGCTCTCCTGCCTCATCATCTGGGCGCTGGACGCGCTCAAATCGGCGTGTCTTGCACCCATCGAAGGAACGGGCATTTGGGGGAGCAAACCTGCGCGCATTGCCGTAAGCGCTGCTGCCCTTCTCGCGGCATTGGGCGGGGCGGTGGCGCTCACCTGCTTTTCGGGCATTCACATCGAGTACGGCCTCATGGGCGTGCTGCTGCCCGTTCTCGTTCACCTCTTCGACTTCCGCAAGGCGGGGGAGAAGGGGGAGCGGCTCTCCGTTCTCTACAATCCTGCAAGCGTCTTTGCGCTGTTTGCCTTGGGGCTCGTGGTGCTCTCTTTGATGCAGGGCTGGGCGCAGTGGTTTTCGCTTTTCGCCATGCTTCCGCTTCTCTTCTATAGCGGGGAGAAGGGCAAGCTCAATCTCAAATACCTCTTCTACATCTTCTACCCCGCGCACCTCGCAGTCCTGGGCGGCATCGCGCTGCTCATGGGATACGCCCTCGCATAGACGCGTTATAAATTGTCAAATTCCCCCGCGTACTTTCTTGACAGGCGGCGGGTTTTTTTGTAAAGTATGGGGGAGAAAAACAGCGCGTCCGCGGAGAGGGCTCGGGCGCAGGAGAAGGAGAAGACATGAAGAAACTGGAAGAACTTTCGGTGCAGGAGAAGCTGCGCCTCATCTGCGGCAAGGACGCATGGCATACCGAGGACTTTGACGGCGCGCTCGACAGCGTGTCCGTCTCGGACGGGCCCGTCGGCCTCAGGACAATGCGGGAGGAGAACGGGGAGGTTGTGACCATTCCCGCCGTTGCGTTTTCGTCCGTGCAGCTGCTCGCCAACACCTGGAACACCGAACTTGCCAAGGGCATGGGCGAGGCGCTTGCCGATGAGTGCTATGACAGAAATGTCGACATCCTGCTCGCTCCCGGCGTCAACATCAAGCGCGACCCCCGCAACGGGCGCAACTTCGAGTACTTCTCCGAGGACCCCGTCGTCGCGGGTGAGATGGCCAAGGCATACATCATGGGCGTGCAGGGAAGGGGCATCGGCGTGTGCCTCAAGCACTTCCTCTGCAATAATCTGGAGGACGACAGGCTGCATCAGTCGAGCGACGTCGACGAACGCTCCCTCCGTGAAATTTATTACCGCCCCTTCGAGATCGCCTGTGAGGCAAAGCCCGTCTCCGTGATGTGCTCCTACAACCGCATCAACGGCGTGTATGCCTCGGAGAATAAGAAGGGCTTCAAGGTGCTTCGCGAGGAGTTCGGGTTCGACGGGGCGGTCATCTCCGACTGGTTCGCGGTGAGGAACCGCGCGAAATCGGCGATGGCGGGGCTCGATCTCGAGATGCCCTTCTCTCCCGAAAACTACGACCAGCTCAAGGCCGATTATGAGGCGGGCAAGCTCACCGACGAGGCGCTCGACGCCTGCGCGGGGCGCGTGTTGGCGCTTGTCAACCGCTGCAAGAAGATGCAGGAGGGCAAGCGTGCCGTGCTGACGCTTGAAGAGCGCAAGGAGCGGGCAAAGGCGGTCGCCGCCGAGGGCATGGTGCTTTTGAAGAACGAGGGCGTCCTGCCCCTTTCGGAGGGCGCTAAGCTCGCCGTGAGCGGTATGTATGCGGCTCCCGGGAAGGAGAATTTAAGTATGCTGGCGGGCGGCGGAAGTTCCTGCGTTGTGTGGTCGGAGCCCGAGTTCGATGTTCCCGAACGCCTCCGTGAGCGCGGCTTTGAAGTGCGCTTCGAGGGCGCCGTCGGGTTCAACCGTCCCGAATTTCTCCGCCATGACGGCAGAAAGGCGCTTCTGAATGCCGCCGAGAGCGACGTCAACATCGTGTGCGTGGGTACGGGCGCGTTCGTCGAGTACGAGGACGGCGACAGACCCGATCTTCGCCTTCCGCCCGCGCAGGTGCGGCTCATTCGCGAGACGGCCGCGCGCGCTCCGCATACCGTCGTCGTGGTGTTTGCGGGTGCTCCCGTCGAGATGAACGAGTGGATCGACGAGGTCGATGCCGTGCTCTTCGCGGGCTTCCCCGGGATGGGAGGGGACGCGGTCCTCGCCGACATTTTAAGCGGCAAGATCAACCCCTCGGGCAAGCTCACCGAGACCTTCCCCTATTACTACGGGGACTACGAGAACGAGACTGCCCTGCACCGCCGGGCTTCCATCGGTGTGACGCGCTATCAGGAGGGCCTCGATGTCGGATACCGCTTCTACGACGGCAGCGTTGCCGTACGCTTCCCGTTCGGCTTCGGGCTGAGCTATTCGGAGTTCACCTATTCGGGCCTCTCCCTTTCGGCGGAAGGGCAGACGGTGTCCGTGCGGTTCTTCGTTGAGAACGACGGCGCCCACGCGGGCAAGGAGACCGTGCAGGTGTACGTCCGCGAGTGCGCGCCCCTCGTCTACAGGCCATATAAGGAGCTCAAGGCGTTCGCAAAGCCCGCGCTCTCCGCGTATGGGAGCAAGCAGGTGGAGCTCAAGCTCAAATTGCGCGACTTTGCGCACTGGTCGACGGCCGAGGACAAGTGGGCGGCCGACGACGGCGTGTATGAGATCCTGGTGGGGGCGTCCTCCGAGGACATCCGCTTAAAGGGCAAAGTGAGGCTCGAGGACGGAAAGTTTACTGTTCTGAAGTAAATTTGGATGAAGCAGGGCGGCGGGGCGTTTTCTTCGGAAAACGCCCCGCCGCCCTGAAATTTTAGCGCCGAAACGCAGGTTTCGGCGCTTTTCCATAGTACTATGTCAGACATAATATCGCGTTTGTGTCAGACATAGTATAATTTTTTACGAATTTCCGCCCGATCAGAGCGGCTTCTCTTCGGCGGCACGCGCCTTCGCCGTGATGCGGAAGGTCGTCTCCATCATGACGATCATGACGGCGAGGAAAGCGGCGAGCCAGATGGGCATGAAGGCGAATCCGATGCGGCGGCCCAAGAGCCCGAAGAGGGGCGGCATGAAGGTGGAGCCGACGTAGGCGCTCGCCATCTGAATGCCGATGATGGCACCAGAGTGTTTCGAGCCGAAATTGAAGGGCGTCGAGTGGATGATGGAGGGGTAGATGGGCGCGCACCCGAGGCCGACGACGATGAACGCCGCGAGCGCAAGGGCGGGGATCTCAAAGGGAAGGAAGAGGACGACGATGCCGACGGCGGCGATGCAGGTGCCGAGGACGATCATCTTCCTGTCGCCGAGCTTGCCCGCAATAAAGCCGCTCAAAAATCTTCCCACCGTCATGCCGATGTAGAAGAGGGAGGCGAACTGCGCCGCCTGTGCCTCCGAGATGCCCTTGACTTCGACGAAGTAGGTGCTCGACCAGTTCATGGCGGTGGACTCCGCCGCGCAGTAGGCAAAGAAGCCTAAGAGCAGGAAGGGCACGCCCTTGATCTTCAGCGCGCCGACAAGGCCGATCGCCTTCTCGTTGGTCGCCTCCAGCGACTCATGTCCCGTCTTCTTCCAGACGGGGAGCGTCGCAAGCAAGATGACGCCGATGACCGTCTGCGCGATGCCGACGATGAGGTATCCGTCGTGCCAGGTGGCGTTCGTGAGCGCGTAGCTCATCACGAAGGGGGAGACGATGGTCCCCACGCCCCAGAAGCAGTGCAGCCAGCTCATGTGCCGCGAGGAGTAGTGGAGCGCGACGTAGTTGTTGAGCGCCGCATCGATGGCGCCCGCGCCGAGGCCGTAGGGGACGGCGATGAGGAGAAGGTGCCAGAATTTGCTCGCAAACGAAAAGGCGACGAGGGCGACGGCCGTCAGAAAGACGCTTATAACGGTGACGCGCGACGTGCCGAACTTGTGGATGAGGCGGTCAGCGAGGAGGCTTGAGACGATGGTCGAGCCCGAGATGATCATCGTGACGATGCCCATGTACGAGACGGGAACGTCTAAATCGACATGGATGACGGGCCAGCCCGAGCCCAAGAGGGAGTCGGGGAGGCCGAGGCTGATAAAGGCGAGGTAGATGAGCGCTAATAAGAGCGATGCCATATCCTGAGTACTTCTCCTTTTTGTTTAGGATAACACATTCTTTCCGTCCTTGTATTGCAGAATTGTTTTGTATCCTTGTAAAATCGTTTTGCTTTTCTGCCTTTCGGGGAGGGCGTGAGAGCCGCTCTCCATATGGCGACGGTATTATAGCAGAAGCGTCGCTGTTTTGCAATACAAATGGAGGGGGATGTGCTCAGGATGCGCTCAGGAAATGAGCGCGCTCAAGACGGAGGCGATGTCCTCGGAGAAGGAGAGCGTCTTTGCGGCGTTCTCGGGAATGGCCTCGGGGTAGTCGGCGTTCATGCGCACGAGGCGGACGTCCTTGTTTTGGTAGGTCATGCGCTCGAAGGGGAAGCGGATGATGGTAGGGGTGTTGTACCCGACGCCGAGCTCTAAAAGGACGGTCTTTTTCTTGCACGCCCTGTCATAGAAGTCGTCGTACCGCTCGGAGGCCGCGTACCATGCCGCGTCCTGCACGAAGAAGGCGTCCTTGCGGATGTTGACCTCCATCCTCCCGCCGCAGACGGGACACTTGGGCACGAGGGCGGTGGGGATGCGGCAGCCTGCCTGCTCGTCTGCCATGCGGCGGACGGCCTCTTCGTTGTCGTAGAGCTTGTCGTGGCAGGCCTTGGCGCACTGGAACTTGCCGTAGTCGCCCTGCACGGCGAAGATGCGCTCCGCCGCGAACCCCGCCTTGTAGAACTGCGCGTCCACGTTGGTCGTGAGGACGAAGTAGTCCTTGTCCTTGACGAGTTCAAAGAGCGTCTTATAGAGGGGCAGGGCGGGCGGCTGCCAGCGGTTGACGAGAATGTGCCGCGACCAGTACGCCCACTTCTCCTCCTCGGATGCAAAGGGGTAGAACCCCGCCGAGTACATATCCGTCATGCCGTAGCGGGCGATGAAGTCGGGAAAGTTCGCCTTGAAGCGCTCGCCCGAATAGACGAGCCCCGCGGCTGCCGAGAGACCCGAACCGCCGCCCACGATCACGCACTCGGCATCTTTAAGCCATGCGCGGAGTTTCGTGAGCCTCTTTTCCAAGTTCTCTTTCATAGAGTTCTTCGTCCTCCTTGAGATATACGTTGAAGATGACTTTGAGCGGGTTTCCCGCCCGTTTCCAGGTTTTGACCGTCTGCACGGCGAGTGCGCACGCCTCCGCCTTGGGATAGCGGTATTCCCCCGTCGAGATGCAGCAGAACGCGAGCGTCTGAAGCCCCATCTCGGCGGCCTTGTTAAGGCAGGAGAGATAGCAGTTTTCAAGGTCGCGGCGGTTTTCCGCAGTGACTCTTCCCTGCACGATGGGGCCGACGGTGTGGAAGATATAGCGCGAGGGCAGGTTGTATGCCTTCGTCACCCTGACGTGCCCGTTGGGTTCCTCCCGCCCCTGCATCATGGCGTTGCAGTCCAGCCGCACCTGTACGCCCGCCGCAGAGTGGATGACGTTGTCGATGCAGTTGTGGAGGGGGTAGAAGCAGCCGAGCAGCGCGCAGTTGCAGGCGTTGACGATGGCGTCCGCATTCAGCCGCGTGATGTCGCCCCGCCAGAGGGCGATGCCGTCGCGATACGGGAAGGTGTTCACGTCGACGATGCCGCGCTTTTTGGTGCGTTCGGAGAGGTATTCGTCCTGCAGGCGCAGGAATTCCTCCGAGACGGGCATGGGCGGGCGCACGTTGCAGAGCGCGCGGAACAGGTCGGGTTTTTGCTCCTCCGGAACGGGAGGAAGGGTCTCCCCGCGCTCCTTGAGAAGCTGCGCGAGGAGCAGGTCGAGCGTTTGGCTCATGAATTTTCTCCTTTTTCACCGCCGTTATGGGGCGGGTCATGTCTGTTTGGAAAGCGCCGCGGTGAGGAAGTCTCCCATCTCCCGCCAGGCGCGCTTGCTCTCTTTGAGATGCGGGAAGAGGTACATAAAGTCGTGCCACATTCCCTCAAAGACGTGCAATTTTGCAGGGCGGTTTGCCTTCTGCATGCCGCGAAGGAGCATCTCCCCGTCGCTCAAGGACGTCTCATACCCGCCGCAGAGGATGAGCGCGGGCGGAAAGCCGTCGAAGGAGGCATAGGCGGGCGAGAGATCGGGGTCGTCCGTCGGCGTCTTGCCGCAATAGGGGGAGATCCTGCGGATGCGGCTCTCGAAGTCCCGAAAGCTGTACCCCTTTGGAAGGCCGTAGAGGGGATCGCGGCGGCAGTTCGTTTCATAGGAGCTGCCCGAGGCGGCCATGTCGAGAAAGGGGGAGACGCACACGGCGGCAGCGGGAAGGGGAAGCCCCTGTTCCCTCGCCCGCAGGCAGGCGGAGAGGAGCAGGTTGGCCCCGAAACTGTCCCCGACGGCGGCGAATGTGCAGCCCGAAAGCGCCGTCTCGGCGAGTGCCCGATAGGCGTTGAAGCACGCGTCGTGCAGGGCGGGATAGACGAGCTCCTTCCCCGTCCGATAGTCGATGCTGAACACGGTGCGGCGGGTGAGGGAGGCGAGCCGTTCGGCGGCCTTGCGGTAGAGGTCGTTCATTCCGACCGTATGGCCGCCGCCGTGGAAGTGCACGATCGCGCCGCGCTCCGCCCGCGGGGGCGTGAGGATCTCCACCCGCACGCCGTCGAATTGTTCCGCGCGAAAGGTGTATCCCTCGGGCGGGGAATAGGGGGCGTTCGGCAGGCTGACCGAGCGCGAGAGCGAGGCGAATTTCTTGCGGTAGGGATAGGTGTACGCCCTGAGGGCCGCCCGCACGAGCAGGGCGCCGAGCGAGATCACAGTGCCTCCAGCTGCCGCTTCATGTTCTTGACGAGCGGCGCCATGATGAGGCCGACATAGACGCCCGACTTCAGATAGCAGTAGACTTCGTTCCACAGCCCGTAGAAGGCGAGCTTTGCGGGAAGAAAGCGGCTCCCGCCGTACTTTTTGACGTACGTCTCGCGCAGAAAAAAGCGCTTGCCTGTGAGGTTGTCGAACTGAAAGAGGTCGTACTCCCTGTCCGCATAGGCGGCGTTGAGGGGGTCGATGAACCCCGTGACCGCGCCGCGTTTCACCATGATGTTCCCGACGTTGAGGTCGCCGTGGATGAGCGAGGCGGTTTGGACCTCTTCGGAGAAGATAATGTCGAACTTCTCCCAAGCGGCGCGCATCGTGCGGATGATGTCCGTTTTGAGCTCGCCCGCGGCATGGCTCTTCTCGGCGGCGCGCAGCACGTCCTCGGCAAAGGGGCGGTAAAAGGCGAGCCAGCTCGGCTTGTCGGGGCACATCGTGTCGCCGAAGGAAGGACTTTGACAGGTGTGGACGGCGTGCAGGGCCTCCGTGACGGTTTCGGCAAAGCGCAGCCGCCTCTCTTTGCTCCAAAATAACATCGGGAGGCAGAGGAGCGCGCTCTTGCCCTCGATCTTTTCCATGCCGTAGCAGTCGACGGGAATGGCACTGTCTGCGGGCCGCGTGAACAGCACGGCGGGAACGGGGACGGTGCACCGGCGCTTGAGAAGGGCGACATCGTGCGCCTCCTTCTCCATCATGCCCTTCGCCCGCAGGAACTTGACGACGAGCGGCTGCCCGTTATTGAGCGTCACCTCGACGGCCCTGCCGAAGGAGCCGCCGCCCAGATAGCGGACGCGCTTTACGGGTTTCTTCAGGGCGTGCTCGGCGGCGCGTTGCGCATAGGCGAGCGCCTCTTTCTTGGTGAGGGGGAGCGCTTGGATCTTCTCGACTTTCATGATATGACCTCTTTTTGTTTGATTATATCATGGCCGAGGCGGCGGGTCTCTCCTCTTACTTTCCCGATGTGTGTCCGCAGTTGGCTCATCGGAGAGTGCGCGGCGGTATTGGGCGGGCGTCATGCCGAAGTGCGCGCCGAATTGCTTGTAGAACCCCGAGGGGGAGGCAAAGCCCACTTCCGAGGCGATGTCCTCGACGGTGAGCGGGGTGGTGGCGAGCAGCTCCGCCGCCCGTTTTAAGCGGTGCTCCGTGAGGAGCGCGGCGAAATTTTGGCCCGTCTTTTTGTGAATGAGCCTGCTCGCATAGGCGGGCGTATAGCCGCAGATCTCTGCAAAGTGCGTAAGCGACGCGCGCTTCAAGTGGGTGCCGAAGTATTCCTCGAGCGTTCGGACGGGCGGCTCGGGCGGGCGGGAGAGCTCTGAAAGGAGCAGGGTGATGAGGGCGCGGACGGCGACCTCGCAAAAGGGGGCAGGGCGGGCGCTCTCCTTGAGAAGGCGAAGGAAGAGGTATTCCGCAAAAGGCGCGGCGGGCGTGAACAGGGCGACGGGAGCTTCGGGAAGGGAGATGCCCTCCGCGGCGGACTCGAAGAGGTCGCGCGGAAGGACGGCCTTTAAGAGGACGTCATCTCTCTTCGGCTGCGCGAGGCAGTGCGCTGCGCCGGGGCGGAGAAGGCACATCTGCCCCTTTGTAAGCTGCATGGTGGAACCGTTCCGAAAGGTCTGCATGCAGGTGCCGCTCTGCACGAAGAGGAGCTCGTAGAAGTCATGCGCGTGCAGATAGGGCCGCTGCGCGAGGGTGTGTTTCTTGACGCAGAACGTATCCGAGGTGCGTATGGGAAGGGGGAAATTTGCGGGAAGGGGCACTCCCGAGAGGAAGTCGGAAGGGGTGTAGCCCCGCTCCTTCGCCGCGGCGAGAAGGGCGTCCGCATTGGAAAACTCCCGCCCGACGGCGCGCAGAAAGGCGTCGCTCGAGGAGGCCGTGCGGCTGTCCTCGCGCTCGTGAGAATAGACGATGTCGTTGAATGCGGTGTCCATGATCGCCCTCTTCGGGAGGTTTGCGGGCATATTATACAATACTTTTCCGAAAAAAGCAAGACGCAACCGCGTTTGCTCGTCGGGGACACGGCGCATGAAACGACGGTCGTCTCCGAGACAAATTTTAACCCACGCACCCCGTGTGGGGTGCGACGAGCGTGGACGAGACGAATGTATATGCGTTAGATATTTCAATCCACGCACCCCGTGTGGGGTGCGACGAGTTGTGCCTTGTGGACGAGGTGCGGTACATCAAATTTCAATCCACGCACCCCGTGTGGGGTGCGACTCTGCCTGCGCGTTCTTGAACCCTTGGAAGTGAATATTTCAATCCACGCACCCCGTGTGGGGTGCGACGAGAGGGAGGAACGGGCGTTGCATTGCCTTGCAAGATTTCAATCCACGCACCCCGTGTGGGGTGCGACATGACACCATCACCGCATTACAACGGCTGTTCGATTTCAATCCACGCACCCCGTGTGGGGTGCGACACGGCGCTGTTTGCAATTTTCACGCCATGCATCATTTCAATCCACGCACCCCGTGTGGGGTGCGACCTGCAGGGCGTAGCACATCCGCCTCTGTCTGTCCATTTCAATCCACGCACCCCGTGTGGGGTGCGACCCGCACGCCGCAGCACGTTCGTGAGGTTGAGCGCATTTCAATCCACGCACCCCGTGTGGGGTGCGACCGTGCTCTCCCGCGATGTCCTCCGCGATCTGTAAATTTCAATCCACGCACCCCGTGTGGGGTGCGACGGGGGAGAGCTTGCGGAATTTATCTGCCCACTCGATTTCAATCCACGCACCCCGTGTGGGGTGCGACACAGAATCCACGGTTTGCCTGTTCGAATCCTCAAATTTCAATCCACGCACCCCGTGTGGGGTGCGACTATCGACGATTTGCGCATGGGTGCCGCGATTCAAATTTCAATCCACGCACCCCGTGTGGGGTGCGACTTTTGTTGATGGCCGTGAGTACCCTATTCCTCGTCATTTCAATCCACGCACCCCGTGTGGGGTGCGACGAGCTGACCTACGACGCCAACGAGATCACGGCGATTTCAATCCACGCACCCCGTGTGGGGTGCGACCTCCAACATCTGGAACGGCATCGTCGGCTTCTTTATTTCAATCCACGCACCCCGTGTGGGGTGCGACGAGAAGTGGGTGTCCGATGTAGCTAACAACGTCTGGATTTCAATCCACGCACCCCGTGTGGGGTGCGACGAATAAATAATCATGGAATGGAATTTTAAGAGAGATTTCAATCCACGCACCCCGTGTGGGGTGCGACACGGACGGAGGAATTGAGACAATCGATTTTATCATTTCAATCCACGCACCCCGTGTGGGGTGCGACCCGTTACAAACGTCGTGTCGCCCTCTGTGCCCGTATTTCAATCCACGCACCCCGTGTGGGGTGCGACGTTGTGCGACGTCCTGCGACGTCCTGTCCGTGATATTTCAATCCACGCACCCCGTGTGGGGTGCGACTTATAGAAGATACGTTTGCGGCGCGCGGGGTGAAAATTTCAATCCACGCACCCCGTGTGGGGTGCGACACGAGCGTCAAAGAGCCGAGTAGGTTTTGGCAGGATTTCAATCCACGCACCCCGTGTGGGGTGCGACGCAGTTCGAGAGGACTGAGCGGCGGCTTGCCTTCCAATTTCAATCCACGCACCCCGTGTGGGGTGCGACGACTATTGGCACAAATATGATTGGCACGCTTGCAAATTTCAATCCACGCACCCCGTGTGGGGTGCGACCAAATTGATGGCCCTTGTTGCTCATGGCCTTCATGATTTCAATCCACGCACCCCGTGTGGGGTGCGACGAGGATGTCATCCGCGCTCAATTTGCTCGTACACAATTTCAATCCACGCACCCCGTGTGGGGTGCGACCGTCGGCGCCCTCGTCCTCATTGTCGGCGGGCAGATTTCAATCCACGCACCCCGTGTGGGGTGCGACTATATGGCGGCGGGCGTTTGGGCGCAGATCAAGATTTCAATCCACGCACCCCGTGTGGGGTGCGACGCCCGCTCCGTCTCGCCGTTGCAGTGCCCGTTCTTATTTCAATCCACGCACCCCGTGTGGGGTGCGACTTGCGCTGGGTCTCCCACCGTTTGAGCTTCCAAAAATTTCAATCCACGCACCCCGTGTGGGGTGCGACTTTCCCTTGTTTTCGCGCTGTGCCGTCATAATATAATTTCAATCCACGCACCCCGTGTGGGGTGCGACAAGCGCGGGGCGCGCGTCGCCGTCGTGGAGTATATTTCAATCCACGCACCCCGTGTGGGGTGCGACAAGGCGGGGCGCGGGGTAGGAGGTTATACCATGAATTTCAATCCACGCACCCCGTGTGGGGTGCGACTAAGCAAGGCCTCAAGGCCGATATTCCTGCTACAATTTCAATCCACGCACCCCGTGTGGGGTGCGACAGGCTGCTGGACTTAATCCGATTTTAGCGTATTATTTCAATCCACGCACCCCGTGTGGGGTGCGACTTTTTGCGTGATCTCTATGCTGCTGACTTCTCGAATATTTCAATCCACGCACCCCGTGTGGGGTGCGACCCACGGTTTTGGTGTCATTTGCCCTTTCTTGAATTTCAATCCACGCACCCCGTGTGGGGTGCGACCCGACGTCCTCGTCGACTATATGGACGGATCGAAGATTTCAATCCACGCACCCCGTGTGGGGTGCGACGGCATCTGCCGCATCTTGGGCGTCGATTACTACATTTCAATCCACGCACCCCGTGTGGGGTGCGACTGTTTGCCATACTCAGCGCTCACGAGATACTTCAATTTCAATCCACGCACCCCGTGTGGGGTGCGACGAAAGATTTCCAAAAGTCGTTGAACTGTTTAAGATTTCAATCCACGCACCCCGTGTGGGGTGCGACAACCGAACGCTTCTCGTCGTGCCGCTCATACAAATTTCAATCCACGCACCCCGTGTGGGGTGCGACCAGCGCGTTCATGATGACAAAATGCGGGTATGCAATTTCAATCCACGCACCCCGTGTGGGGTGCGACAAGGTACGCGGGGGTAGCGGTATGTTCTACACGATTTCAATCCACGCACCCCGTGTGGGGTGCGACCTCTTGCCTATGTGGTACCAGCACATAAGGCAAATTTCAATCCACGCACCCCGTGTGGGGTGCGACAACTTTTTGATATTTTAATCGAAATGGAAAAAGTATTTCAATCCACGCACCCCGTGTGGGGTGCGACGCGGAATGCGTGAGCCTTTGCTTTTCAGCAAAAGATTTCAATCCACGCACCCCGTGTGGGGTGCGACCGTCCATTCCCTCGGGCAGTACGGGAATACCGTCATTTCAATCCACGCACCCCGTGTGGGGTGCGACCCAACCCGCAGAAGCGGCACCATTCTCACCCGCAATTTCAATCCACGCACCCCGTGTGGGGTGCGACAGCACCGCGGTATTTACGCCGCTGAAACCCTGACAATTTCAATCCACGCACCCCGTGTGGGGTGCGACTCTATATGATGAGCTATCACAAGAGCGGCACCGCAAAATACGGGGCGGACCTCCGATTTTTTGCGGCGGAAATCAGAAAAAAACCGCGTTATTTTACCGCGAACCGAGCCGAAATCGGTACATCACCTGCGGTTCGCGCTAAAAGAGCAAGAGTCCTTCGCTGTCATATTTCTGAGAAACGCCGAATTGCTCGACCTTTTCCTTCCAGTGATTCCCAAGATAGTAAAAGCGCAGATTGTCTTTTTCCTGGTCCATCAGACGGACCAGCCTGTCCTTGAGAAGGATAAACTTACCGTACTCCAAATTCACTTCGAAGACGGAATTCTGCACGCGCTGGCCGTAGTTCACGCATTCCTTTGCGATCCTGCGCAGCCGGCTCTTTCCCTCTGAAGTTTCGACATTGACGTCGTAAGTGATGAGCACAAACATCTATTCCACCGTCAGATTCGGATAGGCTGCGATCTCCCCCCGCACATATTTTGCAAGCAGATTCGCCTGGACATAGGGGAATAGGCCGAATTCGACCTTCTCCTTGAGGACGGGATGCTGCAGCACTTCGCGCTTTTTGTTCTGCCACAGTGACAGCACCTTCTTGCGGCCGTCGTCGTTGAGCAAAACGGCACCGCTGACCTGCGTTTCAAAATCTTTAGCCTGAATTTGTTTGAGGTCGACGGCGCTGATCACCATCCGTTCGACGATCGCCCGAAATTCCTCGACGAGGTCGCACGCCAGAGAGGCGCGCCCCGGGCGCAGCGTATGGAATACGCCGATGTACGGGTCGAGGCCGACGCACTCGAGGGCGGAGGCGATGTCGTTCGTGCAGATCGTGTAGAGGAAGGAGAGGACGGCGTTCGTTCTGTCGAGAGGAGGACGCTTGGTGCGTCCGTTCATGCGGAAGTCCTCCCGCTGTTGCGTGAAGAGGCGGTCGAAGACATGAAAGTAGGCCTTGGCGCTCTCACCCTCCAGCCCGCGCAGGACGTCGGCATCGCTCTCCCCGTCGACCTTGGCCAAATTGGCGGAGAGGACGGCAAGGCAGTGCGAGACGGCCTCGTCTTCCCGGACGGAGGCGTTGTCGCGGCAGCTTCGGAGCAGCAAGCTCCTCGTATTCTTGAGCTTCGCCGCGATGAGCGAGCGGATGAGGGACAGCTGCCGTTCGCGGTCGGAAAAGGCGCGGATCTGTTCAACGCGAAGATAGACGTTTCCCTTGGTTTCGCCGGTGACGCGGGCAAGGAATCGCCCCTCGGGGGACAGGAAGCAGAGGCCGACGTTCTCCCTTGCACATTTTCCCATGAGCGCGGGACTGCAGCCGGGATAGTTAAAGCAGTAGATGCTCTCCAGGTTGGAGAAGGGGAGGCGGACCAACTCTTTCCCGCCCTCCGAGAGCACGATGTTCTCTCCGTCCAATGCGAGGTAGGCCTGCTCGCGTGTGACATAGAGAGTGTTCAGCATTTTACGCATTTCGTTCACCGATCTTGGGCAGGCAGATGTCCTTCATGGAACATCCGCTGCAATATTGCTTCTTGGGAACGGGCGGGATCGCACCGCTCTCCGTGCAGGTGCGTATCTCCCGCACGATCGCTTTCAGGGCGTCCTCGTCCTCCGCCGTGAATGAGACGGGCACGCGCTTTCTGATGTCGCCGTAGTAGAAGCAGACGGCGCAGTCGGTCTGAAAGACGCTGTCGGCGCAGAGTTTCTGTGCGAGCAGCTGCATGCGGTCGGCAAAGGATGCGCTCTCCCGCTTGGGGCGGCTCGGCTTGTATTCGACGATCGTCAGACGGAATTTGCCGCCATACTTCGGGATCTCGATGCCGTGCACGTCCCGTTCGAACTGCAGGCAGTCGAGCACGCCGAAGAGGTCCCATTCGTCGTTGTAGACGCGGACGGAGTGTTCGATGTACTTGCCCCGCAGGGATACGGAAGTGCCGCTGTCCGCACGGCCGTGCAGCAGTTTTGCCTTATTGACGAAGACGTTTTCGCTCCAATCGCAGCCGATGCGGATGAGTCCCCATCGGTGCGGACAATAGGCAAAGTGCTGTACGTCGCGGATGGATACGGAAGGTTCAGAGGAGTTCAAGAGGATCGACGCCTTCGGGCAGCGTTTGGGCGAGGGTGACCTCGTAGTCGCTGTAGCTGCGGGGGACGGCGACACCGGGCTTCAGTGCGACACGGACGGCGTCAAACAGCACGGAGGAAGGGGCGTTGCCGAGGGCGGACGCATGGCGGAAGACGATGAGCTTGCGCGCGCACATCTTGCCGCGGGCGGCGCTGTGATCGTGCTCGAACATATTGATGAGGGCGTTCCAGAGGACTCGAAGGTCTTCCTCGGAAAAGCCCGTCTTCTTGGCGAGCATGGCGGAGACATACCCTTCGGCCCGATACAGCCCGTAGGGAATGAAGTTCTTCTTGCCCATCTCGGTCGTCTTGTTCTCCTTATCCGTCTGCGTGGTGACGGCCTGGCGCGTGATGGTGATCTCCTGCGGGAGGACGGGGTCGACGCTCTTTGCGAAATTGAGCTGGACGGGGCCGCGCACGATGCCGCAGGGGTCGTCGCCCGTGCTCATGACGGCGCCGAAGGTGCGCACGTCAAAGTAATTGTCGCAGATATACTTTTGGGCGGTGGCGACGGAAGCGGGGTTCTTTCCCTTCTCTCCCTTTTTGAGACCGCAGGCGTCATAGGCCTCCGTGAACTTGGTGTTCAGGGCCTTGTCCGTCTTGATGAGGATGTTGTAACCCGGCTCGCCCTCCTTTGCGATCTCCACATAGTTTCGGATCTTGCGCTTGAGGCAGACGTCGGTCACGATGCCGATACTCGTCTCGGCGTCGACGCGCGGCATATTGCCCGCATCGGGATCGCCGTTGGGGTTGCCGTTCTCGCAGTCAAAGAGCAGTACAAATTCGTAGCGGTTTTCAATGGGTTGCATCGTCATTCTCCTTTCTCTGTTTTTTCGTATAATTTTTGTTTTTGCTGATAGTAGCCGAGGATGAACATTCCCTGCTGCTGCAAATTCTGTGTGGTCGGGAAGGCTCCGTCCAGTTTGGAGAGAAGGCTGCCGATCATGCGGTCCTTGTAGACGCGGTTGCCTTCGCCGAGCTTTTCAAGGTGCGGCTGCGCCAATTTCAAAAGCCGGGGGAAGACGAGGGCGGGCGTCGTGCAAGCGGACGAGAAGAACTTGTCCTTGATGGTCGCATTGACGCTGCCGAGCGCCTCCGTCTGTACTTTTTCCAATACCGCAAAGAGCCTGCCGAGGTTGTAAGCGGGATCGGTGCTGTTTTCCTGCAACATGGTGTATTCATCCTCCTGAAAATAATTTTTTCTGCGCAGGCAGGCGCGTATGATCCTTGCCCGCGTTCTGTTCACCGAATAAAAAGATTTGGTCTCATCGTCGCGGTCCGTTCTGCACCTTCTCACGACGTTGGTGAGCATGGTCTCGGGATAGGGCGCACCCTGCAGGACGGCGGTGAGCAGCTTTGCCTGCAGCGCGGGGTCTCCGTTTTCGGAAGAGACGGGGGAGAGGAGCGCCCTGTCGATCTGCCAAAGGGAGAGGGGCTTGTCGCCCGGCGAAAAGCGCATGTCGGCGCAGTGCCGCGCGATGTTTTTGAGGAACTTCCCGAAGGAGTTCTTCTCGAAGATCTTGACGGCGAGGCGGCTCGAGTTGGGCTTGAGCCCCAAGACGAAGAAGGGCGTTTGAAAGTCGATGCCCTCGACGTCCGCTGCGTGGCCCTCGGCAAGCTCGCTGTAGACTTTCTGCAGCATTTCGTCCGTCATCTGCCGCGCCTCGTCTTTGTTCTCGTCCGAGGCGCCGCCCGACAGGATCCCGAAGCCGAACAGGTCGAGATAGGGCTTCTCGTCGTCCGCGGTGCCCGCCCAGAAGAGGAGCGTCATGTCGCCGAGCATCTGTTTGTGCAGGGTCGACGCCGTGAGGTAGTTGAGGGCGGTCGTGTACTTCTTCATGCTCTCCACGGAGATGCTGCTGTTGTATGACTGCTTTCTTCCGTAAGATTCGAAGGCCGTATTGTTGAAACATACGAGGTTGACCCCTGTCGCAAGTCCGCCGCGGATGCCCGAGATGTTGTCGTGCGTGCGGGCGAGCGGTCCCGTCTTGCCGCTGACGGCGCATTGCCCGATGATGTCGTCCTCCTTGGGGGCGGCTTCGGCGAGCAGCGCTTCCCACCGCGCCTTCACTTCGGGCTGGCGGTTGAGCGGCTCATCGAGCTTTCCGCGCAGGGTGATGACGAACTTCGCGCCCGCATATTCCTTTCCAAGCTGCAGGAGCACGGGGTTGGCGGTCTCCTGCTCGGGGCGCCACCTGTTGAGGAACGCCTTGTAGGCCTCCGCAAGGGGTGTGCGGATGGGCTCGAGGAATGCGAGGTTGACCTCCCTGCACTTTTCAAAGGCGAGGGCGGAACTCTTGGAGACGACGAATCCTTCATGTGCCTTGTCCCATTCGAGGCCGAAGAGGTACTTCTCTCTGTGGTCGATGGTCTCCGCCGCGATGCCCGAGACGGAGTTGCGGAAGGGGAAGAGCTCCTTTCGGGGAGCGAGTTTGAGCTTCTTGCCGACGAGCTGCTGCTGCCCGTAGGGCAAGATCTCCGAAAGGGTGCCGTCCTCGCTGAGCACGAGGTCAAACGTGACGGGGACCAAGCTGTAGCCCATCGGGGGAAGATCGCTCTCGCCGCGGGCGCAGAGCAGGTCGTAGTAGCTGCAGAGATCTCTTAACATACGAGCTCCTTTGCGTAAAGTCTGACGTCGATGACGCCGTCGATCATGTGCGGCCGGTAGAAGCGGGGCTCGGCGCTGTCCGACGGGCTGCCGTCCGCGCGCTTTTTGTATTGAAGATCGTAGAGCATATAGCCGAGGTCGACATCGCCGCGCAGCTCGCTCGGAGGAAGCGTCTCCTCGAGGGTGACGTCGGCGGGAAACTCCCTGCAGCCGAGACAGGGCTTGTGGAAGTACTGTCCCTTCCTGAGGCGGCGGAGAAGGATGTTGTAGCACTTCTCTTCCGTCATGTTTTCGTCGCGCTCGTCCGTCAGCACGAAGTGGAATTCGACGCCGTAATCGACGTTCTTCAAAAGCAGGCTCGCGCGCTGGGTGCGCAGCTCCGCCGCAGAGACGGAGGCGTCCCCCGTGCCGTTCATCTGCTTTTTCACGAGCGAGAGGGAGACCTTTTCGCTCAGCTCGTTGCGGCGGATGTTGACGAAGTCGGGCTCGCGGTAGACGACGATCCTGTCGATGACATACTTGACGCCCGGGTGCCAAAAGACGGCAGAGATAAGCCCGACGAGCGCGCTCGGGGTGGGAACGTCGTAGCTGACGCGCTCCACCTTCATCTCAGGGCGAGAAAAGAGGGCGTACTCCCCCTTGATCCTGATCTTGAATCCAAACATTCAGTCCTCCTGTGTCATGTTATTTGATTAGTAAATATGATTTGTTTCGTCAAAGAAGTTGATCCCCGTTTCGGGGTCGTAGAAGGCGGGATCGCTCAGGACGTACGCGCCGTCGCGGAAGGTCACGGCGCCTCGGGCGAGCAGTTTTTCAAGCTCGTATTGCTTCACATTGACGGCATACGGCTGCAGCTTGCGCTTTGCAGCTCTGCCTCCCTCCCGAAGAAGGGAGAGGACGGCGGCTTCCTCTTCCGCATTGCGGCAGACGATGACGCCCGTGCTGTCGTCGTCGATGAGGCGGAAGTCGTCTGCATAGCGCGAAAATTCAAACCCGTAGGGTGAGATGTACTTTGCAAAGTCGAAGGCGGCCATCTCCTCGCGGTTGTAGGCATAGAGGCGGTCGAAGTAGCCGGTGACGGCCTTTTCGGAAGTGCCGAACTCCGCCATCACGTCGCGGCAGATAGTTTGGCGCACCTGCATCTGTTTGTCCTTGGTGCGGAGCGCTTCATCCGCAAAGTCGAAGGCATAGGTATGCGAGGCCTCCTTGGGGCGCGTTCCGTTGCGGTTGCAGCGGCCCGCCGTCTGCAGGATGTTGTCGAGCCCGGCGCGCTCACGGAAGGCCGTCTGAAAGTCGAGGTCGACGCCCGCCTCGATGAGTGAAGTCGAGACGAGCACGAACTTCCTTCCCTCCTTCAGGGCGGTCTGTACGTCGCCGAGCACGCGCGCCCGATCGCGCTTTGTCATGTACGTCGAGAGGTGGTACTTCTCGCAGGTGAGTTTTTGGTAGAGTTCCCGTGCCGTCCTGCGCGTGTTGACGACGACGAGGGATGGGGCGCCTCGCTCCGCAAGGGCGATGAGCTCCTCTGTCGCAATTTCTCCGAGGTCCTCGATCGAGCAGCGCTCGAAGGCCGAAAAACTGCGTCTGTCGCCGATGAGCTCACAGGTGCGGACGTCGCCGCAGCCGAACGCTTGGAGCCACGTCTCAAAGGAGGGCATGGTCGCCGTGAGGAAGAGCGCGCGGCAGCCGTAGTCGCGCACGAACAGCTTGACTGCCTCGAGACAGGGCAGATAAAACGCCGAGGGGAACATGTGGACTTCGTCAAAGACCAGCATGCTTTCGGCGATATTGTGGAGCTTTCTTAAAGCGGAGGGCCTGTTTCCGTAAACAGATTGAAAGAATTGGACGTTCGTCGTGACCACGATGGGGATGTCCCAGTTCTCCGCGGCGTGCATGAGTTTGGCCTTCGTGTCCGCATCCTCGAGGGCGTCATAGTCGAAATTGCTGTGGTGTTCGAGGACGGCGTCCTCCCCGAAGATGGCGCGGAACACGGCCGCGTTCTGCTCGATGATGCTCGTATAGGGGATGACGTAGATGATGCGCTTGAGGTTTCGGCGTTGTGCGATCTCGAGGGCGAACCGCATGCTCGCAAGCGTCTTGCCGCTCCCCGTCGGCATGTTCATGAGGTAGAGATCGGCCTCCTCGTCGGCGTGGCGAAGGCACTGCTCCTGCAGGTCCCGGCGCGCCTTTGCGACGGGGCAGTCCCGGGGAAAGGAGCGCAGTTTTGCCTCGATCTTTAAGATGCGATCGGCGGGCGAAAGGGCGGGGGAGGGCAGACGGTCGCCCCTGCAAAACTGCTCCGTGTCCAAATAGTCGGCATCGACGAGGGCGGAAAAGAGCATGCGCGTCCAGAAGGCGAGCTGCTTTTTCTGCGCCGTTCGCTCGGAGGAGAGGGCGAGCTTCAGGGGGAGGCGCGGCATCTTCCTGAGGGTGAGTTCGCTGCGGTAGGCGCTGTAGTCCTGCGTGGTGCGCTTGAGCTTCCCGAAGAGGGTGGGCTCGTCTGCGCGGTCGACGGGCGTGCCGCAGTCGGGGAGGCCGCCGTGATGCCCCGCAATACAAAAAGCCGCGGTGCCCATGCCGAGAGTCTGACTCTCGATGGCGCCGCAGACGGCATGCTCGATATGGATGTTTGAATTGCCGCGGATGCGCAGCTGAAAGTCGGGCTGATACTTGCCGATGTCGTGCAGAAGGCCGACGTTGTAGGCAAACCCCTCATCGCACCATGCGGCGGAAAAGGACGCGCAGAGGGCGGCCACGTTTTCAGCGTGCGAAAGGACGGTCTGCCACGCTTCCTCGGGCGCGTCTTCCTTGGAGTGCGCAAAGTAGATCATATTTTTCTCCCTCATCTGTATTTTGGCCCGCAAGGATGCCGCAAACAAAATTTCGAACCTTAAAACTACACAGTTCATAATTATTATAAAGCAACTCGGTGTAAATGTCAATCCCTCCTTTTAAAATTTCATAGAAAATTACTCAAAAAGATTTTCGCGCCCGAGACCGCTTTCGGGCGGGGCGGCGAAAGCGCAAAAGAGCCGAAGGGCGCCGGATCCGTCGCGGGTCACGTCAACGGCTTGGAGTCCGTCAAAGGGACGGCGAGCGTCGATCGCGGCCCATCCGCGAAAAGTCTGTCCTTTGAATTCCCTTACAATCAAACAAATATCCGATTGTCGGCCCGGGCGTGTTTCGTTGAGCGCCCGGGCTTTTTGTTTTGCGGAATGTTGCGCGGCCGCCGCTCTTATTTTCGGGAGATCTTCCGCAGGCTGCGGCGATCCGGGGCGGCCTTCCGGAGTTTTTGTTTATTTTCTTTTATTTCTATAGATTAAAATTCTTAAATGTTTATAACGTGTGTCATGATTTTTCTGTAAACTGAAATTGCGATCCGGAAAGCAATCAAAAAAGGAGACAAAAAGTATGTTTAATCCCGCACAGGAAATGTCGAGCATTGCGTTCGACAAGATTTTGGGCGGCGCCCTCAACGCGGTCGTCGGGGCGCAGAACAATGCTTCAATGACCACGGTCAACTTCATCAAGAGCGTCGGCTTTGAAAACGATCAGCACGGAAATGTCATCAAGCCCGTCTACGTCGATTTCAAATACCCCAAAGAGGTCTCGCCGTACATCCCCGCCCGTCCCGAGAGCTATTACCTTACCGTCGAAAGCGGCGGCGAGGGCTACGATCAGGAAGAGCTCAATGCGGGCGCATATGATGTGGACGGCAAGAAGGACGTCGTACTCAGCTTTGTCGTGAACACGGAGGGCGCTATTACGGCGGTCAACGTGACGGAGGGCGCAGACACCTTGACGGCGAACAGCACGGTCAACCTCAAGACGGAGACAGGCTCCGGCGCGACCATCACGGTTTCCAAGCGCGAGGGGACTTCTGCCGTTCCCGCGGTATTCGAGGATATGACCCTTCAGGTGCCGCTTCTTACCATCGTGCCCATTCCCTTTATCCGCGTGGCGACGACGGATATCGAGATGAACGTCAAGATCAATTCCATCTACAACACGGATACGAGCACGGATGGACATGCAAGAATATGCGTTGTCTGTTTTCGATGAGCAGGTGGAAAAACTCAGAGCGGCGCTGCCGTTTGAGGAACGCGGCTGGAGCGAGGCGGATATTGCCGCCGCCGTTTATGGCAATATCGAGGATGAGCAGTTGCAGCGTACTCTTTCCGATCACGCTGCAAGAAGCAGCAAGGAGATCGACTATGAAGCAGAAGTCATTAAGTCCGTCAATACCGAGTTTGAGGTGTATAAGGCGGATATGCTTTTCAAAAGTGCGGAAGCAATATTTGAGGATAGCTATAAGATCAATACCATGTCCGAACTCAAAGACATTCTTGAAATTGGGACGGAACACGGTTATCTGCAATCCGAATATTACCGTGCATGCAGGTAGCCTTAAGATGTATGAAAGCCGTTCTTATAACACCGATAGTAATCCCGGTAACTATTTGGTCGAGTCT
>CALVWI010000026.1 GCA_944367045.1 uncultured Clostridia bacterium | reverse complement strand
CCACTTTCTCAAACGGCGCAAGGAGAACGCCGTTTTCGGTCACCGCTCGCGCGGGAGAATGCGCTCGCTCATCTCGCAAGGGGAAAACAGCACACCGTGCTGTTTTTAGAACACCCTTGCTCGACCTCACGGAATTTATTTTGCGAAGCAAAAGAAATTCGTGAACCCCTCTTCTTCGACAAACAAAGACGCAACTTTTGCGCGTTTCCTCCGCCGCCCCACTTATAATGAAGGAAATATCGCAAGAGGTAGCTTATGAAAGGACCCGTCATCACGACCCCGCTCACCCTCAAACGGGCGGGAAAATATTGCGCGCTGCTCCTTTGCATGGTGCTTTTGAATTTCGCGCTGCCCAGGAGAGAGCCCCTCTCCGCCGCCCTCCTCTACGCCGCGCTCGCATGCGGGCTCGATCCCATCCTCATGGGCCTAGGGCATCTTCTCGCCTCCGTCTCCGCCCTCTCGTGGATGGCGACGCTCTCCGCATTTTTGCAGGCACTCATCCTTGCGGGCGGATTTTGGCTCTTAAAGCGAATGAAGCGCAAGGCCGTTTGGGGAAAGTACGCCCTTCTCGTCCTCTCCGTGCTCCCCTTCTTCTTTCTGTTCCCGCTCGTGAGCTATGCGCTCCCGCTCTCCCTCCTGTGGCAGAAGGCCATTTTATCCCTGCTCATCGTCGTCCTTGCGCTCCTCTTCGAGGGCGGCCTCAACGCGCTCTTGACGCGCGCCTTCCGCTGCCGTCTGACTGCGGCGCAGCTTGCCGAGGTCTCCCTTCTGTGGCTGTTTTCGGGGGCGGGGATGTGCTCGGCGCTCGGCGAGCCCGTCTTTTACGCCGTCTCCTTGACGGCGCTCCTCGTCGCGGCGCAGCTTTTGAAGAACGCCTCCGCCGTGCCGCTTGCCGTCGTGCTCTCACTCCCCCTCTGCCTGACGCACGCCGACCTCTTGCCCATGGCGATCTTTGCGGCCTGCGCCTGCATTGCGCTGCTCCTGACGCCGTACGGGCGCATCGCCTCGGCGCTGTCGCTCCTCGTCTGCTTCCCCGCCGCGATGGCGCTCGAGGGGCTGTATGCGGAGAGCACCGTGCGGATCGCCCTCACGCTCTCGGCGTGTGTCGTGGCCGCCATCCTCACCATTGCCCTGCCCGAGAAGCTCTACACGCGCATGAAGCACACGCTGCTCTTCTACCGCGAGCGTTCGCTCCCGCGCATCGCCATCAACCGCAACCGCCGCGCCGTGGGAGAGCGGCTCTATGAGGTCTCCTCCCTCTTCCGTGAGATCGAGACGGCGTTCGAGACGGACGATCCCCGCCCCTCGGCGACGCAGGCGCTTGCCGATGAACTGCGCTATACCCTCTGCGCGGACTGCGCGGGACGCGGCCGCTGTGAGAAGGAGGGCGTGTTCGCTTCGATGGAGCGCCTCGTCTCGGTGGGCGCCGTCAAGGGACAGGTGAGCCTCGTCGACCTCCCCAACGACCTCGCCGCCAAGTGCCAAAACGCCGCGGGGATGCTGTTCGCATGCAACCGCCTGCTCGCCCAATACCAGGGGAGCGTGCGCGAGGAGGAGAGCGCAAGGGAGAGCCGCAAACTGCTTGCGGAACAGGCGCACGGCGTGAGCGAGATCTTGCGCGGCATTGCCCTCGAACAGAGCGAAGAATGTGTGTTCGCCGAGGGAGAGAACGCGCTGTCAGGCGCCCTCGCACAGGCGGGCATCTTGAGTTCGGAGATCTTCGTCTACGGCGAGGGGAACACCATCACGGTGAGCCTCACCCTTCCGCAGACCGTGAACGCCAAGACGCTGTGCCGCGTCGCGAGCACGGCGCTCGGGGTGCCCCTCTCCCTCGCCGAGAAGATCAGCCTCAACGAGGAGAACGCCTGCTTTGTGCTGAAACGGCGGCCCGAATATGACGCGGCGTTCGGCGTGGCGTCCAAGGTCAAGGACGGCGAGACGCGCAGCGGCGACACCTACTCCGTCTTAAAGATCGACGAGCGGCGCTTCCTCGTCGCCCTCTCGGACGGCATGGGGAGCGGGCCCGAGGCGCGCGACGTCTCCGACCGCACGCTGACGCTTTTAGAGAGCTTCTACAAGGCGCGGATGCCCTCCGACACCGTGCTCTCGACGGTCAACCGCCTCATCTCCTACTCGGGCGAGACGTTCTCCTGCCTCGACCTCGCCGCCGTCGACCTCGACACGGGGGACGCGGACATCGTCAAGATCGGCTCGCCCGCGGGGTTCATCCTGGCAGAGGAGGAGCTGCACGTTTTGGAGGGAGAGTCCCTCCCGATGGGCATGCTGGACGCCGTCCACCCCGCGACGCTGAGAGCAAAGCTCGCGGCGGGCGACTTCATGCTCTTCATGAGCGACGGCGTGACGGCGGCGTTCGGCTCGTCGGCGGAGCTCTACGCCTACTTGAGCGCGCTCAGGCCGCTCAATCCGCAGTCACTCGCCGAGGAAGTTTTGAAGAAGGCGCTCTCCTATGAGCGAGGCAGGGCGGAGGACGACATGACGGTGCTCGCCGTCAAACTGCTGAGATCGGCTTGAATTCAGATAATATGGAAGGGCCGCCCCGCGCCGAACGGCGCGGGGCGGCCCTTTAAAGAAGCGCCCGCGGGGCGGCATCTGCCGCCCCGCGGGTGCTTCCTTCCTCTTTTATGCGCGAATGAGATCTGCAAGTTTGGCGGGAATGGCGCGTTTGATGGCCTCGAAGGTGGTCTCGATCTGCACGCCCACCTTGCCGCCGCTCATCATGACGGGCCCGTCCTTCGCCGTCTCGTGGAAGAAGGTCGGGAAGAGCTTCTTCATGCCGAGGGGCGAGCACCCGCCGTGGACGTATCCCGTGAGCGGAAACAGCTCCTTCTGGGGCAGCATCTCGATGGACTTCTCCCCCGCCGCCTTGGCTGCCTTTTTGAGGTCAAGCTCCGCCCCGACGGGAATGACGAAGACGTAGTACTTTCTGGGGCTTCCGACGGTGACGAGCGTCTTGAACGCGCGCGCGGGGTCCTGCCCGAGCACCTTCGCGACCTCCGTTCCCGAGAGCGCCCCGCCCTCGTAGGTATGCACTGTGTAGCTCTCTCCCGTGCGCTCCAAAATGCGCATGGCATTGGTCTTTTCCATAATTTCTCCGTGAAAAGCGGGAGGCTCCCCTCCCGCCGTGTTGTTTTGAGTTTTGTGGTTCTCAGCCGAGGTACTTCCTCAGCTCCTTGATGACGAGGTCGGCGATGTAGCGGCAGCCGCGGTGCGTGGGATGCACGCCGTCCGTCGAGAACTGCCTCGGGTCGATGTCCTGCGTCACGCCCGTGAAGATCTCGTCCACGGGGATGAGCGTGAGCTCCTGCTCCTCCGCGATCTTGCGGATGACGTCGTTAAACTTGTTGAGGAAGGGGCGGAAGCGCGACTTGTCGCCGATGGGCAGCACATAGGGCTGGATGAGGAACACCTTCGCGCCCGTCGCCTTGAGCTTTTCGACGATCTCGCGGTAGTTGCTTTCGAACTGCTCGGGTGTGACCACTTCGCCGAGGGAGAAGCGGCACCATACGTCGTTGATGCCGACTTGCAGCACGATGAAGTCGGGCTTCTCGTCGACGACTTCGTTGATGCGAAGGAGGAGGTCCTGTGTGCGGTTGCCCCCCACGCCGCGGTTGACGATCTCGATGTTCTCATCGGGATAGAGAAGGCGGAGCTTGCCCGCCGCGATCTTGACATATCCGACGCCGAGATCGTTGGGGTCGAGCTGGTTGCGGCCGGACTCCGTGATGGAGTCCCCGAAAAATACGATCTTCATAACAGCCTCACTTTCCGAACTTGTCGTTATACGCATTGATGCACTTTTTGACGATCTCCACCGCGTCGTCGCGATGGGCGATCTCGCGCACCGTCGTCTTCTTGTGCTCGAGCGACTTATACACCTCAAAGAAGTGCATCATTTCCTCGAAGATGTGCTTGGGCAGCTCGTGGATGTCGTAATAGGTGTTGTAGGTCGGGTCCTTGAAGGGAATGGCGATGATCTTCTCGTCGAGCGCGCCGCTGTCGATCATCTTGATGACGCCGATGGGATAGCAGTTCATGAGCGTCATGGGATAGATGGACTCGTTGCAGAGGACGAGGACGTCGAGCGGGTCGCCGTCGTCGGCAAGCGTTCTCGGAATGAACCCGTAGTTGGCGGGATAGACGGTGGAAGTATAGAGCACGCGGTCGAGTTTTAAGATACCCGTCTCCTTGTCGAGCTCATATTTTGCTTTGCAGCCCTTGGGGATCTCGACGAGGGCCTCAAAATTATTGGGCGTAATGCGGGCGGGATCGATGTCGTGCCAGATGTTCATAGCAGTTTCTCCTTGTTGTCTCTCTTATCCCGTTTATTTTAGCATAATTTCGTGCATACCGCAAGGGGGGAAAGAAATTTTTTCGGATTTTTTTACTTTCCGAGGAAAAAACTTTGACTTTCCCCCGAGAATATGGTATAGTGTTAAAGCGTCTTCGGGGGAGACCCCGGCGGCGGCCAAGCGAATATTTTTACGGACTTGACATGCGGTGATACCCAAGAGGCTCAAGGGGCGCCCCTGCTAAGGGCGTAGACGTGTTACAGCGTGCGAGGGTTCAAATCCCTCTCACCGCGCCACAAAAAGAGAGTTGACTTTCGTCGGCTCTCTTTTTGTTGTACCGACCATTGAGAGGGATTTGAGGGTGGAGGCGCGAACGAGAGTGAGCGGTTTGCGCGCGAATAGGAGGATTACAAATCGGTTCGGCGCAAACTAAACAGCCCGGTGGGCTGTTTACCGGGGCGCGCCTCGTCGCTGCAACCCTCGCCTTTCAGGCAATTTTCTGACGCAAACTGCCCGTTTCGCGCGGGTGCAGCTCCTCTTCCCAAAAAGTTCTTCGATACTTTTTGGGAGCCCTTATAATCGCCAATCCCTCTGTTCGTTACCCGAACCATTGAGAGGGATTTGAGGGTGGAGGCGTCCGACGCGAGCAAGGAATGCCCGCTCGCAGGAGAAGTGCCCGCTTGCGGGAACGTTTCGCAGCCGCGGCGCACGAGCGAAGCGAAGTATTGCGGTGAATAATTGATTTTCTTATAGACAAAAAGAGAGTTGGCTTTTGACCAACTCTCTTTCGTTATTTCGTCCGCTGCACACGGCGAGGTTGTCGGCGGGAGCACAGGGGCGGGTCCCCAAGCGCCGCCGAAGGTTCGGAAAAGGCCCTGTCACCTCATTCCTTTTTCCCCTTCCGTGCAGCCTTCTCTTCTGCCTTTCGGCGCTTTTCCTCCTGTTTCTTGAGGTACGCCTCCTCCTTTGCCCGCTTGTTTTCAAGATACTTCGTATTCTCCGTCTCGAAGTCGAGGCCCTTCTTCTCGCACTTTGCCTTGAGCTCCTTGACGCGGTTCTCCTCGGCGATGCGGTCGAACTCCTCTAGCTCGAGGCGCGCTGCCTCCGCGGGGTCGACGTAAGGGATGCCCTTCGCCGCCGCCTCTGCCTTATGGCGTTCGACGATCTCCTCCTGCATCTTCGGGAGCTTCTTATCCAGCTTGTAGAAGATCATGAGCACGCCGACGATGACGAAGAGGATGGCGGGCAGCCCGAAGCAGATGAACGTAAAGTAATTCTGCATGGCGGGGTTCTGCACGACCTGCTCTGCGCCTGTGGACGTATCGACGGGCGACTGATAGCCGTAAGCCGAGATGCCGATGTTGAAGATGCTCACCGCAAAGCCCGCGACGAGCGTGCCGATGACGGTGTAGACGGACGCCATGAAACTGTCCGCGCGCACCCCGCTCTTCCACTCGACGTGGTCCATCGCGTCTGCGACCATGCTCATGAGGACAAGGTTGGGCAGCGTCCCCACGCAGCGGATGAGAAGCCCGATGAGTGCGGCCGCATGGTTGTGCGGGAAGAGCCAGCCCAAGACGCTGCCGCCGACGGCGATAAACGCACCGATCATCATCATGTTGCGCTTGCCGAACTTCTTGCACAGCGGCAGGATGAGGAACATGCCGGGGCCCATCGGGAAGTAGCCTACGACGGACATCAAGGTCATCGTGATGCCGTCGTTGTAGCTGCCCAGCACCCAGTCTGCGTAGTAGGTAGCACCCGCGTTATACATACAATTGAAGAACTGGTAGAGCAGGAACACCGTCATGATGATGACCCAGTAGGGGCTGGAGAAGCACGCCTTGACCTGCGTCTTCATGGGAACGCTCTCCTCGGCAGTCCCTGCGGTGACCATGAGGCGCGCCTCCTCCGTGACGCGCTCCTTCGTGAAGTAGTACTGAAGGATGACGAGCGGGATGACGGCGATGGAGATGATGGCCATGATGGTGATCCAGCGGCCCTGGTTGACGCCCATCCACGGAAGGAAGATCATCGGGAAGAGCATCATGTTGAAGAGGCCGGGGGCGATCGCCTCGCCGAGGTTGTTGAACATGGCAAGGCTGTCGCGCTGGCGCACGTTTCGCGTGGAGAGCGGCACCATCATCGTCTTGCTCATCGAGTAGATGGTCACGGCGAAGGAATAGAAGAGATTATAGCTCAAAAAGATCCAAATGACCTTGACGAGATCGCTCGCATCGGGCACGGTGAACATGAGGATCGCCGTGATGACCATGAGCGGCGCCGCGATGAGCAGCCACGGGCGCGCTTTGCCCTGACGACTCTTGGTGTGCTCGATGATGCGCCCCATGATGACGTTGGTGATGGCGTCGATGATCTTGGAGATGAGCGGGAAGATGACGAGGAACGCCCCTCCCCACAGATGACTGACCTGCAGCACGTCGGTATAGAACCGATTGCAGTAGGTGCCGACGATGCCCGTGAGGAGCATGGCTCCCGCGGGGCCGAGAAGATAGCCGAGCCACTTCTCCTTTGCACTGACGTTCGCCGATTTGATCTTCGAATCAAAGAACTTCGACGAAAACATTCCTTTTGATGCCACTTTTGTTTTGCCTCCCTTATCCTCGTTTCCCGCACTTTAAGCCGAATTGCGAGAATCTTTCGTTATATGAGAAGATGATACATCCAAACCCCGCAAAAGTATTGCAGTTCGCTCCGAAATGTTGTAAAATCGTTCTTTCCGCGAAAAAATTTTTCGCCGATACAGAACGGCCCGCCCTGTCCGAAAAGGACAGGGCGGGCCTTGTTTTCAAGATGGTTTCCCACAGCGGGATCGGGGGGAGTCACCCGCCGCAGGAAACATAGGGGGAAAGTGTGGTCTTGTTTAGCTGCCCCTCCGCGCTTCGCTCATTCGCCGAGCTTGACGCAGCGGTCGGTGCCGTAGATGTTGTAGGTGCCGTCGGCGTTCTTGTAGGGGGTGAGATCGACGCCAACCGCGCTCGCAATGATCTCCGCCATCATCATCTCCTGCGCCGTCGTGGGTGCATAGCCAATGAATTCGACGGCCTGTGCCTCACCGTCGAGGGTATAGGTGACGCCCGCGTCCGTGGACTGACGGACCTTCAGATCGTTGAAGCCCTGCAGGTTGATGACGGACGTGATCGCGTCGTACCCGCCGAGGAAACTGCCGACGAGCAGCGTGTTCTCCCCGCCGTTGGTCGTAACGGAGATGGCGGAGTCCGTCTCGGAGTAGTCGAGATAGCCGTAGCGCTGGATGCCGCCGAGACCGCCCATGTAGACGCCCATGCCTGCGTTCTCCACACCGCTGAAATCGAGGGCAAGGCTGCCGCCCGAGCGCACGTTCTGCGTATAGGCCGTGCTGCCGCCGATGCCGCCCATGTAGACATTGTTGACGGATGCAGCCGGCTGGCCCGTCGTCGGGTCGGTCTCCGTGGAGGCCGCAGGGCGCGCGTCGTTGATCTTCACGTCGATGTCGAGCTCCGCCGAGGTGTTCTCTACCCAGCCGTAGCCCTCGCCCGCGACGCCGCCGACGTAGAGGTTGTTGCCGCCGATCGTGTAGTCCTCCGAATAGTTGACGATGACGTTAATGGTGCCCGTCACGCTGCAGTGCTTGACGGTGCCGCCCCAATGGCCTGCAACGATGCCCGCAACGGCAATGTAGTTGATATTGTTCGTCGTAACGTTGATCTCGGCATCGACGATACGGATGTTGGTAAAGGTGGGAGACTGCTGTGCAAACGCCGCGATGACGGAAACATAGGCGTGCTTGGCATCCCGATAGTCGGAGACGTTGATAACGGGCTTCTCGATGACGAGGTCGCTGATGTCCGCGTTGCAGACGCAGCCGAAGAGCGCCGTCGTGCCGTTGCCCGAGCCCTCCGTGGGATGCACGGTGTCGCCGTAGGGCATGAGCGTCGTGATCTCCAGCCCCTTGATGGAATAGCCGTTGCCGTCCAGCTGACCGGTGAAGGCGTACGTCCACCACGAGGGCGAGAGATATTCATAGGAAGCATAGTAAGTGCCGACGGGCATCCACTCTTCGGTGAGGGTGATGTCGTTCTTGAGGATATACCACCCTGCGAGGTCGTTCTTCATATTGCGGAGGTCCTCCTCCGTCTCGATCCACTGCGGCTCTACCCAGCGGGCGTAGACGGTCATGTCCTCCGTGACCTCCATGACGTCCTTCTCGATGGCGCCCACGTCGTACCAGCTGTTGGAGTTGGTGTCGAGGAGGGATCTCGTCGGGGAGACGCCGTTCTCAAGCACGGGGTCTTTCAATGTATCCCAGCCCGCAAAGCGCTTGCCGAGGATATAGGGCGCATCTCCCTGATAGGTGGCGGGAGCGCTCGTCGAGGTGATGTATTCCTTCGTCGTGCCGTCCGAGGCCGTGAAGGTGGACGTTAAGACGTCGACGACGGTGCCGTTGCCGAAGTCGAAGGAGACGACGAAGTGCTCGGCCTCCTCGACGGGCTGTTCGGGCTCCTCTGCGGGCTCCTCGGTGGTGAAGGCGAAGTCAAAAGTCATGCCCGTGCTCGTATAGGCGACGTCCGCCGTATATTTGAGGTCGGGATAGCCCGAGACGTCGCAGGCAATGGTGATGGTCTCGGAAAGGCTCCCCTCCATCGCCTCGCTCGTGACGGTGAGCGTCGTCGCGTACGTCGTCATGTCCACTTCCCAGGTGCCCGATGCCGCCTCGGTGTAGTCGGCATTGGGGTCGGGAACATCCGTCTTGATGAACATCGTCCAGGTGCTGTCCGTGTAGACTTCGAGCTTGGCGTCCGCGTTGATGGTCATGCCGAAGCCCTCGGCGCTCGCCTCCGCCCAAAGGGCGATCTGCACTTGCTTCTCATCGGGCACATCGGGTTCATCGGGCATGGTCTCGCCGCAGACATCGCACTTTCCGTCGCCGTCCTCGTCGACGTGCTCGGTGCAGGGCGCATCGGGATCGTCGGGCGTATCGGGTTCGTCGGGAACGGGCGTCTCGCCCTCTCCCACCTTGTTGGCGACGGGGTCGAGCGTGAAGGTGAGCACGCCCGCGCTCGGAATGGAGACGCCGATGGAGTACTTGCCGTCCTCGGGCTCGTACGTCTTGGGCACGCCGCTTTCAGCGCCGTCGAGCATGGTCGGGGTCTCGCTGGCCGTATCCCAAGTTGCGGTCAGGGTGAGGGTGCCGAAGTTCCCCTCCTCCCCTTCAAGTTCCCAATTGCCCGAAAGGTAGGGAGAATACCCGCTCCCCGAATCGACCATGACATAGAACACGTTGCCGTACACTTCGCCCTCGACGGGCTCTTGGGGCTCTTCCTTGACTTCAAAGGAGAGATAGCCGCTCCCCACGCCCGCCCAGAAGGACTTGGCTTCCGTCACATAGACGGCGCCCTCCTGGATCTCGGGTTCCTCGGGCTTGCACGCCGACATGGCGCACATTCCCACCGAGGCCGCAAGACAGGCCGTCAAGACACCCATAAGTTTCCCTTTCATCATATACCTCCGCTGTATTTTTTCGGACGCTCCGTCCGATGTTTCCCCTATCGCGCGCCCGTGAACTTTTGCCCATAGAACGCTATGTTCAAACGGTTTGTGATAGAATCATACACGGTATTCCGCCAAAAGTATTGCAGTCCGCTCCGAAATGTTGTAAAATCGTTCTTTCCGTGGAAATTTTCTTCCGTATAAAAAGAGTCGGCTTCTTCGGCCGACTCTCTTTTCTTTTCCCGAAAGCGCCGCGCGGGGCAAAATGCCCCGCGCGGCGCTGCAACGGTATTTACGGCAACATACAGGCGAGCGGTTCGGCGAAGTCGTGCTCGCCCGCGGTGACGGCAGTCCGCTTCCCGCTCGGGAGCGTGATCTCCGCCGAAGCGCCCTCGGGCACCGTCACATGAAGGGTAAAGGCGTCCCCCTTCTTCCATTTGATTTCGATCTTCCCGCGCGCCGTCATGAGGCTCCCTTCCGCGTGCGTGAGCGGGCCGCAGAAGGGTTGCACCGCAAAGCGCGAATAGCCCGCCTCGAGCGGCTCCAATCCCAGGATGCGGCGATAGAAGAAGTCGCCCACCGCGCCCGCGGCATAGTGGTTGAAGGAGACCATGCCCGCGCCGCCGTGAAAGAAGGAGCCGTCCTCCTCGATGGCGTTCCAGCGCTCCCACGTCGTCGTTGCGCCGTGCCTTACCATGTGCATCCAGCCGGGGCACTTCTCCTGCAGGAGCACCTTGAAGGCGAGCTCCTCGTAGCCGTTGTCCGCAAGCGCAAACAGGAGATAGGGCGTGCCCGGGAAACCCGTCATCACCCTTCGATCGTTCTTTAAGACGAGCCGCGCAAGCTGCGCCGCAACGGCCTCTTTCCGCGCTTCCGGAAGGATGCCGAAGTACAGCGCGCAGACGTACATGCTCATAAAGTTCGCATGGCGGAAGGTGCCGTCCTCCTTGAGATAGTGCCTCAAAAAGGCGGCGCGGATATTTTCCGAAAGTTCGGAATACCGCTTCTCGTCCTCGGTGCGGCCGAGGATGCGGGCGGCCCTTCTCACGATGTTCACGCTGTTGAAGAACCAGAGCGTCGCGAGGTGCTTGCCGCGGCCCGTCCAGCCCGCCCAACTCGTATCGGGCGCGCACCAGTCACCGAACTGATAGCCTCCCCCGTTCCAAAGGAACTTTTTGTCGCCAAAGCCGCGCTTTGCGGCGGCGCGGCGCTCGGCTTCGACGCACGCCTTCATGCTCCCATAGCTCTCCCCGAGGGTCTCCCGCTCGCCGAAATTCATATAGGCGTTCCACGGCACGACGACGGCAGCATCTCCCCACGTCATGAGAGGAATGGGGTGCCTCTTGTTTGACTCGTACATGCCCGAGGAGGGAATGGTGACGGGGATACAGCCGTCCTTCTGTTCGGAGCGGAGATCCGCAAGCCACTTTCTGAAGAACGCACGCGTATCGAAGTTATACGAGGCGGCATTCGCGAACACGCAGATATCGCCCGTCCAACCCATGCGCTCGTCGCGCTGCGGGCAATCGGTGGGAATGTCGACAAAATTGGACGTTATCCCCCACTCAATGCAGCTCTGCAGCTTGTTGATGTCTTCATTGCCGCACGAGAAGGTGCCCCGCCGCGCCATCTCGGAGGAATACACAACGCCTTCGACGGAAAGCAGCTCGAAGGGCGCATTCCCCGTGATCTCGGCATAGCGGAAGCCCATGTAGGTGAAGGTCGGGCAAAACTCGTTCTCGCCCTCTCTGCAGATGAGGGAAAGCGTCGCCTTGGCGGAGCGGTAGTTGCCATTGAAGAGCTTGCCGTCCATCAAAATTTCGCCGTGACGGACGGTGAGAATGGTCCCCTCCTTCGCCCTGACCTTGAGGCGCACGACGCCCGCAAAGTTCTGTTTGAAGTCGAAGAGATTCCCCTTGCGTTCGGGGGTGAGGACGCCCACCTCGCGCACGAATGCACCCGTGTGCGGAACGAGCGCGGGAGTCGGGCCGTCAAAGAGGCAGACGGGCGCAAACCGCCGCTCTTTCTTACGGAGGTCGATGGTCTCGCCGTCGTAGAAGTCGGCAAAGCGCACTTCGCCGTCCGCGGTCACCTCCCAGCTCTCATCGGTCGCAACGCGCACCTCCCCGCAATCGAGCTCGAGAAGGAGGGCGCGGCGACGGCCGTACACGTTATACTTGTTCCCGATGCGGCCCAAGTACCACCCGTTCGCGACGGTGACTTCGAGGACGTTCTCCCCCGTCCGAAGGAGGGACGAGACGTCGTACTCCTGCACCTGAACGCGGCGCTTGTAGTCGGTGTAGCCGGGCGTGAAGAGGTCGCGGCCCACCCGCTTCCCGTTTAGGAACACTTCATAGATGCCGAGCGCCGTGACGAAGAGCCGCGCCCGCTCGGGCACCTTGTCCAAAGCAAAGGTCTTTTGGAAGGTCTCGGGCGGGAGCGAGCACGCCCTGTCGTTCTCCCTCCCCGACATGATCCACTTCGCCCGCGTAAATTTTTCAAACAATTTCATCACTTCGTAAATTCCAGCATGACGACGTCGTTGGTGGAGACGTTGAGCGTCAGCTTGCCCGCGAAGGGCTGCGTCTCGGGGACGAGGCGGGAGCGTTCCGTGATGTCCTTCGCCATCTCGGGCGTGATGTAATCGGGAGAACCCATCTCCTGCCAAAGTTTCTTGGGATTGCAGTGGGTATCGTCGATCTTATAGACGTTCACCTTGCCGTATCCCGCAAGTTCCACCGTGACGGGCGTCGTCTCGTGCTTGTTGTAATCCGACGACTGGTCGTAAAGAAGCACCTGCACTTTCTCTCCGTCCGTGAAGGCGGCGTATTCGACGCCCTCCTTCGCCTTGCCGCCCACCGTGAGGCGCTCGGGCGCGAGCATGGACAAGAGTTTGAACGCCCAGAAGTTGGGCTTGGGGATGCCGTCGACAGAGACGACGCCGTACGAACCGTGGAAGGGTTCGCCGATGAGCGCCATCTCCTCAAACACGTCGCTCATGCACCAGAACATATATCCGCCGAGCTTGTTCTCGAGGTCGAGGGCGGCACGCACGAGGAAGGCCGCGGAGTACTTCTCGTCGTGGACGGGCGAGCCGAACACCGCCATCGAGTTCCACTCGGTGATAAAGAGCGGAAGGCCATTGGCCTCCTTTAAGGCCTTCTCGTCGAACTCCTTCAGAACGCCCCTGTGCCACTTTGCGTAGATCTGCGGCTTGAAGAAGAGCTTTTGATAGATCTCGCCGAGCTTGGTGCCCTTCTTCGCGGCCTCCTTGGTGGTGCCCATCATCTTAAAGGCATCCGAGACCGTGAAGGTATTGCCGAAGCCGTCGCCGGGGTAGTGGTGCGTCGTCACGAAGTCGACGGGCGCGCCCGAACGCTTGCAGAAGGCGACGAAGTCCCCCACCCAGCGGCAGGCGCTCGTCGAAGGGCCGCCCACGCGGAGCGCCCCATCGACGGACTTCACCGCCTCCGCCGTCGCCTTGTAGAGCTTGAAGTAGTCCTTCCGGCTGCCGTGGAAGAACCCGCCAAGGTCGGGCTCGTTCCACACTTCGAAGTACCAGCTCTCCACTTCCTCCTTGCCGTAGCGGCCGAGAAGGAAGCGGATGAACGCACGGATGAAATCCTGCCACTTTGTAAGGTCCTTGGGCATGGTGATGTTGTTGCGGTAGCGTGCGTTCGGGAATCCCTTCTTCTTGCCGCCTGCAAGGCGGGAGGGCATAAAGGAGAGCTCCACGAAGGGCTTGAGACCCGCTTTGAGGACGTTGTCGTACACCCGCCCCACCTCGTGGAAGTTGTAGACGCCGCACTTGCCCGCGCTCGTGAGCCCCCTCAGGTAGGGGTTGTCGGAGAGCGATTGACAGCAGAGCATATCGTCGTCGAAGATGCCGTGGAAGCGGATATACTTGACGCCGAGCTTGTCGTGAACGAGCTTGATGTGCTCGCAGGTGTCGGTGCGAAGCAGCGTCGCGGCGTGGTCGTTGCCCATACCGAATTGCCAGGAAAAGTCGGTCGGCGTGCGCTTGGCGCTCAGATCGATTTTGATATTCATGAGAAGGTAACCTCTAAAAGATCGAGTTTTCCGCCCGTGACGGCAAGTTCGAGGGGCAGGATGCCCCTCTTTGAAAGCAAGAACTCCGCATTCGTCCAGCTGTCACTTGCGATGCGCTTTTCGGCGCCCTCCACGCGAAGGGTGCCCTTCCCCCGCACCGTGACGGCGAGTTTCAAAGGCTTCGTGAAGTTGAAGTATTTATACACGATGTGCGTGCCCTTCGTCGCGCCGTAAACAAAGCGCTCCTTGCCGTCGAAGGTGACACAGGGGTACTTGTCGCGCTTACCGTTGCCGCGCACCGCCTTCAAACCGGGATCATACAGCTGACAGCACAGCGCAGCGGGATAGCTCCCTTCTGGCTTTAGGGACCCCTCGAGGCCCTGCGTCGTGACTTCCGCCATCTCAAAACTTCCGTCCGCGTTCATCTTGATGTACTCCGCGCACGCCTGACGGGAGAAGTCGGTGTTGTTCGTGCAGCGGTGGTAAAAGACGCAGTACTTATCGCCGATCTTCTCCACGCTGCCGTGAATGGTGCCCGCATTGTTCTTGGGGGTCGTGTTGCCCTTGTAGCCGAGATCGGAATTGGAAATGAGCACGCCGCGGAAGGTAAAGCCTTGATCGGGGTACTTGCTCGTCGCGTAGGCGAGCTCGTTGTTGACGCCCGAGGAATAGATGAGGTAATAGGTATCGCCGAACTTGCGGATGGACGGCGCCTCGTAGAAGGGATGGGCATAGAAGCCGCTCCCCTTTTCGGCCGTCGTCTTACTGGGCAGCACCGATTTTGGCTCCCCCTTCACCGTGAGCATGTCCTCTTCGAGCTCGACGACCGCACAGTCCATGACGGAGGGTTTGGTCGCTTTGATCTCGGCGGCCGTGCGGTTGAAGAGCTTGCTCTCGACGAAGGTATAGAGGGGCGATAAAAGTTTGCTGCGAAAGTCCCTTCCCAGTCCCCAGCCGTAATACAGCCAGATGCGGCCGTTGTCGTTGAGGACGGCGGGGTCGTTGGTGAGGAATTTGAGGACGGGCGTGCCGTCGTGATAGCGAATGTCGCCGAGGTAGGTAAACGACCCTTCGGGGCGGTCGGAAACGGCGGCGGACATCGGCCCGAAGCCCGCGGTGTTCGGCCCCATTGCGACGTAGTAGAGGTAGTATCTCCCGTCGTTTCCCTTCACACAGTCGGGCGCGTAGTAGTCGACGAGCTTGTCGCCCTTGCTCCGCTTATCTTGGCTCTTTTTATAAGAGACGCCGTGATTTTTCCATTGGGTGAGATCGTTTACGGGCGCGGACCATACGGTGTAGTCGCGCATGCAAAAGCGGTCCCCGTTTTCTTGGTCATGGCTGCCGTAGAGGTAGACGCGGTCGCCGAAGACGTGCGGCTCGCCGTCTGGAACGTATTCCTCGAGGGGAAACAGGGGGTTCACCTCATACCTCCTTCACGTTCGCGCCGTTTTGGGCGATGATGTCGCGGTAGTGATAGGCGGAGTCCTTGAGCGTGCGCTTGCCTGTTGCATAGTCCACATAGATGAGCCCGAAGCGGGGGCCGTAGCCTTCCGCCCACTCGAAGTTGTCCATGAGCGACCAGTGCTGATAGCCTAAAACGGGCACGCCCTCCTTCATCGCCTTTTGCATGTAGGAAAGGAAGCCGTCGAGGGCCTTTGTGCGCACGTCGTCGTGCACTTTGCCCGATTTGTCGGGCTTATCGCCCAAAGAGACGCCGTTCTCGGTGATCATGATGGGAAGGCGGTAGCGCTCATAGAGGAACTTGAGCGTCCAGTAGATGGAGCGCTCGTCGATGACCCAACCCAGCGAATTTTGAGGGAGCTTCGACTTGTCGATGCTCTTGTCGCCGCCCCACGCGGAGTAGTTGAACGCCTCATAGTGGTTGACGCCGAGGAAGTCGAACTTTACCTGCACGCTCTTTGCAAAGCGCGCGCCGATATGGTAGATGCCGAACGCCGAGACGGGCTTGCCCAAAATAATGGGGTCCATCCACCAGCGGTTGTTCATCGTGCCCATGCCCTTGAAGAAGGAGGCATTTCGAGCCTCTTCCACGCTCGCGGGGTCCCTCTCGTCCTTGGGAATGGACGCGCTCGCAGCATAGGAGAGGCCGATATACGGCTTCTTTTTCGCCGTCTTTCTAATGAGCGCGACGGTCTCCGCGTTGGTGCGCATGAAGATCTTCGTGAACTTGGGAAGATTCAGATAGTGCCGCTTGAAGGGCGCGTGCACTCCCTGCATATAGCCGTTCATGAGGAAGCAGGAGGGTTCATTGAAGGTGATCCAGTACTGCACGCGGTCGGAGAGCGCCTCCACGACGGCGCGGGTGTAGAAGAGGAAGTCCTCAGTGATCTTTTTGCTCTCCCACCCGCCGTAGTCGTTCACCCACACGGGCATATCCCAGTGGTAGAGGGTGACGAGCGGCTCGATGCCGACAGCAAGCAGCGCGTCCACGAGGTCGCTGTAAAATTTCAGGCCCTCTTTGTTCACCTTCCCCTTTTCGGGCACGATGCGCGGCCAGGAGACGGAGAAACGGTAGCTCTTGAGCCCCATCTCCTTCATGAGGGCGACGTCCTCGCGCCACTTGTGGTAAAAGTCGCACGCCACATGGCAATTTTCGCCGCCCTTGATCTTCTCCTTCGGCGCAACATCCCAGATGGACGGCGTTCTGCCGCCCTCCAAATAGCCGCCCTCTACCTGCGCGGCGGCCGTCGCCGCACCCCACAAAAAATTCTCGGAAAATGTCATCATATTCTCTTTCGCGGAAGCTCTCCGCCCTCCTCTTTTTAAATTAAAATCCCTTGCTTGTCGCCGCCGCAAACACGACATTCAAGGCATATGCCGCGGAATACAGCACGTCCTCGCGCTTGAGTTCGCCCTTTTTCAGCGCCTCGCACAGCTTCTTGTAGATGTCCTTCCTGCCCGGCATGATCATGTTGTTGCCGCACTTGACGGCCTCCGTGTAGGAGCACTGGTCGACGGCATCCCAATCGCTCATGACGAGGCCCTTGTAGCCCCACTCGCAGCGCAAGATGTCGGTCAAAAGCGCGCAGCTGTTGGGCGCATAGGTGCCGTTGATGCGGTTGTACGAGGACATGAGCGCCATGGGCTGCGCCTTCACCGCGATGCGGAAGCCCTTCAGATAGATCTCGCGGAGGGCGCGCTCGGAGAGGTTGGAACTCACCTTCGTGCGGTCGTTCTCGCGGTTGTTGCAGGCGAAGTGTTTGATGGTCACGCCCACGCCGCCCACGCTTTGCACGCCGCGCGTCGTCGCCGCCGCCATCTCGCCCGAGATGAGGGGATCCTCGGAGTAGTACTCGAAGTTTCTGCCGCACAAGGGGTCGCGGTGGATATTGAGCGCAGGGGCGAGCCACAGCGTGATGCCCATCACGCGCATCTCCTTGCCGACGCCCTCTCCCACCTTCTCGACGAGGGCGGGATTCCACGTCTGCGCGAGCGTCGTTGCATTCGGCCATGCCGTGCAGTACTGATAGATGTGGATATCCTTCTCCTTCGCAAAGAGGAACTTCAGTTTGGGGATAAACGTCTTGAGCCAGCCCCACTGCCACTGTTCGGGGAGCGCGTCGATGTACTTGATGCCGCCGCGCTTGGAGCAAGCCGCCTTCTGAATGAGGTTGATGCCCGCAGGCCCGTCCGCCATCAGAAGGTTGGGGATGCCCTTCTTTACGAGCGCGCTCGTCGTGTTGCCGCAGGAGCCGTCCGCACGGTTGAACTGCTTGGTGAAGTACCCGCCGCCCATGCAGAAGCGCGCGAGTTCCTCATCGGAGAGGGTGTCAAGGTACTTCTGCACCTTTTGAGAGACGGGCGGGAGCGCATACTTATAGTCGTGTCTGACCGTCTTAACCCCCTTCACCGTGACGAAGGGAAGGCCCGTATAGTCTGCCCTTTCGCAAGGGAGGACGAGGTCCTCGAAGGGACGCTTGCGGGTGCAGCAATTCTTGCACTGCTCGGTGAGAAGTTCGCTCTCCACGCGCACGGCGGCGCAGGGAGCAGCGTTTTGGGAGCTCGTGCCGACGACCACGCCGTACTCCCCCGCCTCTATGATGAAGGCCGCGCGCTTCTCGTCGTAGGTGGCGCTGTCCGCAAAGTCGAAGGAAAGCGAGAGCGTCTCTTCTTCCCCCGCGGCAAGGAGTTTGGTCTTTCGGAAGGCGACAAGGCCCTTCCTCTCGCCGCGATACTTTTGATTGGGCTTTGCAAGGTAGACTTGCACCACCTCTTTGCCCGCCGTCTTTCCCGTATTCCTGACGGAGACTTTGACCGTGACGCGGCCGTTCTCTTCCGCAATGCCTTCAAAGTGACACTCAAACGTCGTGTAGGAGAGGCCGAACCCGAAGGGATAGCGCGGGGCGATGTTCTTCGCCTCGAACCAGCGGTAGCCCACATAGATGCCCTCGAAGTAGTCCTCCTCGAGCTTTTCCGTCTGCTTGAAGTGCGCGGTGGGATAGTCGGAATAGCTCATGCCCCACGTGTCGGTGAGCTTGCCCGAGGGACTTATTTTGCCCGAGAGGACGTCCGCAAGCGCGTTGCCGCCCTCCTCGCCCGCCTGCCCGTAGTAGACGATGGCGGAGACGAGCTTTTCGACGGGGGAAAGGTCGATCATGCCGCCGCAGTTGACGACGAGGACGACGTGATGATAGTGCTTTGCGCACGTCTCGATGTTCCTGACTTCCGCATCGGCGAGCAGGAAATCGCCCTTCTCCGTCTTGCGGTCGTCCCCCTCGCCCGCCTGCCGCGCGACGACGTAGACGCAGGTGTCGCAAGGAACGAGGTCGCTCTCTTTGATCTCATCGCCGACGGGATAGGCGAGCTTGAACTCGCCGATTTTTTGGAACATCGCCATCACCTGCCACATCTTGTAGCCCTTGATGGCGTCCTCCACTTTTTCGCGGAAGGCGGCTTTGTCGGCTTCGTACTGCTTGAAAAAGCGCTCGAGCCAAGCCGTCGAGAGGATCTCAAAGCCCGCATTTTTGAGGCCTTCTTCGATGCTCACGGAATAGCGCTCGTGCACGTCACCGCTGCCCGAGCCGCCCTTGACGGTGAGCCGCGCCCCCGCGCCGTAGAGTGCAAGTTTCTTGTCTTTGAGAGGGAGCGCGCCCTCGTTCTTGAGGAGCACGAACCCCTCGGCGGCCGCCTCGCGCGCGAGGCTCCTGTTTGCAAGTTCGAGTGCGGAGGGCTGTTCGCTCCGCTCGCCGTACACGCGAAATTTTTCCATCATTTCACCTCAATTACAAACGTCTTTGCAACGACGCCGCCCGATGAGACGGTGACTTCCGTCCTGCCCTTCTCCTTTGCGCGGAACACGGCGAGCGCCCTGCCACGGTAGCTCGTGTGCGTGAGAGAGGAGAAAGTCTCGTCCGTCTTGCAGAGCGCGCTCCCGAATCCCATGAGCTCCGCGCCGCCGCCCGCAAGATGCAGCGTGACGGGCTGTTCGATATAGGGCTTCACATTGCCCTTTCCGTCCGTGAAGGCGATCTCCGCATAGCACAGCTCGCCCTTCTTTAGGACGCGCTTTTCCACGTTGACGCGCAGTTCGGTGCGCCCGTTGCCCGTCCTTAACGTCGTCCGCGCAAGTTCCCTGCCCTTCTCGTCGAGGGCGACCGCCGTCAAGGTGCCGGGACGATAGCGGACGTGAAAGAGCGCCTTATACGCCTTGACGCGCTTCTGTCCGAGTTTTTTGCCGTTCAATTCCAGCCGCACGGCGTAGGCGTCTGCGTACACCTCGGCGATCGTCTTTTTGCCCTCATAGCCCTGCCAGTTCCAGCTCTCGATGGCGTCGGTGAACCGCCAGGAGCTCTTCTTGGGGCGCTCGCCGCTGTGATCGACGGGCCGAACGCAAAGGCACATCTTCTGCAATCCCCACACGACGCGCATGAACTTCATCTGCGCCCCAAGGATACCCGTCGCGTCCACCATGCCCGACCCCGCAAAGAGGGGCAGGCCCTTGTAGGAGTAATACGTCCAGTCGCCGATGCCCGCCTCGCCGAGATAGTCCCACGCCGCCCAGACGAAGTCGCCTATAAGCTGCGGGTACTTTTTCACCCGCTCCCAGTTGTAGGGAAGGTCGGACGCCATCGTCTCGGTGCCGAGCATCATGCGGTCGGGGTACTTCTTGGCGTCGGTGTCGTAGCGCGAGGCCGCATAGTTGAGCCCCACGATGTCGAGCGACGGGGCAATGTCGCATACGATCTTCTCGGCCATCTTGCCCTTGCTCAGATAGAACATGAGCCCGCCCAGCTTCTGTGCCCAGTAGTTGAAGAACGCCGAACCCGCGCGCTTCTCCTTATATCCGCGCTTGGGCGGGAGCGGCTCGCGCCTGTATTCACCCTTGTCGCGGTAGATGCCCATGCCCTTCTTCGTGTAGACGTCGAGGAGCACGTTGACGCCGCAGGTCACGGGGCGGGTCGGATCGAGGGAGCGGACGAGATCGCGCATCTCCCTGCACAGTTTGATGCCCCGCTCTTCCGCCGTCTCGGTGACTTCATTCCCCACCGAATACATGACAACGGAGGGATGATTAAAGTCCTTTTCGACCATGGAAGTGAGGTCATCTTGATAGCCCTCCATGAAGTCGCGGGAGTAATCGTGATAGTTCTTGGGGGTGTACCAGCCGTCGAAGCACTCGTCGAGGACATACATCCCGAGCTTGTCGCACGCTTCTATCAACGCGCGCGAGGCGGGGTTGTGCGCCATGCGGAGAGCGTTGAAGCCCTGTTCCTTCAGGATGCGCACGCGCCGCTCCTCGGCATCGGGGAAGGTGCACGCGCCCAAGACGCCGTTGTCGTGATGGATGCACCCGCCGCGAAGGAGCGTCCGCTTGCCGTTGACGAGAAAGCCCTCCTTCGCGCTCCACTCAATTGTACGGATGCCGAAGGTGATTGTCAAGGTCTCGCCGCCGCGGAAGACGGTGCAGATGTAGAGGTTGGGCGTCTCCGCCGACCACAGCTTTGCGTTTTGAATGGTGAACTTGCCCGCCCTTCCCCTTGCGATGAGCCTGCCGCTCTCGGAAATTTCCACGTCGGCATCCGCGTCCGTCTCCACCTCGATGACGGCGGGGGAATAGGAAAGTGTTTTGACTTTAAGGTGCGTGGGCGCGTTCTCGCCCTTCATGATGAGGTGCACGGGGCGGTAGATGCCGCTGCCCGAATACCAGCGGCAGTTGGGAATGAGGGAGTTGTCGACGGTGACGAGAAGTTCGTTCTCCCCTTCCTTCACAAAGGGCGCGATGTCGATGGAAAACTCCGTATAGCCGTACTTGTGCGCGCCCGCCTTTTGGCCGTTGACGAATACCTCGGCGTTGCGGTAGACCCCTTCAAAGAGCAAAAAGACGTGCTTTTTCAGATCCTCTCTCTGCAGCGTGAACTGCTTCAAATAGCGGTATTTCCCGCCCGGGAAGTAGCCGCTGTCCTTGCCGCCCGGGCAGTCTCCCGCGCGCTTCTCTTCGAGCATGGCGTCGTGGGGCAGATCGACGCGTCTTCCCGCGCTCCCCTCCTTCGCAAACAGCCAGTTTTCATTGAGATCGTAGATCATATTTTCTCCTTCATTCGGGACGGGAGAGGCCCGAGGTGAGCCTCTCCGTCCGTCATGTTTGCGTCATGCGCGGCGGGCGCGCTTTGCTTCGTCCTTCTGCATCCAAGCGCGGAAGGCGTTGTACTTTGCCATCTCGGACTTGAACCAAGCCTCGGACTCCGCCTGCTGTTCCGCTTTCTTCTTCTCGATGGCGGCGAAGTACTTTTCGTTCTCCGTCTCGAAGTCGAGACCGCGCTTTTCGCAGCGGGCTTTGAGAGCGGCCACGCGGCGCGCCTCCTTCTCCTGCGCCTTCCGGGCGCGGGCGGCGGCCTTCTCTTCGGCCTTCCGTTTCTTTTCGGCCTGCTTTTCGGCGGCGGCTTTGTCCGCTTCGGCCTTCTTTACAAGGTACTTCTCGTTCTCCGTCTCAAAGTCGAGGCCCTTCTTCTTGCAAAGCTCTCTGAGATCGTTGATGCGGTTCTCCTCGTGCTCCCTTGCGGCCTCTTCCCGCTCGAGCGCGTCCTGCACTTCGGGCTCGACCCACGTCTCGCCGCGATCGAGAACCGCCTGTTTCTTGCGGCGCAGAAGTTCCGTCTTGATGAGCGGCATGCGCTTTTCCACGGTGACGAAGGGCAAGAGCACGACGTACGCCGTCGCGAGGATGATGTCGAAGAGGTAGAAGCTCATCGCCATGAAGTTCTTGATGTTTTCGGGGGGCACGGGCATGACGTCGAGGTTGTCCGAGAAGCCCATCTGAAGGAGGAGCGACTCATACCCGCCCGCGAAGGGCGCGTAGATGAGCGACTGCACCGCGCCGATGATGCCGACGCCGAGCAGGCCCTCGAGACGCAGCCCCGAGCGGAATTCCACGTCGTCAAAGGCGTAGTAGGTGAGCATGACGACGATGTACGAGTTGGGCAGCCAGCCGAGGTTTCGAAGGAAGCCGCCGATGAGCGCGGGCGCCATCTGATCGGGGAAGCACCAGCCGAGGATACTCCCCGCGAGCGCGATCGCGTACCCGCCGATGGTCAGGTTCTTGATGCCCACCTTCCGCGAGAGCGGGTAGATGATGAACGCGCCGATGCCCAACGGAACGCCCGTCACGATCTGATAGATCATCTGCATCCCGGGGTTCTCCACGCCGCCGAGAAGATACTGGATATAGTAGTACTGGACGTTGCCGCCCTTGAAGTTGTCGAGAATGGTCCCGAGCGTCGTAAGGACGAGCAGAATGACGTAGAAGCGGTTCGTAAGGAGCGCCTTGAACTGCGCTTTTAAGGGCACCTTGTTGGCGTTGCCCCCTTCCGTTTCGACGTTGACGTCCTCGATGACGCGCTCCTTCGTGTAGAAGTACTCCATGAAGAGGAGCGGAATGGCGCAGATACTGAGGACGATCATGAGGATGGCATAGCCCGAAATGTCGTCCTGCAGCCAGAATGGCACGAGCACCGAGTTGACGATCATGCCGATGAGGATGCCCGAGATCAGCGTCCAGCACAGCTTTCTCATGAAGGAGACCTGCTGCTTTTCGACGGGGTCGCGCGTCGTCACGGAGACGATGTTGTCGCGGAAGGTGTAGAAGAAAGTCGCGCCGATGAGGTTATAGCACGCGAGCATGATGAAGAAGTACACCCAGTAGGCCTCGCCGAAGACGTCGGGCGAGAACAGGAAGATGAGCGCGCCGATGACGATGCTCGCGAGGCTGAAGATGAGGTACCACGGGCGGAACCTGCCCTGCCGGCACGCCGTATGCGAAATGAGCCACGAGTTGAGGAGGCCCACCGCGACGCCCGCAAACTTGATGACCATCATAACGAGCTGATACTGCTCGCCGAGCGCTGCCGACATGGGGTCCGCGGCGCCGTCCACCGCGGGATAGGCGAGCCCCACCATCTGCATGAAGAACTTCTCGACGAGCGCCGCAATGGTGTTGACGACGAAGATCATGCCGAGCGGGCCGATGAGATGGCCCAAGACCTTCTCTTTCCGCGTGACCGCGCGCGTCTTACAACGCGAGTCGAGCAGCTTGGAATTAAAAATGCCCTTCTTGAGTAAATTGATTTCTTTCACAATATCTTCCACCATTGTGACGCAAAAAGACGCTATTTTGCAGCAATTTTACGTTTTCTGATAAAATTATACATTGGACAGGCGCAAAAGTATTGCATTTAAGTCCGAATTATTGTAAAATGGTATCCAAAGAGGGGAAATTTTGACACGAGAGGAGATCCGCACCACCTGCGAACTGTTATATTCCACACACTTCATTCCCGTTGCCGTCATCGAGGGAGAGGATGTTGAGCTCAATTGCTCCTACGAGGGCTATCGCGAGGTATTCCGCGTGCTTTCAAAGAGCGTCAAGGAAGATAAAATTTCGCTCATCAACGGCACGGTCGGCCTCTACGGGGCGGTGAAAGTAAAGGATACGGACATTCTCGTGATGGCGGGGCCGTACATCAACAAGAGGACAGACGACGCCGTGTTCGACGAGCTCATCCACCGCTACGGCATGGACTGGCAGGAAAAGGAGAACATCAAGGAGTTCCTGCACGCTCTCCCCCACTATTCGCTCAACACCTTTTTGAACTTCCTCGTGCTTTTGCACTACCTCTTCAATGGGGAGCGGCTCTCCATCCTCGACTTCTTTAAGGAGGCCCAGCCCGCCATTCAGCAGAAGATGGGCGAAAACAGCGTGAAGGACGTGTGGGAGGAGAACGACGTCTCGCACGGCACCTACCGGCTGGAGATGCAGATCTACCGCTACGTCTCAGAGGGTGACCTCACGGGGCTCGAGGCCTTCTTCGACAAGATCGCCCGCGCCGAACCCATCAAGGAGGGAAAGCTCGCCGACGACGCCCTTCGCCAGAGCAAGAACATCTTCATCGGGCTCATCACGATGGTGGGCAAGGTGGGCGCCATCCGAGGCAATCTCGACATCGAGCAGACGTTCAACCTCATCGACCTCTACACGCAGGAATGCGAGCGTTGCACTTCGGTGAGCCAGATCAACCAGCTCAGATACACGGCCATTCTCGACTTTACACGGCGCGTCGCCGAACTCAAGCACCCCGACGCCTACTCGGGCGAAGTGTTCCGCGCGCTGCAGTTCATCAAATCGCACACCAACCGCCCCATCGGCGTACAGGACGTTTTGGACGAGGTAAAAAAGAGCCGCTCCGTCTTTATGGAGCAGTTCAAAAAGGAGACGGGCGAGACCATCGGCCGCTACATCACGAAGGCCAAGCTCGAAGAGGCAAAATTGCTCCTCGCCTATTCGGAAAAATCACTGCCCGCCATCAGCAACACACTGTACTTTTCAAGCCAGTCGTACTTCCAGAACCTCTTTAAGAAGCAGTACGGCCTCACCCCGCTCGAGTACCGCAAACAGCACCACAAGGGGTAAAGTTTATGAGACACGAAAAACGTAAGCCGACGTGGCTTACGTTTTTTTTCATCGAAGACAGTGCCCGAGCGGAAACACTACTGAAATTTAGTGAGCAATCATAAATTTGCTCGGTTCATAGAGCGTTTCATTAATATTATGTCTGGCATAGTACTATGCAAACTGGCAAAATTCGCAATTTCTGCCTCAAATTTTGCAATGAGACAGACAAGATCTGTGCATTTGCACGAAACTCGGCCCCTATGCGCGCTCGATTTCAGAAAGGCGCTTTTGATAGGAGGCGACCTCCTCGTCATTTAAGAGGCTTCCCGTCATATTCAGGACCTTGGCGACCGAATAATTCTTCATATTGCGGACGGCATTGCCGCCCTCGGTGA
>CALVWI010000025.1 GCA_944367045.1 uncultured Clostridia bacterium | reverse complement strand
AAAGCAAGAAATCCAAGTCTGACGACAAGAAAAAGCCCGACGAGAAGAAGTAAAATATTTCGCGAAAATCTTTTTGCGAAGGTCGAGCAAGGGTGTTCTTAAAACAGCACGGTGTGCTGTTTTCCCCTTGCGAGATGAGCGAGCGCATTCTCAAAGCGCGAGCGGTGACCGAAAAACGGCGTTCTCCTTGCGCCGTTTGAGAAAAAATCTTTCCGCGAGGAAGTTCACACATTTTTCCGCGAACTGACGCAGAAAAATGTCGTGAGAAAAGAAAAACCTAATGCACGCTTCGCTAACATTTGGTTTTTCTCGGCGCCGCTATGATAGCAACAATATAACCCGCGGCGCCTCACTTTTCCGCAGAAGCCCTAAGCATAGGGCAAATTGGGGCGCGCAGCGCAGGGCAACCCTGCTCGCGCCTAGGAAATTAAAAACGCCCATCTGTTTGATGAGCGTTTTTTGTTTGACAATCATGTTTAACGTCGTGACGTTATAAATTCACTCTGCAAGCAAAACCACGCTTTTGCGCAGAAGGCCTCAATTTGCGCATACCTGCGCTTGTTGTGCTTAGAATGACAAAAAAGTGGGCGGCCGATGCCGCCCGTTAAAATTTGCAGAGCTGTATCCTCACGGAACTTATTTTGCGAAGCAAAAGAAGTTCGTGAACTAGTACCGAGAGTGTTTCCCGCTCATATATTCGGGCGTGAACTCGATGATGGCGACGGAGGGCATCCAATGGGCGATAACCTTCTCGCGCTCATCCTCGGGAATGTTCGGCGAATGGCGGAGCGAGAACGCCTCGATGGCGCGGCGCACCTCCCCTTCGTCCTCCAAAATGCGGAACCTGCCGAACGCGATGACGCTGCAATAGTGCGTGGAGTGCTTCTCGGGCAAAACCTCGGCGCAGTCGACGACCGTCAGGCTCCCCTTGTCGCATCGGCGGATACTATCTAGCTTGTGCCCCTCCTTCGCGCAGTGAATGTAGACCTTCCCGTCCGTATAGCAGTAGTTGACGGGCACGGCGTAAGGGTATCCGTCGTCGCCCATGAGCGCGAGCACGCACGTCTCGCCGCGGTTCAAGATGTCCTCGCACGCCTCCTTCGTGAGCGCGCGCTCTGCCCTTCTCATTTCACGGAACATATGCGCACCTCAGCGGATAAAGTTGGTGCGCGCGCCCTTCTCCTGTGCGGGGAAGCCCTCATGCAGCCCCTTGAGCATCCACGCCATGTTCTTGCCCAAGTTGTGCATGGTCTGAAGACCCTCCTTGTCCTCGAGCACCTCCTCGGGCTTATTGCCGTGCACCATGTTCCAGTAAGACGAGCCCACGACGGGCATGGAGGCGATGGTGAAGTACTTGTTGAGGACGTCTAAAGAGGCCGTCGTGCCCGCGCGGCGCGCCGAGACGACCGCCGCCCCGGGTTTGCCCGTAAAGGGGCTGCCCTGACTGTTTCTGCTGCCCGCATAGAAGGCCCTATCCAAGAACGAGAGGATGCGCCCCGACGGGTGAGCGTAGTAGACGGGCGAGCCGAACACGAAGCCGTCCGCCTCGCGCGCCTTCTGCAAAAATTCGTTGACCTTGTCATCGTCAAAGACGCAGCCCTTGTCGGAGCATTGCAGGCACCCGATGCAGTCACGCATAGGCCCTGCGCCGAGCTGGAAGATCTCGTAATCGATGCCCTCTTCCTTGAGAGCCTTGCCCACTTCGGTGAGCGCCGTAAAGGTACAGCCCGCAGCCTTCGCGCTGCCGTTTACCATCAAAACTTTCATATGTTGCCTCCTGTTATCTCTATTTTATAAACAAAAACCCGCTCCCTTCAAACGGGGCGGGCATTTTTTCAGCGCAGCGGGATACTCGCGGCGGCGTTTAAGGAAAGCGGCGAGAAGTCCCCCGCCTCGTAGCGGATGAGCCCCTCGGCGGCGATCATGGCGGCGTTGTCCGTGCAGTGCTTCTTGACGGGCAGGACGAGCTTGAGCCCGTGCGCCATGCAGGCCTCCGTCAGCTTTTCGCGAAGGTATCCGTTTGCGACCACCCCGCCCCCTGCCGTGACCGTCGTGACCCCCTTCTCAAGTGCACCCTCCACCGTCTTTTGGACGAGGATGTCGAGCGCGGCGCTCTGGAAGGAGGCGGCGACGTCGGCCTTGCTCCACGCCTCTCCCCGCTGCTCCATCGTGTGACAGTAGTTGATGACGGCGGTCTTGAGGCCGCTGTAGGAGAAGTTGTAGCCGCCCTCGCCCTTGAGCATCTTGGGCATATGCACGACGGGCTTTCCCTCGCGGGCGAGCGCCTCGATGTGCGGGCCGCCGGGGTACGGAAGGCCCAAAACGCGCGCGACTTTGTCGAACGCCTCCCCCGCCGCGTCATCCAGCGTGCCGCCGAGCACTTCGAACTCGGAGAAGGACTTCGTGTAGATGACCGCGGTGTGACCGCCGCTTGCAAGCAGCGTCATAAAGGGCGGGCGGAGCGTCTCGTCCTCCAAATAGGCGGCAGAGAGGTGCCCGCGGATGTGGTTGACCCCGATGAAGGGAATGTGAAGCCCGTAGGCAAGGCCCTTCGCAAAGGAGAGGCCCACGAGGAGCGCGCCTAAAAGCCCCGCCCCGTAGGTGACGGCGACGGCGTCGAGCTGCTCCTTCTTCACCCCCGCCGTCTTTAAGGCGCGGTCGACGACGAGGTCGACGGCGTCCGTGTGGGCACGGGAGGCAATTTCGGGCACGACGCCCCCGTAGAGCGCCTGAATGTTGGCGGAAGAGGCGATCTCATCGGACAAAAGCCGCCTGCCGCGGATGACGGCGGCGGCGGTCTCGTCGCAGGAAGATTCGATGCCCAAGATGAGCGGCTCCTCCTTCAAATTGTCCGGTCGCAGAATTTGCATAGCTTAAGACTTCTTGAGGTAGTCGATGATGAAGCCCTGGATGTCGCCGTCCATCACCGCCTGCACGTCGCCCACTTCGTAGCCCGTGCGGTGATCCTTGACGAGCGTATAGGGGCAGAACACATAGGAGCGGATCTGCGAACCCCACTCGATCTTCTTGGTCTCGCCCTTTAAGGCGGCCTCTTGGGCCATGCGCTCCTCGATCTGCTTTTCGATGAGCTTGCTTCGAAGGTACTTGAACGCCATCTCCTTGTTTTGGAGCTGGCTGCGCTCGTTCTGGCAGGTGACGACGATGCCCGTCGGGAAGTGCGTGATGCGGATGGCGGTCTCCGTCTTATTGACCTTCTGGCCGCCTGCGCCCGAGGAGCGGTACACGTCGATGCGGATGTCCTCGTCTTTGATCTCCACTTCGCCGTCGTCGTCCACTTCCGGCATGACCTCGACGGAGGCGAAGCTCGTCTGACGGCGCTTGTTGGCATCGAAGGGAGAGATACGCACGAGGCGGTGCACGCCGATCTCGGCCTTGAGATAGCCGTAAGCGTTCTCGCCCTCTACCTTGAAGTCCACCGATTTGAGGCCCGCGCCGTCGCCCGCGAGGCGGTCGATCTCGGTGACCTTATAGCCGTTCTTTTCAGCGTAGCGGCAGTACATGCGGTAGAGCATCTGACACCAATCACACGCCTCCGTGCCGCCCGCGCCCGCATGAAGGGACATGAGGGCGTTGTTGCCGTCGTACTTGCCGCGCAGGAGCGCACGGATGCGCATCTCCTCGATGTCCTTCTCGGCGGCGGACATCATGCGGTCGAGCTCGGGAACGAGGTCCTCTTCCTCCGTCTCTTCGATGAGGTCGATGATCTCGCCCGCGTCGTCGAGCGCCTTGCGGCCCTTGGAGTAGGACGCGATCTTGCTCTCGATGGCGGAGATCTCCCGTCCGATCTTGGCGGAACGCTCCAAGTCCTGCCATACTTCGGGGTTCTCCTGCTCCTTCTTGAGTTCTTCGAGCTTTTGGGAGATGGCGTCGATGTCGAGCGCATACTTCGCCTCCCCGAGCGTCTCCTCCAACTCCTTTATTTTCAATCTGTAATCGTCTGCTTTGAACATAAATAACCTAACTTTTCCTGTTAACTCCTGCTGTCAATTAAAATGTTTCCAAAATGAACTGCCGCGAGCAAAACCACGCTTTTGCGGAGCGGCCCCCAATTTGCCCTATGCTTAGGGCTTAATGTCTTTGAGAACATCTCTGTGCGCGGGCGATAAAGTCGGGAGATGTTGATAGCTCACCCCTCACGACTTTTTTGCGGCACGCAAAAAAGTGTGAACTCTCTCACGGCTTTCCATGGCACTTCTTATACTTCAGTCCGCTGCCGCAGGGGCAAGGGTCGTTGGGGCCGATCTTCTTTTTCTTGGGCATGGACGCGGGATTGAACTTATTTTCCCCGCTCGTCCTCAAGCTGTCCACATCGATGGCGGGAGGAAGGTCGGGAATGCCCGAGGGCGAGAGCCCGGGAAGGTTGGGCGCAGGCGTATGCGCGGCAGGTGCAGCGGGCGCCGCGGACTGAACGGGCTGAGCGGGTGCGCTCTTGGGTGTCTGCTGCTGAGCGGGCTGAGGCTGCGCGGGTGCATTCTGCTGTGCCTGCTGGCGGGGCACGAAGCGGGTCGCCGTGGGAAGGACGCGCGTCGTGGGGCTCTGACGCACTTCGATGCGTACTTTCAGGAGCATGGCGACGGTATTCGTCTGGATGCGCTCGATCATCTCGTTGAACATCGCCGAGCCCTCCTGCTTGTAGGCGATGACGGGGTCGGTCTGGCCGTAGGCGCGCAGCACGATGCCCTTGCGGAGCTGGTCCATCGCGTCGATGTGGTCGATCCAGTTCCTGTCGACGTTGCGCAGCAGGATCTGACGCTCCACGTCGCCGAAGTTGATGCCCGTCTCCTTCTGGAGCTCGACGATCTTTTCCTCATACGCCTTTTCGGTGCGCTTGGTGATCTGCTTGATGGCGACGTCGTAGTCCCACTTGTCGAGCTTCTCCTGCGTGACGTAGCCCGTGCCCTCGGGCAGGAGACGCTGTTCGAGCGCGCGGTTGAGATCGTCCACGTTCCACTTGGAGGGCTCGACGTCGGTGTTGACCGCCGCGCGGACGGTGCTCTCGACGTAGTCGGGAATGTACTTTAAGACCTGCTCATGCACGTTCTCGCCGCGCAGCACCTTCATGCGCTGGCCGTACATGATGATACGCTGCTGGTTCATGACGTCGTCGTATTGGAGGACGTTCTTGCGGGCGCCGAAGTTGCGGCCCTCGATCTGCTTCTGCGCGTACTCGACGAGATTAGAAAGCACCTTGGCCTCGAGGCACTCGTCCTCCTCCATCTTGCTCTTTTCGTAGATGGCCTTCATGCGTTCACCGCCGAAGCGCTTCATGAGGTCGTCCTCGAGCGAGATGAAGAACACAGAGACGCCGACGTCGCCCTGACGGCCGGCACGGCCGCGCAGCTGGTTGTCGATACGGCGCGCCTCGTGACGCTCGGTGCCGATGATGCAGAGGCCTCCCGCCTCGATGACCTTCTTCTTCTCCTCGTCCGTCTGCGCCTTGTACGTCTTGTAGAGGTGATCGTATCTGTCGCGGACGGCCTGCGTCGCCTCGTCGAGCTCGGCGTAGGAAGTCGCCTTCTCGATGGTCTCGTGGTCGACGCCCTCTTCACGAAGGCGCTTCTTTGCAAGGTATTCGGGGTTGCCGCCGAGCAGGATATCCGTACCACGGCCCGCCATGTTGGTGGAGATGGTGACGGCACCGAAGCGGCCCGCCTGTGCGACGATCTCCGCCTCGCGTTCGTGGTTCTTTGCGTTCAAAATGTTATGCTGGATGCCGTTCCTGCGCAGAAGGCGGGAGATCTCCTCCGACTTCTCGACGGACACGGTACCCACAAGGATGGGCTGGCCCTTCTCGTGGCGCTCGACGATCTCACGGACGATGGCGCGCTTCTTGCCCTCCTCGGTCGCAAAGATCTTGTCGGGCATGTCGATGCGGGCGACGGGACGGTTGGTGGGGATCTCCACGACGTCGAGCGAGTAGATGGTGCGGAACTCGCCCTCCTCCGTCTTGGCGGTACCCGTCATACCCGAGAGCTTGTGATAGAGGCGGAAGTAGTTCTGGAAGGTGATGGTCGCGTACGTCTTGTTCTCCTCGCGGATCTTGACGCCTTCCTTCGCCTCGATGGCCTGATGCAGGCCGTCCGAATAGCGGCGGCCGATCATGAGACGGCCCGTGAACTCATCGACGATGATGATCTCGTTGTCTTTTACGATGTACTCCTCGTTGAGGTGGAAGAGCTCGTGCGCCTTCAACGCCTGCTGGATGTGGTGGTTCAAAGTGACGTTCGCGATATCGGCGATGTTGTCGACATGGAAGAACTTCTCCGCCTTCTCCGCGCCGTACTCGGTGAGCTGCACCTGCTTCTCCTTGCGCTGGATGACGTAGTCCCACTCGAGCTCCTCGGCCTTGGCGAGCTTGCGCTCCCCCTGTGCCTCGCGCTCCTTGCGGCTGCGTGCGGTGCGCTCCTCGGCGTCCTTCAAATCGTCGTCGAAGCCGCCCTTCAGGGTGCGGACGAACCTGTCGACCTGCTCATAGAGCGCGGAGGACTGCTCCCCCTTGCCCGAGATGATGAGAGGCGTTCTCGCCTCATCGATAAGGATGGAGTCCACCTCGTCGACGATGGCGAAGTTGAGCTCTCTCTGCACCATGAGCTTCAAATCGGACTTCAAATTATCGCGCAGATAGTCGAAGCCGAACTCGTTGTTGGTACCGTAAGTGATGTCGAAGTTATAGGCGGCGCGCTTGCTGTCGTCGTCCATGCCGGGCACGACGACGCCCACGGTGAGGCCCATGAAGCGGTGCACCTTGCCCATCCACTCTGCGTCGCGGCGGGCGAGGTAGTCGTTGACCGTGACGATGTGCACGCCCTTGCCCGAGAGTGCCTCGAGGTAAGCGGGGAGGGTCGCGACGAGCGTCTTACCTTCGCCCGTCTTCATCTCGGCGATACGCCCCTGGAAGAGGCAGATGCCGCCGATGATCTGCACGTGGAAGTGCCGCATGCCGAGGACACGGCTGCTCGCCTCGCGGAGGGCAGCAAACGCGTCGTAGAGAATGTCGTCGAGCGTCTCCCCGTTCTTGAGACGGTCTTTTAAGACCTGCGTCTGGCTCTGCAGCTCGGCGTCCGTCATCGCCTTGTACTTGGGTTCGAGGCGCTCCACCTCGTTCGCCATTTTATCGAGCTTCTTGAGGCTCCTGCGGCTGTCGCCGTTCTTCAAAAAACTAAGTAATCCCATTTTGATACTCCGCATCGCCCGAAAGGGGCATAAAATCACCAAATCATTTTACTATATTTTCCCAAAAACGCAAAGCGATTTTGCCCCCTTCGCGCATTTTTGCCCGCCCACACCTTGTGAAAATCTTGTCACATGCCCTTTTCTCCCCCCGTTCGCCCCCTTTCGCGCCCCTTTATAGGGAGCGGACGGACAGACAGGCACTCTCTTGCACCTCGCTGCCCTGCGGCTTTCGGCACAAAAAAAAGAGAGGCCGCTCAAGCCCCTCTCTCCTGCCGTTCGCTCTGAAGGCGCAGTTCCTCGGCGATGCGCTCCGCCTGCATCGTAAGAACGCGCCCCGCGCCCGCCTTCACGAGCAGTTTGAGCTGTTCGGCGTTCTCCGCCCGCGCCGCGCCGAGCGAAAGCCCGCACTCCGAGGCCGCCTCCACGACTTCCGCCTCTGCCGCAAGGAAGGCCCCGTCCGCGCCCGCCGCAGCCGCTTCCCGAACACCGAAGAGAACTTCCTCCCGCGAGAGCCGCCTGTCAAACAGCGCCGCCGAAAACACCGCCCGCCGCGCCGCCCTTCTCACCGTGCGCAGCTCCCGCCGCACGTTCTGCGCCGCGCCGTTCTTGAGCGAGTAAACGCTTACCGTGAGCACGATCTCCTCCGCGCCCTGCCTAAGTGCCCGCTTTGCCTCCAGCCTTTTGACGGAGGGAAGGCTCTCCCCCGTCCCCCCGACGAGCGTCATCAGCCGCGGTCCGCTCTTTTTCAGCAGCTTCTTTACGAGGGCGACCTGCATGGGCGAGACGAGCACGCCCGCAGCGCTCAGACGCACCGCACTCTCCACGCCCGCCTTGAGTGCGAAGCGGTCGCTCTCCCCCGAGAGGTCGATGACGAGCCGCCGAAGAAGGAGCGCGATCTCCGCCTCCCGCTTGGTGCGCAAGAACTCGCGGTATTCGGCCTCCTCCGCCTGCGACAGTACCCTCGGCGACGGTTCGGGCGGAATAACAACGGTTTCAGGCACAGCAGGCTCCGCTTCGGGAACGTCATCAAGCGATGAGATGTCGGGTTGCGGTGCGTCGAAAGGCGCGGGAGCTTCAATGCGTGCGTCAGGCTCTGTCAGCGGCGCAGAGTCGTCAACGGGCGCAGGCTCGTCGACGGGCGCGGAGGGTTCGGGAGGCATATCGGGCCCCACCGGGCGCAGAGGCGGCGCGGGCGGATCGACTTGGGGATAGGACGGCTCGACGGGCGGCACGGGGTCGGACACAAGCGGCTGCTCTCGCACGGAAAAGAAGCGCGGAAATCGGAACAGATGTTTCATGCCGGGAGTTTTTCCCAAAACTCGCGGAAATATACACGTTTTTCCAATGGCATGACAGCAAGTTTGCGGTATGTTCACGGCATGGAAGAACTCTTGCTTGCCGCCGAAAAGAGCGGAATTTTGTATGTCCTCGTCCTTCTGCTCCTCTGTTTTGTCGCCGTGCACGGTGCACATTTGGCCGCGCTCGGCTGGCGGGCTATAAGGCCTCGTGAACCAACTGAAAAGCCAAAAGAAGATTCTCCGAAAAAGGAAGAGCAGCCCGAAAAGACAGAGAAGTCCGAGAAAGAAGCAGAGAAGCCGCAGGCCGTCTACTACCTCGTCGAGAAGAAGCGCGTGAAGAAAAAACCCAAGTACTCCGAACCCAAGCGCGTCGAAGTGAAGGAGGAGTAAAGGGGATCAAATGAAAATCGGCGCGGCGGCACATCCCTGTGCCGCCGCGCCCCATCGCTAAAGAAAATTCAATCCTCGTAGCGCTCGATGTTGTTGCCCGAATCCCACAGCCGCTCGAGGTAGTAGAAGAGGCGGGATTCCTCATTGAAGACGTGCACGACGACGTCGCCGTAGTCGAGGACGCCCCACCGTCCCTCGCGGAAGCCCTCCTGACGGATGGGATCGAGACCGTAGAGCTTCTTGATCTGCTCATCCACATTGTCGCCCAAGGAGTGCACCTGCGTCGTCGATTTGCCCGTCGCAATGACGAAGTAAGTGCATACGACCGTCTGATCGCCCACGTTGACGATGACGATGTCGGACGCCTTCTTGTCGGAGAGCGCCTTGGCGCAAGCCTTCGCAAGTTCGTAACTTTCCATTCAATTTCCTCCAAATATCTGTTGATTTATTGATATTATGCCTGACATAATACTATGCAAAAGACGTTATTTCACATTTTCGACCTCAGATTTTACCCAATCGTAGGCCTCCTGCGTGAGCGGATACACCTCTTTCCTCGTCCCGTCGAGATACTCCACTTCATGGCGGAGGCTCTCGAAAAGGCACCCATCGAGATCCTCCCAAAAGAGCGAACGAAGTTCCTCCACCCCGGGGAAATCGCGCCCCGCTTCCAAAAGATCGGAGAGATAGATGAGCTTTTCCAGCTCCCTCATGCCCGCGCGGCCGCTCGTGTGATAGCGGATGGCATCGAGCACCTCCGCATCCCTGATGCCGAACCGCTTCTCGGCGAGGTACGCGCCCGTATATTGATGAAGGACGGGCGGTGGCACATTGTCGGGGCAAGCGAAGCCCTCCAAAAGCGGCGAGGAAAGCGGCACATATTTTGCGCAATCGTGGAGAGCGGCGGCGAGCAGCGCCTTGTCCTCACGGATGCCGAGCGAACGGGCGCGGGCGCAGGCCATTTCGGCAACGCGGAAACTGTGCTCCCGGCGTTCGGGTTTTTCAAGTGCCAGCGCGGGAGCGATCGCGGGGTGCGTGTAGAGCCCCTTCTCGCGGATGTAGCCGAGCACCTTCTCGTCGAGTTCCTCGGGCGACTTGCCGAAGGCGATCGAGACGCGGATATCCGTCGAAGAGACCTCCTTCCCCGCAAAATCGAGGGCAAGAAAGTCCTTTTGGAAGGTCTCACGGAAGCGCTCATGCAGGCTCTCGGTACGCTCATCCCCCCGCCCGCACGCGACGAGCGTCACGTTTTCGAGGATATCCTGCGGGTTTTTCCAGGTGAAAAAGTCCTCGAGCATATCCGCGCCGACGAGGAAATACCGCTCGGCATCGGGAAAGCGCTTTTGAAAGGCGCGACAGGTGAGATAGCTGTAACTGACGCCCGATTTCGCGATCTCATAGTCGCTGACTTTGACGCGCGGCTCGTCCTCAAAGGCAAGGCGGCACATCTCGAGGCGGTCCTCCCCGCCCGCCTGCGCCCCCAGCCGCTTGTGGGGAGCAAGCCGCGACGGCATCACGACGACGAGGTCGCAGAGCTCTTTCAAGGCAGCGCGGACGTAAGCGATGTGCTCGTTGTGGATGGGGTCGAACGACCCTCCGAACAGTGAAATTTTCATAAGTTTTCCTTGAATTTTCCTGAAAGTACCGGCAAAGTATGCTTCAATTCGTTTATTATTGGAACAATTTGGCAATCATCGTGGCATGAAATATTTTCCCGTTGCGGCGGACGCGCTGTTCTACGGCGCCTCAGCCGCCCTTCTCAGCTTTTGTATGCTGCGATACTTCGATGCGACTGTCGCCATTGCCGCAGCCGTCTCCATTTTGCTCGCGCTTGCGGTCGGGCTCGTCGTGTTTTTGCTCGAGAGCCGCACCCGCACGAAGAAATATCTCTCCGCAAAACAGCGGGAGGAATGTGACGCCGTCCTCATGCACCTCGCCCTCGCGCCACCCGAGGATGTTCGATCGCTCCTCACGACCGCCCTTCATAAGGAGGGTCGAAACGCCGAGCTGAAAAACGAAATGCTGTACGTGGACGGGAAACCCATAGAGCTGCTCTTTCACATGGAGCCGGCCTCCGCGGATACCCTCGCGCACCTCATTCAAAGGCGGGGCGCGGAGTTCACGCTGTACTGCAACAAACTCTCCCCCTCTGCGGAGAAACTCGCGCGGCGATTCCCCATCGAAATCATCTGCGGCGAGGAAGTCTATGACCTCTTGAGCCGAACGGAGAGCATTCCCGAGAAACTGCTCGGCGCGGCGCCGCCCCGCAAGAAACACCGCGAACGCATCCGCGCCATCTTCAAGAAGAGCAATGCGCGGCCCTTCTTCGTGAGCGGAGCGCTCCTGCTCATCATGAGCCTGTTCACGATCTTCCCCGTATGGTATCTCGCCGTGGGGAGCGCACTCTTGCTGCTTTCGGCGGGACTGCGATTGCTCGCACCCGCTTAAGACAAGTATTTATGTCTGACATAGTACTATGCAAACGGGCAAAAAACGCGTTTTATTTGCATAGTTCGCTGTGATTTTACTTAATTATTTAGGAAGATGTTTGATCGCCTCGCCAAAACGAGCGATTACGTCCTCCGCCGTGACGGAGTACTCGCCGAGGTCTTCCGCCGCGAGTTCCCCCGCCCTTCCGAAGAGGTAGGAGGCGATGCAGGCCGCCTCGAAGGGAGGCACGCCGCGCGCGCAGGTGCCCGCAAGGAAGCCCGTGAGCACATCCCCGCTCCCCCCTTTTGCCAGCGCGGGAGAGCCCGTCGGATTGATGGCGACGCGCTCGCCGTCCGTGATGACGGAGCGGTTGTTCTTGAGTACGACGATGACGCCGTACTCCTTCGCAAAGGTCTTGGCGGCCTCGACGGCATCCGACAGGACCTCCCCCATGGGAAGGCCGGAAAGGCGGGAAAATTCCTTGGGGTGAGGCGTTAAGATGACGCGGCAGGTCTTGTCCTTCAAGACCTCCGTGCCGTACTTTGCAATGGTGTTGAGGCCGTCCGCGTCGATGACGAGCGTTCCCGTGTATGCCTCCATGAGCTCGGCGATCTGCGCATAGAGGCGGTCGCTCACGCCAGCGCCCATGCCGAGGGCGATGCAGCTTGAAGAGAGCGTCTCTCCGTCGAGGGCCTCGAAGCGGCGCAGCACCAAGGCAGGGAGCTTCCCAACAGCAGCGGAATAGAGCGGATCGTCCGCAACGAGCTGGGTATAACCCGCACCCGAACGCAGGCAGGCGCTTGCCGCGAGAAAGACCGCGCCCGTGAACTGAGCCTCGGCCGCGAACAGGCAGGCTCTGCCGAACGTACCCTTGTGCGTGTTGCTCGGCCGCTTGGGGAAGTAGACGGAGACGTCCTCGTCCTCCCACACTTCCGCGCCCTGAGAGACGGGCGGGATGCCGATGTCGGCGACGGTCACCTTGCCCGAAACGTCGGGGCCGTCCGCCATGAGAAGGCAGCTCTTCATGAGCCCCATCGTCACCGTCTCGTCGGCCATGACGCAGGGCTCAAGGGCGATGCCGTTCTCTTTGAGGCCGCTCGGAAGGTCGGCAGAGATGACGTAGGACGCCGCGCGGGTGAGCTCGATGAGCTGCTTTGCCGCTCCCTCGGGCGCGCGCGTGAGGCCCGTGCCTAAGATGCAATCGACCATGAGGGCATAGCGGCGGCGCGGAATGACGTTCATGACTTCCCCGCGAAACTGGCGCATTTCCTCCGCGCAGTCGGGCGAGAACTTCTCCGCAAGGCACACGACGGCAACCTCTCTCCCGCGCTCCAGAAGGAGACGGGCCGCAACGAAGCCGTCACCGCCGTTGTTTCCCCCGCCGCACAGAAAGAGCGCGTCAAAGATGCCGAGACGGTCCATCGCCGCCTCCACCGCGTCCGCAAGCGCCTTGCCCGCTCGCTCCATGAGCGTGAGGGAGGGCACGCCGCCCTCGATGCAGGCAGCATCCGATGCTCGCATCTCCTTGACCGAATAGCAATGTTTCATAAATCCTCCCCGTCCTCATCCGGAATATCGCCGTCCAGAGCTTCAAGCGCGCTTTTCGCCGTCTCATAGGAAAAGCCCTTACTCATGAGGTGACGGTATGCCTTTGTGAGCGTCGGTTTGTCGATGGTCTTGCCGCGGAGGTACTTTTTGAGCACCTCGCGCGCGCTGTCGTCCTCGCCTTCAAAGCCTTCAAGCGCCTCTTCGACGGCCTCGTCGGGCACGCCCTTTTGCCTCAGTTCCATGGCGATGAGGCGGGCGCCCTTCCTCTTGCCCGCGTGCTCGATGTAAGCGCGGGCGTAGGCCGCATCGTCTAAATAGCCGTATCCTCTCATCTTTTCGACGACGTAGTCCGCCACGTCCGCAAGGTACCCTTTCTTCTTGAGGTAGGCGCGAACGTCCTTCTCCGTCTTCATGGAGGCGGTAATGTAGGTAAGCGCCTTGTCGAGCGCGGTGAGTTTCTCGCTCTCGAGCTGCAGGCGGGAGAGCTCCTCCTCCGAGACGATAACGCCCACCTTGAGGCGGTGTTCCATGACGGTCTCCAGCTTCATGCCGCAGAAAAATCTGCCGTCCACTTCGATGTTGCACCGCGTCTTGTCCTTGACCTGCGGCGTGATGCCCGTGATCTCCGCCATGACCGCCCTCCTTGTTCCCATTATAGCGCATTTGCGGGCAAAAGTCAATGGGGCGCGGGAAGTCGGCGCGGGCGTTCTCGGGCGAAAAAGCGCGCTTTGAGCGAAGATAATCGGACGGCGGGCGAACGGGCGCGTTTCGGGCGGGCGAAGTCACAAAATATGGAGAATATGCGAACGCGGCCGCCCGCTTCCTTGGAAGCGGGCGGCCGCGCCCGATGCAATATTCAAGAGGTTAAGAGAGTGTTCGTTATGCCGTCTTCTCCTCGGGTTTCACGCCCGTGAGGAAGAGCCCGTCCTCGCCGCGGTCGATGACGACCTTGGTGCCCGCCTCGGGGTTGCCGCCGATGATGTAGCGGGCGATGGGCGTCTCGACGTGCGACTGAATGAACCGCTTCAAGGGACGTGCGCCGAAGACGCTGTCGTAGCCGTAGTCGGCAATGTACTCCTTGGCGGCGTTGGTCACTTCGAGGGTGAGATGCTCGGCCTCCAGACGCTTGTTGAGGCGGGCAAGAAGGATGTCGACGATCGCGCCGATGTTCTCGCGCGTGAGCGGCTTGAACATGATGATCTCGTCGAGACGGTTCAGGAACTCGGGGCGGAAGGAGCGCTTCAAGACTTCGTTGACCTTCTCGCGCGCAGCTTCCGTGATCTCGCCGTTCTCGATGCCCTCGGAGATGTACTCCGAGCCGAGGTTAGAGGTCAAAATGATGATGGTGTTCTTGAAGTCCACCGTGCGGCCCTGCGAGTCGGTGATCCTGCCGTCGTCGAGGATCTGAAGGAGGATGTTGAACACATCGGGGTGCGCCTTCTCGATCTCATCGAAGAGGACGATGGAGTACGGCCTGCGACGAACCGCCTCGGTGAGCGTGCCGCCCTCCTCGTAGCCGACGTATCCCGGAGGAGCGCCGACGAGACGGGAGACCGAGAACTTTTCCATGTACTCGGACATATCGATACGCACGATGTTCTTCTCGTCGTCGAACAAATTCTCTGCAAGCGACTTCGCAAGTTCCGTCTTGCCGACGCCCGTGGGACCGAGGAAGAGGAAGGAACCGATGGGCCTGTTGGGGTCGGAGATGCCTGCACGCGAACGCAGGATGGCCTCGGAGACCTTCTCGACCGCCTCGTCCTGCCCCACCACACGGCGGTGGAGCTGCTCGGGAAGATGCATGATCTTCTCACGCTCGCCCTCCTTCAAACGTGCGACGGGGATACCCGTCCAGCGAGCGACGATCTGGTTGATCTGCTCCTCGGTGACTTCGTCCTGCAAAAGGGCGTCGTCGCCGCGGGCGGAGACGTTCTTCTTGGCGTCATCGAGCTGCTTCTCGAGATTGACGAGATCGCCGTACTTTAAGCGCGAGGCCTTCTCGTAGTCGCCGCGCGTGGTGGCGGCCTCGATCTCGCCGCGGACGGCGTCGATCTTCTCCTTCAAGTCCTTTTCGGAGCGGATGGCGCTCTTCTCCTCCTCCCACTTTGCCTTCATCGCGGCGAACTTCTCCTTGAGCTCATAGAGCTCCTTCTTGAGCTGTTCATACCGCGCGACGGAGAGGTTGTCCTTCTCCTTGGAGAGTGCCTTCTCCTCCACCTCGAGCTGGACGATCTTACGGTTGAGGGTGTCCATCTCGGCGGGCATGGAGTCGATCTCGGTACGCACCATCGCGGCCGCCTCATCGACGAGGTCGATGGCCTTATCGGGGAGGAAACGGTCGGTGATGTAGCGGTTGGAGAGCGTCGCCGCAGCGACGAGCGCGTCGTCGTGGATACGCACGCCGTGGAAGATCTCGAAGCGTTCCTTGAGGCCGCGGAGGATGGAGATGGTGTCCTCCACGGTGGGTTCGCCCACCATCACGGGCTGGAAACGACGCTCGAGGGCGGCGTCCTTTTCGATGTACTTGCGGTACTCGTCGAGGGTGGTCGCACCGATGCAGTGCAGTTCGCCGCGCGCAAGGAGAGGCTTTAGAAGGTTGCCCGCGTCCATTGCGCCCTCGGTCTTGCCTGCGCCGACGACGGTGTGCAGCTCATCGATGAAGAGCAGGATACGCCCTTCCGACTTGGTGACTTCCTCGAGAACGGCCTTCAAACGTTCCTCGAACTCGCCGCGGTACTTCGCGCCCGCAATGAGCGCGCCCATATCCAGCGAGAAGAGCGTCTTGTTCTTGAGGCCCTCAGGGACGTCCCCCTTGACGATACGCTGTGCAAGGCCCTCGGCGATGGCCGTCTTGCCGACGCCCGGTTCGCCGATGAGCACGGGGTTGTTCTTCGTCTTACGGGAGAGGATGCGGATGACGTTCCGGATCTCCTCATCCCTGCCGATGACGGGCTCGAGCTTGTGCTCGCGGGCGAGCTTGGTCAAATCGGAGCCGTATTTTTCGAGGGCCTCGTAGGTGTCCTCGGGGTTGTCACTCTTGACGTTCTGATTGCCGCGCACTTCCTTCATGCCCTTCAAGAAGCTCTCCTTGGTCACGCCGAAGCGCTTGAAGAGGTCGAGAAGGCGGCTTTCACCGCAGTCGAAGAGGCACAAGAAGAGGTGCTCGACGGAGACATAGTCGTCCTTCATGCCCTTTGCGAGGCGCTCGGCTTCATTGAGAAGGCGCGTGAGCGAGGAGGAGGCATACACCTGCCCCGAGCCGCTGCCCGAAACGCGCGGGAGCCGCTCCACTTCCTCTTTGAGGGCGCGCTGAAGGCCGTCCGCGTCGGCGTTTGCACGGCGCAGGATACGGTAGCACATCCCGTCCTTTTCGAGGAGCGCCTCTGCAAGGTGGGTGCAGGTGAGCTCGGCGTTGCCGTACTCGACGGCGGTGTTCTGCGCGTTCTGCACCGCCTCGAGCGATTTCTTCGTGTATTTATTTGCGTCCATAGGTCTGGTCCTCCTTTGAAAAGAGTCGGATCTTTTTTCCACACCTATTATAACGCAATTCCGCCGCACTCAAACAGGACAATATGAAAATGCGAACAAATTTTTGCCTGTGTTTACGGGAATAGAGCGGCAAAAGAAAAGCGGAGAGCAGCAAAAAGGAAGCGGCCGCGCAGGGCTCTTGCCCTGCGCGGCCGCACGGTGTCATGATGTCATGATAGTCCCTTTATACGTCAAAGGTCGATCTCGACGGGGTCCTCGGTGAAGGAGTAGATGACGGCCTTCGCGGACTTGAAGTAGAGGACCGCGCACACGCCGTCGTTCTCGTCGTAGTGATAGACGTTGCGGAGCTCGGGCTGCGCGTCGAGCACGGCCTTTCTCGCCTCCACCCTGTCGTCATGGACGAGCTCGCCCGTGATGCGCATCCACTTGCCCTTCGAGAAGGCGCAGATCTCCGCCTTGGGATTGGCCATGAGCTGCTTAAAGACTTCCTTCTTGTTGCCCGTCTGGATGTAGAGCTTGCCGTCCACGACGGAGTGCGACGTGAAGATGCGGACGTGAGGCTGGCCCTCGCTGTCCACCGTTGCGAGATAGTACATCCCCGCATTGCCTAAAAACTCATTGACCTGTGCTGCATTGCTCATAAAAAATATCTCCTTTTGGTATTGACTTTTTCAAGCCTCGGTGGTATTATATATGCACGGTATAGAAATGTTAAGTAGGCACTTTTTTGTGCGATAGTATCTTTTTGGAAACTATCAAAGGAGGAGATCATGACAGGACCATTGCCCGACTGCCCCGTGGAGGTGACGCTGCTGCTCATCGGCAACAAGTGGAAGGTGCTCATTCTGCGCGAGCTCATGGCGGGGACCAAGCGCTTTTCCGAACTCAAGCGCAGCATCGTGGGCGTGACGCAGAAGATGCTCACCCAACAGCTGAGGGACATGGAGGAGACCGGGCTCATCGCGCGCAAGGTCTACCCCGTCGTGCCGCCCAAGGTGGAGTACTCGCTCACCGAGCTGGGGCAGTCCTTGCGGCCCGTCCTCGACGCCCTGCAGACGTGGGGAGAGAACTTCAAGCGCAGCTACCGCGAGGAGCCCGAGGACAGACGCTATTGGTGAAAGTTGGCAAAGGACAGCGGCGGCCGCGCGGGGCGAAGCGCCCCGCGCGGCCGCAAACTTTTTCCGTAAATCGTCTCTGCTTTCCTTGAAAGAGCGCCTTCCCCCATCTGCATGAAAAAAGCCGCCCCGAACAAGGGCGGCTCTTTGCGTTCAATTACTTCTTCTTGCCGAGCAGTCTCTGCACGAAGGGAGGCAGCTTCTGATCCTGCGGGCTCTCGGGGGTGTAGTCGTCCTCGGCGGGTGCCTGCGGCTGCGGTGCGGGACGCTGCTGAGGCGCGCCCTGCGCATACGCCGCGCCGTTCTGAGGATACCCTGCGGGCTGCTGAGGATTGTCGTACAAATTCTGCTGAGGCTGCGGCTGGTTGCCGTAGTAGGCGTTCTGGGGCTGACGGGGCTCATTGCCGTAGAACGCACCGCGGGGCGTTGTGGGCGGCTGAGGAGGGTTCCCGTAGTAGGTGCCTGGCTGCTGAGGACGCTGATAACCCTGCGGAGCCTGAGGCGCCTGCTGTTGCTGCTGCGCGGAGAAGGCGCTCAACGGGCGCTGGGAAGGCTGCTGAGGCTGACGGGGCTGCTGCGCCTGTCCCTGCTGGGGCATGGGAGGGCGGACCGGCTGCGGCCTCTGCTGCTGATAGGCGGGCGCGCGCGAGGAGAGCTGGTTGGTCCCCTCTCTGCCCGCTGCGGGGAAGCCCGTCGCGATGACGGTGACTTCCACTTCGTCGCTGATGTTCTCGTCGATGCACGCACCGAAGATGATGTTTGCGGAGTAGTCGACTACGCCGTGGATGAGGTTGGCAGCCGTCTTGACTTCGTCGAACGTGAGGTCGTTGCCGCCGACGACGTTGAGGATGACGCCCGTCGCACCCTCGATGGTCGTCTCGAGGAGCGGGCAGTTGACGGCGAGGCGCACGGCCTCCATGATGCGGTTTTCACCCTTCGCGACGCCCACGCCCATGTGCGCAAGGCCGCGGTCCTTCAAGATGGTCTTGACGTCCGCGAAGTCGAGGTTGATGAGGGCGGGCGTGACGATGAGGTCGGCAATGCCGCGGATACCCTGCTTCAACACCTCGTCGGCAACGCGGAGCGCCTCCGCCATGGGAGCGTTGCGGGGAACGACGTCCCCGATCTTTTCGTTGGGGATGATGATGAGCGTATCGACGTACTTTCTGAGGTTGTCGATGCCCTTCATCGTATTGTCCATGCGGCGCTTGCCCTCGAAGGAGAAGGGCTCGGTGACGACCGCCACGGTGAGGATCTTCATGTCCTTGGCGATCTTGGCGATGACGGGCGCCGCGCCCGTGCCCGTGCCGCCGCCCATACCTGCGGTGATGAAGAGAAGGTCAGTCTTTTCGACGGCCTTGACAAGCTCTTCCTTGCTCTCCTCGGCAGCCGCGCGGCCGATCTCGGGGTCGGCACCTGCGCCGAGGCCCTTGGTAAGGTGCGCACCGATCTGGATCTTGGTCTTTGCCTTGCTGCAGGAAAGGATCTGCGCATCGGTGTTGACGGCAATATATTCCGCGCTGGAGATCCCGGCGTCGATCATGCGGTTGACGGCATTGTTGCCCGCACCGCCCACGCCGATGACCTTGATGCGCGCGCGCCCGCTCAGCTCCGGCTCGACGGGCATGGGTTGAGGCTGGCGGTCCATATCATCTCTCCCCAGGAAGGGCACGTTGTCGTTATACATAAGTGGTTAACCTCCGAAAATATTCATAAATCGAAAATAAGATCCGCTCTTGCGGGAATCTTCCGTCGCCATGTCGATGAGGGCGATGCGCGAACTCATCGAAGGTTTGTTGTAATAGGGAAGGTCGGGTGCGACCTGCTCGCAGACGCAGCTTAAGCGTTTGCTCATATGCTCGAGCGCGCCACGGATGCCGCAGAACCCTTCGCCCGAGACATAGATGGGCTTTGAGTCGAGCTCCTTGCCCGAGCACTCCTCGAGGAAGCGGCTGACGAGCTCGCAAAGCCCGTCGAGCCCCGCCTTGACCTCTTCGATGAACTCCTTGGTGGGGATCTCGTACGTCCTGCCGGCGTAAGTTATCTCGCGGTTCTTGGCCTCACGCTTCAAGTAGAGGTTGGCCTTGCCTAACAGTGCCGTGGCGACTTCGTAAGGGAGGGAGAAGCGCTTCATGAGGCGGACGGCGATCTGGCCCTCCCCTGCCCAGAAGGTGCGCTGGGCAAGCACGCCGTTGCCGAGCAGCACGAGGAAGGAGGAAGAGAGATAGCCGATGTCGAGAAAGAGCGCGTACTCGTCGCGCGTTTCGGGCGGGATGAGGTAGGCCGCCATCGCAAACTGCGTGGGCAGGAAGTGAAGTTCGAGGCGGCGGCGCGCAAACATCTGCTCGAGCGTCGTCGCAAAATATTCGCTGCAGTAGAAGTAGGAAAGAACGCCCGAGAGGCCCGTCGAATACAGCCCCACGGGGTCGGCGACGCGGCGGTTGTCCGCCGTGACGTACACCATGCTCGTCACGCGGATGAAACGCCAGCCCTTGAGCTGCTTTCTGCCCATCGCAAAGAGCTGATCGATCTCCTTTCCCGTGATCTTTAATTTCTTGGGGAAGCTCAAGTCCTGCTCGCAGGGATCCACCTTGGTGAACTCCCCGGGAACGCCCACATAGAGGGCGCGGATCTTCTCCCCGCACACCTGCTGGACGGCGTCGAGCGCGCGGAACACGGCATCGGTAAGGTCGGAGACATCGTAAAATTCTCCGTCCTGATAGCCGCCGTATGATTCCGTTTTGCTCGCCTTAAAGACGAATGTGTTGTTGACCCCTCTCTCGCCGACGAACACGGCGACTTCGGAGGAGCGGATGTCCAACACAGCGATGCTTTTGCTCGCCATTGCGCCTTCCTCTTTCGTATCCCGTCACAAGGTAGTATTCTGTCATAAATTATAGCAAACCAACCCATCATTGTCAAGAGATTGTGGTGAGATTTATTTTCGACCACAAAAAAAAGCGCCTTTCGGGAAAGCGCTTTTGGGCATAAATTGGAGACGGAAGGCGATTTTACAGGGAAGGGCGGTGTTGGCTCACGGTGAAGCCGCCTCCCTCGCTGTCGATGACGTCGAAGAAGCCGTACGTCTTTTGCGCCTCCGAGAGGGAAAGATAGGTCTCAAGGACGGCCTCCGCCTTCTCTTCGGTCTCGTTTTCGGGGGTGAAGATCTGCACGGTCACGCCCTCGCGCATCTGCAGCAGGAAGTATCCGCCCATCTCATACTCCGAGGAGAGCGTCACCGAGACGAGGTTGGCCCTCGCATCGCCGAGTTCCGAGAAGAATACGCTGCACATTTCAAAGAGCTCTTGAGCATACTCGCCCGTGACGCGCTCGCCCGCGCCCGTCGACGTCAGCGTGAAGCCCTCGAGGACGATGTTCTCCCCTCCCCTTCGGTTGGTGTTCGTCTCGCTGTCGTAGAGGTACACGCCCTCCTCGTCGAGGATGGCATAGAGGCCGTTCTCACGGCGGAAGGCAAAGGCCTCCCTGCGCTCCTCCACGGTGAGCACCACCGTGCGGGGAAACTGCTTCTCGGCGGAAGTCACGCGGAAGGCGGGGTAGCTCTCGACGGTCTCCTGAACGTCCTCAAGCTTCAAAAAGGTCGTGCTCCTGCCGACATAGGCGTCGTCGAGCTCGCTCTGAAGGAGCACCGCCTCCTCTTCCCCGCGCGAGGAACAGACGGAGAAGTGCACCTCGACGCGCGCCACCGTAAAGACGGCGTTGAGCGCCGCCGCGATGACCGCGATGAGGAGCGCCACCGCGACCCCCGTCAGGATAAGTACCTTTTTCTTCATTCGTATCTCCTTAAAGACTGCCCGCGGGGCACATCCCGCGCCGGTCCCTTTGCTTTCACACACGCACGCGCTTTATCTCGGCTCCCAGCTTTTTGAGCTTGCCGACGAGGTCCTCGTATCCCCTGTCGAGGTGGGAGAGATCGAGCACTTCGCTCGTTCCCTCGGCAGCGAGCGCCACGACGACGAGCGCCGCCGCACCCCTTAAATCGCCCGCCAAGAGACTTGCCCCGTGCAGGCGGGGAACGCCGCGGATAAGGGCGGTCCTCCCCTTCACCTCGATGTCCGCGCCCATCTTCCTGAGCTCGGGCACATACTTGAAGCGCGTTTCAAACAAATTCTCCGCGATGAGCGTCGAACCCTCCGCCCCGCTGTTGAGCGCGGCGGCCTGGGCCTGCAGATCGGTGGGAAACCCCGGGAAGGGCATCGTTTCGATGCGGCGGTTGCTCCTGAGTTTCCCCGAACTTTCTACTCTTATTTTATCATTTTTTGCACCGATCTTGCAACCGTTTTCACGCAATTTATGTAAAAGGAGGCCGAGATTCTCGGGGGAGACCCCCTGCGTCTCCACTTCTCCGCCCGCGGCCGCCCCCATGATGAGGTAGGTTCCCGCCTCGATGCGGTCTTTCATTGGGGTATAGGTGACGCCGCGGAGGCGCTTCACTCCCTCGATCTCGATGACGTCCCCTCCCGCACCCGCTATCTTCGCACCCATCGCATTGAGGAAGTTCTGAAGGTCGACGATCTCAGGCTCGCGGGCGGCACCCCGCAGGAGCGTCCTCCCCTCCGCCTTGACCGCCGCGAGCATGACGTTCTCCGTCGCGCCCACGCTGGGGAAGTCGAGGGAGATGTCCGCCCCCATGAGGCGGTCGCACTTGCAGAAGATGTAGCCGTCGTGCTCGTCGATGGTGACCCCGAGACGCCGAAGCGCCGCAAGGTGCATATCGATGGGTCTAAGGCCGATGTCGCAGCCGCCCGGGTACGCGATGAGCGCACGTCGGAAGCGCGTCAAGAGGGAGCCGAGCATAAAGACGGAGGAGCGCAGCTCCCGCGTGAGGGAGGGCGGGATCTCGTGCGAGCAGGAGGAGGCGCTGTCGATGGTGACGTCCCCGCCCGTGAAGGTCACTTCCGCCCCCAACTCGCGCAAGATCTGCGCCATGCAGAGGGCGTCGGTGATGGCGGGCACGCCGCGGATGGTGACCTTCTCCTCCGTGAGCACGGAGGCGGCGAACAGCGGCAGGACGGCGTTCTTGGCGGAGGAAATTTCCACGCTGCCGAAGAGCTTTTTGCCTCCCGTAATGAGTAATTTGTCCATAGTTTTCTCCCCGTGATAAAAACGGCGAAGCGCCGCCCGGCAAAAAGCCGCGCGTGCCCCGCGCTTTTTATCATTTTATGACGGCCGCTCCCGCCGTGACACGCCCCACACCACGCCCATGCCCGCCATCGTGACGATGAGCGAGGTATTGCCGGAGCTTACGAGGGGCAGCGGAAGGCCCGTCGGAGGGACGCAGCCGCTGACGACGAGCGCGTTGAGCGCCGCCTGCACCGCAAAGGCGAACATGATGCCCGAGACGAGCAGAAACTCATAGTAGGTATTTGCCCTCGCCGCGATGCGGAAGCCCCTCCAGACGACGAACCCGATGAGGACAAAGAGGCACAAAACGCCGAAAAAGCCCGTCTCCTCGGCGATGACGGCGAGGATGAAATCGCTCTCCGCAAAGGGAAGGAAGCGGAATTTCTGACGGGAGTTGAACAGCCCCACGCCGAACAGGTTGCCGTTTGCGAGCGCATACAGCGACTGGATGAGCTGGTAGCCCTCGTCCTGCGGCGACGACCACGGGTCGAGGAATGCCGTGAGGCGGCGGAGGCGGTATGGCTCGGCCAAAATGAGCACGGGCAGCGCAACGAGGACGGGCAAAAGAAGGAGCACGAGCGTCTTTATGGGCGTTCCCGCGAGAAAGAGCATGCCTAAAAGGAGCGCCGCCATCACCATCGTCACCGAGAGGTTTGGCTCCAAAAGAATGAGCGCGCAGACGGCAACTCCCGCGCCGAGGACGGGCAAAATGCCCTTCAGAGAGCGCGGACGGGCGGGGTCCTTCGCGAAATATCCCGCCGTGAACAGCACGAAGGCGAATTTCGCGAGCTCGGACGGCTGCACGGTGACGGGCCCCACCCCGATCCAGCGGGTGGCGCCGTAGCTCGTCTTGCCGAGGCCGGGAATGAACACCGCCGCAAGCAGGACGAGGGAAATAAGCAGCACGGGCAGGCCCGCTCTCTTCCACCGCGTGACATCGAGGCGGGAGAGAAGGAGCATCGCAACGAGTCCCAAAATAAACCCCAACAGCTGCTTTTTGAGGAAGTAGAACTTGTCGCCGTACTGCACCTCGGCGGTGTAGAAGCTCGCCGAATACACGAACAGCACCCCGAGCGCCGCGATGGTGACCACTCCCACGAGAAAGAGGACGTCCCCCGCTCCCCTGTCCTTTTGAAACGCCCTTAAAAGGGGCAGCTTCAGCGCTTCAGGCTTCCCCATCCGAACTTGCCGCCTCTTGCTCCCCTTCTGCGGCGGGCATGCCTTCGCTATGTTCGGGGGCGTATTCCTTCACGAGGGAGGCAAACCTCTCCCCGCGTTCCTCGAAGTTTTGGAAGGCGTCGAAACTTGCCGAGGCGGGCGAGAGCAGCACGCTCTGCCCGAGGCGTGCGGTGAGGCAGGCGACGCGCACGGCGACCTCGAAGGGGCGGCACAGCGTGACCGAGGTGTAGCCCTCCGCCATCGCCGCGTTCATGAGGCGGAAGGCGTTCTCGCCGCATAGGACGGCGTGGACGACGCGCGAGGTCTTCAGCGCCGCGAAGAGAGGCTCGTATCGCTCCCCCTTGTCCTTGCCGCCCAAAATGAGCACAGTCTCCCTGTCGAGGCCCTTGAGCGCTTTGAGACAGGAATCGACGTTGGTCGCCTTGGAGTCGTCGATGTACACGACGCCGCCCCTTTCCAGCACCTTCTCCGTGCGGTGGGCGACGCCCTTGAAGGAGGAGAGCGCCTCTGCGATGGCCTCGTTCGGAATGCCGAAGAGCTTGGCGGCGGCGATGGCGGCAAGGGCGTTTAAGGTGTTGTGCTCGCCCGTGACGGAGAGATCGTCCGTCGAGAGAATTTTCTCGCCGCAAAAGCACAACGAGTGGTCCTCGAGATACGCCCCGTCGACGCGCTCGCTCCCCGAAAACCACACCGTCTTGGCCTTCGTGTGCTCGGAAAATTCGCGCACGGTGCTGTCGTCCGCATTGAGAACGGCGTACTCGCTCTCCGTGCAGTTCTTTAAGAGCTTGCGCTTCAAGTAGATGTAATTTTCCATGTTGTAGTGGCGGTCGAGGTGGTCCTCCGCGATGTTGAGGACGACGGCGACGTGCGGACGGAGGGAGATGAGCGTCTCGAGCTGGAAGGAGGAGACTTCCACGGCGGCGAGGGCGTCCTCGGGAAGGGTCTGCGCGGCAGCCGTCAGGGGAAGGCCGATGTTTCCGCAGGCGAGAGACTGCTTCCCCGCGGCCTTGAAGATGCGCTCTAACATGGTGACGACGGTCGTCTTGCCGTTGGTGCCCGTGACGGCGACGCACGGACAGCGCAGAAGGAGCGCACCCAGCTCCATCTCCCCCATCACGCGCTTTTCGTGCTTCTTGAAGAAAAGCGGCAGAGGGTGGTCGATGGGAATACCGGGGCTTAATACCAAGATGTCGCACTCCCCTGCACGCGCGGGGAGGTCCTCTCTATGTACGATGCAGGCGCCCTTCTTTTCGAGAGAGAGCGCGGCCTCCTTGGCGGAGCCCTCCTCGACGTCGTCGTAGGCATACACCTTTGCGCCGCGCGAAAGAAGGTACTCCGCCGCGGCCTTGCCCGAGCGGGACAGCCCCGCCACCATAAATGTTTGAGTCTGAATATACATGAATTCCCCCAAAAAAGTTAAAGGTAGGGAAGCAACAATAACAGTCCCATGACGGCCGTAACTGCCGAATAGCAGTAGGCGATCTTGCCCTCCGAGAAGCCCTTCTCCTGAAAGTGATG
>CALVWI010000024.1 GCA_944367045.1 uncultured Clostridia bacterium | reverse complement strand
AAAATATCCGCCTAATGCTTGACAGAAAGGGGACTGACATTGTATAATTGAATGTATTTTGATAATGCCCGACTATGTGCAATACGGGCTTTGGGAGGAAAACAAATGCTGACATCCATTTGCGGGATCAACTGGGGCGACGAAGGAAAGGGGAAGATGGTAGACTTCCTCTCCGAAGGGTACGACATCGTCTGCCGCTATCAGGGCGGCAACAATGCGGGTCATACCGTCATCAACGAGAGGGGCAAATTCATCCTCAATCTGCTGCCCTCCGGCATCTTACGCGAAAACGTCGTCAACGTGCTTGGCCCCGGTATGGTCATCGACATCAAGCACCTCACCGAGGAGATGGGGCGTCTCAGGGAGAAGGGCGTCAAGATCACGCCCGAGAACCTCAAGATCAGTGACAGAGCGGTCATCACCATGCCCTATCACGTCCTCATGGACTGCCTCGAGGAGGAGCGCCTCGCCGACAAGAAGTTCGGCTCCACCCGCCGCGGCATCGCGCCCGTCTATTCGGATAAGTACATGAAGAAGGCGTTCCGCATGGGCGAGCTTCTGCATACCAACCTCATGTATGCGCGCGTCAAGGACATCGTCGAGTGGAAGAACCTCACCGTTGCGGGCGGCTATCACCACGAGCCCATCTCGACGGAGGAGACCATCAACTATCTCAAGACGTACGGCGAGCCCCTCAAGGACTACATCTGCGACATCGGGCTCTATCTCAACAACGCCAACAAAGCGGGCAAGAAGATCATGTTCGAGGCGCAGCTCGGCGCACTCCGCGACATCGACTTCGGCATCTATCCCTATACGTCGAGCTCCTCGACCATCGCGGCATACGCACCCATCGGCGCAGGCGTGCCCAACCTCAAGCTCGACAAGTCCATCGGCATCATGAAGGCGTACTCCTCCTGCGTGGGCGAGGGCCCCTTCACGGCGGAGTACTTCGGCGAAGCAGCCGAAAAACTGCGTGCGGCGGGCGGAGAGTACGGCGCTGCGACCGGCCGTCCGAGAAGGGTGGGTCCCTTCGACGTCGTCGCATCCTCCTACGGCATCCGCTGCCAGGGCGCGGATGAGATCGTGCTCACCAAGCTCGACATCCTCTCCGTCTACGAGGACATCGAGGTGTGCACCGCGTATGAGCTGGACGGGCAGATCATTCATGATTTCCCTTATCCCGATGCGCTCAACCGCTGCAAGCCCGTCTTCGAGAAGGTCAAGGGCTGGCACACGGACATCTCCAAGTGCCGCAAGAAGGAGGAGCTGCCCAAGGAGGCGCTCGATTACATCAAGTACATCGAGGACGTCTGCAGCTGCAACATCACCTATGTCGCCGTCGGCGCAGAGCGCGACGCGGTCATCAAACTCAAGTAAATCCCGTTCATCCGAGCCCGCAGGCGGCGCCTGCGGGCCTCGGCAATCAAAAAAAGATATGAAATTCTACAAGATGCACGGCATCGGCAACGACTATATCTACTTCGATTGCTTTGACTGGATGCCGGAAGATCCCGCGGCACTCGCCGTCAGGCTCTCGGACAGACACTTCTCCATCGGCGGCGACGGCGTCATCCTCGTGTGCAGGAGCAATAGGGCGGACGGCAGGATGCGCATGTTCAACGCGGACGGCTCGGAAGGCAAGATGTGCGGCAACGGCATCCGCTGCGTGGGCAAGTTCCTCTATGAAGTCAAGGGCATCCAAAAGGACACCCTCACCGTGGAGACCTTGAGCGGTATCAAGACACTTCAGATGCACGTGAAAGACGGCAAAGTTGCTTCCGTCACCGTGGACATGGGCGCGCCCGAACTCGTGCCCGCACGCATTCCCTCCAAGTTTGAAGGGGAGCGGGCGGTGAACGTTCCCATGACGGTGGAGGGGAAGGAGTACCGCGTCACGGCGGTCTCGATGGGCAACCCGCACTGCGTCCTCTTCGGCGGCGACCCGTATGCGCTCGACCTTGAAAAGGTCGGCCCCTCGTTTGAACACCATGCGCTCTTTCCCGAGAGCGTCAACACCGAGTTTGTCGAAGTTCTCAAGAAAAACGAACTCAAGATGCGCGTTTGGGAGCGTGGCAGCGGGGAGACGTGGGCGTGCGGCACGGGTGCGTGCGCCGTCGCGGTGGCGGCCATCCTCAACGGCTATGCGGAGGAGGGCAAGGAAGTCCTCGTGCATCTGCGCGGAGGGGACCTCACCATCGTCTACACGGGGGAGACCGTCCTCATGACGGGGCCCGCCGCATTCAGTTTTACGGGCGACGTAGAAATTTAAAAATACACCTTAAAAGGAAGGACAGATGACGAAATATATCTTTGTAACAGGCGGCGTCGTATCCGGGCTCGGCAAGGGCATCACGGCAGCATCGTTGGGGCGTCTTTTGAAGATGCGCGGCTATAAGGTCGCCTCTCAGAAGCTCGACCCCTACATCAACATCGACCCCGGCACCATGAGCCCTTACCAGCACGGCGAAGTGTTCGTGACGGAGGACGGCGCGGAGACCGACCTCGACCTCGGCCACTATGAGCGCTTCATCGACGAGAACTTAAACAAGTTCTCCAACCTTACGACGGGCAAAGTCTATTGGAACGTGCTCAACAAGGAGCGCGCGGGCGAGTATCTCGGCCAGACGGTGCAGGTCATCCCGCACATTACCAACGAGATCAAGTCCTTCATCTACGAAGTCGGTAAGACGACCAAGGCCGATATCGTCATCACCGAGATCGGCGGCACCACGGGCGACATCGAGAGCCAGCCCTTCATCGAGGCCATCCGTCAGGTCTCCCGCGAGGTGGGGCGCGACAACTGCTGCTTCATCCACGTCACGCTCGTGCCGTATATCTCGGGTTCCTGCGAATTCAAGAGCAAACCCACGCAGCACTCCGTCAAGGAGCTGCAGGGGATGGGCATTTCGCCCGACATCATCGTCGCGCGCGTCGACCAGCCCATGCCCGAGGAGATCCGCGAGAAGATCGCCATGTTCTGCAATGTCAAGCCCGAGTGCTGCATCGAGAACCTGACGGTCCCCGTCCTCTATGAAGCGCCCATGATGCTGGAAAAGAGCAATCTTTCCTCCATCGTCTGCAATATCCTGCACCTCGAGCCCCGCGAGATCGATCTCACCGAGTGGGAGGAAATGCTCGACAGGATCCACGCCCGCAGCAAGACGGTGAAGATCGCCCTCTGCGGAAAATATGTGCGCCTTCATGACGCATACCTTTCGGTTGCCGAAGCGCTCGCGCACGGCGGATACGAGACGGGCGCGAAGGTGGAGATCGACTGGGTGGACACCGAATCTCTCAACGACGGGAACGTGGCGGAGCGCCTCAAAGACGCGGACGGCATCCTCATTCCGGGCGGCTTCGGCGGCCGCGGCATCGAGGGCAAGATCGCAGCCTGCAAGTACGCGCGCGAGAATAACATTCCGTACCTCGGCATCTGCCTCGGCATGCAAGTCGCGGTCATCGAATTTGCCCGCCACGTGCTGGGTTACGAGGACGCCAACTCCTCCGAGTTCTTCCCCGAGGGCAAGCACTCCGTCATCGACCTCATGCCCGACCAGTATGGCGTCAAGATGGGCGGCACGATGCGCCTCGGCGCGTATCCCTGTAAGCTTTATGGCAAGCAGATGAAGGAGGCGTACGGCACCGACGAGATCAGCGAACGCCATCGCCACCGCTTCGAGTTCAACAACGATTACAGAAAGCAGTTCGAAGAGAACGGCATGACGCTTGCGGGCCTCTCGCCCGACGGCACCCTGTGCGAAGCGGTGGAGCTCGACAAAAACGACTTCTTCGTCGGCGTGCAGTTCCACCCCGAGTTCAAGTCGCGCCCCAACAACGCGCACCCGCTCTTCCGTGAGTTTATCCGCCATGCCATCGGCTACATGGAAAGGAAGTGAACCATGAAAGTCAATCACCATTACTTTGAAATTCAGGACAGCTATCTCTTCGCGACCGTCGGCAAAAAGACCGCCGAATTTAAGGCGGCACACCCCGACAAGGACGTCATCCGCCTGAGCATCGGCGACGTCACCCGCCCGCTCGTGCCCGCCGTCATCGAGGCGATGCACCGCGCCGTGGACGACATGAGCCGCAAAGAGACCTTCCACGGCTACGGCCCCGATCAGACCTGCTACGGCTATCCCGCCCTCATCGACAGCATCCGCGGAAGCTATCAGCGGAAGGGCGTGGAGCTTTCCGAGGACGAGGTGTTCATCTCGGACGGCGCGAAGTCCGACCTCGGCAATATTTTGGAACTGTTTGCGGACGACACCGTCGCGCTCATTCCCGACCCCGTCTATCCCGCTTATGTGGATGCGAACGTCATGTCCGGCCGCAAGGTCATCTATTCCGACGCCAATCAGGCAAACGGCTTCTTGCCCATGCCCGATGAGAGCGTGAAGGCCGACCTCATCTATCTTTGCTCACCCAACAATCCCACGGGCGCGGCATACTCGAAGGAACAGCTCAAGGCGTGGGTGGAGTACGCAAAGAAGAACGACGCCGTCATCCTCTACGACGCGGCGTATGAGTACTTCATTCAGGACGACTCGCTCGCCCGCAGCATCTATCAGGTAGAGGGGGCCAAGGAGTGCGCCATCGAGATCTGCTCGTACAGTAAGACGGCAGGCTTCACTGGCGTGCGCTGCGGCTATACCATCGTGCCCGAGGCGCTCGTCCGCGACGGTCACAGCCTCAACAGGATGTGGGCGCGCCGCCAGTCCACCAAGTTCAACGGCGTCTCGTACATCACGCAGATGGGCGCCGCCGCCGTGTTTAGCGAGGAAGGGGAGAAGGAGATCAAGGAGAACCTCAACTACTACCGCAAGAACGCACAAATCATCGCAGATTGTTTGGACCGCCTCGGCATCTGGTACACGGGCGGAAAGCACTCGCCCTACATTTGGATGCAGTGCCCCAACGGCATGAAGAGCTGGGACTTCTTCGACCTGCTCCTTGAAAAGGCCAACGTCGTCGGAACGCCCGGCAGCGGCTTCGGCAAGAACGGAGAGGGCTACTTCCGCCTGACCGCGTTCGGTTCCGAAGAAAATACGCGGGAGGCCTGCCGCCGCTTGGAAGCGCTCCTCTCGTCTTTAAAATAAAGAGGATAAAAGGATGGATAACATAAAAACGGCGGGCGTATTGCTGCATATCTCATCCCTGCCCGCAAAATACGGCATCGGCTCGCTCGGCAAGGAAGCATACCGCTTTGCCAAAAAACTCGCGAAGGCGGGCGTCAGGTATTGGCAGATCCTGCCCCTCGTGCAGACGGGCTACGGCGATTCGCCCTATCAGTCCGTCTCCTGCAGCTCGGGCAATCCCTATTTCATCGACCTCGACATGCTCGCCGCACAGGGGCTTCTCACCAAGAAGGAATTAAAGTCTCTCGTGAAGAGCGGAAACGTCGATTACGGCGCACTCTATACGGAGCGGTATCAAACGCTCCGCACGGCCTACTCGCGCTTTGCGTTCGACAGCACGGAGTTCCGCGCTTATGTCGACGCGGGCACGCATGAGGACTATGCGCTCTTCATGACCTCCAAGACGGTATTCGGCGGAAGCTTTACCGATTGGGAGGACGGCCTGCGCCTGCATAAGGCGGACGCGCTCGAAAAGCTGCGCACCGACTACCACGAGGAGTACCTCTTCTGGCAGTTTTTGCAGTATGAGTTCGACCTTCAGTGGAAGGCGCTCAAGAACTACTGCAACTCTTTGGGCATCCGTATCATCGGGGATATCCCGCTCTACGTCGCCTATGACAGCGCGGACGTTTGGGCACACCCCGAACTCTTCAAGCTCGACGAGAATTTGAAGCCCGCGAAGGTGGCGGGGGTCCCGCCCGATTACTTCTCGGAGACGGGTCAGCTCTGGGGCAATCCCGTCTTTGACTGGGAGGCTCACAAGAAGGAGAATTACCGCTGGTGGAGAGCCCGCCTTTCCTACGCGCTCGAAACGTACGACGTCGTCCGCATCGACCACTTCCGCGGCCTCGACCGCTACTACGAAGTGAACGCCGATGAGGTGACCGCTGTCAACGGGCAATGGCAGGACGGGCCGAAGGACGAACTCTTCGAGGGCATCGACAAGAACCGCATCATCGCGGAGGACCTCGGCGAGATAGACGACGGTGTGCGCTCGCTCATCGCCCGCACGGGACTCCCCGGCATGAAGGTGCTCCTATTCGCCTTCGACGGAAACGAGGACAACGCCTTCCTGCCGCACAATATCTCGAAGAACAGCGTCTGCTATACGGGCACGCACGACAACGACACGGTGGCGGGCTACATCAAGTCCCTCACGCCCGAGGAGTTCCTCCTGTTCCGCTCGCGCGTTGCAAAGGAGCTCGAGGACTGCGACATGGACATCCGCCTCGGTCGCACGCCCGAGAGCTATGCAAGAGCCTTCACGGAGATCGCTATAGCGTCTAATTCTGACCTCGCAGTCGTACCCGTGCAGGACCTCATGGGGCTGGACAATTCGGCCCGCATGAACCACCCCGGCACGAACGGCGGCAACTGGGTTTGGCGGCTCAAAAAGCTTCCCTCGGGAGCGGTGTTCGGGCGGCTTCGTCACCTCATCAAAAAATACAGATAACAGGAGACTCTCATCATGGCAGAAGAAAAAAAAGAGAAAAAAGGGTTTTGGAAGGAATTCCGTGAGTTCATCGCGCGCGGGAACATCCTCGACATGGCGGTCGGCATCATCATCGGCGGCGCATTCACGGCGATCGTCAACGCCCTCTGCAACAACATCTTAAAGCCCGTCATCAACAAAATTTTGGCGCTCATCTTCGGGACAGATTCCCTCACGGGCATCTACACCTTCCTCTCGACGGCGTACACGACGGACGAGGCGGGCGCGCAGATCATCGACCTTGCCAACTCCATCTACATCGACTGGGGCACCTTCATCAACGCGGTCATCAACTTCCTTCTGACGGCGCTCGTGCTGTTCCTCATCATCAAGGCCATCATGAAGGTGAGCAAGCTCCGCGAGGAGGCCAAGGCCGCCATCCAGGAAGCCGACGCAAAGCGCAAGGCGGAAAAGGAGGGGGCGCAGGCGGCTCTTTCCGAAGGCGACAAAGCGGCGGAAGTGGCAGAAGCCGCGGCTCCCACGCCCGAGAAAAAAGAATAACGCCGATCGAAAAGACCTGCCAAGACAAGGCAGGTCTTTTTTTCATATCCGCAAACGCACGCACGGAGGGACGGACGCATACAATGTAGAAGAACCAGAAGGTTCTTTTACGGAGGTTATCCATGTCATTTTTCTCCAACTTTTCGTCCGATCATTGCCCCGGGGCGATCACGGGCAATCCGTTGAACGGTCTCTGCGAGAAAGTGTGCATTCAGGCGGAAAAGATCTTCGATGCGGGCATCGTGCAGACGCGCATCGAGAATTACTCCGTCGTTCCCGCCAGCTTTCTCCCGGCATCTCCTACATATCCGCTCACGTTTTTGAGCGCCCGCTCGCTCTCCTCGGAGGGAATCGTCTCCGACCTCAACATCGAACGCCAACCCGACGGGCAGTACGCGCGCATCCAGGCCAAGATCACCATTCCCGTCGAGATCGTCTACATCGACGCGAACGGCACCGAGGGCAAGGCGCTCGGCTCCGTCGTCCTCAACGAGGACGTCCTGATGTTCGTGCCGCAGGCGTCCGTCATGCCCTTCACGGTGTCGGCGATCGCCTCCTGCGTCTCTCCCGAGGGGCGGTGGGACAGCGGCTCGTCCTCCTTTATCCTGAGCGCCTGCCTCACGGTCATCCTCAAGGTGTCCATGCAGGTGGAACTCTTGGTGCCGAGCTACGGCTACTGTGCCATCCCGCCCGCACAGGAGTACTCGCAGGAAGTGTGCACGGGCTTCTTCGAGCTCCCGCTCTACCCGCAGGGACGAAGCCCCGACAGAAAGTGAACATAAAAGAGCCGTCCTTTATGCGGACGGCTCTATTTCTTTGGCTTTGGCGGCTGAAATTCGTTTTTATGAGACTCGAAGAACTCGAAATACGTCCTGACGCTCTCGAGCTGCGTCCAACGCTTGACGTCCACGGGGTCGCCGTCCATATCGTAGATCTTCGCCCCGCGCATCGCTAGGAAGAAGGGGGAGTGCGTCGCGATGACGAACTGACTGTCGAAGAAGCGCGCCTCGTCCTCGATGAACTTTGCAAGTTCGAGCTGTTTTTGGGGCGAGAGGCTGTTTTCGGGCTCGTCAAGAAGGTACAGCCCCGCGCCGTCGATGCGCGAGGTAAAGTAGAAGTATGCGCTCTCGCCGTTGGACTGCTCGCGCTCATTCTGCCACGCGCCGTCCTCCTTGACAAAGCGGGAGAGCGTCATTCTTCGCGCGTCCGTCACCTTCTTGAGCTCGTCGTAGTCGTCGAGAGAATTCATGCGGAAGGGCCCGCTCCGCCGCTTTTCAAAGTACTCCTCGAAGAGCTTTTCACGGTTCTCGTCGATGCCCTCGTTGACGGCGCGAAGGGAGAGCATATACTCGAACACGTCGTCGCTCGTGACGGCGCGGCTCGCCTCGGGCAAAGGACGCGTGAGGGTATAACGGCACAGGCGGACGTAATCGTCGAAGAAGCTCGAACGGTTGAAAGGCGCGTCACGCCGTAAGGAAAGCGCCCCCGCCATGACGTTGAGGGCGGTCGTCTTGCCCGAACCGTTGCCGCCGTATAAAAGGGTGACGGGTGCGAAGTCGAAGCGCTCCAGCCCGCGCGAAGAGAGCACGAAGAAGGGATACATCGTGTTGAAGCAGGTGCGCTTCTCATCGAGCCGCACCCTGTATTCCGCGTCGTAATCGGGAAAGACAAATTCGCTCAGGTAGATCATTGCTCTGAAAGTTCGACAGGCTCGACGAGCACCGTCTTGTAGTCGCGGTAGGTGACGAACCCCGCTTTAGCCTTCGAGGGCTTCTTCACCTGTCTGACGGGGCAGTAGTCGACGGGAATGCGCCCGCCCTGCTTTGCGTCAGAATAGCGCGCACAGATGCCCGCCGCACACACGAGCACCTCATCGGGCACCGCGCGGCCCTGCGTCCTGATGACGACGTGCGAGGAGTGATACTTCTGCGCGTGCAGCCAGATGTCGTCCGGCGCGGACGTGCGGACGAGCCGGTCGTTCTGCAGGTTATTTCGGCCCGCCAAGATCTCAAACCCATCCTTTTCAAAGCGGCGGAAGGGGTACTCGGGCGCCGACTGCTTCTTGCGGCGCTCGGGCTGTTTCAAAAACCCCGCGACCTGCAGTTCCTCCTCGAGGCACTTCAAATCGTCCACGTCCTCCGCCGAGGAGATGGCGGCGAGGAGGGAGAGGGAATATTCGAGCTCGGAGCGCACCTCCGCCTCCTGCGGGCCGAGCACTTCCAGCGTGCGCTTCTGCTTGCGGTAGCGTTTGAAGTACGCCTGTGCGTTATCGGAGGGGGAGAGCCGTTCGTCGAGGGAAATTTTCATCGTGCCGCCCGCCTCGTCGTAGTAGTTCTCAACCTCAACGGAGCGCATGCCCTGCTTGAAACGGTACAGATTCGCCGTTAAGAGTTCGCCCTTGATGCGGTCGTCCTCCGCGCCTTCGCACTGGCGACGCTTCTCGAGGATCTGAGAAAGGCGCTTCTCCTGCTTCTTCCGCTGCGCCGAGACGGCCGAAGTGAGCTTTCTCTGCAGCGTATCGAAGTTCTTTTTCTTGCGGCGTCCCGCATAGAAGTACTGCTCCGCCGCCGAGATGCTCTCAAAGGGGATGCCGCCCGCAACATGGCGTGCAAAGAAGTCGGTCGGGATGCCGTTCTTCTCCACGACGCAGGGGGAGATTTCGTCCGAAAAGATGGTGTCGTGCACATACTCCGCAAAGTCGCCGCCCTTGTAGCCAGACACGATCTGCTCCGCCGTGCAGGGCGCAAGGCCCATCACGTTGGTGAAGAGGAAGTGCGAAAGGTCCTGCGGGAGCGGGGGAGTGAGCAGCGCTTTGAGCGCGGGAAGATCGGAGGGGTCGACCTTTTCCTGCGGGGCAGGGGGAAGGTAGGGGGCGCCCGGGAGGATGGCGCGCTTGCAGTTCTCGTCGATGGTCGTCGTCTTGAGCGCACCCAAGATGATGCCGTTCTCCGTCAGGAGAATGTTGGAGTACTTGCCCATGATCTCCACGCGCAGCTCCCGCTCCGCCGTCGAGAAGTCCGAATAGCAGCGGACACGGAAGATGAGGATGCGCTCAAAGCCGGGCGTCTCCACACCCAGAATTTCCGCGCTCTGAAGGTACTTTCTCAAAAGCATGCAGAAATTGGGCGCCGTGAGCGGATTGGGCGGGTTGTCCGTCGTAAAATAAACCCCGCAATCGGCAGCATTCGCGTTGACGGTGAGTTTTAACGTGCTCTTTTGTGTGTATATTAGAAAGGAGAGTTCCTCTTTCCCCGGCTGGTTGATGCGGTTGATGCGTCCTCCGCGGAGAGTAGAGTCGAGCTCTCGGGCGATGAGTCGGATGGTGAAAGTATCCTGCGGCATACAGTCCTCCAAAGCGGTACTTGCAGCCATTATACCCGAAAAAAGCAAAATTGTAAATAAAAACGCTTTTCTTTCTCGCCCCGTTATGTTAAAATAGTTAGGCGAAAAGATCCGATACAAACAACTATAAGTACGTCGGAAAAATGAGGAGTCATTTATGAATTACCAGGTAGAGACAGCAGAAAAGAGCACCGTCAAGATCACCATCACCTTCACGCCCGAAGAGTGGAACGCGGCCATCGATAAGGCCTATCAGCAGAACCGCGGCAAGTACGCCGTCAACGGGTTCCGCAAGGGCAAAGTCCCCAAGGCCGTCCTTGAGATGTACTACGGCAAGGGGCTCTTCTATGAGGACGCGCTCAATCTGCTTTACGCCGAGCACTACGGCGAGATCCTTGAAAAGGAGAAAGACAACTTCACGGCTGTCGGCGATCCCTCGCTCTCCGTCGACGACATCTCCGACGAGAAGGTCGTGCTCGTTGCGAACGTGCCCGTCAAGCCCGACGTCGAGATCGAAACCTACAAGGGTATAAAGATCCCCGAATACGTCTATACTGTTTCGGATACCGATGTCGACAAGGACATCGAGGACACCCGCCTGCGCCTTGCAAAGGACGAGGATGTCACCGACCGTCCCGCTCAGATGACGGATACCGTCAATATCGACTTTGTCGGCAAGGAGGACGGCAAGGAGTTCGAGGGCGGCTCTGCAAAGGGCTATGACCTCACGCTCGGTTCCCACCAGTTCATCCCCGGGTTCGAGGAGGGCGTCGTCGGCATGAACATCGGCGAGACAAAGGACATCGACATCACCTTCCCCGAGGACTATCAGGCAGAGGAACTCAAGGGCAAGCCCGCCACCTTCACCGTCACCCTCAACAAGATCACGGGCAAGGTGCTTCCCGAGCTTGACGACGAGTTCGCCAAGAAGATGGGCAGCGACACCGTGGACGCATACCGCGCCAAGGTGAGAGAGCGCCTCGAACGCAACGCCGCTTCCCGCTCCCTCAACGAGACGGAGAACTCCATCATCACCGAGATCGCAAAGGGCGCCAAGGCGGAGATCCCGCAGGCCATGATCGACAAGCAGAACGAATTCGCCCTTCAGCGCCTTGAGTACAACCTCATGTATCAGGGCATCCGCCTCGAGGACTACCTCAAGTACCTCAACACGACGAGAGAGGCGTATATGCACACCTTCGATGAGGAATCCAAGCGCACCGTGCTGCACCAGCTCATCGTCGAGAAGATCATCAAGCTCGAGAACATCGAGGCGACGCAGGAAGAGATCGACGCGAAGGTCGCAGAGCAGGCGAAGAGCGTCGGCAAGGAGACCGAGGAATACAGAAAGACGATGGATCCCCGTCAGTTCGAGTACATCGAGTCCGACATCAAGGTGACGAAGCTCTTCGACTTCCTCAAGGCAAACAACGAAATGGTAAAACAAGAGGAGAGCAAATAATGGAAAGAAACGTGCTCATTCCCTATGTCGTGGAGCGCACGTCGGGCGGCGAGAGGAGCTATGACCTCTATTCCCGTCTGCTCGAGGACCGCATCATCTTCCTCTCGGGGGAGATCGACGACAATGTTGCCAACACGGTCGTCGCGCAGCTCATCTATCTCGAGGCCAAGGACCCCGGGAAGGACGTCAGCCTGTATATCAACAGCCCGGGCGGTTCTGTCTCGGCAGGCATGGCCATCTACGACACGATGAACTACATCAAGTGCGACGTCTCCACGATCTGCATCGGCATGGCGGCGAGCATGGCTGCCTTCCTGCTCTCGTCGGGCGCAAAAGGGAAGCGCTTCGCCCTTAAAAACAGCGAAGTGATGATCCACCAGCCCCTCGGCGGCGCGCAGGGTCAGGCCAGCGACATCAAGATCCACGCGGAGCACATCTTAAAGACCAAGGACAAGCTCAACCGCATCCTTGCCCAGAATACGGGCAAGCCGCTCGAGGTCATCGAGCGCGATACGGACAGGGACAACTTCCTGTCTGCGGACGAGGCACTTGCCTACGGCCTCATCGACCGCGTGTACGAAAAGAGATAATTCTATCATCCGGAGGATCAAATGGGTAAATACGAACCGAGCTGTTCTTTTTGCGGAAAGGAAAAATCCAAGACGAAGAAGCTGATCGCAGGTCCCGACGGGATCTACATCTGCGACGAATGCGTGGAGCTTTGCAAGGATATGCTCGACAAGATGCCCTCTTCCTCTCAGCAGGAGAAGATCCCGCTCAAAAAGCCGAGCGAGATCAAGGAGGAGCTCGACCACTACATCATCGGGCAGGACAAGGCAAAGCGCGTTCTCTCCGTTGCCGTCTACAACCACTACAAGCGCATCAACTCGCTTGCAGAGGGCAAAAAGGACGATGACGACGTGGAGATCGAGAAGAGCAACATCCTGCTCCTCGGCCCCACGGGAAGCGGCAAGACGCTGCTCGCAAGGACGCTTGCGAAGATCCTGAACGTTCCCTTCGCAACGTGCGACGCGACGACGCTCACCGAGGCGGGCTATGTGGGCGAGGACGTCGAGAACATCCTCTTAAAGCTCATCCAGAACGCCGACTACGACATCGAAAAGGCGCAGCACGGCATCATCTATATCGACGAGATCGACAAGATCGCGCGCAAAGGGGAAAACGTCTCCATCACGCGCGACGTGTCGGGCGAGGGCGTGCAGCAGGCGCTCCTCAAGATCATCGAATCGACGGTCGCAAACGTGCCTCCGCAGGGTGGCAGAAAGCACCCTCAGCAGGACTGCATGCGCATCGATACGACGAACATCCTCTTCATCTGCGGCGGTGCGTTCGTCGGGCTCGACAAGATCGTCGCCGCCCGCAAGGACGACGCAGGCCTCGGCTTCGGCGGCAACGTCAAGATGGGCGCGAATGAAGTGGACTACACGCTCCTTGACGACGTCAAGCCGCAGGACCTCACCAAGTTTGGGCTCATCCCCGAGTTCGTCGGCCGTATCCCCATCGTCGTGAGTTTACAGGCGCTCGACGAGGACGCGCTCGTCAACATCCTCACCCAGCCGAGAAACGCCATCATCAAGCAGTACCAGAAGCTCGTGGGACTTGACGGCGTCAAGCTCACGGTAGAGGACGACGCGGTGCGCGAGATCGCAAACACCGCCATCCGCTTAAAGACGGGTGCAAGGGGCTTAAGGACTATCATCGAGGGACTCATGACCGACGTGATGTACGATATCCCGTCGAAGAACAACGTCGAGGAAGTCATCATCACGAAGGGGTGCGTCACCAACGGCGACAAGCCCACCCTCGTCTACAAAAAATCCGCATAAAGAACAGCAGGGACCGCTCAGGCGGTCCCTTTTTTGTGCAAAAGAGGGGAACGTGCCGAAATTCCCGCTCATTCGCTTGCCTTTTTCGCGAGAGTATAGTAGAATAGGAACATCTGAGCGGAAAGAGTCTTATCTGACCGTAAAGAGCCGAAAATTAGCTTTGATGGCGCGTATCGCGCCCGTTTTCGCCTCTTTTTCCGCGCAGGGAAAGGAGGCCTTTTTATGTCCGAAGAAAAGCGCATCGCCGTGCTCTCCGTCATCGTGGAGGACCGCGCCGCAACGCCCGCCCTCAACGCCTATCTCTCCGAATACGGGGAATACATCGTGGGCAGGATGGGAATTCCCTATAAAGAGAAGAGCGTTTCGGTGCTGTGCGTCGTCCTCGATGCGCCGCTTAGCGTCATCAATGCGCTCACGGGCAAGATCGGCAGCCTTCCCGGCGCGAGCGCAAAGACTTTATTCAGTAAATATTAAAGGAGTATGGATATGAAACACATTGCAGCAAAACTTGCGGGGCTCTCCCTCGCGGCGGTGTCACTCTTCGCGCTTGCCGCCTGCAAACCCGAGACGGAGGAGCCCCCTCAGGGTGACGATACCGTCTATACCGTCGTCGCGCCCGACGGCGCACCCGCGCTCGCGCTCGTCAACGCCATCGAAGGCGGGGACGAGATGTTCGACTATCAGGTCGTCGATTCCTCGACCATCCAGACGTACGTCACGGGCGCAAACCCCTCGGCGGACTTCTGCATCCTGCCTGTCAATGCCGCGAGCAAGCTGCTCGGCACGGGGGAAGTGTATCAGATGGTCGGCACGGTGACGAACGGCAACCTCTACTTCCTCTCCGCGGAGGACAACGCCGATCTCACGGCGGACTCTCTCTCGACGCTCGTCGGCAAGTCGGTGGGGGTGGTGCAGCTCACCAACGTCCCCGGTCTCACGCTGCAGGTCGTCCTCAATAAGTACGATATCCCTTACAGCATCGTCGGCAATGACGAAGAAAAGAAGGAGGACGCCGTCAACCTCATCGCGTTCGACGCCGCCAACGTGACCCCCGCAGGCGGGTGCGACTACTATCTCTGCCCCGAGCCCGCCGCCTCGACCAAGGTCAAGGGTACGGCAAGTGCCGCAAAGCCCTTCCGCATCGCGGGCGATCTGCAGGCCCTCTACGGCGAGGAGGACGGCTATCCGCAGGCGGTGCTCGTTGCCAAGCGCTCCGTCCTCGAGAGCGGCACGGAAGCAGTGGAGGCGCTCACCACCTACCTCGAAGCGAGCGAGAACTACCTTGCGTCGGTCGAACCCGAGACGGTGCTGAATGCCCTCGACGGCGTGCGCACGGAGGGCCTTGCCGCGTCCTTCAACGCCAACAACCTGACGAGCACGGTCATTGCAAACTGCTCCGTCCGCTTCACGCCCGCAAGTGAGTGCAAGGACAAGGTCAACGCCTTCCTTGAGGAGCTCATCGCCGTCAACGAGACTGCGGCAAAGACGGTCTCGGACGGCTTCTACTACAACGCATAAGCTTTGAAAAAACGACTGCTCTTTTCTGCTCTGGCGCTCGTTGCGGTATGGCTCGTATGGATCGTCGCCTACCGCATCATCGCCAACGGCTACATCCTTCCGTCCTTTACGGAGACGCTCGCCTCTCTCTTCCATACTTTGGGAGAGGGAGCGTTTTGGCGTGCGACGGGGAACACCCTTTGGAGAACGCTGCTCGCCTTCGTCGTGTCCATCGTCTTGGGCGTAGGGCTGGCGCTCATCGCGCGCCTCTTTGACGGCGTCCGCTATTTCCTCGCGCCCGTCGTCTCCATCCTGCGGACGCTCCCCACGATGGCGGTCATCCTCATTCTTCTCATCTGGACGACGCCCGCGACGGCGCCCGTCATCGTCTCGGGGCTCGTGCTCTTTCCCGCCGCCTATGCCGCCGCGCTCGCCTCGATGGACGAGGTGCATGCAAGCTACGGCTCTCTCGCCCGCGCCTACGGTGTGACGAGAACAAAACAGGCGTTCAGAATGTATCTGCCGCTCTCCGCGCCCGCGGTGACGGGACAGGCGGGAGCCATCCTCTCGATGGGGCTCAAGATCACCGTCTCGGGCGAGGTGCTCTCCTCGACGGCGAAGAGCCTCGGCGGCATGATGCAGGAGGCAAAGCTCTTCCTGGAGATGCCCCGCCTTCTCGCGCTCACGCTCATCGCCGTCGTATTGGGATTTCTGCTCGAAGGGCTGTGCGCGCTCATAGCGAAATACTGTGTGAGGTGGCGGACATGATCTTATCGCACATCACGAAGGATTACCGCGGCACGAAGGCACTCGACGATCTCTCACTCACCATCGAAGAGGGGAAAATCACGGCCGTGCTCGGCGAGAGCGGCGCGGGCAAGACGACGCTTTTAAGCTGCATCATGGGGCTCATACCCTATGAAGGGGAGATCGACGGAGTGAACGGCAAAAAGCCCAAGCGGCGGGAGGGGTGCTCTTACCTCTTTCAGGATGCGCAGCTCCTTCCCAACCTCACGGCAGAGGAGAACGTCCGCTTCGTCCTCCCCAAAACGCTTTGGGAGCAGACGGGGGAGATGCTCGACCGCGTGGGGCTGAAGGGCAAGGAGAAGTCCTACCCGCACGAGCTCTCGGGCGGGGAGAAACAGCGCGTCTCCATCGCGCGGGCATTCCTCTATCCGCACAAGATGCTTCTCATGGACGAGCCGTTCTCCTCGCTCGACCTCGCCTTGAAGCGGCAGCTCATGGAGCTCGTTCGAACGCTTCGGGAGGAGGAAGGGGGGACGGTGCTGTTTGTGACGCACGACGTCCACGAGGCAGCCTTTCTCGCCCAGCGTGCGCTCGTCCTGCACAGGGGCAAGCTCATCGGAGAGGTGGACATTGACGCGCCCTATCCGCGCGACCTGCTCTCACCCCCCAAGGAGGCGAGAGAGCTCGTCCGCCTGCTCTTGGAGACGGGCGAAAACAAATGAATTTGCTTTCAAACCTTGACAGCGCGCCTTTGGTGCGCTATCATGTTAGTAAGCGCAATTTTGAAGATAAGGAGGAATCAACCATGAAAGTTGTCATCGTCGGCGGTGTTGCGGGCGGCGCAAGCTGCGCAGCGAGATTGAGAAGGCTCTCGGAAGAGGCGGAGATCGTCCTCTTCGAACGCGGGGAGAATATCTCCTACGCCAACTGCGGGCTTCCCTACTATTTGGGCGGCGTCATCAAGGAGGAGAGCGCGCTCACCGTCGCCTCGCCTGCCCTGCTTATAAACCGCTTCCGCATCGACGTGCGCGTCAAATCGGAAGTTGTTGCCATCGACAGAGCGGCGCACACCGTCACCGTGCGCACCCCCGAGAAGGAATACACGGAGAGCTACGACAAGCTCGTGCTCACCCCGGGCGCGTCGCCCAAGACGTTCGGCATTTCGGGAGAGGGCGTCTTTACCCTGCGCGACGTCAAGGACACGCTCTCTTTGGACCGCTACCTCAAAGCGAACGGCACGAAAGAAGTGCTCGTCGCGGGCGGAGGCTTCATTGGCGTGGAGATGGCGGAGAACCTCACGCACCGCGGGGTCAAAGTCACGCTTGCGGAGTTCGCTCCCCAGATCATGCCTCCCTTCGATCCCGAGATGGCGCTTCTTTTGAAGGACGCGCTCGAGAAGGGCGGCGTCACCGTCAGAACGAATACAGGCGTCAAGGCCGTCGAAAAGACGGAAGGGGAGCTTTCCGTGACGCTCACGGACGGCTCCGCGGTCAAGACGGGCGCAGTCGTGCTCGCACTCGGCGTCGCGCCCGAAAACGCTCTCGCAAAGGCTGCAGGCCTCAAAATCGCAGAGAACGGCGGCATCTGGGTGGATGAGAACATGTGCACGTCCGATCCCGACATCTACGCGGCGGGCGATGCCGTCACCGTCATCGGCGCGAACGGCAAGGAGGCGCTCGTACCCCTTGCAGGCCCTGCCAACCGACAGGGCAGGAGCGTCGCCGCCAACCTCCTGGGCGCAAAGGAACACAACGGACACCATGTGTTCGGCTCAAGCGTCGTGCGCGCGTTCAATACCGTGGGCGCGTCGGTGGGGCAGAACGAGAAGCAACTCAAGCGCGACGGCACGTCCTACCGCAAGATCTACACCTTCCCGCTCTCGCATGCGGGCTATTACCCGGGCGGCACGTCCATCACGATGAAACTTCTCTACGACGGCATGGGCCGTATCCTCGGCGCGCAGGCGGTGGGGAATGAGTATGTCGAGAAGCAGATCGACGTCATCGCGACCGTCATGAAGATGGGCGGCACCGTGCACGATCTCGCCGAACTCGAGCTGTGCTATGCGCCTCCCTTCAACGCGGCCAAGAGCCCCGTCAATATGCTCGGCTTCGTCGCGGAGAACGAACTTTCCGGGCTCTCGCCCATGATGACGCCCGACGAGCTCACCGAGGACACCTTCATCCTCGACGTGAGAAACCCCGGCGAACTCGAGACGGTCGGCAAGTTCCCCGGCGCCGTCAATATCCCGCTCGACGTGCTCAGAGACCACCTCGGCGAACTTCCCAAGGACCGTCCCATCTCCGTCGCGTGCATGGTTGGCCTCCGCGGATACATCGGCACACGCATTTTGCGCCAGCACGGGTTCAACGCCATCGACCTCTCGGGCGGCTACCGCGCCTATGCGCTCATGAAGCGCGCGGGGCTCGTCACAAGATAAAAAACCAAAGATCAAGGAGATAACAAATGGAAAAGACGATTCTTGACCCCAAGGTCAAGAAGAATTTCGGCTTCGGCTGCATGCGCCTGCCGATGAAGGACAAGGAAGTCGACAAAGAGGAGTTCACCAAGATGGTGGACGCCTTCCTCGCGGCGGGCTTCAACTACTTCGACACGGCGCACGGCTACCTCGAGGGCAAGAGCGAACCCGCCCTCCGCGAGTGCCTCACCTCGCGCTATTCCCGAGAGGAGTACGTCCTCACCGACAAGCTCACCGTCAATTACTTCAACAAGGAGGAGGACATCCGTCCCTTCTTTGAGAGCCAGCTCAAGGCGTGCGGCGTGGAGTACTTCGACTTCTATCTCATGCACGCGCAGGATCGGAACAACTTCGAGAAGTACAAGCGCTGCCGCGCCTATGAGACGGCGTTCGAGCTCAAGAAGGAGGGGAAAGTGCGCCACGTCGGCATCTCCTTCCACGACAAGGCGGAAATTTTGGAGCGCATCCTTTCGACCTATCCCGACATCGAGTCCGTGCAGATCCAGTTCAACTATGTGGACTACGATGACGCCTCCGTCGAGAGCCGCAAGTGCTACGAGGTGTGCCGCAAGTTCGCAAAGCCCGTCATCGTGATGGAGCCCGTCAAAGGGGGGAGCCTCGTCAATCTTCCCGCTGGCGCAAAGCAGATTTTGGACGACCTCCACGGGGGCAGTCCTGCGAGCTACGCCATCCGTTTTGCGGCGGGGTTCGAGGGCATCGCCATGGTGCTCTCGGGCATGAGCAATATGCAGATGATGGAGGACAACATCGGCTTCATGAAGGATTTTCAGCCCCTCAATGCCGAGGAGATGGACGCCATTCAGAAGGTCTGCGCCATCTTCCGCGCGCAGAACATCATCCCCTGCACGGCGTGCCGCTATTGCGCCGACCAGTGCCCCAAGCGCATTCCCATTCCCGAGCTCTTCGCCTGCCTCAATGCAAAGCGCACGTTCAAGACGTGGAATGCCGACTACTACTATCACAACGTCCACGCGGCGCAGGGCGGCAAGGCGGGGGACTGCATCCGCTGCGGCAAGTGCGAGGCCATCTGCCCCCAGCACCTGCCCATCCGCTCGCTGCTTCAGGAGGTAGCAAAGGAGTTCAACGGCTGAGAAAGCCTAAAAAAGGAGTACTTACATGTTAGAAAATGTCTTAACACAACACAACTGCACGGTGAAGGTGAAACTCACCGTCAAGGGGCTCGTCTCGCTCGGGCTCGTCGTGCTCGCGGTGCTGCTGCCCCAGCTCGTTCACCTCGCACTCGGGCAGGCGGGCGGCGTCAGATGGCTTCCCATGTATCTCCCCGTGCTGCTCGCAGGGTGCATCCTCGGCACACGCTGGGGGCTCGCCGTGGGCGTCCTCTCGCCGCTTATAAGCTTTGCCATCACCTCCATCTGGGGCGATCCCATGCCTGCGCTTACCCGCCTTCCCTTCATGATGGCGGAACTTGCGGTGTTCGCGGCCGTCTCCGGTCTCTTCACGAAGAAGATCGCTTTAAACGGCTGGATGGCGTTCCCCGCCGTGCTCTTGGGGCAGGTCGCGGGCAGAGCTGTCTTCCTGCTGCTCGTTGTCCTCTTTCAAAGCCTCACGCCCTTCACGCCCGCCGTCATCTGGGCGCAGATCGAGACGGGCCTTGTCGGTCTCGTGCTGCAGGCGGTGCTCGTACCCTTCCTCGTGATGGGCCTGCGCGCGCTCATTCAGAAGGATAAGCAATGAGCGATCTCGACCGCGCAAAAGCAAACCTCGCGGGGCATACGCTGTGCCTTGTCAAAGGGGAGGATATGCTCGTATTTGACGGGCGCGGCATTGCTCCCATGATGGGGCTGATTGAAGAAGGACGCGACCTTTCGGGCTATTCAGCCGCCGACAAAGTCGTCGGCAAGGCGGCGGCGATGCTCTTTTTTAAGGCACATATCAAGGAGCTGTATGCCGAGACTATCTCCAAAGCCGCTGCGGACTTTCTAAAAGAGAAGGGGCTTCCCTTTTCGTATGGCAGAATGACGGAGCGCATCGTCAACCGCGAGGGGACGGGCTGGTGCCCGATGGAAAGCGCCGTCCTCACCACGGACGACGCCGAGAAGGGGTATCTCCTTCTCAAACAAAGACTTGCCGCCATGAAGAAGTGATTTGAAAAGGGATCTGCTTGATACGCAGGTCCCGTCTTTTTTGCCGACACGCCTGAGCGCCCGCCGAGGAAGGGTATCATGCTGAAAATGGTACAAAAACGGCTATATGAACGAATCTACCATCTCTGCAGCGGTCCGTGTTGGATTTTTTCTTGTAAAACTGTAAAATCACAACAATAATTTGCCACTAAGGGAAATTTTCTGCAAGACGGCCCGCACGTTTCTGCGCTATAATCAAACAAAGGATTTCACGATGCAATGATAAGGAGGAAATTATGAACAACGACATCAGGGAGAGGGCGAAGGAGATCGTCTCGGGGCTGACGCTCCGTCAGAAGGCGCAGCTTCTCTACGGCAGGGACTTTTGGTTCGTGCGCGGGAGCCTTGCGAGCGAGCAGCTTCCCGACATCATGGTGACGGACGGCCCCAGCGGGCTGAGAAAACAGCTCGGGAAACCCGATATGCTGGGAATCCATGCAAGCGTTCCCGCGACTGCCTTCCCGACGGCGTCCTGCGTCGCCTGCTCGTGGGATCCCGCCCTCGCCGAAGAAATGGGGAAGGCCATGGGCGAGGAATGCGTCAAGGAGGACGTCGCCGTCCTCTTGGGCCCCGGCGCAAACCACAAGCGCGACCCCCTGTGCGGCAGAAACTTCGAATACCTCTCGGAGGACCCGCTGCTCTCGGGCAAGCTCGCGGCGGCGCTCATCCGCGGCGTGCAGTCGCAGGGCGTGGGGACCTCACTCAAGCACTTCGCGTGCAACTCCCGCGAGGACGCGAGAATGTATTGCGACAGCATCGTCGACGAACGCACCCTGCGCGAGATATATCTCAAGCAGTACGAGATCGCCGTCAAGGAATCGCAGCCCATGACCATCATGATGGCGTACAACCGCTTGAACGGAACGCACTGCGCCCAGAACAAGCGGCTGATGACGGACATCGCCCGCGGCGAATGGGGCTTTGAGGGCCTGTTTGTGACCGACTGGGGCGCCATCCGCGATCAGGTCGCCTCCTACGTGGCGGGGCTCGACCTCGAGATGCCCGGGACATTCAAGAGTGACGACGACCTCGTCGAAGCGGTCGAAGAGGGGAGACTCTCCGAGAAAGTTATCGATGAGCGCGCCGAGAAGGTGGTGGAACTGCTGCTCAAGAGCAAGCTCCCCAAGCCGCAGCCCGAAGAGGACCTCCTCGAGAAGAACTTCGCGCGCGCACGGTGCATTGCCGAACAGTCCGCCGTGCTCCTCAAGAACGACAACATCCTCCCGCTTGCCGAAGAGGACGACTTCTGCGTCATCGGCGCGTTTGCCAAAACGCCCCGTTTCCAAGGGGGCGGCAGCAGCAACGTCAACGCCTACCGCACGGACTGCTTCCTCGAATACGTCAAGGACGCGCCCTTCGAGGAGGGGTATGAGTTTGACAGCCTGACGGCGGACGAGGAGCGCATCTCCCGCGCCGTGGAGCTTGCAAAGAAGCACCAAAAAGTGCTGCTCTTTGCGGGCCTTCCCAACGCCGCCGAGAGCGAGGGTTACGACCGCACCACGATGGACATGCCCGCCTCTCACTTGAAGCTAATCGAGGAAGTGTGCAAGGTCAACAAGGACGTCGTGCTCGTCCTCATGATGGGCGCACCCGTCGCCATTCCCGTGAATGAGAGCATCAAGGGCATCTTACTTTGCTATCTCGCGGGCGAAGCGGGCGGCGGCGCTGCATACAGGCTGCTCTTCGGCAAGGCAAATCCTTCGGGCAAGCTCGCCGAGACCTTCCCTGTCCGCTACGAGGACACCCCCGCACACCGCTACTACAAGCAGTGCGACGAGTACGACGAATACCGCGAGGGCATCTTCACGGGCTATCGCTACTACGAGACCGCCCGTGTTCCCGTCGCCTATCCCTTCGGGCACGGTCTCTCCTATACGACGTTCGCCTACACCGACGTCAAACTCGAAGGGGATACGCTCTCCTTCACGCTCACCAACACGGGCAGCCGCGACGGGAGCGAAGTCGTCGAGCTCTACATCTCCGCGGTCGAGCCTCAGATGTTCCGTCCCGAGAAGGAACTCAAGGGGTTCCAAAAGATCGCCTTGAAGGCGGGGGAGAGCCGCCGCGTCTCGTTTGCGCTTCAGGACATCGATTTCTCCTTCTACGACGCGCCCGCGCACCAATGGACGGTGGAGGAAGGGGAGTACGACCTTCTCATCGGCGCCTCCGTCTCGGACATCCGCCTGAGCGTTCGCACCTTTGTCAAGGGGGAGAAAGTCGCCTCCCTCCGTGACAAGGTTCCCTTCTACTACGACATGACGGCGGAGACCGTCGTGCCCGAGGAGGGCTTCCTCGCCTATGCTGATTTGCCCGCTCCCAAGCCGCGCGACAGGAGCAAGCTCACGCTCTTCTCGCCCATCAAGGACCTTGCCTATAACGAGCGCAGCAGGCCGATGTACGAGAGCCTTCTCGCACGGGCGAAAGCGGGCGGGGCATCCAACGTGAGCACGGCCCTCGACATGCCCATCATCAATATGACGATGACGGGATCGCGGACGCGCAAGGACGTCATGACCTTCCTCCGCAGCCTGAATGGGGGAAATGAGGAAAAATAATGAAGAGTATCATTCTGAATGAGGAGCGCGGGGTGACGCTGACGACGGTTATACAGCAAAACACCCGCGAAGTTCCCTTTGATTCAGAGCGCCCCGCCGTCCTGGTCCTCCCGGGCGGCGGGTATTGTTATTCCTTGACCGAGGCGTCGAGGCCGAAGTCTACGTCCTGATGAAATGTGGAAATTTTTTCACATAGTTTCGCATTGCACACACTTGACAAATCGACAGCGTTCTGCTATATTTGCTCCGAACGATCATAAAGGAGGAGTATAGTATGAAACGCAGACAATGGCTCGCACTTTGCGCGGCGATCTTCTATCTCCTCACGCTGATCTTTTCGGTGAGCTTTGTCGCCACGCAGACGCAGCACGAGCATCTCAATGGGGAGACCTGCGCCATCTGCACGACCCTCCGTGACTGCAACGAACGTCTGCATGCACCCGATGAAGCACCTCGCACCGGAGACGGTCTGCGCCGCAGACAGGGGACAGTCGTCATCTGCCTGACGCCTGTCAGGCGCCGCGAAGTGTGCCGCTTCGGCACGCCCGTGTCCCTAAGAGATAAATTGACAAATTAACGCAACTCCACAAGGGAGCAGTCTATCCTTTTACCTTCCGATGAGAAGGGTCTTTTGCGTGGACTGAACCCTTGTTTTTTCATACCCTCTGTTATAAATATATTGAAGATAGGAGTTGCGTTATGAAAAAATACATCAAAAAGACTGTGCTCGTTCTCTGCCTTCTGATGGCATCCCTCTTGGCCTTTGCGGGCTGTTCGTCTGGGGGAGAGGGCACGAAGAAGAACTATTCCCTCAATGAAAGCACCTTCTTTCTCGTCATGTCCAACATGCTCTACTTCCCCGAGCAGTACCTCGGCTCGTCCATCGACCTCGATTGCTTCGTCTACGAAGTGGAGGACGTCGTGACGGGCGAGAAGTATTCCTGCGGCGTGAGGAAGTGCTCCTCGGGCTACGGCTGCACCTGCGGCAACGACACCGTCATCGGGTTCATCCTCGATTACGACGGAGATATCCCCGCCGCGCGCAATCAGAGCGAGGACAGCAGCGACAAGACGTGGATCCACATCGCGGGCAGCCTCGAGAGCGCCGAGAAGGTGTACGTCAACGTCTACGCCTACGCAAACGGCGAGCAGACGGAGAACATCGAGCAAATTTACTTTTACCGCTTCCAAGTCGATACCCTTCAGGAGATCGACGGAACGGGCCTTGCATATTACGTTACCAAATAAGGAGAAATCATGGCAAATCACAATAAAATTTCCGCTTCCGAGCGTGCGCAGCAGCGCCGCAGGGAGCTGGCGCGCGAGGAAAACCGCAGAAAGTATGAGGCGGAGCGCGCGCATAAAAAGCCTCTCTTCATCGGCATCCTTGCCGCAGTGACGCTCATCGCCCTCATCGCGCTCATCGTCACGCTTTCGGCAGATGTCGTCTACATTCACAACACGGGCATGACGGAGGACGGCGGCAGAGAAGTCACCGTCAGCGGCATAGCGCTTTTGAACGCGCTCTTCACGGACACCTTCACGTCGGCATCGGCGGAATACGACAACCTCGCCGTTCCATTCTACTACTATGCCGAGGCGTGGTGCAAACCGCTTGCTGCGTTCACCTTCCTTTCGGTGCTCGTGACGGCAATTTCGATGCTCGTCTCCCTTGTGGCGCTCGTCGCGGCCATCGGCAAGAAGGAATACCTTCCTTCGTGGTTCTCTCTCATCGGGACGGCTCTCTCCCTCCTTATGATCGCCATCACCTTCTTCATCGCGGTCTCGATGAGCGGCAGCCAGATCTTGCCCCAATATTGCCTCGGCAACCCCGCATGCTCCATTCAGTCCGACCTCATCTGGTGCTTCATTCTGACGCTTGCGGCGCTTGCGGGAGGCATCGTTGCCGTCATCCAATTTCAGAAACTTGACAAACTGCGCAAGGCAGTGATCGAGGGGTGAGCCATGAAAAAGATCGCTTTCTCTCTCGCGCTCTGCGCATCCTTTGCCGCCGCGTGCGGCCTTTCGGGCTGTGATACCCAATCGAAAACGGATGGCCTCGACATCGTCTGCACCACCTTCCCCCAGTACGACTGGGTGCGGACCATCACGGAAGGGGACGACTCCGTCAACCTCACCATTCTCGAGACGACGGGGCAGGACCTCCACAACTTCCAGCCCTCGGCGGCGGATATCGTCAAAATTTATCAGTGCGATCTCTTCATCTATGTGGGCGGGGAGTCGGACGAATGGGCGGACGAAGTCTTATCGTCCAGCTCGTCCAACCCCGAGCGCGTGACCATCGACCTCGTGGAGACGCTGGGCAATGCCGCCCTCGTCGAGGAGGAAGTCCCGGGCGCCGAGCACGACCACGACCATGACCACGAACATGTGGAGGAGATCGACGAGCACGTCTGGCTCTCCCTCAAGAATGCGGACATCTTCTGCCGCGCCATCACAAATACGCTCTGCGAACTCAACCCCGATGGGGCGGACCTCTACCGAAGCAATTCGGAGGCGTATTGCGCGGAGCTTTCCGCCCTCGATGCGCAGTATGAAGAGATGGTCGAAAGCGCTGCGCGCAAGACGGTGCTGTTCGGCGACCGCTTCCCGTTCCGCTACCTCGCCGAGGACTACGGCCTCACCTACTACGCGGCCTTTTCGGGCTGTTCCGCCGAGACGGAGGCGAGCTTCTCCGTCATCACCAACCTCGCGGCTGCCGTGGACGAGAACGAGCTTCCCTGCATCCTCGTGCTCGAGACGTCCGACCAGGGCATCGCGGTACAGGTCAGAAACAACACCAAGACGAAAGATCAGGAGATCCTCGTCATGAACTCCATTCAGTCGGTGACGGGCAGCCAGATCGAGAACGGCGCAAGCTACCTCACGCTCATGCAGGAGAACCTTAAAACGCTCGAAAAGGCGCTCAATTAGGAGGCGGGGTATGCAGCTCATCGAATGTAATGACGTCTCCCTCGGGTACGAGGGCAAGACGGTTGCGGAACATATCTCGTTCACGGTCTCGGAAGGGGATTACCTGTGCATCGTCGGGGAAAACGGCAGCGGCAAGTCGACACTCGTCAAGACGCTGTTGGGATTGCAGCAGCCGCTCTCGGGCAGCATCGTGCGCTCGCTCGGCAAGGGCAGCGCCATCGGGTATCTGCCTCAGCAGACGCCTGTGCAGAAGGACTTCCCCGCCACGGTGGAGGAGATCGTCCGCTCGGGCTTCCTCGCAAGGAGCGGCCTTCGTCCCTTCTATACGAAGGAGGAGCGCGCTCTCGCCGAGGAAAAGATGGAGCGCCTCGGCATCACGGGCCTCAAAAAGCGGTGCTACCGCGAACTGTCGGGCGGTCAGCAGCAGCGCGTGCTGCTGGCACGGGCCCTGTGTGCGACGGGAAATCTTTTGCTATTGGACGAACCCGTCGCGGGGCTCGACCCCAAGGTGACTGCCGACATGTACGAACTCATCCGCACGCTCAACCGCGACGACAAGATCACCGTCATCATGGTCTCGCACGACATCACCGCCGTGCTCGCGTACGCGACGCACATTTTGCACGTCCTGCACGGCAGCGCCTTCTTCGGCACGGTGGAGGAGTACGAGA
>CALVWI010000023.1 GCA_944367045.1 uncultured Clostridia bacterium | reverse complement strand
ACCAGCAAAAACGAAAAATTATAGATCAGAAACTTCACGATGTACTTGCCCGTCTCGCCCGGGATCATGCGGCGGTAGGTGTTGAGCGTGATCAGGCTCGCGAGCGACGCGATGGGCGTCCCCAGTCCTCCCGCGTTCACCGCGATGAGGAGCGCGGGGTAATTTTCCGTAAACTTGGACAAAAGTACCGACGAGGGCACGTTCGAAATCACTTGACAGGACAAAACGCCCACGGCGAGGGGGTCCTTATCCACGAGCGCACCCAGCGTCTCCTCCACGGCGGGGATGCGCGCCAGATTCCCCGAGAATACGAAGAAGGCGCAGAACGTCAGAAGCAGCGAGTAGTCCACATGGACGAGGGCGCGCCAATCGAGCACCAAAAGCGCGACGATGACCGCGACGAGGCCCCAATAGTAAGGGAACACGCGGAACACGATGAGGAGCGAGAGCGCGAATAAAAGCCCGTAGACGACCGAGCGCCAGACGGAGGGCGACTTTTCGGGCACGCCCTTGAGATCGGCGGGCTCGGGCTTGACGAAGAGGCATACGCCCAGGATCATGATGAACGCCGCGGCGAACGGGAGCGCCATGATGGCGAAGAACTCGCCCGTCGGGATGGAGAAGTAGGAATAGAGATAGAGATTCTGCGGGTTGCCGAAGGGCGTGAGCATGCCGCCGAGGTTGGCGGCGATGTTCTGCATGATAAAAACGAACGCCGTCTGCTTCTTGTTGCCGCAGGAGTCGAGCACGAAGTAGCCGAGGGGCAGGAAGGTGACGAGCGCCATGTCGTTGGCCATCACCATCGAGCCGAAGAAGGTGACAAAGACGAGCGCCAATGCGATGTTGCGCATATTCTTGAAGCGGCGCACGATGATGTCCGCAAGCCACACGAAGAAGCGGATGTTCTTGAACGCCGCGACGACGGCGAGCGTGCAGAAGAGGCAGGCGAGCGTGCTCCAGTCGAAATAACCCAGGTATTCCTCGTCGAAGGGGACGAAGAAACAGGTGATCGCCGCCGCCACGATGGCGACGATGAGCACGACGTTATTTTTGGCGAGATGCCCCGCCATGTGCAAGAAGCGCTGCGTGCGCGTTTGTTCCATACTCTCTCCCTGCGGCGAACACGCCGCGTACTGCCCCGAGGGCGGGTATAATATAGCACCCATCGCCCCAAAATGCAAGCGGGGAAACGCCCCCGCGGCAAAATAATTTGACATTTTTCGCAAAATGCGCTATCATTCCCCCACTATGGCAAGACCGCTTCCCCGCTGCCAAGAGATCGAGCGCAGCATCGTCAAAAAATTCAGAAAGACCGTCTGGCACCCCTTCATCGAGGCGGTCAAGCGCTACTCCCTCGTTTCGGAGGGCGACAGGATCGCCGTGTGCATCTCGGGCGGCAAGGACAGCATGCTGCTCGCAAAGCTCATGGAACTTTTGCAAAGATACGGCGAGAAGCCCTTCGAGCTCGTCTACCTTGCGATGGATCCCGGCTACAACGAGGCGAATAAACAGCGCATTCTCGAGAACGCGGAGACGCTTCGGCTCCCCCTCACGATGTTCTCCTCGGACATCTTCGCCGCGGCGGACAGCGTGCAAAATTCCCCCTGCTACCTCTGTGCGCGCATGCGGCGGGGGCACCTCTACGCGAAGGCGAAGGAGCTGGGCTGCAACAAGATCGCGCTCGGGCATCACTTAAACGACGTCATCGAGACGACGCTCATCGGCATGTTCTACGGCGCGCAATTGCAGGGCATGATGCCGAAGATCAGGAGCAAGAACTTCGAGGGCATGGAGCTTATCCGCCCCCTCTACTGCGTCAAGGAGGACGACATCGTCGCGTGGGCGAAGTACAACGGCCTCGAATTTATCCGCTGCGCCTGCCGCTTCACCGAACGCACCGCGCTCGAAGAGGGCTGCTCCAAACGGCAGGAGATGAAGGAGCTCGTAAACGCCCTCAAGGCAAAGGACCCCTCGATCGAGGACAACCTCTTCACCGCCCTCCACGCCGTGTGCCTCGACACCTTCCCCGGGCTCAAGGCAGACGGAAAGAAGTACTCCTTCAACGAACTCTATGAAAGAAAGGCAAACAAAAAGACGGACGAGTGAAGTCCGTCTTTGTTTTTTATCCGCCGAATCTGACGTCCTGAAAGGCCGCAAATTCCTTCCACTCCTTGCCCTTTTCGACGCCCTCCCACGCCTCCTCGCTGCCGAGGTAGGTGAACTCGGTGAGCGAAGTACAGCCGTAGAACGCGCCGAGGCCGATGCGGGAAACGCCCGCGGGCAGGACGGCCTCGGAGATGCCCTCGTTGTTGAAGAAGGCGAAGTCGGCGATCTCGGTGATATAGTCGGGGATGACGCTCGAGGCGCAGCCCAAGAGGAGTTTGCCCGTCTCCCGCTCGATGAGGCAGCTCCCGTCGCCCGCATAGACGGCGTTGTCCTTTGAAACCTCGATGACCTCGAGAGATTGCAGATTGAAGAAGGCGGCCCTGCCCACCTCCCCGAGCGAGCTGCCGACGGAGAGCGTCTCCGCCGCGCTGCAGCCGTAGAAGGCGCCGTCGCCCACCGAGACGACGCTGTCCGGGAGGTCGATGGAGAGAAGGGCGGTACAGCCGCGGAAGGCGTCCTCGCCGATCGTCTCGAGTTCCGCATACGAGACAAACCGCGTGATGGAACTGTTCTGAAAGCCCGCCGCCTCCACCGAGAGGACGGGCATGCCCTCATAGTAGGGCGCGACGACGATCTCCGAGGCCGTGGCGGTCCCCAGCGAGACGGAATAGCCCTTGAAATTTCCGTCCGCCCCCGTGACGGGCGCATAGGCGAGCCCGGGAGATGCAAGCAGCTGCTTTCCGCAGCGGATGCAGACGTTGTCCTCGGAATATTCGTGGCCGAGAGGGTCGGACGGGCGCGTTTCGGACGTGCCGCACCAGGCGCAGGAGCGGGACTCCTCCCCCGCCGTCTCGCATTTGGGCGACAGGACGCATTCCCACGAGCCGAAGAGATGCCCCGTGGCGGGGATGATCTCCTCTTCCTCATAGCCGCAGCGGAGACAAGTATGGCGCGTGAGGCCCGCTTCCTCGCAGGTGGCCGACGTCACTTCCTCGGAGGCGAGGTTGTGGCCGAGGGCGGGGAGCACTTCGGGCGGCGCGGGATATTTCCCCGCCTCGTCCGAGAACGTCGCACCGCAAGTGACGCACATCCAATGGCCCGCGAGGCCGTCCTCCGTGCAAGTGGGAGAATGCTCCGCGAGGTACACGGTCTCGTGACGGTGCTCTTTTTCTCCGCAGCCCGAAAGGCAAAGGAGGCAAACCGCCGCCAAAAGGCAATATCCCACTCTTTGTACGCTCATAGGCGCCTCCGCATACATGATCGGCCCCTATTATAGAACAACTGGGGCGAAATGTCAAGAGAAGCGCAAAATATCGGTCGATATGCGCCTTTTTTCTGCAAATTTCTAACAAATCGGGAAATTATTTTTCCTCTCCCTCTTGATTTTTTCTGAAAGTACGGTATAATGGAATAGACGGCAATCCGCGAATGTGTTCGCGGCCGAATCATTCACAAGGAGATGATACCCATGAGCGTATCTGCAAAAAATATCCGCAACATCGCCATCGTCGGGCACAGCGGCGAGGGCAAGACCACCCTCTGCGAGGCCATCCTCTTCAACGGAGGCGCCATCGAGCGCATGGGCAAGGTCGATTCGGGCACCACCGTTTCCGATTTCGACGAGCAGGAGATCGCCCGCAAGATGTCCGTTTCCCTCTCCGTCGCCTACACGACGTGGAAGGACGTGAAGATCAATATCCTCGACTGCCCCGGCTTCTACGACTTCGAGGGCGAGGTCAACGAGGCGATGCGCGCCTGCGGCGCGGCGATCGTGGTCATGGGCGCCAACGGCACGCTCACCGTGGGCGCGGAGAAGGCCATAGGTCAGTGCTTAAGGGCCAAGAAGCCCCTCATCATCTTCATCAACGGCATGGACAAGGAGAACGCCGACTACCACGGCACCGTCCGCGCCCTGCAGGAGAAGTATAAGAATAAAATAGCGCCCATCCAGATCCCCATGATGGAGGGCAGCAAGATGGTGGGCAACGTCAACGCCCTCACCGAGAAGGCGTACCGCTTCACCAACACGGGGCCCGAGGAAATTCCCGTGCCCGATATGTACCGCCGCGACTTCGACGAGATGCGCCTCTCTTTGATGGAGGCCGCCGCCGAGAACGACGACGTGCTCCTTGAAAAGTACTTCGAGGACGGCCAGCTCTCGCGCGAGGACATCATCCACGGCATCCGCAAGGGCATCTACAACATCAACGTCATCCCCGTCATGGCGGGAAGCGCCCTCCAGAACAAGGGCGTCATCAACCTCATGAACGAGATCGTCAAGTACCTGCCCGAGGCGGCAGAGCGTGCGGAATCGCCCGCCCTCGACCTCACGAAGGACACCGTCGTCGGCATCGGCTGCGACGAGGACGCCCCCTTCGCGGCGCAGGTCTTTAAGACAGCCGTCGACCCCTTCGTGGGCAAGCTCAACTACCTCCGCGTCTGCCGCGGGGTCTTAAAGACGGGCATGACCGTCCTCAACCCCAACACGGGCACCGAGGAACGCATCAACACCATCTACCTCGTGAACGGCAAGAAACAGACGCCCGTTCCCGAGCTGAGAGCGGGGGACATCGGCGCTGTCAACAAGCTGCAGAACACGGGCACCTGCGATACGCTGTGCGATCCTTCCGCGCCCGTCCGCTTTGACCCCATCCCCTTCCCCCACCCCGTGCTCTACATGGCCGTCTACGCCAAGGTGCGCGGCACCGAGGACAAGGTGTTCTCCGGCCTTGCAAGGCTCGCGGAGGAGGACAGGAGCTTCGTCGTCGTCAAGGACCACGACACGGGCGAGACGCTCGCGGGCGGTCAGGGCGAAGTGCACCTCGACGTCATCAACAAGAAGCTGAAGGCGAAGTTCGGCGCGGAGGCAGACTTCCGCACCCCCGCCATTGCCTACAAGGAGACCATCCGCAAAGTCGCCAACGCGGAGGGCAAATACAAGAAACAGACGGGCGGCCACGGCCAGTACGGCCACTGCAAGATCCGCTTCGAACCCTGCGAGAAGGACTTCGAGTTCGCGGAGGAAGTCGTCGGCGGCACCGTGCCCAAGCAGTACATTCCCGCCGTCGAGAAGGGCCTCATCGAGTGCCTGCCCCACGGCGTCCTCGCGGGATACCCCGTCATCCGCCTCAAAGCCGTGCTCTATGACGGCAGCTACCACGACGTCGACTCGTCGGAGGCGGCGTTCAAGGCGGCGGCCGAGCTCGCATTCAAGGAGGGGCTCAAGAACGCCTCGCCCGTACTCTTGGAGCCGCTCTCCCGCCTTCGCATCGTCGTGCCCGAGCAGTACGTGGGCGACGTGATGGGAGATTTGAACAAGCGCCGCGGGCGCATCCTCGGCATGGACACGCAGGAGGACATGCAGGTCATCACGGCGGAGGCGCCCAAGAGCGAAATTTTGACGTACGCGACGGCGCTCAGATCCATGACGCAGGGCAGGGGCCGCTTCTCGGAGACCTTCGCCCGCTATGAGCAGGCGCCCGAAAACGTGCTGCAGGCCGTTCAACAGGCGAGAGCATAACTGATACTGATTGAAAAGCGCCGCGGCGACAAGCCGCGGCGCTTTAAATTGAGCTTTCGCGAAAATCTTTTTGCAAAGGCAAAAATCTTTCCGCGATTTTGAAAGAAAACGCCGCCACGCTGCGCTTCGCTCCGTGACGGCTCGTTTTCTCTCTGCGGGCGCACCTTAGGGGCTTCCTTTTATTGCGCCCGCATTCACTCTTTCCCCCGTAAGTCCTAAGCATAGGACAAATTGAGTGCCGCGCCGCAGGGCAACCCTGCTTGCGGCATTTAATTTTGGGAACGCTCGGTCGATTATTGACCGGCGTTTGCTTCGGGGGGAGCGGCGGCCTCCTGCTTCTTTGCAAAGAGGAATTTCCTGTTCTCCTTCGCCGCGAAGAAGAGCGCGACGAGACCGAGCACGAAGAGCGCCACGATGGGCAGCGCGCCCATGTTGACGGAGTCCGTCGCCTGCGTCACGATGCCGACGAGGAGCGTCCCGACGAACGCCGCGCCCTTGCCGAAGATATCGAGGATGCCGAAGAGAAGCCCCGATTGGTCGACGGGGATGATCTGCGCGAAGTAGGAACGCGAGAGCGCCTGCACGCCTCCTTGGAAGAGGCCGACGACGCACGCGAGCACCCAGAACTGCCAGCTCTCATTCATGAACACGGCGAAGATGCCCACGCCCGTGTAGGCGACGACGCAGATGAAGATGAGCAGATCGTTATGCACCTTGGAGGCGAGCTTGCCGAACACGATGGCGGCGGGAAAGGCGATGATCTGCGTGAGAAGGAGCGCGATGAGAAGGGACTCCGTCTCAAACCCGAGCGCCGTACCGAAGGACGTCGCCATGTCGATGACGGTGTAGACGCCGTCGATGTAGAGGAAGAAGGCGACAAGGAAGAGGATGATGCCCTTGCGGTTGGGAAGGTCGGTCTTCTTGGAGAACACCGAGAAGAGGCGCTTGAAGCTCCCGCGGGCGGTGTTCTTGGAGCGGCGGATGAAGTGCGTCTGCTCGTACTCTTTCGTGAGGGGCAGCGTGAAGCCGAACCACCAAAGCGCGTTGATGAGGCACGCGACGGGCATGGAGACCGTGATGGAGAGGTCGGTGAAGTTGATGAGGAAGATGCTTAAAAGGAAAGGAATGCAGCTGCCGATGTAGCCGAAGGCGTAGCCCTTTGCGGAGAGGATATCGAGGCGCTCGGGCGTCGTCACGTCGGTGAGCATCGCATCGTAGAAGACGAGGGAGACGGAATAGCAGATCTTCGCGATGACGAACACGGCGAGGAAGGCGATCCAGCCCATCGGGATGCCCAGCGCGCCGCACCCTAAGATGCCCAAGATGGCGCTGAAGAAAAAGAGCGGTTTCTTTCGCCCGACGTCGTCCGCGAACGAGCCTAAGATGGGCGAGAGCACCGCGACGCACAGCGTGACCGCGCTCGCGGCATACCCCCAGATGGCGGTGGCGTCCGTCGCCTGAAGCCCCGCCGAGGTGACGAGGTAGCTGAAGTAGATGGGCAGCACCGTACTCACGAGCAGCGTGAATGCCGAGTTGCCCACGTCGTACAAGATCCATGCGATCTCTTTCTTTTTGTTCGGGTTTACCTGCCGCACCCGTGCGGCCTTTGCCTCACTCATACAAATACTCCTGTCTATTCATAGTTTCTCTCGAGAAGCGGGCTCAATTCCCCCGCCCCGTTCAGATATCCGTCGTAAGCGGCGATGAGCTCGCACGCCTTCGGGACGGCGCGCGCGAACGCCTCTGCAAGCTCCGCGTCGCAGTCCGCACAGCGCTCGTCCTTTTCAAAGGGGATCATCATGCCGTGCATCTCACGGTAGTTGCCCGTGAGCTTCAGAACGCCGTTGACGAGCCGCCGCTTGCCCTTCTTCGGGGCGCGGAGCAGGCGGTTGTAGAAGAGGATGGAGCGGAGCGCCTTCTTCGTCTTTCTGACGGGCAGGCAGTAGTACGCCGCCGCGATGTCCGCAAGCTCCTCCGAGGGGTGAATGTGGGCGACGAGGTCGGAAGACAGCGGGTCCTTGCCCTCTCTTTCGAGGAGAAGGCGGTCGAAGGAGGACTCCGTCTCGGTGTGCGTGACCTCGGGCGAGCGCTCGAGCTTGGCGTTCACCACGGGGTGGGCGGTGCTGTCGAGCGCGAAGTGGCACAAAAAGCCGAAAAGGTACGCCTTGTCCGACGCGCGTCTCCCGCGGGTGTAGTAGACTGCGCGGGCACGCCCGTAGAAGGGCGACGCCTTCTCGAAGTGCAGGCGGTAGCCGATGTCGCTCGTCTTGTTGGGAAAGAGCGGGCGGTAGTAAAAGAGCAGGTCGGGGCCGTGCACGCCGAGCGCGAAGGCATCGAAGTGCTCCTTGATGAGGTCTTGAAGCGGCGCGGGCAGGGCCTTTAAGACTTCCCTCCCGAACGTAATGTGTGCATAAGCCGCAGGCATTTTATATAGTATTCCTCTTAGTTTGCGATTTTTCTATTTTAATGATAGCGCACGGCGGGAAGAAAATCGCAGATTTTTCGTCACAAGAACGTAAAAAGAATGTAAAATCCGCGCTTTGAAACAATTTTGCGGGGAACGGCTCCCCCTCTGCCGCCCCAATGCCGCAAATTTTGTTCGCAAAGTGAATTATATCACGCACGGCGCAGACAGGCAACTGTTTTGACGGGAATTTTACATTATACCTGCTTTTTTCGCGTATTTGCTTGACAAGCAGGGGCGAAAACGCTATCATAGGGAAAAAACAGAGAAAAGCGTAGAATGTACGGCTTGTTAAAAACAACATTCGCCCCTGCCCCGAAGCCGTACGAAATGGCTTCGGGGCCTTGCTTTCCTCGAAGGAGAGAAATCATGGAAGATATGACCCCCGCCGAGACCTCGGCAGCCCCCGCCGAGACCTCGGCAAGCGCGCCCAAGAAGCGCAAGCTCTCGGAGATGACCTTGAAGGAATGCAAGGGTGCGGGAGAGAAGTTCAAGTGGCTTCTGAACTACGTCTTTATCGACGGCATGAGCGGCATGGCGCTCGGGCTCTTTGCGACGCTGATTGCGGGCACCATCCTGTGGCAGATCGGCAGCCTCATCGACAAGGCGGGCAACAACTGGTTCGGGCTTGCCTTGGAGGCCGTCGGCAAGGTCGCGCAGATCGCGATGGGCGCTGGCATCGGCGTGGGCGTGTGCCTGAAGCTCAAAAAGACGCAGCCGCTCGTCGTCGCCTCGGCGGTCGCGGCAGGCATGATCGGCTCGTACGCGCAGGCGGTCATCGCGGGCATTCAGAGTTCCATGGAGAGCGGCGCGGGATTTGCCATCTCGCTCGCCTCGGCGGGAGACCCCATGGGCGCGTTCGTGGGCGCATTTGCGGCGATGACGCTCGCCTCCCTCGTCTCGGGAAGGACGCGCATCGACATCCTCGTCACCCCTCTCGTGGGGCTTGCGGGCGGCGCGCTCTTCGGCATCGGCGTGGGATACCCCGTCTCACTCGCCTTGACCGAGCTCGGCAACTTCATCGCATGGGCTGCCTCGCTCTCGACGGTCGCCGCAGCCGTGACGGGGCTCATCGTGTCCGTCGTGATGGGCGTTGCGCTCACCCTGCCCATCTCGTCGGCCGCCATCGGCATCTCCATCGGCCTTTCGGGCGTTGCCGCGGGTGCGGCGGTCGTGGGCTGCTGCTGCCAGATGATGGGCTTCGCCGCCATGAGCTTCCGCGAGAACCGCTGGGGCGGCTTTGTGGCGCAGGGGCTGGGCACCTCCATGCTGCAGATCCCCAACGTCTTTAAAAAGCCCGTCCTCTTCGTGCCGCCCATCATCTCTTCGGCCATCTTGGGGACGGTCTCGGTGCTGCTCCCCAACGGCACGGGGACGCTCGGCCTGTTTGCGACGCGCACGGGCAGCGGCATGGGCACGGCGGGGCTCGTCGGGCCCATCGATATGCTGTTCGAGATGATCGGCACGCAGGGCTGCAATGTGGGACTGACCATTCTGTGGGTCGTCCTCTTCTGCTTCGTGCTGCCCGCACTTTTGACGCTCGCGTTCGGGGAGCTCTTCCGCAAGCTCAAGATCATCAAGTACGGCGATCTCACCCTCAAACTGTAAAATTCCCCCGAAAAGCCCCCTTTCAACCCGCAGTTGAGCAAAATTCAACGCTTGGTTGGGGCGATTCAACGCCTCGTCGCTGGAATTTCGCGCCCTCTTGCCCTACAATAGAGGCAGGAAGCGGGAAGGACCGCTCCAATTCAAGACACAAGGAGATACTTTTATGAACACTTTGGGTGAACGCATCGCGTACTTCAGAAAACAGAAGGGGCTCACGCAGGAGGGGCTTGCCGAGCTGTGCTCGGTGAGCGCTCAGGCCGTGAGCAAGTGGGAGAATGACCTCACCGCACCCGACATCTCGCTGCTGCCCCGCCTTGCAGACATCTTCGGCGTCTCTGTCGACGAGCTCTTGGGCGTCGAGAAGAAGGCCGTCGCCGTCGATCCCGAGAAGGTCGACTTCAACAAGCTGACGCTCAAGCTTCGCGTCCTCTCGCACGAAGGGGATAAGGTGAACATCAACCTGCCCTTTGCGCTCGTCGAAGTCTTTCTGAAGGACGGCAAACTCCCCTTCAACGTGGACGGCGAGAAGGGCGAGGTCCTCAAGAACATCGACTTTGCAAAGCTCTTGGAGCTCGTGAAGGCAGGCGTCGTGGGGAAGCTCGTCGACATCACGTCGGCGGACGGTGACATCGTCGAGATCGTGGTGGAGTGATGGCTTCCATCAAAGTGAGGGCGGAGGGCGTGAGGCTTAACCTGCACCTGCCCCTCGGGCTGTGCCTCGCCGTCGCACGAAAGGCGCTCGGCAGCGAAAACGAAGAGTTTTCCCGCTTTTTAAAGGCGAACGGGCAGGAGATCCGGCGGGTGCTCAGACAGTATAAGAAGTCAAACGGAAGGCTGACGCTCGTCGACATTCAAAGTTCGGACGGCGCAGTCGTGAAGATCAAAATATAAAAACGGGGCGCCGCCCGCGGCATTCTGCCGCGGGCGGCGCTCCTTCTTTAAGATTTGCGTAAATTATAAATTTACTGCCGCGAGCAGGTTTGCCCTCCCACCGTTCCAAAATTACGCTTCGAGGAGGGTTCCCCTGCGGTGCGGCATTAAAAATAAACTCTGCAAGCAAAACCACGCTTTTGCGCAGCAGGACTCAATTTGCGCATACTTGCGCTTTCGGGGGAAAAGTGAATTTGCGCGAGCTATATTGGTAAGCCCCTAAAACTCGCGCAAAGAGAAAAACGAGCCGCCGCATAGCAAAGCGCTGCGCGGCGGCGTTTTTCTCAAACTCGCGGAAAGATTTTTGCCTTTGCAAAAAGATTTTCGCGAATTCACTACATTTTTTCATGGATCGTCCTTGCGATGACGTCGTCCTGCTGCTCCTTGGTGAGCTTGATGAAGTTGACCGCATAGCCGCTCACACGGACGGTGAGCTGGGGGTACTTCTCGGGGTGCTGCTGCGCGTCGAGGAGCGTCTCACGATTGAACACGTTGACGTTGAGGTGATATCCGCCGTCCGCGACGTACGCATCGAGCATATTGACAAGGTTTTCCGTCTGCTGTTTGCTCATAAAAAGTTCCTCCTTTGTTTAATCTTCGTCTTTGCCGAGCGACTGAGGCGTCACCGAGAAGGTGTTGGAGATGCCGTCGCGGGCGTAGTCATAGGGAAGTTTTGCGACCGACTCGAGCGAGGCGAGCGCGCCGTTACTGTCCCGCCCGTGCATGGGGTTGGCGCCCGGGGCGAGGGGCTCGCCCGCGCGCCTGCCGTCCGGCGTGTTGCCCGTCTTCTTGCCGTACACGACGTTCGAGGTGATGGTGAGAATGGACATCGTCGGCACCGAGTCGCGGTAGGTGTAGCAGGACTTGATCTTATTCATGAACGTCTTGACGATCCACACCGCGAGTTCGTCCGCCCGGTCGTCGTTGTTGCCGTACTTGGGGTAGTCGCCCTCGATCCTGAAGTCGGTGACGATGCCCTCTTCATTGCGGATGGGGTACACCTTCGCGTACTTGATGGCGGAGAGGCTGTCTGCCGCGCACGAGAGGCCCGCAATGCCCGTCGCGAAGAAGCGGCGCACGTTGACGTCATGCAGCGCCATCTCGAGGGCCTCGTAGCAGTACTTGTCGTGCATGTAGTGGATGAGGTTGAGCGTGTTGACATAGAGCCGCGCGAGCCACGTCATCATCTGCTCGTACTTCCTCATCACTTCGTCAAAGTCGAGGGGGCCGTCGCCGAGAATGGGCGCAAATTCGGGGGAGACCTGCATGGGCTTGCCCGTCTTCTTGTCCTTCATGAGCTCGTCCTTGCCGCCGTTGATGGCGTAGAGCAGGCACTTGGCGAGGTTGGCGCGCGCGCCGAAGAACTGCATGTCCTTGCCCACGCGCATGCTCGAGACGCAGCACGCGATGCAGTAGTCGTCCCCCATCTCGGGGCGCATCAAATCGTCGCTCTCATACTGAATGGCGCTCGTCGCGATGGAGACCTCGGCGCAGAAGCGCTTGAAGCCGTCGGGAAGGCGCCTTGACCACAGCACCGTGAGGTTGGGCTCGGGCGCGGGGCCGAGGTTCTTGAGCGTATGCAGAATGCGGAAGCTGTTCTTGGTGACGAGCGTCCTGCCGTCCACGCCCATGCCGCCGATGCTCTCGGTGACCCACGTCGGGTCGCCGCTGAAGAGCTCGTTGTATTCCTTGATGCGCATGAACTTGACGACGCGCAGCTTCATGACGAAATGGTCGATGAGCTCCTGCGCCTCGAGTTCGGTGAGCTTGCCCTCTTGAAGGTCGCGCTCGATATAGATGTCGAGGAAGGTGGAATTGCGGCCGATGCTCATCGCCGCGCCGTTCTGGTCCTTGACGGCGGCGAGATAGCCGAAGTACAGCCATTGAATGGCCTCCTGCGCGGTCGAAGCGGGGCGGGAGATGTCGAAGCCGTACTCCGCCGCCATCGCCTTGAGCGCCTTCAACGCCTTGATCTGCTCGGAGACTTCCTCCCTGTCGCGAATGCGGTCGGGCGTCATGTCGCCGTCGATCATCAGCTTGTCCTCTTCGCGCTTTTGAATGAGGTAGTCGACGCCGTAGAGCGCGACGCGGCGGTAGTCCCCCACGATGCGGCCGCGGCCGTAGGTGTCGGGCAGGCCCGTTAAAATGTGCGCCGAACGCGCACGGCGCATCTCGGGGGTGTAGGCGTCGTACACGCCGTCGTTATGCGTCTTGCGGTAGTGCGTGAAGATATATTTGACCTCGGGGTCGATGTGGTAGCCGTACATCTCGAGCGCTTCCTCCGCCATGCGGATACCGCCGAAGGGCTGCAGGGCGCGCTTGAAGGGCTCGTCCGTCTGAAGGCCCACGATCTTTTCGAGAGACTTATCGAAATACCCCGCCTTGTGGCTTGCAACGGTGGAGACGATGGACGTATCGGCATCGTACACGCCGCCGCGCTCGCGCTCCTTCTTGGAATAATCCATGACGATGTCCCAAAGTTTCTTGGTGGCCTCGGTCGCGGGCGCGAGGAAGGAGCCGTCGCCCTCATAGGGGGTGTAGTTGCGCTGGATGAAGTCGCGCACGTCCACCTCGTCGTTGCTCCACTTGCCCGGCTCGAAGGAGCGCCATGCCCCCTCAAAGTTCTTCTGTAATACCTCTTTTGCCGTCATATCGGCCCTCCTATGTCGTACTGCGGGTCACTTTGCCCGCGCTTCCTCAATTTTAGCGTCCAGCCAGAGGGAGAGGATCTCCTCGGGCTGATATCCCGTGCAGCGCGCCGTCACCTCGCCGTCTTTTAAGACGAGCACGGTGGGCACGCGGTCTATTTCGTACTTTCTCACCTCGCCCAAGTTCTCCTCCGTCACTTCGAGATGGCGGAGCGGGATATTCTTTTCGGCCGCGAGGCGGTTTAGAATGGGCAGCAGCGAAAAGCAGTTGGCGCAGCTCTCGCCGCTCACTTCCATGAGTTCGATCATGTCTCTCCTCCCTTGCACAGAATGCTGCGTGCGTTTCGGATGCGCTCCCTCTCGGGCGGGCAGACGCCCTTTAAGGGATAGTCGATGCCGAGGGCGTCGTACTTCGAGACGCCCAGCGTGTGATAGGGCAGCACTTCCACCTTCTCCACCGTCTTCAACGTGTCGAGGAACGCCCTTAAGCGGTGCAGCGCCCCGTCGTCGTCCGTGATGCCCGGCACGAGCACATGGCGGATCCACATGGGCTTGCCCTGTTCGGAGAGGTACTCCGCGAATGCCCGCGCGTGCGCCCCCGTCATGCCCGTGAGAGCGCGGTGCGCGTCCTCGTCGATGTGCTTGATGTCGAGAAGGACGAGGTCGGTGACCTTCAAAAGCGCATCGAACGCGCTCCTGTCGGCCGCGGGGTCGGCGGGGAAGGTCGCGGCGGACGTGTCGAGGCAGGTGTGGACGCCTTTCGCTTTCAAGAGCGTGAAGAGTTCGGTGAGGAAGGGAAGCTGGAGCATGGGCTCTCCGCCCGTCGCCGTCACGCCGCCCTTGATGCCGAAGTAGCTCTTATATTTGAGCGCCTCTTTGACGACTTCCTCCGCCGTCACTTCCCTGCCGCCGCTTGCGTTCCAGGTGTCGGGATTGTGACAGTACTTGCAGCGCATCGGGCAGCCCTGAAAGAACACCACGAAGCGGATGCCCGGCCCGTCCACCGTGCCGAACGATTCATAGGAATGGATGCGCCCCGTCATGCCCTTTCGGCCTCCTTTTTAAGCAGTATGTGCACGATCCTCGCCCCAAAATCCCCTGAAAGAACAGGAAAGGGCAGTACCCTACCCAAAGAGTGCTGCCCAGACGAAACGGCTTTCGTGCCCCCTACGGTTTCACGCGGTGCTCCGCCAATTCGTCAGTCGCCATAGGGTGCTATCAATATAGCATACAACTTGTACGCTGTCAAGTAAAAAGGCACAAGATTTTCCGATGAAAAGTATTTTCACCACTAAATCTTGTGCCAAGAGAGGGTATGTACTACAAAATGTGCAATTTATTCCAGACGGATGCGGCGCAGGAGCGCGGGGTTGCCGACCGCCCGTCCGCCGCCCAAGACGACCGCCATCTGCGGATCGCCCGAAAGGTGCGCCTCCATCTGAAGTTTATTCGACATATACTCCGCGAGTCCCGCGATGTTGCACACACCGCCCGAGAGGTAAAGCCCGTTCTTGAGCATCGCCGCAGAGACCTCCGCGGGGAGCTTCTTCAAGACGAGCTCGGCGTACTCCGCGATCTTGTCGATATACACCTTGATGGGGAACACGATGTCCGCCGAGGAGACGGAGACCGAGCGGGGACGGCCCGATTTGATGTCCCGCCCGTTGATGATGGTGCTCTGATTGTCGTCCTCGATGAGGCTGCCGACGGTGTTCTTGAGCTTCTCGCTCGTCAAAGAGCCGATCTTGAGAGAGAAGGTGTCGGCGATGTGGTCGATGATGTGCACGTCCATGTTGCTGCCGCCCACGTTCATCGAAAGGCCCGCGATGATGCCGTCCAAGGAGAACGCCGCGATGGACGTGACGCCCGCGCCGATGTCGATGGCAAAGACGGGGTTGCTCTCCGAGAGGGGCACGTCCTGGCCGAGGACGCTCAGGAAGGGCGTCTCGGCGAAGTTGACGCGGCTGATGCCCGCCGCCTTGGCGACGCGGTACACCTTCTCGCGCGATTCCACCTTGTAGCCGCAGGGAACGCAGAAGAGCGCCTCGACGGACGTCCCGCGCTTGACCACCTTGCGGAGGAAGTACTCAAGGAGCGCCCCCGCGAGGCGTTCGGAGACGATCTCCCCCTCATAGACGGGGAAACACACGTCCGTCTGCTCGGCCGTCTTGCCGAGGAGCCGCTTGGCCTCGTTCCCGAAGGCGCGGATCTCGCCCGTGTCCTTCTGGACGGTGACGCAGGTTGCCTCGGCGAGCACGATGCCGCTGCCGATTTTGTAGATCTTCGTCACCGAGGTGCCGAAATCGATCGCAAGTTTTAACATAAGTGCAACTCCTTACAATATTCACGCACGCGTTCGAGGGGAAGCCCCACGACGCAGGAATAACTTCCCGAAAGCGCGGAGACAAAGCCGCTGTCCTGAATGCCGTAGGCGCCCGCCTTGTCCATGGGCGAGCCCGTCGCGATGTATGCCCGTATCTCCTCGTCCGAGAGCGGACGGAAGGTGACGCGCGCCTCCTCGACGCCGCTCCGCTTTCCTTCGGGCGTGACAAGGCACACTCCCGAAAATACGGAGTGCGTCTTACCGCTCAATGCCCGCAGCATGGAAAATGCCTCTGCCTGCGTCTTGGGTTTGCCTAAAATTGCGCCGTCCAGCTCGACGACGGTGTCCGCCCCGAGGACGGTCGCATCGGGGAACCGCGAGAACACTTCCTCCGCCTTGCCCTCGGCAAAGCGAAGAGCGCGCTCGCTCCCCTTTTCGCCCGCCTTCCCTGCCTCTTCATAGCGGGAGGGGACGACTTCGAAGGCGGCGATGACCTCTTTTAAGAGCTCCCGCCTTCTCGGGGAATTGCTGGCGAGAAGAAATCTCACAATATCTCCAGATTCTTCTTGAAGGTGCGCTTGAAGTCGGTGTTCGCCTTGAGCGCCTGATTGATCTCGAGCGTCGCGTCGCCGATGACCTCCGTCTTCATGATGACGGAGTCCCCCAAAACGTCGCAGTTGATGCCCGTGACCATGCCGAGGCCGCTTCTATCCAGGCTCTCCGCGATGCGGAGGAGCACGCCGAGCTTTCTGACGATCTCCACGTCGTCCTCGCTCACGATGTCCTTATACTTCGCCCAGTCTGAGGAGGCGAGGTCCTCCTTCGTGTGGCAGCCCGCGACGAACGCCGCAAGCACGATCTCGCGGTGCGTCGCGCCGTAGATGGGCGAATTGAGGATGATATAGCGGCTGTGCTGCTGGTTGTTGTAGAAGCGCACGCGCTTGCCGCAGTCGTGCAGGCTCGCCGCGATCTTTAAAACTTTCAAGTAGACGCGCGGGAACTTGTGCAGCACTCTCAGCTGCTTGAAGAGCTGGATGGAGAGCTTGACGACGTGTTCGACGTGCGCCTCGTCGCAGCCGTAGTACTTGGCGAGCGTGCTCAACGAGTAGCCGAGGACGTCGGAGAGCGGGCGTTCCTCCGTCTGAGGAACGGCCTGGTTGAACATGATGCCCTCGCGAAGGCCGCAGCCGCTGATGAGGAAATTGTCGATGTGGAGATAGTCCAAAAAGGACTTGACGATGGCGAGCGCCGCCGGCATGATGTCCGCCCGGTTGGGGGAGAGCCCGCGGATACGCTTGCGCTTCTCGACGTCGAGGACGCGGATCATCTCGTAGACCGAGTTGAAGTCGTCCGTCGCGAAGGAGTAGTTGTGCACGATGCTCAAGGGGTACTTCCTGACGAGACGGTTGATCTTGTAGAGGTTGCGGAAGGTCCCGCCCACGCCGATCATCTGCGCGTCGGGCTCGACTTCCGAGAGCCACTCGATCTTCTTGAACTGCTCGGTGAAAAACTCCTCGATCTTCGCCGTCTGCTCCTCGGGGGAGACACCGTCGTCGGCGAAGAGGTCGGTGAGCGTCACGGCGCCGAAGCCGAGCGTCGCATAGTGCAGCACGGTGCGGCGGTTGTAGTAGACGATCTTGGTGCTGCCGCCGCCGATCTCGAGAATGATGCCCTTGGGCACGTCCATCGAGTTGATGACCCCGCGATAGACGAGCGTCGCCTCCTCCTCTTCCGAGAGGACGCGCACTTTGAGCCCGCACGTCGCCTGGATCTCGTCGAGGAAGGAGCGCTGATTTTTGGCATGCCGAACGGCCGCAGTCGCCACGGGGATGATGCGGTCTACTTTGGACGCCTCGCAGAGGCGCTTGAACATTTTAAGCGTTTTGATGGTCTCCGCCACGCGCTGCGGTTTCAGGAAGCCGTCGCGGTCCATGTCCTGACCGAGGCGGACGCTCTCCTTGATCTCGTCCTCCACCATGAAGTAACCGTCCTCGAAGAGGTTGACGATGACGAGCCGCGCGGAATTGGAGCCCAGATCGATGATACCCAATTTTTCCATTTGGTTCCGTCCTTTCCATGTAAAAATCGTAAGATGCCGTGCGGATGCCCCTCCGCACGGACTGCGACGGAATATAAAGTACGACCCATTCTTATTCCAAATCTTACTGTGCTCATTTTAACACAGGAACGCCGATTTGTCCATACCCTTTTGGAAAATAATTTTCCTTTTCACCAAGTTTTTTGGCTCTTACGCCCCGCTTTCACGCCGTTTTTTCCCTTTTGAAGCAGCTTTACGGCCGAGAGCGCCACTAAAAGCGCCCCGAACGCCCTTCTCAGAAGAAATGCGGGCAGCTGCGCCGCGAGAAACGCCCCTCCCGCGGAGAGGATGAGTGCGGGCAAAATGAGAAAGACAAGGCCGTTTTTCTGCAAAAGCCCGCTCTTTGCGTGCATCGTGAGGGCGAGCGCCGCCATCGGGAAGAAGGAGAGGAGGTTCGCCCCCTGCGCCGCCGCCTGCGGCACACCCAGAAGCAGCGTCAAAAGGGGGATGAGCGCCGTCCCGCCGCCCATGCCCATGCCCCCGAGCACCCCGCCCAAGATGCCGCAAAGGAAATAGAGATAGAAGCTCACGGGAATAAGAGCCTCACGCCCGCCAAAAGCATGACGAGCTCGAAAAGGAGCGAGACGGCCTTCAAGGGGAGCTTGTTCAGAAGTTTTGCGCCCAAAGCTCCCCCGAGGAACACGCCGAGGGCGACGGGCACGAAGAGAGGCATGGGGACGAGCCCAGAAGCGAGGTATATGGCGCCGCTTATGAGCGATGCGGGGGCGATGACGGCGATGGCGGTCGCGTGGGCGGCGCGCTCTTCAAGGCCCGCCTTTTGGAGGATGGGCACGGCGAGCATCCCCCCTCCCCCGCCGAGGAGCCCGTTGACCGCGCCCACGGCGGCTCCCCCCAAAAGACAGGCTTTTTTGCTGGTTTTCTGCATGATCCCTCCCGACGGGCATTTGCGCCCGTTTTTTATCAGTTTGTGAGCGTTCAAAAAAAATTACCCTTTTTTTCGCGTTTTCATGCAGAAATGCTTGCCTCTCGGCGCGTTTTCTTGTAAAATAGTGCTATTGCAAGAATGGGCTAATGTGTGGGTACTTTTCCCCGCGCGGCGGCCCGAGATCAACTTTTAAAAGGGTGTTTTATGACGAAAAACAATCGCAAGGAAACCTGGAGAAAATACGTCCTGTCCGTGCTCTCGCTCGCGGTCGCGACGACGCTCTCCATGGGCATCCTCACCGCCTGCACGGACGATTCCTCGGATTCGGACGACGAGGATACCACCGTCTCGGCGACGGATACGCAGCTCCTCAAAAACGGCAATTTTGAATTTTATTCCGACAAGGACGTGGAAGACGTCATCGACAAGCACGGCGTCATCAATACGCCCACCAGCTGGTCGTTCACCGCGGGTTCGCCCACGTCGGACACCGCCTCCGGCATCATCGATACGGCGGTCTGGGATTACTTCACGAAGACGGGCGGCTATCCCTTTACGACCTACACCAAGGACGACGAGGAGGTCACCACCTTCGCCTCCATCGACGAGGCAGTCGCTCATTGGGAGGACGACAACGTCTCCGCCTACGACCGCCTGAAGTTCCTCGACATCTACGAGGACGAGATCGACGACCTCGACGACGACTCCGCGGCGGCAGAGCTCTTTGCAGAGTACAGCTACTCCGTCGACTTCGAGGACGTCGAGTACCTTGCGGAGGACCTCGGCACGGAGGCCATCGCACTGCATGCCGGCGTTGCGGAGGACGAGACGAGCGTCCTCATGATCCACAACAGGAGGACGAGCGAGAACGTCCTCGGCACGGCACAGCGCTATACCTCGAGCACGACCATCACCCTTTCGGCAGGCACGGCTGCAAAGCTCTCCGTCTGGGTGCGCACGGACGATCTTCAGCACTACTACTCCGAGAACGAGTCGACGGAAGTGACCCAGCGCGGCGGCGCCTATATCGGCATCACCAACACCGTGGGCGGCACGACGCTCGACCAGATGCAGATCAAGAACATCAACACCAAGGGCGAGTGGCAGCAATACACCGTCTATGTACGGGCAAGCACCTTCGCTTCCACCACCTTCACCGTCGTCCTCGGCCTCGGCCAGGGGTCCTCCTCCGACCGCTATGAGCACGTCAACGGCTACGCCTTCTTCGACGACGTCTCCTGCGAGGTCATCTCCGCGGAGGCATACGAGGAGGCCTACTCCGACAGCTGGAACACCTGCACGGTCAACTCCCTTGCGGACGAGAAGGTCTTCGACATGGACAGCGTGACGGGCGACACCTTCGCGCTCGACCTCTATGCGGGCTTCGACGCGGCTTCCACCCTGCTCGATGATTTGGACATCTCGCTCACGAGCGAAGTTTCGGGCAGCAAGACGTACACCTCCGCAAGCATCCATCCCTCCCTCGGCGACAGCGACGAGAACGTGAAGGGCCTCTTCACCTTAAGCGAGCTCGCGGCAAGCGACAACCGCTATCTTCAGAACGTCTACAAGAACGACATCGAGGGCAAGTACCCCTTCGGCGAGGACGGTCAGATCCTCATGCTCCTCTCGGCGAACGGCGCGGCGTACACCGCCAAGTCCTCCGACATCACCTTGGAGCCCGGCGAGAGAATGCTCGTCTCCTTCTTTGCAAAGACGAGTGAGATCGCAAGCGGCCTTACGGGCGCGAATGCGACGCTCGTGGACGGCGAGAACCGCACCTCCCTCACCGCGTTCGACTCCACCACCGTTGCGACCGTCGACATCGACGACGAGACGACGGATATCTACGACGGCTGGGTACAGTGCTTCTTCTTCCTCGAGAACGACACCGACGAGGACAAGACCTGCCACATCGAATTCACCTACGGGCCGACGAGCATCGTCTCCTCCGACCGCTACGACTATGCGGACGGCTATGCGGCCTTCACCAACTTTGAAACCAAGCCTTTGACCCGCACCGAGTACAGCTACGCTTCGACGGGCAACCGTGCAGTGAAGGTCTCCCTCACGGGCAAGGCCGAGAACACGAGCGCCTTCGACGAAGTCTCCGTGACGGCGCGCGGCGACATCGAGTACCGCCCCGCACTTCCCGCTTCCTTCACGGGTACGCTCGGCGGCAGCACCGCGGTGACGCCCGACGGCGGCGTCTCCAACGTCAAGCCCGAGAACGTCTATGCGGGCCTTCTCGACGCGAACTACGCCGATAACTACTACACTTCCGAGGAGGCTTGGAGAAGCATCCTCGACACCTCCGCCGCAAACGGCGACGAGTGGTGGTCGGGCCTCTTCGGCAATGCAAACCGCCCGCTCGTCATCGCGAACGGCGAAGAGGCCTCCTACGGCTTCATCTCGAGCGACATCACCCTCTCGTCGAGCAGCTCGCAGCGCGTCTCCATGCGCGTGCGCCTCTCCGAGAATGCCAAGGCGTATATCATCCTCACCGATACGACGGACTCCAAGGCATCCGGTTCCGCGCTCTCCATCGACACCCCCGCCGTCACCTACTGGTATGACGACGAGGGCAACATCTGCCGCATCGATCCTTCCGATGAGGACTTCGACCGCAACAGCGACGTGCTGTTCACGCTCAACGACAACGGGCTCTACACCCGCACGGGCGACGAGAGCGGAACGTACTACGCCAACCTCTACAACTACGACACCGATGAGGAAGGCAACTATGTGACGAAGGACGGCACCGTCGCCTTCTGGGCACATGACGGCAAAGTGTATGCCTACTACGACCTCGCGACGGACACCTACTCCACCGAAGTGAGCTGCCTTCCCACCGAAGTGGACGGCGAGAACATCGCCCGCTACGACTTCCGCAACACGACGCTTCCCTCCGCTGTCATCGAGATCGACGGCGCGAAGGCGGCAGGGCAGTGGGTGGACGTGAGCTTCTACCTCCGCTCGGGCAGCGAGGCCAAGACCTACCGCCTCGAAGTGTGGAGCGGCTCGCGCGACGGCAGCGCTCCCAACCCCGCGGGCAGCTACGTCATCTTCGACAACTACTCCAACGCTTCGACGAGCAACTATGACACCCTCCTTTCCGAGGCACTCGAGGAAGTCAAGCGCGCGGAAGGCGTTGCAGAGGACGACAACATCGAGAACTCCGCGGTTGCCCTCTACTACACCTTCACCTTCTACGACGCGACGAACTACATGCGTTACGACGCGACGCAGGATGAGGACGAGCTCGGCAACCCCTACGGTTCCTATGCGCAGTCCGGCTACTCCGAACAGCTCGTCTACCTCTACTGGGACGACAGCAACGGCCTTGCAACGGGCAGCCCCGCCTACTCCTTCTTCCTCGACTACACGGCGACCGATGTTGAAGTGGAGGAGGACGATTTGGGCGGCGACGATTCGAGCGATACCACGACGGAGACCACGACGGACAACAACGTCTGGCTGCTCATCTCCTCGGGTGTGCTGGCAGTCGTGCTCGTGGCGGTCATCGTGCTCATCATCGTGAGACGCGCCCTCGAGAAGCGCAGCCGCAAACAGCGCATCAAGGCCGAGAGCACGCCCGTCGTGCGTCCCCTTCCCCCTCAGGTGAGAAAGGCTCCCGCCAAGAAGGAAGAGAAGCCCGAAGCACCCAAGGATGAGAACGATCCTTACAACGACTGATAAGTCCGAATGATGAGAGGCTCCCGAACGGGAGCCTCTTTTTTGTTGATTTTGAGAATAAGGTGTGGCAAATAGAGACGCGGCGGCGGGCCGACCGGCCCGCCGCCGCGTGCTGTTCTATGGATCGTTGCGCCGCGCCTTACAGCGGTCTTGCGGCGCGGAGGCCCTTCGGGAGATGGTTCTTGACGGCGCCGCCCACGCACTTGCCGAGCCCCAAGGGGTACTCCCCGAAGCCGACGACGCACCAACCGTCCGCCGTTTGAGAGGGCAAATCGAGCTGCTCGCCGCGGAGATACTTCTGCGCCTCGGAGCGGCCGAGGGAGACAAAGCGGCGCACCTCGCCCCGATGAGAGGCCATTGCGAGCGCATGGGCGGGAGTGAAGCGCTTGCCGTTCCACTCGCCGACTTCCACGCCCGCACGCAGCACGCGGCCGGGGAGCGCGGGGAGCCCGTCGGGAAGGAGGAACATTCTGCCGTCGGAGAGCGTCGTGAGCGCGCCCTCGGGGGCCTTTCCGAAGAAGTCCTCGGCGAATTCCCGCCAAGCCTTCTCGGCGGCCTGCTCCCGCCTTACGGGGAAGGGCTTGACGTGCGGCTCGTCCGCCTCGCCCCGCTTTTCGAGGAGCGCCGCGAAGTGCCCCTCGCCCCTGACTTCGTGCGGCATGAGGCGGTGCTGCTCCAAGAGCACAAACTCGGGGTGGCGCTTTAAGAACGCCTCGATCTGCTCCTCGTTCTCGCCGCGGGAGAAGGTGCAGGTCGAATACACCATGCGGCCGCCCGCCTTTAAGAGCCCCGCCGCGTCGTCCAAAATGTCGCGCTGGCGGGCGATGCAGCGGGAGACGTTTTCCTCGCTCCACTCCGTGCGCGCGTTCTCGTCCTTTCGGAACATGCCCTCGCCCGAGCAGGGCGCGTCCACGAGCACCTTGTCGAAATACGCGGGGAGCGACTTGGCAAGCTCTGCGGTCGACGCACTGATGACGGCGCAATTTTTGATGCCCATGCGCTCGACGTTCTGGCTCAAAATGCGGGCGCGGTCGGGCATCACCTCGTTGGCGACGAGGATGCCCTCCCCCTTCATTTTGGAGGCGAGCTGAGTCGTCTTGCCCCCGGGGGCGGCGCAGAGGTCGAGGACGCGCTCAGAGGGCTTCACGGCAAGCAGCGGCGCGGCGCACATGGCGGAGGGCTCCTGACTGTAAATAAGGCCCGCGAAGTGCTCGATGTACGCCCCGACGCGCTCCTCGGGGGTGTAGAAGCCGTCCGCCGCCCACGGCACATTCCCCTCCAGCGGGAAGGGCGCAAGCCGCGAAAACTCCTCCGAAGAGAGCTTGAGCGTGTTCACGCGGACGCCGCTCACGGGCGGCTCCGAATAGCAGCGCAAGAAGGCGGGGAAGTCGGTTTCCCCCTCCATGCGGGCGAGAAAGGCTTTGGGAAGCTCGGGCATAACATCTCCTTTCGGGCGGCAGGCGGCCGCCCTCTCAACCGGGGAAATGGGCGCAGAAAACGCCCCTCTCCAACAAAAAAAGGCAGCCAAACGGCTGCCCGTATTTTTAAGTAGTCTCCAGCGCGCCCGTGAGGCTCTCGAGCGGAATGTACGCCGCGCCTGCCGTGAGGGCATTCTGGAAGCGCAGGCCGCCCTCGCCGCGGGCGATGTAGACGTTGCACTCGGTGGGGTGCGAGGTGTACTTGCCGCCCGAATCGTAGATGGCGGCGACGAGCCGACGGGAGATCTCCACGTCGTCCTCGATGTCCTTGGAAAAGCAGAACACCTTGCCCTCGAGCGAGCCGCCCTTCTGGCGGCGCTGGTGCATCTTCTTGTTGACGAAGCGGTAAAACTCCTCATGCGCCTTGGCGTGGCGTTCGCGCGCCTCGTCCCGCTCGTGGAGGTACTGTTTCAGCCCCGCGGAGCTTAAGGGACGGATCTGATACCCCGCGATCCTGCCCGCACGGATGGCGTAGCGGCGCACGAGGCCCATGACGCTCGTCCTTTCCTCGGCGCAGAGGACGCGGCACACGCGCATCGTCGCATAGGCGTCGTCGGCGGCGCGGTGAGGGACGAAGTCGACGCCCAGCTCCTCCGCCATGGGGCCGAGCCCCACCTGACGGGTAAACTCCGAGCGCGTGTTCATGTAGAAGAACTGCGTGTCGTAGAAGTCGAAGCGGAAGGCGGGGAGGTGGTAGCGCTTGGTCTCCAAATTGAGGTAGTTGACGTCGTTCATGGTCGCATGGCCCAAGACGATGGCGTCCTTGTCCTCTAAGAGCGCCTTGATGCGCGGGTATTCGGCGGGGAATGCGGGATGCTTCTTGAAGTCCTCATATTCATAGGGGAGCACGAGGCCCTCGCCGCCCTTGCGGTCGGTGAGGTGGAACTTGCCCTTGGGGTCGATGAGGATGTCCTCCTTTTTGAGGACGTTGAAGTTTTCGTCCGTCACCACATACCCGAAGGCGCAAATTTTCGCCGTGTTCTTAAAGACGCAGGCACATTCGATGTCGAAAAAAACGTACTTCATGTAAGGGGATTACTTCTTGGGCGTGATCTCCTTGGTCCCGCCCATGTAGGGCCAGAGCACTTCGGGGATCTCGACGCTGCCGTCCGCGCGGAGGTGGTTCTCGACGAACGCGATGAGCATGCGGGGCGGCGCGACGACGGTGTTGTTGAGGGTGTGGGCAAAGGCGGTCTCCTTGCCGCTCTTATAGCGGATGCCGAGGCGGCGCGCCTGTGCGTCGGTGAGGTTGGAGCAGGAACCCACTTCGAAGTACTTCTTCTGACGGGGGCTCCATGCCTCGACGTCCACGCTGCGGTATTTGAGGTCGGCAAGATCGCCCGAGCAGCACTCGAGCGTGCGCACGGGGATGCCCATGGAGACGAAGAGCTCCACGGTGAAGTGCCACATCTTGTCGTACCACTCGCAGCTCTCCTCGGGCTTGCAGATGACGATCATCTCCTGCTTTTCGAACTGATGGATGCGGTAGATGCCGCGCTCCTCGATGCCGTGCGCGCCCTTCTCCTTGCGGAAGCAGGGGGAATAGCTCGTGAGCGTCAGGGGGAGCTTGCTCTCATCGATGGTCTGGCCCATGAAGCGGCCGATCATGGAGTGCTCGCTCGTGCCGATGAGGTAGAGGTCCTCGCCCTCGATCTTATACATCATGCCGTCCATCTCTTCAAAGCTCATGACGCCCGAGACGACGTCCGAGCGGATCATGAAGGGCGGGATGACGTAGGTGAAGCCCTTGCCGATCATGAAGTCGCGCGCATAGGCGAGCACGGCGGAGTGAAGGCGGGCGATGTCGCCCGTCAGATAATAGAACCCCTGCCCGCTCGTGCGGCGGGCGCTGTCGATGTCGATGCCGTCGAGCTTTTCGAGGATGTCGAGATGATAGGGCACTTCGAAGTCGGGCACCTTGGGCTCGAGGAAGCGCTCACCCTCGACGTTCTCCGTATCGTCCTTGCCGATGGGCGTCTCGGGGGAGATGATGTTGGGGATACTCATCATCACCTTCTTGAGCTGGGCGGCGACCTCCGTCTCCTCCTTCTCGATGTCCTGAAGGCGGGCGGCGTCGGCGTTCACCTGCGCCTTGACCTTTTCGGCCTCCTCCGTCTTCTTCTCGCGCATCAAGACGCCGATCTGCTTGGAGAGGGCGTTGCGGCTGGCGCGGAGGCTGTCCCCTTCCTGCGTGAGGGCGCGGCGGCGTGCGTCGAGCGCGATGGCCTCGTCGACGAGGGGAAGCTTCTTGTCCTGAAATTTCTTGCGGATGTTCTCGCGCACGAGCTCGGGCTGCGTGCGAATGAGATTGATGTCGATCATAATAGCCTCTTTGATTATTGTTCCGCTTTATTATACACCATAGTAGTATAAAAATCAAACGTTTCCCGCGGTCTGAAGCGCGGCGGAGGGGCGGCATACAAAAAATTTCTTTGACTTTTTCCCCGCCGCCCTGTATAATAGAGATATCATATCGATATGATATCGGGCGGGGAGCCGCGAGAGAGCGCGGTCTGCCCGAAGGAGGGACCTTTGCCAAACGACGAGAGACCGGGCGGAAAGAACCGCACCTTCTTCACGCACCTATTAGAGCGCGGCGGCATCCGCCTCTCTGCCCCCAACAAGCAGCGGCAGAAGCTCATGCGCAAGTTCAGAAAGCTCAAGAAGCTCCCCTCCGATGCGGACACGGAGCGCTTTTCGCCTGCGCCCGAGGAAGGGCTCTCGGAAGAGCAGGTCGAACGCCGCTTCAACGAATTTTTATTCAACGACGTCAACAAGCGGTATTCGAAGTCGTACGCGAGCATCTTCATCGGCAACATCTGCACCTTCTTCAACCTTCTGTGCGCGCTCGTCGCGGCGGCGCTCATCTTCGCGAAGGCGGACATCTCACAGTTCCTCTTCGTCGTCATCTTTACGGCCAACCTTCTCATCGGCATCGTGCAGGAGATCCTCGCGAAGAAACAGATCGACAAGCTCGCCGTGCTCCTTTCCTCCACCGTCAAGGTGATACGCGGCGGCAAGGAGAGCGAGATCCCCGTCAAAGAGGTCGTCCTCGACGACATCCTCTGCCTCGAGGCGGGCCAGCAGGTGCCTGCCGACTGCATCCTCTTGGACGGCAACGCGGAGGTCAACGAATCGCTCCTGACGGGCGAGTCGGACTCCGTCAAGAAGCACGAGGGCGAGACGCTGTATGCGGGTTCCTTCGTGGTGAGCGGCGCCTGCCGCGTCCGCGCCGACAAAGTGGGCGCAATGACCTACCTCAACAAGCTCACTTCCAAGGCAAAGAAGTATAAGCGGCCGTCCTCGGAGATCATGAACTCCATCCGCCTCTTTATCCGCGCCATCGCGCTCCTCATTGTCATCGTCGCGGGGCTCATGACGTGGACCAACTGGAAGCAGCTCGGCGCGGACGACATCGAGCTGTTCGACCGCATCTCGGCGACCATTCAGCTCTCGAGCGCCATCGTCGTGGGCATGATCCCCTCGGGACTGCTGCTCTTGACGTCGCTCGCGATGGCCGTGGGCGTGCAGCGCCTCGGCAAGAAACAGACGCTCGTGCAGGACCTCTACTCCCTCGAGATGCTCGCCCGCGTCAACGTTCTGTGCCTCGACAAGACGGGCACCATCACGGACGGGCGAATGACGGTGAGCGACTGCATGATCCTGGAGTCGGAGACGGAATACACCGTCGACGAGGTGATGGGCAGCATGCTCTCCGCCCTCGACGACAACAATCAGACCTACATCGCCCTCTTGGATCGCTTCGGCGCGACGCCCGTGCTGCAGCCGACAGCCATCCTGCCCTTCTCGTCCAAGAGAAAGCTCTCCGCCGTGACGTTCGGCTCGGACGGCACCTATGTGATGGGCGCGCCCGAGTTCGTCCTCCGCCCCATCCCCGCGCGCATCGAGCGCATCGTCAAGCAATACGCTCAGTCGGGCCTGAGGGTGCTCGCCCTCGCCCATGCGGACGGCAACATCGAGGGGGAGGCCGTTCCCGCGGGGGCGCGCGCCATCGCCCTCATCACCTTTGCCGACAACCTGCGCCCCGAGGCCCCCGAGACCGTCAAGTGGTTCCGCGACAACGACGTGGACATCCGCATCATCTCGGGCGACAACCCCGTGACCGTCTCGGAAGTCGCCCGCCGCGCGGGCGTACCCGGAGCAGGGAAGTACATCTCCCTCGACGGGCTCACCGACATCGAAGTGGAGAACGTCGCCCACGAGTACACGGTGTTCGGGCGCGTCACCCCCGAGCAGAAGGCGGTGCTCGTGCGCACCCTCAAGCGCGAGGGCAACACAGTCGCCATGACGGGCGACGGCGTCAACGACATCCTCGCTCTCAAAGAGGCCGACTGCGCCATCTCCGTCGCCTCGGGCAGCGAAGCGGCGCGCAACGTCTCGCACATCGTGCTCATGAACAACAACTTCATGAACCTCCCTTCCGTCGTCAACGAGGGGCGGCGCGTCATCAACAACATCAAGAACAGCGCCTCCCTCTACATCATGAAGACGCTCTTTACGGCCTTCCTCGCCATTCTCTGCGTCTTTATGCAGGTCCCCTACTTCTTCACCACCAACAACCTCATTCTCTTTGAGATGTTCGTGGCGGCCATCCCCTCCTTCGTCATCGCCCTGCAGCCCAACAACAACCGCGTCAAGGGCAACTTCATGATGTACGTCCTGTCCCGCTCCATTCCCGGCGCGGTGACGCTGCTCCTGTGCGTGCTCGCCGTGCACCTCGGGAACGTCTACCTGACGCAGCAGGCGTTCGTGCCCACGCTGGACGAGGCGGGCAACCCCCTTCTCAACGAGGCGGGGGAGATCATCGGCACCATGCAGCCCGTCGTCGGATTCGGAAGTAACTTCAAGCCGATGTTGGTGCTCGCCGTGACGTTCGGGGGCATCGTCATGCTCTACCGCATCTTACAGCCCCTCAACCTGCTGCGCTCGCTCGTCTACTTCGGGAGCCTCGCCATCTGCATTATCATCATGTGCGTGCCCGTGCTCGGCAACATCGTCTATACGGGCTGGGGGAACATCTCCTTCACCTTCTCGCAGATCTTATACATCGTCTGCATCATGCTCGCCGCCTTCCCCGTCTCGGGCTTCCTGACACGGGCGTGCGATCTCTTCAACAGCGACTGACGTTAAGAGTTAAGTGTAAAATAAGGCGCGCGGCGCGGGGCAAATGCCCCGCGCCGCGCGCCGTTTGAT
>CALVWI010000022.1 GCA_944367045.1 uncultured Clostridia bacterium | reverse complement strand
TGGTTTTTGATCGGCGCCATCCTCGTCTGGTTCATGCAGGCAGGGTTTGCCATGGTGGAAACGGGCTTCACGCGCGCAAAGCACGCGGGCAACATCATCATGAAGAACCTGCTCGACTTCTGCCTCGGCACCATCGTGTTCGTGCTGCTCGGCGCGGGGCTTTTGATGGGGGAGGACGCGCTCTTCGGGCTCGTCGGCATTCCCAACCTCGACATGTTCAGCAACTTTGCGACGTACGACTGGTCGACCTTCTTCTTCAACCTCGTGTTCTGCGCGACGACGGCGACCATCGTCTCGGGCGCGATGGCAGAGCGCACCAAGTTCCTCTCGTACTGCATCTACTCGCTCGTCATCAGTGCGGTGGTCTATCCCATCGAAGCGCACTGGGTGTGGGGCGGCGGCTGGCTGACCAATGAGATCGCGGGCGTCTACTACGTCGACTTCGCGGGCTCCTCGCTCATTCACATGGTCGGCGGTATCTCCTCCTTCATCGGAGCCATCATTCTCGGCCCCCGCTACGGCAAGTACCTCGACAAGGACGGCAAGCCCACCTTGAAGCGCAAGGAAGTCAAGTACGTCCGCGCTATCCCCGGCCATAGCATTCCCATCGGCGCGCTCGGCGTGTTCATCCTTTGGTTCTGCTGGTACGGCTTCAACGGCGCGGCGACCTCGGGCATGGAACAGCTCGGGCAGGTGCTCGTCACGACGACTGTCGCGGCGGCGACCGGCACCATCTCCACGATGGTCTTTACGTGGATCAAGAACAAGAAGCCCGATGTCTCGATGACGCTCAACGGCTCGCTCGCAGGCCTCGTGGCCGTCACGGCGGGATGTGCGAACATCGACATCGTGGGCGCGTTCTTCATCGGCCTCGTCGCGGGCATCCTCGTGGACGTTGCCGTCGAAGTCATCGACAAGAAATTGCACGTCGATGACCCCGTGGGTGCCATCGCGGTGCACGGCGTCAACGGCCTCTGGGGCACCATCGCCGTCGGCCTCTTCTCGACGGGCATCAACCCCGTGGGCGACAGCGCGCAGAAGGGCCTCTTCTACGGCGGCGGGTTCAACATGCTGGGCGTTCAGCTCCTCGGCATCGTCTGCATCGCCGCATGGACCATCGCCTGCATGATCATCCTCTTCCAGATCTTGAAGCACACCTGCGGTATCCGCGCCTCGAAGATCGCGGAGATCGAGGGCCTCGACAAGCACGAACACGGCCTCGTGAGTGCATATGCGAACTTCGCACCCGTGCCGCTTGCAGCCGAGATGCTCGATCCCGAGATGCCCGCGGCAGAAGCGGCAGCCGAAGAGACTTCCGAAGCACCCGCAGAAGCGCCCGCAGCTCCCGCGGCTGCTCCCGAAGCCATCCCCGTCGTCCATGCAAGCAGCAAGGATGAGAAGCTCTCGAAGGTCGTCATCGTTGCAAAGCAGTCCAAGTTCGACGATCTCAAGAAGGCGCTCAGCGACGTCGGCGTCACGGGCATCACGGTGACGCAGGTGCTCGGCTGCGGCGTCGAGAAGGGCGCAAGCGAGTACTACCGCGGCGTCAAGGTCGATATGGATCTTCTTCCGAAGGTCAAGGTCGAAGTCGTCGTCAGCAAGGTCCCCGTCGAGAAGGTCGTCGAGGTCGCCCGCAAGGCGCTCTACACCGGCCACATCGGCGACGGCAAGATCTTCGTCTACGACGTCGAGGACGTGGTCCGCGTGCGTACCGGCGAGAGCGGCTACGACGCTCTGCAGGGCGATTAACTAAGCTCACCCACTCTACATAATCCAGGGAAGTGCCTCCGCATCGTTCGGGGGCGCTTCTCCTTTTTTTGCGGGCGTCAACGCTGCTATCACCTGTATTTATGCGAATAAGGTTTTCTAACGGGCTTTTCGGGAAGTTCTATAAGTGCAGATTATATTATGCTTAACGAATGGCGAACGTCAAAGGGGGCGTCATTGCTTGACCGCAAAAAGCGACAAGAATATAATGAGACTATCCCTTTTGAAAAATCACAAAAACAGGAGGCCTCGGTTGACCCGAGGGAATGGATTATGAGAGAAGGACAGTTTCGCGACCCTTCGGGGTGCGCCGTCGTGGGCGTCATCGACCGAAGCGGCAAGAAGATGACGGGCGAAGGGATGATCCGCGCCATCGAAGTCATGCACGACCGCTCCAACGGCCTCGGCGGCGGCTTCGCGGGCTACGGCATCTACCCGCACTACAAGGACTTTTATGCCTTCCATCTCTTCTTCGATACGCAGAAGGCGCAGGAGGAGACGGAGGCCTTTTTAAAGCGCCATTTCGAGATCGTGTACTCCTCGGGCATTCAGACGCGGAAACTTCCCTCCGTGCAGAACGAGCCCGTCATTTTTCGCTACTTTTTGGCGCCGCTTCCCCGAAAGCTCGCCGACTCGCACCTTTCGGAACGCGAGTACGTCGCCCGCTGCGTCATCCGCGTGAATGCGCAGATCGAGGGGGCGTACGTCTTCTCGAGCGGCAAGAATATGGGCATCTTCAAGGGCGTCGGGTATCCCGAGGACATCGGAAGATTCTACCGCCTTGAAGAGTACGAGGGCTACGCATGGACGTGTCACGGGAGATACCCCACCAACACTCCCGGCTGGTGGGGCGGGGCGCACCCCTTCGGGCTCTTGGACTTTTCCGTCGTCCACAACGGCGAAATTTCCTCTTACGACGCCAACCGCCGCTACATGGAGATGTTCGGCTACAAGTGCACGCTGCAGACGGACACCGAGGTCATCACCTACATCATTGACTATCTGGTACGGCGGCAGGGGCTGACGCTCGAGGAAGTCGCGCACGTCATCGCGGCGTCCTTCTGGGCGACCATCGAGCACAAGGAAGAGCCCGCAAGAAGTCAGGAGATGCTCCTTCGCCGCATGTTCCCGTCCCTCCTCATCACGGGGCCGTTTTCCATCATCTTGGGCTTCGAGGGCGGCATCATGGGGTTGTGCGACAGGCTCAAGCTCCGCTCCATGATCTGCGCGGAGAAGGGCGACAAGGCCTACATCTCCAGCGAAGAGAGCGCGGTGCGGCTCATCGAACCCTCGCTCGACCACATCTATTCCCCTGCGGGCGGCGAGCCCGTCATCTACAAACTCTACTCGCAAGGAGGGCGCGCGTAATGGAGCTGTATATCCGTCCCGACTATGAAGTCGTGAGAAACGAATCGCGCTGCATTGCCTGCCGCGTCTGCGAACGACAGTGCGCCAACGAAGTCCATTCCTTTGACCCCGAGACGGGCCTTATGCGCTCGGACGAGAGCAAGTGCGTCAACTGCCACCGCTGCGTCAGCCTCTGCCCGACGCACGCACTTAAAATTGTAAAGACGGACGACACCTACCGCGAAAACGCCAACTGGGAGGCGCAGACCATTCACGAGGTGTACCGTCAGGCCAACACGGGCGGCGTGCTGCTCTCCTCGATGGGCAACCCCAAGCCCTACCCCGTGTTTTGGGATAAGCTCCTCATCAATGCCTCGCAGGTCACCAACCCGCCCATCGACCCGCTGCGCGAGCCCATGGAGACCAAACTCTATTTGGGTTCCCGGAAAGCCAACATCGTGCGCGGCGAGGACGGGCTTTTGAAGGACACCCTGCCTCCTCAGCTCAAGCTTTCCGTGCCCATCATGTTCTCGGCGATGAGCTACGGCTCCATCTCCTACAACGCGCACGAGAGCCTCGCGCGGGCGGCGGAGGAACTCGGTACCTATTATAATACGGGTGAAGGGGGTCTCCACAAGGACTTCTACAAGTACGGCAAGAACACCATCGTGCAGGTCGCCTCGGGCAGGTTCGGCGTGCACAAGGAATATTTGGAAGCGGCGGCTGCCATCGAGATCAAGATGGGGCAGGGCGCGAAGCCGGGCATCGGCGGGCACCTGCCGGGCGCGAAGATCACCGAGGACGTCTCGGAGACACGCATGATCCCCAAGGGCATCGACGCCATCTCTCCCGCGCCGCACCACGACATCTACTCCATCGAGGATTTGAAACAGCTCGTCGACTCTTTGAAGGAGGCGACGGAATATAAGAAGCCCGTCATCGTCAAGATCGCGGCGGTGCACAACGCGGCGGCCATCGCCAGCGGCATCGCGCGGAGCGGGGCGGACATCATCGCCATCGACGGCTACCGGGGCGGCACGGGCGCGGCTCCCACCCGCATCCGCGACAACGTGGGCATTCCCATCGAGATGGCGCTCGCGCAGATCGACACCCGTCTCCGCGAGGAGGGTATCCGCGACAACGTCTCCCTCGTCGTCGGCGGCTCGGTGCGCTCGAGTGCGGACGTGGTGAAAGCCATCGCTTTGGGCGCAGACGCCTGCTACATCGGCACGGCGGCGCTCTTGGCACTCGGCTGTCATTTGTGCCGCTCCTGCCATACGGGCAAGTGCAACTGGGGCATCGCGACGCAGCGGCCCGACCTCGTCAAGCGGCTGAATCCCGACCTCGGCTACAAGCGCCTCGTCAACCTCGTCTCGGCGTGGAAGCATGAGATCGAGGAGATGATGGGCGGCATGGGCATCAACTCTTTGGAGGCCCTCAAGGGCAACCGCCTCATGCTGCGCGGCATCGGCCTCACCGATACCGAATTGAGACTGCTCGGCGTGCGCTACGCGGGCGAATCGCTGTAAGGGGGGAACTCATGAAACGCATTTACGTCAATGAAAAGTGGTGCCTCGGGTGCCACCTCTGTGAATATGAGTGCGCGTATGCAAACTCCGGCATTGCCGACATGGTGCGGGCCTTGAAGGGCAAGACCATTCACCCCCGCGTGCAGGTGGACGAGGACGGCGACATTCACTTTGCCGTCAACTGCCGCCACTGCACCGACCCCGTGTGCGTACAGAGCTGTATCTCGGGCGCGCTCACAAAGGGGGAGGACGGCGTCGTGCGCATCGACCAAGAGAAGTGCGTCGGCTGCCTCACCTGCGTGCTCGTCTGCCCGTACGGCGCGGTGCTGCCCTCGCCCGAGGGCCACGCCGCCATGAAGTGTCAGCTCTGCACGGACAATCAGATGGGGGAGCCCAACTGCGTCAAGCACTGCCCGAACGGGGCCATCGTCTTTGAAGAGAGGAGCGCACTATGAGTAAGTTTCAATACGTCATCATCGGCGGGAGCATCGCCGCCGTCGCCGCCATCGAGGGCATCCGCTCCAAGGACAGCGAGGGGAGCATTCTCGTCATCGGCGAGGAAAACCACGTCGCCTACGGCAGGCCGCTCATCTCCTACTACCTTTTGGGCGAGACCGACCTTCCCCGCATGGACTACCGCCCCGCGGACTTCTACGAAAAGAACGGTGTGACGCTGCGCCTCGGCGTGCGCGCGACTGCCATTCACCCCGCGAAAAAGACGGTGGAGCTTGCTGGCGGCGAGAAGATCGGCTATGAAAAACTGCTCGTTGCGACGGGCTCCCGTCCCTTCGAGCCGCCCATGGAGGGCATCGAGAACGTCAAGGAGCGCTATCACTTCATGACGATGGATGATGCGCTTTCCCTCGAGAAGGCGCTCTCCCCCGAAAAGCGGGCGCTCATCATCGGCGCGGGGCTCATCGGGCTCAAGTGCTTCGAGGGCATCGCGGTGCGTGTCAAGCATACGGCGATCGTCGACCTCGCACCCCGTATTCTGCCCTCTATCCTCGACGAGGCGGGCGCCAAGATGGTACAGCGCGTCTTAGAAGAGCACAATGCAACGTTTTACCTTGCGGACAGCGTCGCGCACTTCGACGAGCACAAGGCAACGCTCAAGAGCGGAAAGGAAGTGGAATTTGATATCCTCATCACCGCCGTCGGCGTGCGGCCAAATGTGGAGCTTATAAAAGAGGCGGGCGGGGAAGTGAGCCGCGGCATCGTCATTGACGCGGGCGGCAGGACGACCCTCCCCGATGTGTACGCGGCGGGCGACTGTGCGGAGAGCTTCGACGTCGCGAGCGGCACGAAGAAAATTCTGGCGCTCCTTCCCAACGCCTCCTTCCAGGGGCGCGTTGCGGGCGTCAACATGGCGGGCGGCGAGGCGGAGCTCACGGACGCGGCGGCGTTCAACTCCATCGGCTTCTTCGGCACGCACGTCATGACGGCGGGCGTCTATGAGGGTGAGGAGCACCTCGACCGCACCGAGACTTCCTACAAGGCGCTCTTCTTCAAGGACGGCGTCTTGAAGGGCTTTATCCTCATTGACCACCCCGAGCGGGCGGGCATCTACACGATGCTCTTACGGAAGCGCATCCCGCTCTCGGAGACAGATCTCAAGACGCTCGAGGGGGCTCCCAAGTGGAGCGCGCTCCCCGAAGAGATGCGCCGCGACTTCGCAAGGGAGGTATAGTATGAAAATTCTTGCAAACGGCATGCACTATTCCGCCCTCAATGCGGCGGTGAGAATGTCCGAGGAAAATGACATCGAGATCATGAACTGCATCGGCCAGCGCTACATCGGCGCGGGGCTCTCCGAGCGGTACATCGATATCCACGGTACGCCCGGGAACGCGCTCGGGGCGTACCTCAACGGCGCGGAAGTGCGCGTCGACGGTAACGTGCAGGAGGCGACGGGTGACACGATGAACGCGGGTGTAATCGAAGTGCATGGCTGCGCGGGCGACGCCACGGGCTACGCCATGCGCGGCGGGAAGATCTTCATCGAGGGCGACGTCGGCTACCGCTGCGGCATCCACATGAAGGCCTTCCGCACCCAGAAACCCGCCATCGTCATCGGCGGCAGGGCGGGGAGCTTCCTCGGCGAATACCAGGCGGGCGGCACCATCATCGTCCTCGGCGAGAATTTGGGCGGCAAGCCCATCGTCGGTTACTTCTGCGGCACTGGCATGCACGGCGGGGAGATCTGGCTGCGCACCGACGAACTCACGGCGGCGCTTCCCGAGCAGGTCAAGTCGGAGCGAATGACGCTCTCCGACGAGGCCGCCTCTCTCATCAAAGAGTGGTGCGCGCGCTTCGGGAAGGACGAGAAGCCCTATCTTTCGGCCGTCTACTACCGCCTCACCCCCAACGCCGATAATCCCTATCGGCAGATGTACACCCCCAACTGATCGCCATGATCCGCGTGCTCCTGCGCTGCGACTTTGAAGCGGCCGAGAAAAAACTCAAGGAAAAGCTGGAAGAGAACGGCCTCTGCATCGTCGAGGAGGGCGAGGACGCGGCGCTCTTTGTGCCCAAACTTACCCGCACGGGGTGGGAGAGGGAGGTCATCGAGCTGAGCAAAGCGTGCGGCACGGCCGTCATCGTCAAGAAGGAGAGCGTTCCAAAGACCGAAGAGCTGCTCACGGGCAGCGGGGCGGCGGTGCTCCCTTCCGACGTCGCCCTTCCCGTCCTCTTGGGCGTCCTCCGCGCAGAGGCGAAGGCGGGCGAGCGGCTGTTCGCCGTGAGCGGCGAGCTCGACCGTTTGCGTGAAAAACTGCGCACGGAAAAGCTCATCTCGAGGGCGAAGCTCGTCTTAATGGCGCGCGGCATGAACGAGGAGGAGGCGCACCGCTTCCTTGAAAAACAGGCGATGGACAGGCGCATCTCCCGCGCCGCGGTCGCCGAAGAAGTTTTAAGAGGTAAATAACGATGTGTTCGATCTTTTGCATCACCGAAAAGCAGGCGGATCCGCAGCACCTTTCGGAGTGTTTCTATAGAACGGTCTCGCGCGGGCCGGACATGAGCGACATCAAGGAGCTCCCCACGGGCTACATGGGCTTCCACCGCCTCGCCATCATGGGGCTCACCGCCGAGGGGATGCAGCCCTTCGCAAGGGGCAAGGATATGCTCGTCTGCAACGGCGAGATCTACGGCTTCCGCCCCTTGAAGCGGCAGCTCGAGGAGAAGGGGTATGTCTTTGTATCGGACAGCGACTGCGAAATTTTGCTGCCCTTATACCGCGAGTACGGCACCAAGATGTTTTCAATGCTCGACGCGGAGTTCGCCCTCGTCCTCTTTGATGGGGAGCAGGGCAAGTACATCGCCGCGCGCGATCCCATCGGCATCCGCCCGCTCTACTACGGCTATACCGAGCATGGTGCCATCACCTTTGCGAGCGAGCCCAAGAACCTCGTGGGACTCGTCAAGGAGATCTTTCCCTTCCCGCCCGGGCACTATTACGAGGACGGTTCCTTCATTTGCTATTCGGACATCGCCGCCGTTTCCTCGTATCACAGGGAGAGCCTCGACGAGGTGTGTGAGGGTATCCGCGAGCGGCTCATCGCGGGCGTTCAAAAGCGGCTGGACAGCGACGCGCCTCTCGGGTTCCTCCTTTCGGGCGGGCTCGACAGCTCCCTCGTCTGCGCCATCGGCGCAAAGGCCTTGAAAAAGCCCATTCGCACCTTTGCCATCGGCATGGAGAAGGACGCCATCGACTTAAAGTATGCGAAGATCGTCGCCGACTACATCGGTTCCGAGCACACCGAGGTCTACATGACGCCCGAGGAGGTCATCGGCTCCCTTGAAGAGGTCATCAAGGCGCTCGGGACGTACGACATCACCACCATCCGCGCGTCGATGGGGATGTATCTCCTCTGCAAGGCCATCCACCGCACGACGGACATCCGCGTCCTTTTGACGGGCGAAATTTCCGACGAGCTGTTCGGCTATAAATACACCGACTTCGCGCCCTCCGCCGCGGAATTTCAGAAGGAGTCGCAAAAGCGCGTGCGCGAGCTGCACATGTACGACGTGCTCCGCGCCGACCGCTGCATCTCCGTCAATTCGATGGAGGCGCGCGTGCCCTTCGGAGACTTGGAGTTCGTCAAGTACGTCATGAGCATCGACCCTCAGCTCAAGCTCAACACCTACGGGAAGGGCAAGTATCTTCTCCGCCGCGCGTTCGAGGGGGATTGGCTCCCGCATGAAATTCTCTGGCGCGAGAAGGCGGCGTTCTCCGATGCCGTCGGCCACTCGATGGTGGACGACTTGAAGGCGTATGCCGAGAAGGTCTACGGCGATGACTGGGAACAGCGGGCGGAAAAGTACGCCTATCACGCGAAGCCCTTCACGAAGGAGAGCCTTCTCTACCGCGAGATCTTCGAAAAGTACTACCCCGGGCAGGCGAAGATGGTCAAGGACTTTTGGATGCCCAACCGCGCGTGGGAGGGGTGCAACGTCACCGACCCAAGCGCGCGCGTTCTTTCCAACTACGGCGACAGCGGCAAATAAAAACGGCACAGCGTGTGCCGTGCCGCGTCTGTCGAAACTTCCTCCGTTGCTCCCTTCGGGGAGCATTTTTTATTCGTTTTTTTCCTCGGGAGCGCTCTCTTCCGCAGCGCTTTCTGCTGTCGAAAGCTTTTCCTCACGGCTCCGCCGCTTTTGCCGCACCGCGTCGCGGATGACTTCGAAGATGTTGATGCCGATGCCCGAGAGGATATAGATATAATAGGTGAAGAAGCGCCACACGAGCACCACCCAGCCGAGCATGGGCTGGATGCCGCTCACCGTCGCGAAGATGAGCGAGCCCGTTGCCTCCATGGCGCCCGTGTTGCCGGGCGTGGGAATGAGCAGCGCCGTATAGCGGGTGAGCGTGCTCAGGCAGAGAATTTGCATGAAGAGCTCAAACGTGGGCGCGACGTCGCTCACCGCGAGCACCACGAAGAAGGGGATGGCGTAGTTGATGAGCGTCTCCAACACACATAACAGCACGAGGGGAAGGCAGGCGACGAACTTCTTCGCAAACAGCTTCATCGCGCCGCTGTATTCGAGGAGTGCGTTGACGCACTTCTTGGTCGCGCGGTACTTGTGCTTGACGATGTGCATCTTCGCGAGCAGTCCCACGGCCCCGACGACGAGGCGCATCATCTTCTTGGGGAAGATGGTGAAGAGCAGAATGATGACGGGAATGGAGCCGTTGAGCCCAAGCGAGACGGCCGCGAGCACGAGCATCGTCTTGGAGGCAATGCTCCCAGGCACATAGTGGGGCGTTAAGACGAGCAGGGCGATGGAGAGGAAGGTGACGACGAGCGAGCTCGTGATGTAGCGGATGAGGGGAATGGCGGAGGCGACGCCGCCGGGCACGTCCTTCTTGTGAAGGTAGACGATCTGAAAGGCCTGCCCGCCCATGCTCAGGGGCGTGATGCCGTCGTAGTACTTGCCCAAAAACATCGTCTTGATGGAGACGCGCACGCGGAACTTGCCCGTGGAGACCTTGAGAAGGTAGGCGTACTTGGCGCTCTCCACCGCGAGATAAAGGAGCAAAACCGCAATGAGCAGCGCGAAATAGCGGTAGTCGATGAGCTTCAAGAACTGGATGAAGCCGACGCGCTGGTGTTCCCCGCCCGTCACATAGTTGCCGATGGAGAACATCAGGACGATGGAGACGGCGATGAGCGCGAGCATCAGGATCGTCTTGATGAGCCACGAGCGTAGCTGTGTACGCGACTTCGGCCGCATACCTTCCTTCGGCAGCGGCGGCTCGTTCATATTGCAGTTGGGAATTTCCTGCTCGGACATACTCCCTCTTTTCGGCAATGAATTTCTGACCCTTTGCGTGCGTACTATCTTATCACGTTTTCCCGCAAAAGGCAAGAGGAAAAGCGTGAAAAATGCAAGTCGGCCGCTTGGACTTCGGAAGAGCAGCGGGATCCGTCAGCCCCGTCACCCTTCGGGCGGCTCTTTTGGCGGCTCTTCGGGAGGCGGCGCGGGCGATGTGGGTTGGCCTTTCGGCGCGCCCTGTTCGGCGGCGTGCTTCTTTGAAATATGGCGGGAGACGAGCTGTTTCCCGACTGCCGCGCCGATGATGATGACGTACCCGACGAGGCTCAGGACATCGGGCATCTGATCGAGGAAGGCAAAGCCGAGGACGGCCGCAAACAGCACCTGCGAGTAGTCAAAGACGGCGATCTCCTTGGCTGGAGCGAAGCGGTAGGCCGCCGTGATGCAGAATTGCCCGCCCGTCGCCGACACGCCCGCCATGATGAGAGAAAACCACTGGAAGGGGCTCATCGGCTCGTAGAACGCGATGAAGAAGGGGAGCGCGACGAGCGTCGAGAAGGCGGAAAAGAAGAACACGGTCATCATGCCGCGCTCGCCCTTGACGCCGAGGACGCGCACGCAGGTGTAGGCAAATCCCGCGCATGCCCCGCTCAAAAAGCCCGAGACGGCGGGCAGGGACTGCATCGTGAAGGTCGGTTTGACGACGAACATCGCACCCGCAAAGGCGAGCACGACGAAGGCAACTTCATACGCCTTGGGCTTCTCCTTCAAGAGGAACACCGAAAAGAGAATGGCGAAGAAGGGGGAGAGCTTGTTTAAGATGGAGGCATCCGAGATGCTCCCGATGGCGTCGATGGCGTAGAAATTGAGGATCACGCCGATAAACCCGATGGCGGCGCGAAGGAACAGCCACAGAAGGCACTCTTTGCTCTTGATGCGGAACTTCTCTTTGGTGAAGAGGAGGAGCACGAAGACGACGCCCGTCGCGATGAGGTTGCGGAAGAATACCTTCTGCATGACGGGGAGTTCGCCCGCGAGGTTGACGAATAAATTCATGAACGCGAAGCAGAGCGCCGCGCCTAAGATGAAGAGGATGCCCACCCCCTTGCGCCTTGCAGGGGTGCGCCCGTCGGATGTTCGCATATAAACAGTATATGCCTTTCTATTAAAAAAGTCAAGCGGGAGGGCGGAGGGGGACTTGAAAGGCGGCGCAAAAGGTGCTATAATAGGGGTATGAAACTTATCCTTTGCTGTGATTACGGCATCGACGATGCGGCGGCGACGGTGGACGCCCTCCTTCATGCGAAAGAGGACGGCTACGAGGACGTCTCGCTCGTCTGTATCGGCGGCAACGTCCCGCGCGGCGTGTCGCTCAAAAACGGGGCGAAGCTGCTCGCCCAATGTACGTTCCCGCACCTTCCCGCGACGCTCGTCGATACGACGGCGCTCTCTCAGCCTGCCGAATTTCTGAAGGACATCCACGGCGACGACGGCATGGGCGACCTCTTCGCGCCCGTTCCCGTGCACGCCGTGCCCTTCGTGGACTGGCTCTCCTCGCTCAAGGGGGAGTATCACTTGCTCTGCCTCGGCCCGATGACGCTCGTGCCCCTCATTTTGGAGCGCGGCCTCTGCAAGAAGTTCGTGTTTATGGGCGGGAACATTTCGGAAGAGCCCAACTTCCACGGCTATGAATTCAACCACGCACTCGACCGCACCGCGTTTGCCGCCGTCACGGCGCACGAGAGCCACGTCGCCGTCACGATGGACACCTGCCGCGACCCGCTCTTCGACATTCAGCACCGCGACTTTGCGGCGGATACCCTGCTCCATAAGATCGTCATGCGGGCACGTGAGCGCACCTTCCTCTCGGGCGAGAAGGGCTGCTATATCTGGGACGATATCGCCCTCAAAGTGCTGCGCCACCCCGACTGGTTCACCTATGAGACGCGGCGGGACAGGGACGGGAACGTGCTCAACGTCGCCCGCTATACCTACGGAAAGCCCTATTTGGAGATCCTGGACGAATGACCCCATATACCCTTGTCACGGGCGCGACGGGCGGGCTGGGCGCCGCCTTCGTGAAGGAACTTGCAGGCCGCGGTCAGCCGCTCTACCTCACGGGCAGGAAGGAGGCGCGCCTTGCCGAACTCAAGGAACAGCTTCTGCACAGCCATCCGTCGCTCCCCGTCAAGACGGCGGTGTGCGACCTTGCGGACGAGAGCTCCCGCCGCGCGCTCTATGAGCGGTTCGACGCCGAACATATTAAATTCTCCCGCCTCGTCTATGCCGCGGGGGCGGATATTCAGAAGCCCTTCGAGGAATACACCGAGGAGAAGCTCACCTTTCAGGCGCGCGCCAACTTCGAGGGGGCGGTCTCCGTCGCCCGCGCCGTGCTCGCAAGAGGGGAGGGGAAGCTCGAGCTCTTATTCATCGGGAGCGTCTCGGGGATCTATCCCATGCCCTATTTCGCCCTCTACAGCGCCGCGAAGAAGGCATTATGGCAGTTCGCGGCGGCTCTTCGCGTGGAGCTGAAGGGGAGGGCGAACGTCACCTGCGTGCAGCCCGGGGCCATCCCGACGCGCGAGGACGTCAAAGAGAACATCCGCTCGCAGGGGCTGTGGGGGAAGCTCGCCGCGCTCCCGCCCGAAGCCGTTGCAAGAAAGAGCCTCGATGCCGTCGCCCGCGGCAAGAGGTCGCCCGTCCTCGGTTTTTGGAACAAGCTCATGCGCATCACGACGGCGCTCCTGCCGCTCTCATGGAAGATGATGTTCATCGCAAAGAAGTGGAGCAAGACGCGCAAGGACGCATTTTAACCGAAAAAAAACGCCCGCAGCACGGACGCACGAAAAAACCCGCCTTTTCGGCGGGCTTTCAATTACTTCTTTTTCTTGTCCTCTTCCTCTTCTTCGGGGGTGGAGAAGGAGAACTCCGCCTTGGGACAGCGGGTCAGAAGTTCCTGCACGAAGTCCTCAAACTGCGAAGGGGCGATGACGACGGCCGTATAGGTGGGCTTTTCTCCCTCGAAGTAGAGGGCGAGCTTGTTGCTCCCGCGGAAGAGGTGAATGTGCTTCAAGTCCTTCAGGGGATACTTCACGCGGATGATGCCGAGCTTTAAGACGACTTCCTTCTCCCCGATGACGTACTCCGAGCGGATGAGGAAGGAGGCGAGCAGCACCGCGAGGAAGATGGCGACCGCAAAGAGGATGATGTACTGCACCCAGCCGAGCGCGGAGAAGGCGCCGTCCATGAGGAAGGCGGAGAACCGCCAGACGGTGAGCGCAAGGCCCGCGAGCGAGAGCAAAAGCCCCGCCCAAAAGAGGACGAGCATGAAGGCGGTGAAGCGGAAGGGATAGCGTCTTGCATCTTTCATGCCTTCAGTATAAAACATTGCGCCCGAAAATGCAATGGTTTTTTCCGAAATGTAAAAAATCGCCGCGGAATTTGCGTTTGGAGCGGGCGAATACTTGAATTAAAGCGCAAAAATTGATATAATAAATATAATTTTGACTTATTCCCCGAGGAGGAGATCATATGGTAAAACTCATCAGACAGGGCGTCTATTATATGGAGGGCAGGCTCGTCAAGGAGTCGCAGGCGTTCATGACGTCGGACAAGAAGGCGGAGGCACAGAAGGGCACCATCGCCTATTCCATCTTAAAGGCCCACAATGCGGGCACGGACGAGGCGCTCCGTCTCCGCTTCGATGCGCTCGCCTCGCACGACATCACCTATGTCGGCATCATTCAGACCGCCAAGGCGAGCGGACTTCAGAAGTTCCCCATTTCCTACACGCTCACCAACTGCCACAACTCGCTGTGCGCGGTGGGGGGCACCATCAATGAGGACGACCACCTCTTCGGGCTCTCGGCGGCCAAGAAGTACGGCGGCGACTACGTTCCCGCCCACCTTGCCGTCATCCACCAGTACATGCGCGAGATGCAGGCAAAGTGCGGGGCGATGATCTTGGGCTCCGACTCGCACACCCGCTACGGGGCACTCGGCACGCTCGCCATCGGCGAGGGCGGCGGGGAGCTTTCCAAGCAGCTCTTAAAACAGACCTACGACGTCGCCCGTCCCGACATCGTCGCCGTCTATCTCAAGGGAAAATTGAGAAAGGGCGTCGGCCCGCAGGACGTCGCGCTCGCCCTCGTCAAGGCGACGTTTGCAAAGGGCTTCGTCAAGAATAAAATTTTGGAGTTCATCGGCCCCGGCATCCGCAACCTCTCCATGGACTTCCGCAACGGCATCGACGTCATGACGACGGAGACGACCTGCCTCTCCTCCGTCTGGGAGACGGACGAAAAGACGAAGGAGTACTTCGAGCAGCACGGCCGCCCCGAGGCGTACCGCGAACTCAAACCCAAGGAGGGCGCTTACTACGACGCGGCCGTCGTCATCGACCTCTCTCGCGTCGAGCCCATGATCGCGCTTCCCTTCCACCCCTCCAACGCCTACACCATCCGCGAGTTCCTTGAAAACCCCGTGGAGATCCTCGCAAAGGTCGAGGCGCAGGGCAGGAAGATCAAGGGCGACGACTCCTTCACGCTCACCGACAAGGTTCGGGACGGCAAGGTGTATGTCGACCAGGGCATCATCGCAGGCTGCGCGGGCGGTATGTACGAGAACATCGCCGAGGCCGCCGAAATTTTGCGCGGCAAGAACATCGGCACCGACTTCTCGTTCAGCGTCTATCCCTCCTCGCAGCCCGTCTATAAGTGCCTGACGGAGAACGGCTATACGTCCATGCTCATGGAGACGGGCGCCATCATGAAGACGGCGTTCTGCGGCCCCTGCTTCGGCGCGGGCGACGTTCCCGCCAACAACTGCCTCTCCATCCGCCACACGACGCGCAACTTCGAGAACCGCGAAGGAAGCCGCCCCAAGGACGGTCAGCTCGCGGCAGTCGCCCTCATGGACGCCCGCTCCATTGCGGCAACGGCGGCCAACGGCGGCGTTTTGACCTCGGCACTCGATTACGATTACTCCCGCCGCATCAAGAAGTACCGCTTCGACGGCGAGATCTACAAGAACCGCGTCTATCACGGCTGGGGCAACTCCAAGAAGGACGAGCCGCTCATCTACGGCCCCAACATCGCCGACTGGCCCGAGCAGATCGCCCTCGGCGACAATCTCCTCATGCGCGTCGTCTCCGTCCTCACCGACCCCGTGACGACGACGGACGAGCTCATTCCTTCGGGCGAGACTTCGTCCTACCGCTCCAACCCCTTGAAACTCGCCGAGTTCACCCTTTCGCGCAAGGACCCCGCCTATGTGGGCAGGGCAAAGGCCGTAAAGGCGGACGAGCTCATTCGCCGCGAGAGCGGAACGCTTCCCGAGGAAGTTCTCTCCGCGCTCGGCTCCTTCCGCCCCGCAGAGGGCACCATCTACGGCAGCGTCGTCGTGAGCAACTGCCCGGGCGACGGCTCGGCACGCGAACAGGCGGCCTCCTGCCAGCGCGTCTTGGGAGGCGTTGCCAACATCTGCAAGCAGTACGCCACCAAGCGCTACCGCTCCAACCTCATCAACTGGGGCATGCTGCCCTTCACGGCGCAGAAACTTGACTTCAAAGTGGGCGACTTCGTCTACATCGAGAACGTCCGCCCCCTCCTGGAAGGCGGCGAGGAGCGCTTTGTCGCCAAGGTCATCTCGGACGGCAAGACGCACGACATCGCCCTCGAGACGGGCGCCCTCACCCCCGACGAGCGGAAGATCCTGCTCGCGGGCTGCCTCATCAACTACAACCGGGCGAGGAACTGACAATGGGACTTGCGTTTGAAGAATACCGCCGCGAATTCGACTTAACGCCCTATCTCCGTCCCGCCCTCGTCACGAATGAGGAGGAGAAGATGGAGCGGTGCGACCGCATCCTCAAGTTCCTCCTGCGCGAGCGCGGCATGATCGCGGCGTTCAGCTCCACCTATCAGCGCAAGCGCACCATCATCCGCGAGTACATGAACACCCGCAACCCGCTGCCCATTCCGCCCGAAGTGCTCGTCGACCAGGACGCGCTCTTCTGGACGGAGAGCGTGGAACGCGGCATCGTGCACGCGGACGACATTCCCGAGATCAAGTACAACATCGCGCATTGGCAGGGGGACATCACCCGCCTCGACGCGGACGCCGTCGTTGATGCCGCCAATTCCTCGCTCCTCGGCTGTTTTCTCCCTTGCCACAACTGCATCGACAACGTCATTCACTCGGCGGCGGGCATGCAGCTGAGGGCGGACTGCGCCAAGCTCATCGCCCTGCAGGGGCACGAGGAGGAGATCGGCGACGCCAAGCTCACGCGGGCGTACAACCTGCCTTCCAAGTACGTCATTCACACCGTCGGCCCGCGCGTGGGCCGGGAGCTGACGAGCGAACAGCGCTCCCAGCTTCGCTCCTGCTACAACTCCGTCTTTGACCTCGCGGCCGAGGCGGGCTGCAAAAATGTGGCGGTGTGCTGCGTCTCGACGGGCGTCTTCAACTTCCCGCGCGAGGAAGCGGCGGAGATCGCGGCGGGCGTTGCCGTCAACTGGAAGCTCCGCCACAAGGAAAACACGATGAAGATCATCTTCGACACCTTCCTCGACGCCGATGCGAAGATCTACGAGAACATCCTGAAGATGATTTAAGGAGGGCGTATGCGGAAGTACATCATCGCGCTCGACGCGGGCACGACGAGCGTTCGGGCGATGGTCTTTGACCTTGAGAAGCGGCAATTTATCTACACGGCGCAGCAGGAGGTGGGGCAGAGTTTCCCCAAAAGCGGCTGGGTGGAGCAGGACGCGAGCGAGATCTTTTTCAAGGCGAGTTACGTCCTCAACAGCTGCCGCAAGGCCGTCTCCGAGCACGACATCGCGGGCATCGGCATCGCCAACCAGCGCGAGACCGTCGTTCTTTGGGACAGGGAGACGGGGGAACCCGTCGCTCCCGCCATCGTCTGGCAGTGCCGCCGCACGAGCGACTACTGCGCCGCCATCCCGCGGGATATGCGCGAGAAGATCTTGGAAAAGACAGGGCTCCCCATCGACCCGTATTTCTCGGCAAGCAAGATCCGCTGGCTGTTGGACAACGTCCCCGAGACGCGCGAGCTCTTGATAAGCGGTCGCCTCATGGCGGGGACGGTGGACAGCTTTCTCATCTTCCGCCTCACCGAGGGGAAGCGCTTCGTCACCGACCACACCAACGCCTCCCGCACCATGCTCTTCAACATTCATACGATGGATTGGGACGGGGAACTTTTGGACTTCTTCGGCATTCCCCGCTCCATTCTGCCCGAGGTGCGCTCCTCCGACGCGAGGATGGGGGAGACGAAGCTCGGGAATGCCATCATTCCGCTTGCGGGAACGGCGGGAGACCAGCAGGCGGCGCTCTTCGGCCAGGCCTGCACGAACAAGGGCGATACCAAAGTCACCTACGGCACCGGGCTCTTCATGCTCTTCAACACGGGCGAGACGTGCGTGTGCTCCTCGAGCGGACTCATCTCGACCGTCGGCTATACGCTCGGCAAAAAGACGTGCTACGCCCTCGAGGGCAGCGCCTTCAACGCGGGGAGCGGCATCCAATGGCTTCGCGACGGGCTCGGGTTCATTCCCTCGAGTGCGGACAGCGAACGCGTCGCCTCTTCCGTGCCCGATGCGGGCGGCGTCTACTTCGTTCCCGCCTTCACGGGGCTGGGCGCTCCCTATTGGCGGAGTGATTGCCGAGGCCTCTTTTCGGGCATCACGCGCGGAATGACGCGGGCGCATCTCGTGCGGGCCGTCCTTGAGAGCATCGCCTATGAGACCAAGGAGCTTGCCGTCTGCATGGAGAAGGACAGCGGATTTCACCTCAGCTGTTTGAAGTGCGATGGGGGAGCGTCCGCCAACGACCTTCTGATGCAGTTCCAGGCCGACCTTCTCCATATCCCCGTCGACCGCCCCAAGGAGCGCGAAAGCACCGCCCTCGGAGCCGCACTGCTGTGTGCGTGCTCGCTTGGCCTCGCCGACGAAAATACCGCCTCTTCCATGCGAATCCGTGAGCGGCTCTTCCTGCCCTCCGCCGATGAGGACCGCTTTGATGAGCTCTATCTCGGCTATTTGCAGGCCGTCCGCAGAGCGCTCCTTTAAAAAATGCCCGTTTGCATAGTACTATGCATGACATAATATAGGCAATCTATCGTAATATTATGAAAAATCTTCCGAAAATTCGGGAGATTTTTTATTTTCACGCAAAATTGCGCTCTCCGCATACGATGTCGATGAAAACGATTTTTTGGGAGGCGCGATGAAATATTTCGGCACGGACGGCTTCCGCGGGCGGGCGAACGATGTCCTCACGGCGGAGCATGCCTTCCGCATCGGCAGGTTTTTGGGATACGCTGCCTCGGGTAAGCGGCGGGGACGGGTGGTCATCGGCAAGGATACGCGCCGCTCCTCCTATATGCTTGAGTACGCGCTCGCCGCGGGGGTCACGGCCTCGGGCGCCGACGCCTATCTTCTGCACGTGACGACGACGGCGTCTGTCTCCTACCTCGTGCGGACAGAGGGCTTCGACTACGGCGTCATGATCTCGGCGAGCCACAATTCCTTCGAGGACAACGGCATCAAGCTCATCGCTTCGGGCGGGGAGAAGTGCCCCGATGACGTCCTGCTCCGCGCGGAGCGCTGCCTTGAGGGGGAGTTCAAACTGCCGCTTGCGACGGGCGAGGACATTGGCTGTACCGTCGACTTTGTTGCGGGCCGCAACCGCTATCTGGGGTTTCTTCTTTCGCTGGCGAGCGGCTCCTTCCGCGGCTACAGGGTGGGGCTTGACTGTGCCAACGGCAGCGCGTGGGCGCTCGCCCGCACTGTGTTTGAGGCGCTCGGTGCGGAGGTCCATGCGATCGGCGTCTCGCCCGACGGCTTCAACATCAACAAGAACTGCGGTTCCACCCATCTTGCGGCGCTTCAAGAGCTCGTCCTTGCCGAGGGGCTTGATCTCGGCTTTGCGTTTGACGGCGACGCCGACCGCTGCATTGCCGTGGATGAGCGCGGGCGCATCGTGGACGGCGACGGCATCCTCTACCTCTCGGCGCGGGCGATGAAGGCGCGCGGGGAGGCGGTCACGGGCGTCGTGGGCACGGTGATGAGCAACCTCGGTCTCGTGCGTTCGCTCGAACGGGAGGGGATTCCCTGTTATCTCACCGATGTGGGTGACCGCTTCGTTGCGGAGGAGATGGCCTCGCGCGGGTGCATGCTGGGCGGCGAGCCGTCCGGGCACGTCATCTTCCGCAAGTACGCGGCGACGGGCGACGGCATCCTCACGGCGCTCATGGTGATGGAGGCGGTGCGGCGCGCGAAGTGTTCGCTCTCCTGCCTCGTAGAGGGGCTCGAACGCCTTCCCCGTGTCGAGAAAAACGTGCGTGTCGTGGATAAAACGGCGGCAATGTCGGCTGCGAACGGCGTTCTCGAGCGGGCAAAATCGCTCCTGAAGGACGGGCGTGTGCTGGTGCGCCCCTCGGGAACGGAGCCCTTCATCCGCATTTTGGCGGAGGGGGAGGACGCGGCGGCGTGCGGGGAAGCGGCGGAACTGATAGCGCGGGCGATCGCAGGCGCGGAGGGCGGCGTATGTGCGGGATCGTAGGATATGTCGGCAGGAAGCGCGCGGCACCCATCCTTTTGGAGGGTCTCAAAAAGCTCGAGTACCGCGGGTACGACTCGGCGGGCATCGCGACGCTCGACGAGGGAAAACTCCATGTCGTCAAACGCAAGGGGCGGGTGGAGGAGCTCGTGTCTGCGGCTGAAAATCTTGAGGGGAACATCGGCATTGCGCACACCCGCTGGGCGACGCACGGTGCTCCGAGCGAGCGCAACGCGCATCCCCACTCATACGGCGGCGTTGCGGTGGTGCACAACGGCATCATTGAGAACGCGGGGGAACTGCGTGCGGAGTGCGAGGCGCGCGGCGAGACGTTTTCCTCCGAGACGGACAGCGAGGTCATCGCTCATCTCATTGCGGCGGCATTTCGCGGAGAATTGCTCGCAGCGGTGAGGGAGGGGACGGCGAGGCTTAAGGGCTCATATGCCATCGCGGTGCTGTGCGAGGGCGCGGGGAACGTCATCGCTGCGGCGAAAAGGGGAAGCCCGCTCCTCGTGGGAAAGGGGGGAGGGAGCGTGCTTGCGAGCGATCTTCCCGCGGCGGCCGCCTTTGCGGAGAAGGTCTATGCGCTCAAGGACGGCGAATTTGCCCTGCTCACCGAGGATGACGTGCGTCTCTTCGGCGGGGAGCTGAAGGAAATTGTGCGTGACCCCCTCAAATTTGACCTCAAAGAGGAAGGGGCGGGGAAGAACGGCTTTTCGCACTATATGCGCAAAGAAATGGCGGAAATTCCCGTCTCCATCGCCAATTCCATCGTCGATTTGAAAGCACAATCGCGTTTTTTGGCTATTAACATAGTATTATGTCAGACATACTATATCCAAATTGTCGCCTGCGGGACGGCCTACCACAGCGGCGTTGCGGCAAAGGCCGCCATCGAGGCGCTCGCGCGTGTGCCCGTTGAGGTGAGCGTTGCGAGCGAATACCGCTACCGCGACCCCATCGTGCCCAAGGGAACGCTCGTCATCGCCGTGAGCCAGAGCGGGGAGACGGCGGACACCATCGCGGCCGCCAAGCTCGCGAAGGAGAAGGGGGCGACCGTGCTTGCCGTCACCAACGTCGCCTATTCCTCGCTCACGGAAGTCGCCGACGTCTGCCTTCTCACGCACGCGGGCAGGGAGATCGCCGTCGCCGCGACCAAGAGCTTTATGGCCCAGCTTGCAGCGCTCTATTCCATAGCCTCTGCGCTTGCCGACATCAAGGGGAGAAGTGCCCCCTCGCTCGTCTCCCTCCCCGCCCTTGCCGAGGACGCGCTCGCCCGCTCCGAACGGGTGAAGGGCTGGGCGCAAGCCATCGCCCGCTCCAAGAGCGTCTACTTCATCGGCAGAGGCTTCGACTATGCGGCGGCGCTCGAGGGCAGCCTCAAGCTCAAGGAGGTGAGCTATCTCCCGAGCGAGGGATATCCCGCGGGCGAACTCAAGCACGGCACGCTCGCGCTCGTGGGGGAACATTCGCCCGTTATTGCCATCATCGGCGATGAAAAGGTCGCCGATAAGACGATGAACGCCGTCTTTGAAGTGCTCTCCCGCGGGGCGCGCGTCTTTCTCGTGACGACGGTGGAGGGCCTCGGTGAGGGCACGCTCCCGAAGGAGGATATTCTGACGCTTCCCGCCTGCGAGGGCGTCTATTCGCCGCTCCTCACCGTCATTCCCCTGCAGATGCTCGCCTATGAGACGGCCGTGCTCTTTGGATTGGACCCCGACAAGCCGCGCAATCTTGCAAAGAGCGTCACGGTCGAGTGAAAGACGCAACAAAAAAACGGATACGCATTTGTATCCGTTTTTTGCTTGTTTTGGACGGCGCGCGCCCTTGCAGAACGTCTCAGCCCACACGTCTTACGAAGGGGTGATAGTCGAGGATGCGCTCGATCTCGTCGAGAATGTCCTGTGGGATCGTAAGGCCGCTTGCGGCGACGTTGGCTTTGAGCTGTTCCGCGCGGCTCGCACCCGTAATGACGGAGGAAATCTCCTTTCGGCGCAGGATCCACGCGAGGGCGAGCACCGAAAGAGGCACGTTGAGCTCCTTTGCGAGCGGGAGAAGGCGATCCACCTTGTCGAGATTGTCGTCCGTCAAAAGATTGTTGATCTGCCTGTCTGCCTGCCACGTCGCGCGGGAGCCCTCGGGAATGGGTGCGCCCTTGCGGTACTTGCCCGTCAGAAGTCCCTGCGCGAGGGGGGAGAAGGTGGTGATGCCCACGCCGTTCTTGTCGCAGATGCCCATGATCTCGTCCTCGATGTATCTGTCGACCATGTTGTACTGCGGCTGAATGACGGAGAGCGGGCGAAGGCCGTTCTCCTTGACGACGTGCAGCGCCTCGTTGATCTGCACGGGCGACCACTCCGAGACGCCGTAGTAGAGGATCTTGCCCTGTGCGACCATGTCCGAAAGGGTCTGCATGGTCTCCTCGATGGGCGTCGTCGGGTCGAAGCGGTGGCAGAAGTAGAGGTCGACATAGTCAAGCCCCAGATTTTTCAGGGACTTGTCGAGCTGTTCGATGATGTGCTTGCGCGAGAGCCCCCAATCGTTCGCGCCGGGGCCCATCGGGAAGAACACTTTGGTCGAGACGACATAGCTGTTCCGCGGGTGTTCCCGAAGGCAGCGGCCCAAAAAGCGCTCCGCCTCGCCGCCCGAGTAGGCGTCCGCACAGTCGAAGAAGTTGACGCCGAGATCGAACGCCGCATTCACCGTCTCCTTGGCCTTTGCCTCCGCCTCGGCACCGTTTAATTGCGTCACCCAGCTGCCGAGCGCCACTTCGCTCACTTTGAGTCCCCATTTTCCCAAATTGCGATACTTCATGAAAAACCCCTCGCTTTTTTCTTACAGCATACCATATCGCGCAAAAAAAAGCAACCGTGAAGGCGTTGCTTCCGATTGCTTTACGTTTTGATAAAGAAGTCTCACTGCTGCGTGGGAAGGGGCGGATGGAGCTCGTTCTTTTCTTCGCCCTTATACGAGAGCTTGAGCGCGATGGGGGTGAGGATGGAGGAGAGCAGGATGATGAGGATGACGAAGGGGAACACCTCGGGGGCGACGAGCCCGCTTGCAACGCCTCTTTCCGTGCAGATGAGGACGACTTCGGCACGCACCATCATCCCGAGGCCGACGCGCAGCGAATCTTTGAAGGAGAAGCGGCAAATTTTGGCGCCCAGTCCGCAGCCGATGAGCTTGCCGAGGAGCGCCGCCGCGACATAGACGAGCCCGAACGCGAGGAAGGCGGGGGTGATGCGGCTGAAGTACTCGATGTTGGCGATGCCGATGTTGGCGAAGAAGATGGGCGAGAAGAAGAGATAGCCCATCGTGTCCACCTTGGACTCGACGTAGGGGGTCTCCGCAAGCGTGCCGCCGAGGAGAATGCCCGCGATGTACGCGCCCGTGATGTCCGCGACGCCGAAGAGCTTCTCGGCGGTATAGGCATAGACGAAGCAGGCGGCAAGCGAGAGGATGGGCACGCGGCGGTTGTGAGGGGCGCGGCGTTCCATGATGTTGAAGAGCTTCCTGAGGCCCACGCCGACCGCGATGGCGACGACGAAGAACGCGACGATCTTGATACAGGTCATGCCCGCGTTGGGCTGGAACCAGCTCCACCCCTGCGACTCGCCGCCCGAGGCAAAGCCCGTCAAAACGGAGAGGATGACGATGCCGAGGACGTCGTCGATGACGGCCGCCGCGACGATGGACGTGCCCACCTTGCTCTCGAGCTTGCCGAGCTCCTTCAGGACCGCCACCGTGACGGAGACGGAGGTCGCCGTCAGAATAGAGCCGTAGAAGAGGTTGGAGAGGACGTTCTCAAACCCGAAGAAGAGGGAGGCGACGAGCCAGCCGAACACCATGGGGAAGATGACGCCCAGCGTCGTGATGACGACGGAGGCGACGCCCGTCGATTTGAGCTGCTTTAAGTCGGTCGTCAGACCCGCGGAGAACATGATGAGCACGACGCCGATCTTGCTCATCACTTCGAGGATAAAGACCATATCGTCGGTGAAGAGCAGGTTCTGGAGGGGCTCCCACGGGATGTACTCGAGGAGGCCGATGAGGATGCCGGCGAGCAGCATGCCGATGACGGCGGGCATGCCGATGCGGTGCGCCCCGAGGCCCATCAGCTTGCTTAAACACAGGATGAGGGCAAGGGGCAGCAAAATCTCAAACGCTTGCATAAAAACTCTCACTTTGCCGTACGTTGCGGCGGGAAATTAACCGCTATTGATTATATCCTTTTTGGTCAAAAACGCAACTGTTTGGGGCGGGGAGAGGGCGTATTTTACAATTTTTTTGCGCCATCGTGAGCAGGGCTGCCCTTCGCCCGACCTCCGCGTTCAGGAGCGCCGCTTGCGAGGGGAGAACTGCCTGCCGCCAAGCGGCGCGCCCCGTCGAAAAGCGCGCCGCTTGGCGGCGAGAAAATCGCGCGAGGGAACGCTTGTCAAACGGGCATAAATATGGTATAATCAAAGCGTATGTTTGAAATTTCAACTCCCATCCCCAAGGAGAGGGCAGCGCTCATGAATCCCGTCGTGCTCGCCTTTGTGGGCGACGCCGTCTATACGCTCCTCGTCCGGACCGAACTTGCGACGACGAGCGCCTCGAAGGCGGGGGAACTCAATAAAAAGGCGGCGGAGATCGTCTCGGCTCACGGCCAAAGCGGCGCGCTCGAACGCGTCCTTCCTCTTCTCACCGAGGAGGAGGAAGCCGTCTACCGCCGCGGCAGGAACGCCAAGAAGGCGACGAAGAGCAAGAACGCGTCGGTGGGCGAATATGTCCGCTCCACGGGCTTTGAGGCGCTCCTCGGCTATCTCTATCTCACGGGGCAGAGGGAGCGCATGCGGGAATTGTTCGCGCCGAAGGAGGAAGAATGAAGACGGAAGGCAGAAACGCCGTTTTGGAACTGTTAAAGACGGATAAGACGGTGGAGAAGATCCTCATGGAACGGGGTGCGCAGGGCTCTCTCGGACGCATCTTTGCGATGGCGCGCGAGAAGGGCGTGCGCGTGCAGTTCGTGACGAAGGAGGCTCTCGACAGGGAGAGCCGCGAGAAGCGCCATCAGGGCGTCATCGCCTTCACGACGGACTACAAGTACGCCGATTTATACGACATTCTCTCGGAAAAGGAAAACAGCCTCGTCGTGCTCTGCGACGGCATCGAGGACGTGCACAATTTGGGCAGTATCATCCGCGTGGCGGAGTGCGCAGGGGCGGACGGCATCGTCATTCCCAAGGCGCGCGGTGCGAGCGTCACCGAGGCGGTCATCCGCATCTCGGCGGGCGCGGCGGAGCACATGAAGGTCGCCAAAGTCTCCTCTTTAAATACCGCCGTGGAGATCTTAAAGGAGCACGGCTATTGGGTGTACGCCTTGGAGGCGGGCGGCGAGAGCATCTACGACGCCGACTTGAAGGGCAAGGTCGCCCTCGTCGTCGGGGGAGAGGACAGCGGCGTCAAACGTCTCACGAAGGAGACGTGCGACAAGGTCTTATCCCTTCCCCTGTTCGGCAAAGTCAATTCCCTCAACGCCTCGGTGGCGCTGGGGATCGCGGCATATGAGGTGGTGCGTGCAAGGCTCGGAAAGTGACGAAGCGCTCGTCGTAAGAGCGCAGAAAGGGGACGCCTCGGCGACCGAACAGCTCCTGCGCCGCTATGCGGGCACGGTGCGCGCGCACGCCCGCCGTTTCTTCCTCGCGGGAGGGGAGACGGACGATCTCGTGCAGGAGGGCATGATCGGCCTGTATGCCGCCGTCCGCGAGTACCGCGCCGAGGAAGGCAAGTCCTTCAAGAACTTCGCCTATCTCTGCGTGAGACGGCACATCTTGGACGCTGTCAAGGCCTCCGCGCGCCGCAAGAACGGTCCGCTCAACGAGTCTGTCTCCCTCTCCGACCCCGACCTCGGGGCGCAGGCGGAGGAGGGCTCGCCCGAGGACCTCGTCCTCGAAGGAGAGGAGGAGCGGGAATTCCGCAAAAGGCTCACGAAGGAGCTCTCCGACTTCGAGTTCCGCGTCATGACGATGTATCTCGACGGCATGAGCTATGCGGAGATCTGCGAGGCGACGGGGAAGAACAACAAGAGCATCGACAACGCGCTCACGCGCGCGAAGAAGAAGTTACAGGCAAGCTATTCCATAAAGTGAGGCGGCTGCGCCTCGCGCTTTGAATACAGGAGGGAAGATGGTCACATCGCTCTATCGGCGGTTCCGCCCGCAGACCTTCGGGGAAATGGTGCGGCAGGAGCACGTCGTCAAGGTGCTCAAAAATCAGATCGAACAGAACGCGGTGGGGCACGCCTACCTCTTCTGCGGGCCGCGCGGCACGGGCAAGACGACGGTCGCCCGCATCTTCGCGCGCGCCGTCAACTGCGAGCACCCCCAAGACGGCTCCCCCTGCGGCAAATGCGCAGCGTGCCGTGCGCTTTCCGAGGGCAGTCTTGACATCTTGGAGATCGACGCCGCGTCCAACAACGGCGTCAACGAGATGAGGGATCTGCGCGAAAAGGTGCAGTATCCGCCCGTCTCGGGGAAGTATAAAGTTTACATCGTGGACGAGGTGCACATGCTCACGGACAGCGCCTTCAACGCACTTCTAAAGACGCTCGAGGAGCCGCCCGCCCACGCCATCTTCATCTTGGCGACCACCGAGCCGCACAAGATCCCCGCGACCATTCTCTCGCGGTGCATGCGCCTCGACTTCAAGCTCATTCCCGAGGAGGACCTCGAAGCGCACTTGAAGCGCATCCTCGACGGCATGGGCAAACCTTACGAGGAGGAGGCCGTCTCCGCCATTGCGCGCGCGGGCGCGGGCTCGGACAGAGACATGCTCTCCATCGCCGAGATGTGCATCGCCTATGAGGACAAGCTCACCTACAAGGGCGTCTCCGAGGTGTTGGGGGCGGCGGACTTTTCCGAGACGCTCTCCCTTGCCGAGGCGCTCATCAAGGGGGATATGCCCGCGGCGCTCGAGGGCACGGAGCGCATCCTTTCGGCGGGCAAGTCGGTGGGGGTGCTTTTGAAGGACCTGATGACCCAGCTCAACCGTCTTGCCATCGCCAAGACGTGCCGCACGGCGGAAAAGCTTCTCTCGCTCCCCAAAGAGCAGTTTGCGGCGCTCAAGAAGGCCGCGGACGGGGCGGACGGCAGGGCGCTCCTGCGCGCCTCCGAGGTGCTTGCGAAGGCCGAGACGGATATGCGCTTCGTCTCCTCCCCGCGCGTGTGCCTCGAGACCGCCATTCTGCGCATTTCGCTGCCCGAGGACGATCTCTCGACGGACGCGCTCGTCGTGCGGCTGAATGCCCTCGAACAGCAGCTCAAAGAGGGCGTCGTGACGGCCGCACCCGCTGCACCTGTTGCGCCCGCGCCTGCGCCGAACCCCGTGCCCAAACGTGCGCTCGTGGAAGAGCCTGCGCCCTTTGACGATATGCCCTTTCCCGACGAGGAGCCCGTCTTTGAGGAGGCGTACTTCGCGGACGAGCCGGCTCCCAAGCGGCCGCGCCCCGCACCCGAACCGAAAAAGGCGGCGCCCCGTGTATCAGCGGAGCCCCAAGCCGCCCCTCCGGCAGGAGCCAAAGCAGAAACGCCGCAGGTTTCCAAAGAGCCAACAGCTGCCCCTCCGGCAGGAGCGGAAGTTGCGTTCGGCAAGTTTGTAAGGACACTGCGCAAGACGAGCCGCAACGGCGTGCTCTTCACGATGTGCGCCGACCTCGCGCCCGTCTTTGAGGGCAATACGCTCGTCCTATACACTGAGAGCGGCACCATTTTCCGCTCGCTCTCCCGCGACGAACACCGCGCCGTCATGAAGGACGTGTTCGAAAAAGTTGGCATCACCGACTTCGACGTGCGCCTGAAGGGTGCGGAAGCGCCCAAGAAGCAGAATATCGCAGACGAACTCAAACGGGATTTTCCCGATTACCCCATCGAGATCAAATAAAAGGAGATAGATAGTATGGCAGGATATAAAGGCGGCATGGGCGGCGGAGCCGGCATGCAGAACCTCATGAAGCAGGCGCAGAAGATGCAGGAGGAGATGCGCGAGACGGAGGCGCTCCTCGACGACTGGGAGATCGTGGGCACGGCGGGCGGCGAGGCCGTCGTCGTGTATATGAACGCCAAGAAGAAGATCGACGGCATCGAGATCGACAAGTCGGTCATCGACCCCGAGGATGAAGAGATGCTCGAGGACCTCATCCTCGCGGCCATCAACGACGGCTACAAGAAGGCGGACGAAGTGTTCGAGGAGAAGATGGGCAAGTTCAACCTCGGCGGCATGGGAGGTCTCCTCTAAGTGGAAGTCTTTATCGAGCCCATCGGCAGGCTCATCAATGAGTTCACCAAGCTCCCGGGCGTGGGGCAGAAGACGGCGCAGCGCTATGCCTACCGCGTCATCTCCATGTCCGAGGGGGAGGCGCGCGCTTTTGCCGAGGCCATCTTGGGCGTCAAGCAGCGCGTGCACTTCTGTAAAATTTGCGGCAACTTCACCGAGGGGGAGGTCTGCGCCATCTGCAAGGAGCGCGATCCTTCCGTCATCTGCGTCGTCAAGGAGCCCAAGGACGTCATCGCCCTCGAGAAGCTCCACGAATACAAGGGCGTCTATCACGTCCTGCACGGCGTCATCGACCCCATGAACGGCGTGGGACCCAACGACATCCGCATCCGCGAACTTCTTTCCCGCGTGCAGGAGGGGAACGTCACCGAGGTCATCATGGCGACGAACCCCGATGTCGAGGGCGAGGCGACGGCGATGTATATCGCAAAACTTCTCAAGCCGCTCGGCGTCAAAGTCACCCGCCTCTCGCGGGGCATTCCCATCGGCTCGGAGCTCGAGTATGCGGACGAGGTCACGCTCTCCCGCGCGCTCATCGAAAGGAAGGAGATCTGAAACATGAAAATTTCCGTTCTGGGGTGCGGGAGATGGGGTTCCTTCATCGCCTGGTACCTCGCCCAGCAGGGCAACGACGTCTGCTCCTGGGGCCCGGAGGACGACTATTCCTACCGCGTGCTCAAGGAGACGGGCAAGAATGAATACGTCACCCTCGATGAGCGCATCGCCCTCTCGTGCGATCTCGAATTCGCCGTCAGACGCGCCGAGATCATCGTCATCTCCATCAGCTCGCAGGGCCTCCGCGGCTTCATGCAGCGCGTGATGAAGTATCCCGTGCAGGACAAGGTGTTCGTTCTCTGCATGAAGGGCATCGAGGCGGAGACGGGCAAGCGCCTCTCGGAGATCCTCGTCGAGAGCGGCGTTTCGCCCCAAAACATCGCCGTCTGGGTGGGCCCGGGGCACATCCAGAGCTTCGTGCAGGGCATTCCCAACTGCATGGTCATCGACTCGGAGAACGAGAAACTCAAAGTGTCTCTCGTCGACTCCTTCCGCAGCGACCTCATCCGCTTCTATTACGGCAGCGACCTTCTCGGCACCGAGATCGGGGCGGCGGCAAAGAACGTCATGGGCATTGCCGCGGGCGTCTTGGACGTCGTCTGCGTGCCCCTCAAGGGCCCGCTCATGTCGCGCGGGGCACGGGAAGTCGCTCGCCTCATCAAGGCGATGGGAGGGGACGAGCGCTCTGCCTACGGGCTTGCGCACCTCGGCGACTACGAGACGACGCTCTTTTCGCCCTACTCCCACAACCGAAAGTACGGGGAGATGCTCGCGAAGGGCCAGCGCTTTGAAAAGCTCGCCGAGGGCGTGACGACTTCCGCCGCAATGTGTTATCTCGGCAAGAAGTACGGGGTGGAACTGCCCATCACCGAGGCGGTGCACTCCGTCTGCTACGGCGAACCGGGGGACGACGGAAAACGCTGCCGCGAGGCGATCTCCCGCCTGTTTTCGCGCAGCACCAAGCCCGAGCTCTACGATTGAGGGACAAATTTTGGCGGCGTCACCAAAAAATCACCAAGTTTTTGAGACGCCGTCAGGAAAATCTCTCTTTTTCGTGATTTTTTTCGCGAAAACCTCAAAATCTGCTTGACAAAGACGGCAATATTCGATATGATATTCACGTTCTTGTTACGGGGGCGTAGCTCAGTTGGTTAGAGCGCTTGCTTGACATGCAAGAGGTCGCAGATTCGAGTTCTGCCGTTCCCACCATGAAACTCTGTATATTGTGCTGTAGGGCCGATATATGGGGTTTTGTTTTTTCTGCGGGG
>CALVWI010000021.1 GCA_944367045.1 uncultured Clostridia bacterium | reverse complement strand
CTCCGAACGCGGGACCGTCCTTCCATCCCCTTCCAAGCCTGAGCGCAAAGAGCCGCCTCAGCAGCCCGCGCCGTCGTATCCGTGCAGGAAAAATACGCCGCAAGCGTCTTTTTGTCTTTCATCAATTGACTCCTTTGGCACAATATACCGTATTGTTTATTTGAGGTTTCTTCCGAGCTCATATGCCTCGGCGATGTAGCGCGAGCGGGCGGTCATGGAAGGCGTGCCACAGCCCTTGCCCCACACCGCACCCATATCGGTGAAGTTAAGGTATTTTACGAGCGTCTTGTAGTGTGCTTCGAGCGCCTCGAACGTCCAGCCGTCGGCATTCCACGCTGCGGATATCATGGACGACTTCATATGCTTTCTCTGAATAGACGAATTGAAGGCGCAGAAGCGGTCGACGAGCGTCTTCAGCTGCGCGGACATTCCGTAGTAGTAGAGCGGCGTCACGAACACCACCATATCGGCGGAGAGGATGAGGCTGCGCGCCCTTTCCACGTCGTCGTGCTGCGCGCACGGGCCCTCGTACCCGCAATGGATACACCCCGTGCAGGGGCGGATGCTTGCGTGCGCGGCGTCGAAAACTTCGACTTCATGCCCCACTTCCTTTGCGCCCTTTATAAAACTTTCCGCCAACATATCGGAAGAGCCCTTTTTATTCGGGCTGCCTTTCAACACCGCGATCTTCATACCATACTCCTTTTGCATTTCTTCATTTATATTATACCACTCCCACCCCATCATGTAAAATGCTTATTATTCATCGTATACAATAACTAAATTGCATGTCTCCCCGCGAGGCCGTTCTGCGTTCTGCGCGAGGGACAACAAAAAGCAGAGGTCTTGACCTCTGCTTACATTCCCTTTGAATATTCGGTTTACGCTTCCCTTGCCGCCCTGCGGAACAAAAACACCAACGTCTCAAGACTTTTATCTTTTTCCCACGAAATTTTGCTGACTTCGCGGTCATCCATATATATGGGAAAGTTGAAGGTGATCGACCTGAGCGGCATTTCCGCCTTCTCATCATTTGGATAAATGCGAATGTCTTTGATGAGACAGGAAATCAAGTCCTTCTTCTCTTCCTCCGTCATTATATCATAGATTTGGTTGAATGACAACAACATCTTATAGATATTATCCAGCGTGATCGCTTCCTCTTCCATTGCCCGCTTCCTCAATGATGCGTCGGCGATCCTCTCTTCCAGCTGCGCCATTGTGTCGTATAAGCCGTCCAATCTCGCCTCCATGTCCTTTAACTTTCGCTCTCTGTATTTCACATCAAGCGGAAGATGATCAATGCTCTCCTCAAGATTGGCCTTATTCGTTTCAACCTCCGTCAGCTTTTTTCTGTAGCCCGCGAGTTCTCTGTCCAATGCGTCGCTATTCGACGGCTGCCCTATTCTTCGTTCTATCTCCCGGGCAAACGAATCGCCGCGCACAAGTTCCATGATCGTCTCGATGACATACGGCTCGATATCCGTCTTTTTGAGTTTTGCCCGATAGTCGCAGTCATGCCCCCGCTTATTGCCGTTGTTCCCGCAATAATAGTAATAGACATCCTTCTCCGTGCCGTCCTTATTCTTCCAATAATGACGGTTGCAGTACATCGGACTGCCGCATTTTGGGCATTTCACCAATCCGGTCAAAAGATGAATCCGTTCCCTTCCCACTCTCGACGGCGGCTTGAATCCGGTAGACGCTCTTTTCGACTTTACTTTTTCCCAAGTTTCCTCATCGATCAAAGCCTTGTGCTTCCCGTCGAACAGCAGATAGTCTTCCGTCCTGACGATCCTATAATCATCGCGGCTTCCCTTGACCTTTTGCTTTGCATGCCTTCCGTATGCAATTTTTCCTGCATACACGGGGTTATCGAGAATACATTGCACGCACCTTGCGCTCCACTTCGTGATATCCCTTTCCGTATGACGATTTTTCGGGATACCCGTTAAGTTAAGGTATTTTGCAACACCGCTGTATCCCAGATCGGAATTTGCAAACTTATCAAATATGAGGCGCACGGTCTCCGCTTCGCTCTCATTGATCTCAAGCGAATCTCCGTTGAGCGTATATCCGTAAGGCGCAGGCCCGCCATTCCACAGTCCCTGCCTGGCCTTCTCCCTTCTGCCGTTCATCGTCTGTTCGAGAATATTCTCACGTTCAATTTCCGCGACCGCCGATAAAACCGATATGAGCAATTTCCCGCTCGTCTGCGAAGAGTCTATCCCTTCGTCCACGCTGATCAGATTTACGCCGTAATCTTGTACGAGTTCAAGCGAATTTAAAATATCCGCCGCATTTCTGCCGAATCTCGAAAGCTTGTAAACCAATATGTAATCTATTTGCTCGCCGCTTTTGATATCGTCAAGCATATTCTGAAACGCGGGCCGACCCGTGATCGACTTGCCGGACTTTCCCGCGTCCTCATACTTATTTACGATCGTCATTCCTTCCCGTTCGGCATAGTTTGTCATGCGCGTAATCTGACCTTCAAGGCTGTAGCCGTCCACCTGCATTTCCGTACTCACCCTCGTATACATCACACAGCGTTTTCCTTCCCTGTTCACGTTATCGATCACCTCCCTCCCGATCCTTTCCGTCGAGCACCGTTCTGCCATATTTATTCAGCATCTGTGCCATCATACTCATAAAAGAATCCTTCGCCCTCTTTTCCTCCAAAAACCTTTTTTCTACGAAACTTTCTTTCAAATCTCCTTTTTATTTTGTGTTTCGGATAGGTCGCAATGCGCGGAAGTTCCGCCTTCTTTTTTGCGCCGATGGCGGCATCTCTTTCAGGCGCAGGCGGCGCTCCGCCGCATTGCAGTTGCTTTACTTCTTCCCTTTCTCCGCACCCATCACGGAAAGATGGGCGCGATTTGCCCTATCGCACAATTTTCCCCTTCTGTTTTCCCGGTATTACGGGTCTCATAAGTATAGTTTCTCCGTGTCTACATTCCGTGCCATTTTGTTTCGCTCTCAAAGAAATCGTCATAGCCGTCTTTGAGCTTTGCGAGGTCGGTGTCGTGCCGCGCCAACAGTTCCTCATACCCCGCCTCGATGAGTTCGACCTTCGTATAGCCGTACTCCTTCAGAAACGCATTGATCTCGTTCAGCAGTTCCCGCGGGATCATCGTCTGAAAATTCCCGCTCGTCTCCTTGCGCTTCTGCCTGTTCTTTTCCTCATACTTGCGGTTCGCAAGCCTCCGAGGCGTATCTTCCTTTCTCGTTCCCATCATTGACCTCCGAAAATAGATATCGTATATATACGATATTATACTCGGAGAGCCTTCGTTTGTCAAGAGGTCGCGAGAAATTTATGTCTTGCGCTTGCAACTCACTGACCGCACTTACTTCCGCACGTTTTTCATTCCCTCCACCTCAAACTCTTCGAGGTACTCGGGCGTATCGCTCATGCGCCCGCTGTAAAATGCTTGCGCCTCCTTGCTGCGCGGGTCTGTTATCCCATAAATGAAGTTATAGAGCGAGGAGAGAATGGACTTGTTGATGGCGGCGTTCAGCGCGATCTCCCGCATGAGCCTTGTGGCGACGGCATAAAATTCTTCTTCCCTGCTGCCGCTCTCCCGTGGCTTGAAAAGTGCGAGTTGTTCTTCCTCCGTCACCATGCCGCCGACGACCCTTTCCCGAAGGATGGGCAAGCCATAGAACAGCGCATCACTGATGACCTTGTTGAAATTCCCGTATCCGCCATCCCGCATGAGGCTGTTGATCTTGTCCGCCATATCGCTGTCTGTAATGCGGATATGCCTCTCCACCCCGACCTTTACGGGTCTGCCTCTCGACTTTTTCATCTCCCCTGTGCCATCGGCGCGGCAAAGCGGGTTTCCCGCTTGTGCCCCCTCGAAGTCGGGATTTATCCCAACTTCCTTATCCTGCTTGTTGTTTTTCGTCAAATCATCCCACCTCCTCGGTTGTTTTGCTTGCCGTTTTGGACGCTCCCGAACTGCTCATAGGTCATTTCTTCCTCCACTTTCTGTTGTTCGCCCGCTTCTTCCTTTGCTCTTTCCTGCGTTTTGCCCGCGCCGCACTTTGCCTTTCCGCCCCTGCTACCGCCGGACTTCCGCTTCTTGGAAATATCCATCTTGCGCTTGCAAAGATTGAAATATCCCTGCACCTCCTTGTCCTTGAACGTCGCTTCTTCGCCGCGGAACATGTACGCACAAATTGCTTTGACAAACGCGCCCAAATCGTTTCCCTTCATGAGCTTCATCGCATCGAAGTACGTTTCGTAGAACGTGAAATGCTCCGAACGAAGGTTGTACTTCTTTAACGATCCGCCACTGCTCTCCGCTTCCTTAACTTCCGTGAGCATATCCGCAATGTTGCTCCAATAAAAGCGTTCTTTGCCCGAAAGTTCTTCGCCGGGCAGCTTGTCCTCGAACTCATACTCACATATCCGCGTTGCGAACTTGCCCGCATCCGTGTCGTTCATTGCGTCCAAAATGTCAGCATACAGCTTGTAAAATGTAAATTGCTTCAACAACTACCTCCCGTAAATTTGATTTGCCGATGTTTTACGGCGCTTCGGCTTTGCCATGTTGCGTCCTTTCATCACCCCTTCAACGTATTTCCTTGGACAAACCTGTTCGACTGCCCCGCGACATCGCCCTGTTCGGACAATGCAAAAGCCCGACCGTTGTTCACGATCGGGCGAATCTCCGTACCCTGTTCGGGTGCGCTCTATTACGTTGATTAGAGAGTTTTTGATTTATCCCAATGGTACCTCGAAATTTGCGGATTTTTCGCCTTAAAATAGGCATATAAATGCCTTTTCAACGCCATTTCCCACAGCAACGATACCGCAATTATCCCAACAATGCGTCACATCATTCTCATTTTTCAGCGCTTTTTTGTATATATAATCGGGATTTCCCGTTTTATCCAGAATATGCCATACCGCTCCTCCGCTCATCGAGAGGTCTTTTTTGAAACGATCTCTTGTCTGGAGACGTAAATTATCGATTGTACCGGAAAGCACAATAATAAAGTTCCAATCATAATATGCGGCCATGGTGACCAATCCGATCATGTTGGCGGTTTTACCGGACTGTACGCTACCCATCACAAGACCTTTTATCGGACCGGTCCCACGCGTATCCCTTGAAAGATGATTTAATATCCAGTAACTGTTTTTCTCTATTTCCGAGACAGCCGCATCGCTCATTCTGCGCTTACCGTCATACTGTCCAATCAAATATTTTTTATATTTTGTCCAGGGAGAGCTCGGATCTGTCGGAACCGGAAATGTATTGCCTGCAGGCCCCGATGAAATACCGTAAAGATCCCCTATTTGCATAAATGTATTATGATATTCATCCACAAACGCCGGCCATTCGTCAAACTCCATGTTAAAAGGAATGATTTGTTCTTCCTCTTGCAAATTCACAAATTCGTTTTTCGCCGATTCCTGAGAAACACAAAGGAATTTTACATCATTCCAACTGAAACCTTCGTTAATTTTTTTGGAGACCCACTCCTTGCAAGCGGCGTACTCTTGCGATACATATCTGCTCATGTTCTCTCCTCCAATGCTTTTAAAATATCATCGGCACACCCGATAACATTTTTCTTAATGTCGTTTCCCCAAAAGCGCAAGACTATCCACCCGTCCGCTTGTAACTTTTTCGTAACTTCCATATCACGCTGAATGTTGCGTTCGATTTTAGCTGTCCAAAACTCTTGATGCGACTTAATATCTTTTTTTCGTTCTTCCCAATGATAGCCGTGCCAAAACTCACTATCGCAAAACACCGCTACTTTTTTCCCTATAAATGCAATGTCCGGATGCCCGAAAACACTTGAAACATTCTTTCTGTAACGCAATCCGCGATTCCATAGTTCTTTTCTGAGCATTTTTTCTATTTGCGAGTCCTTGTTTTTTATTGCCTGCATATTCTTATGTCTTTGTTCCGATGTGAGTTTATCCATGTCAAAAACCCCGACGTTTCCATTACTTCTTTTAAGTGATTTTTCTAGTATTTCATCACATCTAAATATACATCCAACCGTTTATTCAGATACTCCGCAAAGAGTTTTGTCATTTCTCTTTTATCATCGAATGCGTTGTAATAGCGCATTCTGTCGGTAAACTTGATATCGATCGGAGGGTAACCGGCTTTCATTAATTCCAAATTGACGATAAGCCTGCCCGTCCTGCCGTTCCCGTCGATAAACGGATGAATGAACTCAAATCCGATATGAAACTCCGCCAGCTTTTCTACGATGTTTTGCTTGCTTTCCGAATATTCAATCAGAAGATCATTCATTTTCGGCTCAATGAGATATGGCTGCACGGGTTCGGTTTTCGCTCCGACAATCCGCACGGGAACGCGCCTGTATACACCGCGATCCATAGGCTTATCCGCCAAGACAAGCGAATGTATTTGCTTGATCACGGACTCCGTAAGCGGTGCTTTTGATTTTACCAGTTCGCTCACATAATCAAAGGCCTCTTTATGTCCTACCGCTTCCATATGGTCTTTCAGCGGTTTTTGGTCGATGGTAAGCCCTTTGAGCACCATATCTGTTTCGCGCAAGGTAAGCGTGTTGCCCTCGATCGCATTAGAGTTATATGTGTACTCGGTTGCAAAATCCTCATTCAGACGTTCCAGCTCTCCCGCCGTCAAAGGGCGTCTCCTGTCAAGCTCTGCCTTCTTTGCGATGATCTGCTCGATCAAAGATCCTTCCCTTTTGTATCGGCCGTCGCTCGGCTTTGGAGCGGTGTCCGGGATAAACCACAGTTTCCCCTCTCGCCATGCGCCATCTATTTTTCCTTCCAAACAGAGAACGCGCACCCGCCGGTCGCTGATACCCCATTTTTGAGAAGCCTGTTTCGTCGTCATTGCCATTCGGAATTCCTCGCTCTGCGATACTTTCGCTGATATATAACAAGAGCAGTATACCACAAAATCGGCATGATGTCAATAGTGAGGAATAATATTTTTATATTTGCGGAATAATATAATTGAATTGCAATAGTATCTTATTGCCATTGTGATTCAAGTCTCCATGGCAGCGAAAGCCTCTTCTGAACCCCTCGGACGATCCTGGGTTTTCAATATACAAAAAGCAGGAGCCGCAGCCCCTGCTTGTTTACATTGAATGATTCAATTGATGTCTCTCCCGCAGTACGGTCGGAAGGGCCTTTATTTTCTTTCGGCCGCACGCGCGGCGATCGCAGCCTGATCGAGTGACGACTCGTCGAGGTCCACCGTGACCTCGATGCGGCTGTCCGGTTTTTTGTGGGATAAAAACACGAGCGTCTCTACCCACTTCGTCTGGGGGAACATGTCGAAGGGCTGGACGGAGACGATCTCATACGCCCCCTCCCCTTCCTTGGCGCGGAGGAGCTCGCCGCTCTCCGACTCCTGCAATGTTCCCGTCAGAATACCTAAATCGCGGGCAAGCGTGGCGGGATTGCAAGAGATCATGACGATCTTCTTGACATTGCTCCCGATGATGGCCTTCAAGACGCTGCGTTCGACGCCCGCGCGCGGCGGGTCGAGCACCACCGTCGCGTCCTTTTCCTTCTCCAAAAGGGGCGGCAGGACGTCCTCCACCTTGCCCAAGAGGTTCTCCATGTTGGAAAGGCCGTTGCGCTCTTTGAGGCGGTCTGCCATCTCGTGCGCCTCGGGGACGACCTCGATGCCGTACGCCTTCTTCGCCTTCTTTGCGAACATCGCCGTCATGAGCCCGCCGCCCGCATAGCAGTCGATGACCGTCTCATTGGGCCCCGCGAAGGAGACGGCACGCGAATACAGCTTGCCTCTGACGCCCTCGTTGACCTGCAGGAAAGTGTTGGCGCCCGCCTCGTAGGTGATACCGCCCTCGGTGCGCTCATACACGCCCGGGCCCTTCAGCAGCTTGAATTCCTCGCCGAACACGACGTTGGTGTCCCTGTCGTTGAAGTTGAGATAAAAACTGTAGGCAGGGAAGATATCGTCGAGAAGGAACAAGAAGTAGTCGATGCCCTTGATCTCCCGCTCGGTGGTAACGAGCGTGACGAGGAACTTCTTGCCCAATTGCCTGACCACGATGTGGCGGAGCTGGCCCTCGTGCGTGACTTCGTCGTACCCGTCGAGGCCGCACTTCTCCATGAACTTCTTGACGGCGGCGATGAGGGGCTGCGCCCAGTCGGGGTGGATGGGACAGACGTCGGTATCCACGATGCGGTGGGAGCGCTCGGCATAGAAGCCGACGACGTTCTTGCCGTTCACCGTGCCGATGGGAAGCTGCAGTTTGTTGCGGTAGCCGTACTCCGCCTCGCTGCGTTCGCAGGAGGAGACCTCCGCCGTGACGCCGCCAAGTTTCTTCAAAGTGTCGCGCACGAGCGCCGTCTTGAAGCGGAGCTGAAGCCTGTAGGCCATGTGCTGGAGCTGGCACCCTCCGCAGCGCGCAAAGACGGGGCAGGCAGGGCGCACCCTGTCCTCGGCGGGGGTGAGAAGCTCCTCCACCTTGGCATAGGCCAAACTCCCCTTGACTTTGAGGACTTTGACGCGCGCACGCTCCCCCGTCAAGAGATAGGGGATAAAGAACGTGATGCCGTTTGTACGAGCGATCCCCTCCCCGTTCGTCCCGATGGACTCACAAGTGACGGTCAAAACGTCGTTTTTCTGCAGCATATCTTACCCCCTTTGTATTTTCGTTGTCTATTTTCGGATGCGGTAAACGATGGCGTCCACCGACTTCTGGCACGCAAAGATGAGTACGTCGTAGAGGACGAAGAAGATCGTCCCCCCGATGAACAGGATATAGTAAAAGTACGTCTCGATGTATTCGGGAAAGACCATGCCCGCCATGCGCGTCAAGACGATCCACGAGAGCCACATCGCGAGGTCGAACCACGCGGCCTTGACGATCTCACATAAAACGACGAGCGGCTTTCTTTTCACGAACCGCCGCTGGATGCGGTTGACGATGGGATGCAGCCCGAAGAAGGCAAAATAGGGCACCACCTTCCAAAGGCTCACGGGGAGGGCCAAAAGCCCCGCCGCGAGATAGCAGAGGGCGCTCCCCCACCAGAAGTCCTTGGAGAGCGGCACCATGATGGCGAACGCCGCCACGAGATACCCCGTGACAAGGAGCAGGGGGCTCACCGAGCCGAGCATCAAAAACCCCGCCGCCACGGCGCAGGCAATGGCGGAGAGAGCGATCTCAAACGCTTTGTGCGGCCGTTTCAATTTCTCACCTCAACGGCAGCCGCAGCAGAGGTTGAACAGGCAATTGACGCAGAGATAGGTATAGCAGCAGCTCGCGCAGTTGGCGCACCAGTTCCCGCCCATCTGATCCTGCTGCGGTTCGGGATCGGGGTCGGTGTGGGTGGCGCCGCCCGTCTGCTGCTTGTACTCGGTGCGCGCCTTTAATTTTTCGTAGGCGTCGCGGTACTTGGAGTTCGTGCCGTCCATCTGAATGGCGATCTCGAGCTGCTTCTTGCTCTCGTTCATCCAATTCTTCTTATAGAAGACGACGGACTGAAGGTAGTGCCATTCGGCGCCGCGCTCGTTGAAGTTGTCGAGCGCGGTCTGTGCGGCGGAGAGGTCCCCCTTCTTGATGAGCTCGGAGACCTCTTCATAGCCGCTCTTGCCCTCGGTGTTGCGGGCGCTCTCGCGGCGCTCGCGCATGATCTCCTCATACGCGACGTCCAGCTTCTGCAGCATGCGCGCGGCGTTGTTGCCCGCCTCGCCGTCCAGCCAGCGCTCCTCGTTGTACTTCTTCTTGAGATTGCGGTAACTCTCCTTGATCTCGTCGTCGGTGGCGTTCTCGCTCACCTGCAGCAATTCGTAATATTCGTGGTTCATATACGTTCCTTAACTAAGTGATATCTATTTGAGGTCGACCTGCATCTTGACGGGCTTGTCGCCGCGCAGCACCCGCCCCGTCTCGAGGGGAATGCCGCGGAGCAGCACGTTGTCCGTGAGGTCGCGGTTAAAATAAAACTTGATGTGAGAAAGATCCTCTCTCAGCCCGAAGAAGAGCGTATCGAAGAGAAACGCAAGCTCGTCGCCGTGCTCCTTGACGAGTTTCTCCTTATTCTCGGAGCCGAACGCGAGCACGAAGGGATTGTAACGATTTTTCTTCCTGTCTTTATCGTAGTCGTCGAGCGCGTCGATGAGATACACCCACTTGCCGAGGGCATAGAAGAGCCCGTCGGTGTGCTCGGTCGCCTTGTCCTTCAAAAAGTGACGGGAGAGCTGCTGCATGAGCGTCGCAGTCGGGTCGGCGGCGCGGTCAAGTGAGTCGCACTTTGCCTTTTCCTCTTTTTGCTGCGCCTTCATGTAGTCCTTGACGAGGGAAACGAGTTCGGGATACGCCTTCTTCGCCTTTTTAAAGCCACGCTTGAACCACAGCCGTTTGCCGCGGCCCCTGTCTCCGTCCTCGATATCGTCGGTGAGCTTATAGTAAAGGAGCACGGTATTGAGCGCACCCAGCTCGTCCGTCATCTCGTCGGTGACGGCGATGGGCCGCTTCTTGATGGTGTGCTCGAAGCAATTCTGCTTTTCGATGACGACGTCCACCCCTGCGATGTTGTGAAGGAGCACCGAGAAGAAGGTCATGTCGTACGTGAGCCCGATGCGCGCCATCTGGCCGCACGAGTGCGCGATGCCCTTGCACAGGCCGCAGTACATGGCCTTATACAGCTCGAAGTCCTTGATATACAGGTTGGGCAGGTCGTAGCGGACGTATCCGAACATTTTATTCTCCCTGATAGAACCCGACTTTCCGATAGACTTTGGAGAGCGTCTTCCTCGCCGTCTTGTAGGCGCGGTCGGCGCCCTCTTTCAAGACGCCGTTAAGGTATGCCTTATCGGCGAGCAGGCGCTTCTGCTCTGCCTGCACGGGCGCGATGGCGTCCGCGACGGTCTCGCCCACGGCGAGCTTGAAATCGCCGTATCCCTTGCCCTCGAACTCCCTCTCGGCCTCGGGAAGGGTGCAGCCCTTGAAGGCGCAGTAGATGGAGAGAAGGTTGGAAATGCCGGGCTTCTCCTCGGCGGCAACGATGCGGCCGTCGCTGTCGGTGACGGCGCGCTTGAACTTGCGGATGACGGTGTCCTTATCGTCCGAAAGATACACGCTCGCGTTGATATTCTCGTCCGACTTGCTCATCTTCTTCGAAGGCTCTTGGAGAGACATGATCCTCGCGCCCTGCTTCTGAATGAGCGCCTGCGGCACGCGGAAGGTCTCGCCGAAGCGGTTGTTGAAGCGAATCGCAATGTCGCGCGCGATCTCGACGTGCTGCGTCTGGTCGGCGCCGACGGGAACGCAGTCGGCGAGGTAGAGAAGGATATCCGCCGCCATGAGCACGGGATAGTCCATGAGGCCCATGTTGATGTTGTCGGCGTGCTTTGCGCTCTTGTCTTTAAACTGCGTCATGCGCTGCATCTCGCCCACATAGGTGATGGTGTTGAGCACCCAGCACAGCTCCGCATGCTGCGGCACCCACGACTGCACATAGAGCGCGCACTTCTGAGGATCCAGCCCGCAGGCGATGTAGAGCGCGGCGAGCTCCAGCGTATGGCGGCGCAGGAGCGCGGGATCCTGTTTCACGGTGATGGCGTGCATATTCGCGATGGCGAAATAGCAGGTGTAATCGTCCTGCAGATCGATCCAGTTGCGGATGGAACCCACATAGTTGCCGATGGTGAGGTTGCCGCTCGGCTGGACGGCGGAATAGACGACTTTTTTATTTTCCAGGGAAGTTTCTTCCATATTCTCTCCGTTATAGCAATTTTTACAATGTCTTTCTTAACGATTATACCACGTTTACACCAAAAAATCAATGGGCTAATGTCATGCTTTGATAAAAATTCGCCCGCTTTTATTCACATAATGCACATTTTTCCCGTCGAAATGCACAAAAGAGGCGCTCTCACGCGGAGAACGCCTCCCATTTGCCTGTTTTACGCGAGCGGACGGAAGGAGATGCAAACGCTCCCGATCTGAAAGCCGCCCTGCCCGTCGAGCGCGACGGAGAGCGTCTCCTCTCCCGCCGCGATCTCGAGGTAATTGCCCTCGGCAAAGACGACTTCGCACGAAACGGCGCCCGCCGCCGTCACATAGCTCCCCCTGCCGTAGGCGTCGAGGATGAGCGTGCCGCCCGCCGTACTCACCGTGCCTTGGAGCCCATCGCGGCGGACGTACCACCTGCCGTTTTCGAGCAGCACCCTTCTCTGAGACGAGCCCGTGCCGAGGAGGTACTCTCCCCCTCCCGCGGCCGTGAAGGGAAGGAGGGTGCCCTCCTCCGTGAGCGCCGAACTTGCGCCCGCATAGAGCGTGCCCTCCGCGCCCGTGTAGCGCGTGAACGCCTCGCAGGAGAGCAGCGTGCCGCCCGAGATCGTGACGAGGTACGCCCGCTCGCCCGAAGTGAGCAGCAGGCCGCCGCCGATGCTTTGAACTTCGCCGTAGAAGCTCTCCGCAGCCGTCGTCAGCGTGCCGCCGCCGTAGCCGTCGAGGACGAGCGACGCCCCGTTTCCGAAATAATTCCCCTGCGCTGCGGAGGAGAACACGACGCACTCCGCACCCACGCGCAGGCGGAAGCGGAAGTAGGCGAGCGGGAAGTCGTCCTCAAGGCCCAGCGCGAAGGTGCCGCGCTGCGTAAAGGCGTCGTAGGTATAACTGCCCGAGGCAACGACGTTCCCCGCCTCGTCGAGAAGCTCCGCCGCGCCGCTGCCGTCGAGGCGCACGCCCGCAGCCGCATCCGTTCCGACGAGCGCATACCGCCCCGCCTCGGCCGCCGCGACTTCAAAGACGGTATGATTCAGCGTGTCGATGGTAAAGAGCAGCGCCCCCGAGAGCGTTGAAAATTCCTCGCTCCACACCTCGAAGGTGTCGCCGAAGCGGTTGACGGACACCTCGAAGCTGCCCTCGGTGAGGGAGAGATAGGTGCCGCCGCCGTAGCCGTTGAGCGAGAGCCCGCCGCCCAGCGTCTCATAGACGCCATAGAGCCGCTCGTCGAACAGCCTGTATGTATCCCCGTCCGTCATAAAGCGCAGCTCCCCGAAGGCATAGTCGCCCGAAGAGAGGCGGGTATAAGTCCCCTCGGTGACATTCTTCCCGTCGTCGAGCTCGGCCCTTCCCGCGCCGTCGAGAAAGAGCGTGCCCTTCTCGCCCGTGAAGTAGCCCGCACCCTCGCCCGCAAGGGTGAAGGACGAACCGTCGAGCACGAAGCGCAGCGTCTCCTCCCCCGTGAAGGTGACGAGCTTTCCCGCCGCCGAGAAGCTCCCCTCGGCGGTGCCGCCCGCCGTCGTATAGGTTGCCGTTCCGTAGCCGTCGAGGACGAGCGTCCCCGTCTCCGACGTGAACGTGCCCGCATATTCGGCGCGGTAGACGAGCGCGACGGGTTCGCTCTCGAACACGATGCCGCCCACGCTCACATCGCGCAGGGCGAGCAGCACCTTGACTTCCTCCCCGCCGAGGGTGACGAGCCATTCGTTCTCCCCGCCCGCGCCGCGGTAGCGTCCTGCGGTCTGCCCGTCCGAGAGCTCCGCCTTTCCGAAGCCGTCGAGCGACAAGACGTCGCCCGTCTCGCCGCCGTCATAGAGGGCATACTCTCCCTTCTCCGCGCCTTCCAAGAGGAACACGCCCTTCTCCCGATCGAGGCCGAAGGAAAACCGTTCGCTCCCCGCATAGAATTCGTAGTGGCCGAGGTACTCCCCCGCCGCCTCGTCAAAGACAAAGACGTAGCTGCCCGTCTGCTCGGAGCCGCCCTTTAAATAGCTCGCCCTGCCCGCCGCAAAGTCGAGCGTCAGCACCCCCAAAGCGGTGTTCACCGAGTTCGCGGCGAGGTCGTAGCCCGTGTATGCGCCCGAATCGTCGAGAAGATAGTGCCCGTGCTCGAGGCGGCCCTTTTCGCTGCCCAGCGTGAGCGCATTCCCCGAGGGCTCATACTTCCCCTCGATGCGGGCTGGCTCTCTCACGAGTGCGAGGCAGCTCCCGTCCTCGTAGGCGTTGTGCGCGACGAGCAGCGTGCCGCCCTCGCCGTGCGCGTCCTCATAGGGCTTGGCCCAGACTGCGTAGAGCGTCGCATTCTCCCCGCCCATGCGGTACTCCTCGCCCGCTTCGAAAAAGTCGGTCGAGGAGGGCTCCTCCGCCCAGCCGAGGAAGGCGTACCCCTCGGCGGTAAAGGTGCAGTCTGGGAGCGTCTCGATGCCCTCGTAGAGCGCCTCTTGGGGAGCCATCATCCCGCCGAACACGCTGCCCGCGGGAACGTTCGCCTCGAACGAGAGCGCGAGCTTCTCGCGCGAATATGTAAAGACGACGGTGTTCTCCCCCGCCGCAAGGGTGAGGGGCCCGAAGTCGGACAGCTCCTCCTCGAGCGTGAAATGCGCGAAAGTCGGCGCCTCGGGCGAAACGGTCGCCCCCTCCCAGTCGGCATAGACGGTCCTTTCCACGTCGTACCCGTCGCCGCGGGCATTCTCCTTCCGCACCTCCACCGTGTACTCCGCCTTGTAGCGCGCCTGCACGGTGATGCCGTCCGCGGGAACGACGTCGCTTGAAGTGAGTTCCCGCCCCGCAAGCGTCCACGCGCCGAAGATAAGCCCCGCCTTCTCCGCCGTGACGCCCTCGAGCGCCTCCGAAAGCGGCGTGCCCTCGGCGGCATACACCCTGCCTTGAGACGTGCCTCCTTGGGCGTCCAGCGTGATCGCGGGGTACTCCTCGAACCTGGCGTAATAGGTGACGCTCGAGGCGGGCACGACTTCGGGAAGTTCCACCGTCTCCCCCTCGCATTCGCTGTCCAGATACCACCCGAGGAACACCCAGCCCTCCTTCTGCGGGAGCGTTGGCGGCTGCAGTTCCTCCCCCGCCTCCGCGGTGACGGCGCCGATCTCCGTGCCGTCCATCGCCTCGAAGCGGACGGTCACTTTGCTCGTGCAGGCAGCGGCAGCAAAGAGCGTCACAAAGAGCACCAGTGCCGCCGCGAACAGCGAGGCCGTGACCGCCTCGAACATCTTCTTCAAAATTCGCATAGATCACCTCCTTCCATGAAAAGATAGCCTGTATTCTACCATGCGCAATTTGCGATTGCGGGCAAGAAGTGGCGAAAAAGCGTGTTTCTTGAAACGCCGCCCGTCGCGGCTTCTCGCCGCGGCGGGCGGCGCAAAGCCATCCGAAACGACAGCGCTCCCCAAATTTCCCCCTCGATTTTACGGGCGGGCGGCATAACGGGCGGGAAGGCAATTTTTTCCCGCCGATTTTCTCAAACCCCTTGCAAATTCCCTCAAAATGAACTATAATAAGAAAAAACCGTAATGGGAGGATTTTTTATGCCCTTAGTAACAACCACGGAGATGTTCAAGAAGGCGTATGCCGGCGGCTATGCGGTCGGTGCGTTCAACGTGAACGATATGGAGATGATCCAGGCCATCGTCGAAGCCGCGAACGAGCTCAACTCGCCCGTCATCCTGCAGGTCTCGGCAGGCGCCAGAAAGTACGCCAACCCCGTGTACCTCCGTCACCTCGTCGAGGCGGCCGTGGAGACGACCAACATCCCCATCGCCATGCACCTTGACCACGGCGCAGACTTCGAGATCTGCAAGGCGTCCATCGACGGCGGCTTCACCTCCGTCATGATCGACGCTTCCTCCAAGCCTTGGGAGGAGAACATCGCCCTCACCAAAAAGGTGGTCGAGTACGCACATGACCACGGCGTGGTCGTCGAGGCAGAACTCGGCAAGCTCGCGGGCATCGAGGACGACGTCAACGTCGCCGCACATGATGCAATGTTCACCTCGCCCGACGAAGTCGAGGAGTTCACCCAGCGCACGGGCTGCGATTCGCTCGCCATCGCCATCGGCACCTCGCACGGCGCCTACAAGTTCAAGCCCGGCCAGGATCCCAAGCTCCGCATCGACATTTTGGAAGAGGTCGGCCGCCGTCTTCCCGGCTTCCCCATCGTGCTGCACGGCGCTTCCTCCGTCCCTCAGGACCAGGTCGCCATCGTCAATCAGTACGGCGGTTCCATGCCCAACGCCATCGGCATTCCCGAATCCGAACTCAAGAAGGCCGCGAAGCTCGCCGTCTGCAAGATCAACATCGACTCCGACCTCCGCGTCGCGTTCACGGCAGCCGTCAGAAAGCACCTTGCGGAGAACCCTTCGCACTTCGATCCCCGCCAGTACCTCGGCGATGCGCGCGCCAACATGAAGGAGCTCGTCAAGCACAAGATCACGGACGTGCTCGGCTCCGCAGGCAAAGCGTAAAAAACAGACAAAAAAAGGCCTCGCTTGAAGCGAGGTCTTTTTCTTTACTCTTTTTATTTCGTTTTTACTCTTTCGTCACGAGCTTGCACTCCACGGGATAGACGCTGTTGCCCTCGATGACTTCCCCGAACCCCTTCGCCGTGATGCAGCCGCTGCGGGGATTTTTCACGGAATCGATGACACTGTTGACGGTCGCATTCACGTCGCTGTACTCGAAGGCAAGGTCGCAGTCCTCCATTGTGCAGTCGATGAGGGTGAGCTGCTTGCAATAGCAAAGAGGCTGGGTGCCCTTGATGTGGCAGCGGATGAGGGTGAGGCCCTCCGAATACCAGCCGAGGTACTCGCCGTTGATTTGGCAGTCCTCCGCGACCGCCCCCTTCGTGTGCCAGAAGGCGTCCTTGGTATTCAAAACGCAGTTCTTGAGGCGCACACCCTCCGCATATTGGAAGGAATACTTGCCCGAAAATCCCACGTTGTCAAGATGCACGCCGTCGCATCCGAGGAAGGCGTACTCGGAATTGAGTTTGCCGCCCGTCACCTGCACGTTCCTGCTGTGCCAGCCGAACTCGGGGGAATCGATGTCGCACCCCGAAAGCGTCACGTCTTTGCACTCGCGCACCGCCTTGATGCCGTGCATCTTGCAGTTCTCGATACGAATGTCCTCGTCGTACCAGAGCGCGGCGCGGCAGTTCGGGGTCATCTCGCTGTCCGTGAGATGCAGATCATGGACGTGCCAGAAGGGATAGCGGAGGTCGAAGAAGCAGTTTTCGACCTGAAGGTGAGAGCTCTCCTTGAGGGCGGACTCGCCGTCCTCCTCGCCCTCGAAGCGGCAGTTGCGGATATGTGCGCCGTTCGTCATGTAGAGGGCGCGCTCCTCTCCGAACCGCTGATTTTCAATGCGCTTCAAATCTTTCGTCGTGTTCATGGCGCTTATTATATAACCATTCTGACACAATGTCAATCAAAAAACGCCCTCTTCCGGGGCGTTTTACAGCCATTCTGACACAGTGTCAGGCAAATTTCGGCACGCTTTCAGGTGCGAAGGTACTCTTCGAGCGCGGGAAGTTCGGAGGCCTGGTAGGAAAAGTACGCCGAAAGCAGCCGCAAAGCCCGCTTGACGCCGTCCGCCGTCGCCTCCCCGCCCTCGCCGTAAGCCGCGCGAATGGCAAGGTAGGTGCTCTCGCTCGCGGGCACGCCGCCCCCGCACGCCTCGCAGCCGAAGACGCCGCTTGCCATATCGAACCGCATGCGCCCCGAAAGCGGCTCCCCGCAGTGCGGACAATTCCCCGCCGTCACGGGATAGCCCGCCTCCTTCAAGGCCTTCAAGAGGAACTTTAAGAGCACATACGAGCTCCCGCTCTTGCCGTCCTCGAGCGGCGTTTCGCTCCCCTCCGCGAGCGCCGAGAGCTCTTCAAGCCCCCGCACGGCGGAAAGGAAGAGTTCGGGGCTCACCATGCCCTCGTAAAGGAGCTTGTCGCACGCCTCCGCGATGACCGCCGCCGCGTAGAAGCAGCAGATGTCCTCGCGAAGGGCATAGAACCCGTCGTGCATGGACGCCGAGATGACGGTGCGCCGCCCCGCCTTTTCGACGAGCACATATTCCGCAAAACAAAAGGGCTGAGCGGCAAATTTCAGCTTTGCCCCCGCCCTCTTGACGCCCTTGAGCGCCGCGCTCAACTTGCCGCGCTCCGCCGTGAAGAGGGTGACGATCTTGTCGTATTCCCCCCAATCCGTCGCACGCAGTACGAGCGCATCCGCCTTGAATTCCATTCATTCGCCTCTTTTTTTGCCTTTGAGCTGTTGATACAGCATGTAGTAAGTGACGTTTCCCGTCTTTTGAAAGAGCTGCCAGGCAAGCTCTCCCGCATCATTCTTGCGCATATCCCCTCCCCTGTCAGTATCGGAAGGGAGCGCCCCATTTATGCGCGGGAGCGCATCAGTCCTCGCCGCGCTCCTTCTCGTAGCCGAGTTCGCGCAGCATGCCCTCGCGGTCGCGCCAGTTCTCGCGCACCTTCACATAGGTGGTGAGGAACACCTTCGCGCCGAGGAACTTTTCCATGTCCTGACGGGCGAAGGAGGCGACTTCCTTGAGCGCCTTGCCCTGCTTGCCGATGAGGATGGCCTTGTGGTTTTGTTTTTCGCAGACGATGTCGAGGTTGATGTCGTAGACGCCGTTCTCCTGCTTTTGAAAGGTGTTGACGACGATGGCGACGCCGTGCGGGATCTCCTGGTCGAACTTCAAGAGGATCTTCTCGCGCATGATCTCGGCGACCATGAACTTCTCGCTCTTGTCCGAGACGATGTCCTCGGGAAAGAGGGGCTCGCCCTCGGGAAGGAGCGCCGTGATGGCGTCCTCGAGCTTTTTCAGATTGCTCCCCTTGCGCGCCGAGACGGGGTAGATGTCCTTCTCCACGCCCCCTTCGACGATCTTCTTGACGTCCTCGGGGATGCGCTCCTTTGGCATGATGTCCGTCTTGGTATAGGCGATGAGCATGGGGATGCCGAGGGCGGCGTACTTCTTCATGAGCGCGATATCGCTCTCCTCGACGCCCGCATGGCCGTCGTGCACATAGAGGATGACGTCGACGTCCTTCGAGGTGTTCTCCGTCGTGCGCATCATGAGCCCCGTGAGGGCGTTCCGCTGGCGGTAGATGCCCGGGGTATCCACAAAGACGATCTGACTCCCCTCGCGGTTGAGGATGCCGAGGATGCGATCGCGCGTGGTCTGCGGCTTGGGGGAGACGATGGCGACCTTCTCCCCGACGAGCACATTGACGAGCGTGCTCTTGCCTGCGTTTGCCTTGCCGATGACGGCTACCGTTCCGCTTCTCATCTCGAAAGTCCCATCCTTGCCATGATCGATTCTTCCTTTTCACGCATCTCGCGCTTTTCTTCCTCCGTCTCGTGGTCGTACCCGAGGCAATGCAGCACCCCGTGCACGGTGAGATAGTTGAGCTCGCGCTCAAACGAATGGCCGTACTCTTCGGCCTGCTCGCGGGCGCGCTTCTCGCAGATGGCGATGCTGCCCAAAAAGAGCCTGTCCTCCTCGTCGAGCTCGTCCGCGTGCTCGTCGGCGATGAGCTTCTCGCCCTTGATGCCCTCGAGCGAGGGGAAGCTCAGAACGTCGGTCACGCGGTCGACGCCGCGCACCTCGCGATTTAAACGTTGAATTTCATCTTCATCGACGAGGATGAGCTCCAGACAAAAGTCGCAGTCGCCCTCGGCAATGCCTTCGAGCGCCCCTTCGAGGCGCTCTCTTTCGCTCTCTTCGAGCGCGTCGGTATCTAAGAAAAACTTATTCATCTCCCTTGGACTCCTCTTTGACGGCCTGATGGGCGCGGTTGAAGCGGATGGCGGGGTACTTGACGCGGTGGTGATGCACGCCCGTGAGCGATTCGACGAGCGTCTGCTTGATGATGGTCAGCTCCCGCATGGTGATGTCACAGTCGGAAAATTGGTCGAGGTCCATTCTCTCCTCGATGACGGAGCGGACGATGCGCTCCACCGTCTCGGGCGAGCGGTCCTTGATGGCGCGCGTCGCGGCCTCGGAGGCGTCGGCGATCATGATGATGGCCGCGACCTTCGTCGTGGGCTTGGGCCCGAGGTAAGAATAGTTGCGGATGTTCGCGTCCCCTCCCGAGAGGCGGTTGGCCTTGTCGAAGAAGTACTTGATGGGCAGCGTCCCGTGGTGTTCGCGCGCGACGTCGGCGATCTCCTTAGGCAGGTGGTTGGCGATGAGAAGGTCGTAGCCGTCCTGCGCGTGGGAGCGGATGATGTCGGCGGAGAGCTCGGGCGTGAGCTCGTCGTGCACGTTGTAGCCCGTCTGGTTCTCGGTGAAGCACTCGGGCTGCTTGAGCTTGCCCACGTCGTGGTAGTACGCTGCCGCACGGGCGAGCTCGGCGTTCTCCGAGATGGCGATGGCGCAGGTCTCGGCGAGCTGCGCGACGATGAGCGAGTGGTTGAAGGTGCCGGGGGCCTCGGTGCGGAGGCGTTGAAGAAGCGGCGCGTTGGCGCTCGTGAGCTCCCTCAGCCTGAACACCGTGAGGCGGTTGAACGCCATCTCAAACACGGGCAGGATACACAGGGCGAGCATCGCCGAAAGGATGCACCCCAAGATGCCGTACCCCGCCGAGGCGACGTACGGGATCCAGTCGAAGCCCGAGAAATCGAGTTCGGAGAGCTCGAGAAGGAGCACGATGGCGAGCCCCGGGAAGCCGAGGAACACGCCCGTGAGCATGAGTTCCCAGCGCGTCTTGACGCCCGCGGCAATGAACACCGCGAACGTGCCGCATGCAAAGGTGAGCATGAGCGAGATGTAGACGGTGTTGGGAGAGGAATCGAAATTGTTCGTGAAGGTATCGATGACGAACATCAGGAGCGAAAAGACGAAGTTCAAGATGATCGCCTGCCGCCGCCCGAACAGGAAGAGTGCGAGGAGCGCGAGCATCGCCACGGGACGGAAGTAGATGGAGACGAACCGCCCGAAGAAATAGCACACCAGCACTGCGATGATGAGAAGCGAATAGATGAGAAAGACGTTCTTCCCCTTGGAGAGGAACACCTTGTCCTCGAAGTAATAATAGTAAAAGAGAATGGCAAAGAGAAGCAGCACGCAGATGCACGCCGAAAGGAAGCGGAAGGCGCTGTCCTTGAAGTAGCTCACCCACGTGTCGGGTTCGTTGATGACGATCATCATCACCATGCAGGCGACGATGATGAGATAGCTTAAAGCGGCCATGAGGATGCTCACGACCAGATTGACCTTGCCGATGCCCTTCTTTGCGATTTTTGTCATCGTTTGTCTCCTTTGCTCTTGAGCATGTCCGCCTTCTCGTAGGCGCGCACGATACGCATCACGAGGGGATGGCGCACGACGTCCTTGTCGGTCAGCGTGACGACGGCGATGTCCTCCACGCCCCGCAGAATGGTGACGGCCTGCTTCAGGCCGCTCGTCTTGCCCTCGGGGAGGTCGGTCTGCGTCAGGTCTCCCGTGACGACCATCTTGCTCCCGTCGCCGAGGCGGGTCAAGAACATCTTCATCTGTTCGCGAGTGGCGTTCTGGGCCTCGTCCAAAATGACGAAGGCATTCGAAAGCGTCCTGCCGCGCATATAGGCAAGGGGCGCGACTTCGATGACGCCCTTCTCCATGAGTTTCGCGTACGTCTCGAGGCCGAACATCTCCTGCAGCGCGTCGTAGAGGGGGCGGAGATAGGGGTCGACTTTCGTCTGAAGATCCCCGGGAAGGAAGCCGAGCTTTTCGCCCGCCTCCACCGCGGGACGGGTGAGGATGATCTTCTCCACCTGCTTGCCCTTGTAGGCCGCCACCGCGAGACAGACGGCAAGATACGTCTTGCCCGTGCCCGCAGGCCCCACGCCGAACGTGATGGTATTCTGCTTGATGGCGGAGACGTAGTCCTTCTGCCCCACCGTCTTGCACTTGACAGGCTTGCCGCGCGCCGAGACGGCGACGACGCCGTGCATGAGCGAGCCGATGTCCGAGGCGTGCCCCTCCCGCGCGAGCTCGATGCAGTACAAAAGGCTGCTCTTGTCGATGTTGTCGCCCGCCTCCACGATGGCGAGCAGGCTCTCGATGACGTCCCGCCCGAGCGCGGCGTTCTCCGCCTCCCCCTCGAGGACGATGTTTGTGCCCTCCACCTTGGTAAAGAGTTCGAGCTCCCGCGCGATGGTGACGAGGTTTTCGTCGAAGATGCCGAGTACCTTCTGCAGCCTGTCCAGCCCGCCCGTTTCGATGGTATATCTTGTCGCCGTAATGTATTCCTCCTGCCGAGTGTCCCTCGGTCACTGCATATGACTTGAAATGATGACGCGTGCGCGCCCGTAGATGCGCCAGCCCCCTTCGACGGGTTCCGCGCGAAGTTCCGCGTCCTCCCCGTATTCGAGATAGGCAGCTTGAAGTGCTCCCTCCTCGGTTCCCTCGAAGATGCCCTCGACGGAGCACAGGAGCACCGCATACCCCACCACGAGGACTTGCTCCTCTTTTTCGCCGTAGAGGACGCATTCGGAGATGAGCGTCTGCCCCTTCTCCACCTCCTGCCCGACTTCCGCGAGCGGCGTTCCGCGCAGGACGACGAGCTCCAAAAGGGTGCCCCTTTGCGTCGCCTTGAGCGGTGCGGGGGTGAAAATCGTTTCCTCGTCGCTGACCTCCACCTGCACGGTGAGTGTGCCGCCCTCGAAGGAGAGCGAGGCAAAGCTCACGCGGGGGAGCGAAAGGATGCGCGAGGTGAGAAGTTCGGTGCGCTCGGGTGCGGGCGAGAGAGGCACGACGCCGCCCTCCTCCAAAATGGCGAGGACGTCGCCCTCATAGTATGCCCCGCTGCCCGTGACTTCGACGCGCAGGACGCGGCTCTCACAAAAGAGCACGAGCGCGCAAAAGAGCAGGCCGCCGAGGACCAGCCCCGCCGCACGCCTGCAGCCCTCGACGAGGCGGGCAAGGCCCAGAGGGCGCAGTTTTTTTACATTATAACACGAACCCCGCAAAATTGCAAAAACTTTTTTGCTGTCTTTTCGATTGACCGTGACAGTGAGCATATTTTTTTGCGTGCGGCGCGCCGCGAGGACGGTGACCTGCCCCCGCTTAAGTTTATCTGGCACCCGCTCGACGCCCAACCCCTCGATCAAAAGCTGCTCTCTCATTGCTCAAAGGCGCGTGACGCGCGATATCTTCCCGCGGACGACGGCGTCGCCCGCCTCGTAGCGGCCGAGGGAGAGCCCGCTCCCCTCCACCTCCACCGAGCCGCTCCTGCCGAGGAACACGATGCGCTCCTCCGAGAGGGCGGAAATGCGGCGAACGTTCTCGAACAGCCCCTCCCCCTCCGCGACGGTGTACTCGATGCTCCCGCCCGCAGCGGCCCTCGCAGCCGAAATCAGTTCCTGAAATCTCATATCGCACTATTATATGCGGAAGGCGCGCCCGTCTACCCCCGCCCGCCCGAAAACGCGGCCTCACCCGCCCCGAAGGGCATGAAAAAACGCTCTCCCGAAGGAGAGCGCTTTGTTTCAGGTTTTACATCAAAGCTCAGCGAAGTACTTGATCGTACGGACCATCTGGCTGGTGTAGGAGTTCTCGTTGTCGTACCAGGAGACGACCTTGACGAGCGTCGTGCCGTCGCCCATAGGCATGCACTTGGTCTGCGTAGCATCGAACAGCGAGCCGTAGGTGATGCCGACGATATCGGAGGAGACGATCTCTTCCTCGGTGTAGCCGAAGGATGCGGAGGAAGCGTCCTTCATCGCCTTGTTGACGGCGTCCTTATCGACCTCGCCCTCGCAGATGGCGACGAGCTGGGTCAAAGAACCGGTGGGAACGGGAACGCGCTGAGCGCAGCCGTCGAGCACGCCGTTGAGTTCGGGGATGACGAGGCCGATGGCCTTAGCAGCGCCCGTAGAGTTGGGGACGATGTTGACGGCAGCGGCACGTGCACGGCGAAGATCGCCCTTGCGGTGAGGACCGTCGAGCACCATCTGGTCGCCCGTGTAAGCGTGGATGGTCGTCATGTAGCCCTTCTTGATCTTAGCGAGCTTGTTGAGGGTATCTGCCATAGGTGCGAGGCAGTTGGTCGTGCAGGAAGCAGCGGAGATGATGGTATCCGACTTCTTGAGCGACTTCTCGTTGACGCTGAACACGATGGTGGGAAGATCGTTGCCTGCGGGAGCGGAGATGACGACCTTCTTTGCGCCTGCATCGATGTGAGCCTGGCTCTTAGCCTTGGAGGTGTAGAAACCGGTGCACTCGAGGACGACGTCTACGCCGATCTCGCCCCAAGGAAGGTTCTTTGCGTCCTTCTCGGCATAGATCTTGATGGTCTTGCCGCAGACGGTGATGGTGCCGGCTTCGTCATCGGCGGACACGGTGTCTGCGTGCTCGTATCTGCCCTGTGCGGAGTCATACTTGAGAAGATGCGCGAGCATCTTGGGGCTGGTCAGGTCGTTGATCGCGACGATCTCGTAGCCCTCTGCGCCGAACATCTGACGGAACGCAAGGCGGCCGATCCTGCCGAAGCCATTGATTGCAACTCTTACATTTGCCATAATACCTAAATCTCCTCTTTTTCGGCCGCCGCACCTGCGGAAGCCGTATTTCCTTATTATTTTAGCACATTCGGTTGGGGTAGTCAAGGCTTTTGAGAAATTTTCCCGTTTTCGGGCAAAATTCTGTCATTTTGACGGAATTTTCGCTCGTTTTTCCGCCCTTATTCCCCGACAAACTTCAAAACTTCGTCAAAGATGTGGTCTGCCGTCACCGACGTCTTGAAGCGGATAGGCTTGTAGCGGATCTCCTTGAGGCTCTCGGGCACCTTCATCGCCGTGAGCAAATTGATGCGCTTGATGCCCTTGAAGCTGTCCTTGACGTCGTTGCCCGTGAGCGCGTAGTAGACGGCCTGCGGGAACTTATAGGGGCTCGCCGTCGAGACGACGACCATGGGAAGGGGCTTGACGGGAGGCGTCTCCTTCTCGAGAGCCTCCTGATAGCGCTCGGCGACGCACATCGCGACGCCCGTGTGGGGGTCCATGGGATAGCCGTACTCGGTGAAGAACTCGTAGATGCAGTCCACCGTGTCGTCCTCCGAGGCATAACCCGCGTAGAACTGCTCCTTGATGCTCTTCAGCTCCTCCGCGCGCACGGAATAGCGGCCCGTCTTTGCAAGCGACTCCATGCGCTCCTGCGTGAGGGCGGCGTCTCTCCCCGAGATCTCAAAGAGAAGGCGCTCCAGGTTGGAGGAGATGAGGATGTCCATCGAGGGGGACATCGTCTTGAAGAAGGGACGCTTGCTCACGTCGTACACGCCGCGCAGGATGAAGTCGGTGAGCACGTTGTTGCGGTTGGACGCGCACACGAGCTTGCCGACGGGCAGGCCCATCTGCTTTGCATAGTAGGCGGCGAGGATGTTGCCGAAGTTGCCCGTGGGGACGGTGAAGTCCACCTTGTCCCCCATCTTGATCTGCTCGGACGAGACGAGGTCGAGATAGGCGGAGAAGTAGTAGGCGATCTGCGGCGCCAACCTTCCGAAGTTGATGGAATTGGCGGACGAGAGGCGGATGCCCCGCTTTTTGAGCTCTGCTTTGCACTCCTCGGAGTGGAAGATCTTCTTGACCGTCGTCTGGCAGTCGTCGAAGTTGCCCTTGACCGCAACGACGTTGACGTTGTCGCCGTCCTGCGTGCACATCTGAAGCTTCTGCATCTTCGAGACGCCGTCGTCGGGATAGGCGACCATGATCTTGACGCCCTTCTGGTCCTTAAAGCCTTCAAGGGCGGCCTTGCCCGTGTCGCCGCTCGTCGCGACGAGGATGAGGATGGTGTCCTTGATACCCAGGATGTCGCACCCCTTCCTTAAAAGGTAGGGAAGGACGGTGAGCGCCATATCCTTGAACGCGCAGGTGGGACCGTGGTAGAGTTCGAGCATGAACATGCCGTTCTCCACCTTGACGAGGGGCGCTGCGTCCCCTTCATCGAACTGGGAATACGCCTTCTTGAGGGCGGCGAGGAGCTCGTCCTTATCGTAGTCGTCGAAGTACTTGGAGAGGACGAGGGCGGCGCGTTCGGGATAGTCCATGCCGAGCATGCGCTCCATCTCCTCTTTGGTGACGGAGGGGAACTTTTCGGGGACGAAGAGCCCGCCGTCCTCGGCAAGGCCCTGCACGACGGCCTCGGCACCCGTGACGCGTCCCTTCCCCCGCGTGCTTACAAAATACATGAATTGCCTCCTTTGGGCGTTGCGCCCTCTTAACGCCCGAAAACGCCCCTTGTAGGTAAGGGACGTGACGGGAAATGTGTTCTAAGACTGTTTCTTTCGGGAGCTTTTGCCGCTCCCCTCTTTCTTAAAGATACTTCTTTGCAAATTCGGGAAGTTCTTCCTCGGCGCAGCTGCAGGTGATGTAGATGGTGAGGGAACGCATGGTCGCGACCTTCTCCAGCATATAGAAGAGCTGTGCCATATCCTTGATGGCCTTGCCTGCAATGCGCGCCACGCCGTCGACGTAGACGAACTCGTTGTCGTAGCTGCCGGCGATGACGCCCTTGATGAAGCCGCAGAGCGCATCCTCGCCCGCGATGGAATAATCGGAAACGTCGATGAAGCGCACCTCGCGCCTTAAATCGTACATATAACGCTTGGTATCGGTGATGAAGATCAAGTGGCCCTTCGCCGTATCGACCGCACCGTTCGCCGCGTCGATGATACGCTTGGTTTTCCCGCTTCCTTTAGGGCCGCAAATGATTTTGATCATGTTCTCCTCCTGTGCGCCTCGCGGCGCGTTTATTTGTCTCTATTCTATCAAGTTTTGACGCGTTTTTCAAGGGGTTTCCCGAAAAAAAGCGATAAAATTTTTATCTTTTTCTCACTGAAGGCTCTGCACGAAGGCATCGATGCGTTCGAGGCCCTCCAGCATGTCCTTCATCGAGAGGGAATAGGAGATGCGGACGCAGTCATCGGCGCCGAATGCCTTGCCGGGAACGACGGCGACTTTGGCCGCATCGAGCAGGATATCGGAGAAGGTGACGGAGTCGGTGATCTTCTGGGAGCCGAAGCTCTTGCCGTAGGTGCTGCTCACGACGAGCATCGCATAGAACGCGCCCTCGGGAATGATGCAGTAGACGTCCTTCATCTCGGACACGCGCTCGATGAGGGCGAGGCGGCGGCGCGCAAAGCGGGCGACCATCTCCTCGACGGAGGCCTCGGGTGAGTTGAGCGCCTTGATGGTCGCGTACTGAGCGATGGAGTTGGGGTTGCTCGTCGCGTGGCTCTGGAAGGAAGAGATAGCCTTGGCGATCTCGAGGGGCGCGCCGAGGTACCCGATGCGCCAGCCCGTCATCGCGTACGTCTTGGAGACGCCGTTGACGGTGACGGTGTGGTCCATCATCCAAGGAGAGACGGCCGCCATCGAGAAGGGCTTCTCCTCGCCGTAGACGAGCTTTTCGTAAATTTCATCGGCAAGGACATAGATGCCCGTCTCCTCGCAGACCTTTGCAAGGGCGCGGACCTCTGCCTCCGAATACACCGCGCCCGTGGGGTTGCAGGGCGAGTTGAAGATGAAGAGTTTCGTTTTGGGCGTGATGGCCGCGCGGAGCTCCTCGGGCGTGATCTTGAAGTTGTTCTTCTTCTGCGTGTTGACGATGACGGGAACGCCGCCGCACACCTTGACGACCTCGGGATAGGTGAGCCAGTAGGGCGCGGGGATGATGACTTCCTCGTTCTCGCCGGGCTCCAAAAGGGCGAAGCAGACGTTGAAGATGGAGTGCTTTGCGCCGTTGGAGACGATGATCTGCGAGGGCTCGTACTCAAGGCCGTTGTCGCGGGCGAACTTGTCGCAGATGGCGCGGCGCAGTTCGGGAAGGCCCGCCGCGGGCGTATATTTGGTGCAGCCGCGCTCGAGGGCGTCCTCCGCCGCCTTGATGATGTGCTCGGGCGTATTGAAGTCGGGCTCGCCGACGCCGAAGTTGATGACGTCCTCCCCCGCTGCCTTCATGGCCTTTGCTTTCGCGCTGATGGCGAGCGTGAGCGAGGGCGAGATGCCTCTTATTCTCTTGGAAAGTACCTGCATATGAAAACCTCTCTTGCGAAAAAAATGATTGCGAATGTTATTCGGCGGTGAGCTGCGCTTCCCTGTCCGCCCGTGCGAGCGCGTCGAGCATCTCGTCGAGATCGCCCGAGAGAAAGCTCTCCATCGAATGGAGGCTCAAGCCGATCCTGTGGTCGGTGATGCGGCTCTGGGGAAAGTTGTAGGTGCGGATGCGCTCGCTCCTGTCCCCCGTGCCGACGAGAGAGCGGCGGCTCATCGCCTCCTCCCTGTCGCGCTTGCCGTTGTAGTAGTCGTAGAGGCGGGCGCGCAGCACGCGGAAGGCCTTCTCGCGGTTCTTGAGCTGGCTGCGCTCGTCCTGACAGGTGACGACGATGCCCGTCGGAAAGTGGGTGAGGCGGATGGCGGTCTCCGTCTTGTTGACCTTCTGCCCGCCCGCGCCCGAGGAACGGTATAAATCGACGCGCACGTCCTTCTCGTCGATCTGAACGTCCACCTCCTCCGCTTCGGGGAGGACGGCGACCGTCACCGTCGAGGTGTGGATGCGCCCCTGCGATTCCGTTTCGGGAACGCGCTGGACGCGGTGCACGCCGCTCTCATATTTCAAGCGCCCGTAGGCGCCCTTTCCGCTGATGTTGACGATGGCTTCCTTCATGCCGCCGAGCTCGGTCTCGTTGAGGTCAACGGGCTCGAAACGGAAGCGGTGTTTATCGCAATAGCCCTGATACATGCGGTAGAGCTCATAGGCAAAGAGCGCCGCCTCCTCGCCGCCCGCGCCCGCGCGGATCTCGAGGGTGCAGCCCCTATCGTCCTTCTCGTCTTTGGGAAGGAGCAGGAGCTTGAGCTCGTTTTCGAGGGATGAGAGCTTGCCTTTGAGGGCGTACCCCTCGTCCGTGAGCAGCTGCTTCATCTCGCCCGTCTCCCCTTCCGCTTCGGAGAAGGCGGCGTTCATCTCGTTCTCCGTCCGCTCGCACTCGCGGTATTTGAGGGCGATCTCCTCGATCCCGGCCCGTTCCTTGGAATATTCCGTCCACCGGGCAGGGTCGGCGGCGACTTCGGGCGAGGAGAGGAGCTCTCCGAGCCTGTCGTACCGCTCTGCGATGTCTTTGACTTTCTGATTGTGCATAGGCGGCGTTAAAACACGATCTTGACGATGCGTTCCTTGCCCGCGAGGTCCTTCACCACCATCGCGTAGTCGCAGTCGGAGAAGATCTTGAGGATGTCCTGCGCCTGATCCTCGCCGCACTCGAGAATGAGCATGCCGCCGCGGGCGATGTGCTCCTTGACGTCCTTTGCGATGCGGCGGTAGAAGTCGAGGCCGTCCGCGCCGCCGTCGAGCGCGAGGCGGGGCTCGAAGTCGCGCACCTCCCGCTGAAGGGTCGCCATCTCGGAGGTCTTGACATAGGGCGGGTTGCAGGTGATGATGTTGAACTTGCCGGGGATATTATCGAAGAGGTCGCTCTTGACGACCACGACGTTGGCCTTATTGCGCCGCACGTTGTTGCGGGCGACTTCGAGGGCGCCGTCCGAAATGTCCGCCGCGACGACGGAGATGTTCTTATCCTTGGCGGCCTCGCAGGCGATGGCGACGGCGATGGCACCGCTCCCCGTGCACAGGTCGAGCACGGTATTGCCCTCCTGAACGGCGGCGATGGCCTGCTGCACCAAAATTTCCGTCTCGGGGCGGGGAATGAGCACGCGCTCGTCCACCTCGATGGGATAGCCGTAAAATTCCGTGTTGCCGATGATGTACCAAAGAGGCCTGCCCGTGAGGCGCTCTTCAAAGAGCGAGACGATCTTCGCGCACTCGGCGCGCGTGACGATGCGCTCCTCCGAAAGCCCGCTTCTCGGGATGTTCAAGGTGAGAGACAGGATCCACTCGGCATCCGACTCGTCGATGCCGTGCTTTTCGAAGGACTGCGTCATCATCTCCTTCAATTTGGAGAGCTTGGTCTCGGTGATGAAGATCTTTTCGGGTGAATCGGGGTTTGCGTCCATATCGAGCACCTTTTCGAAGGCGAGGACGGCACATTCGATCATGTCGTCCGTCGGCTCCTTGGTGGTGAGTTTCTGAAGAAGATAGCCGGGCGCCTTTAAGGGCAGCACGAGCGGGGACTGCGTCTTTGCGAGCAGTTTCAAGATCTCGTACGAGACGCCCGCGATGACGGGCAGCAGCACGAGCTTGATGAGGAAGCTTATAAAGAAGTCGAGCGCCGAGGAGCCCGTGTTGATGCCGCCGATCGCCCAGCTCACGAACGCGAACAGGATGATGGAGACGATGAGCACGAAGAAGATGAACGTCGTGCCGCACCGGTCGTGCATGCGCGAGCACTTCTTGACGTTCTCGACGGTGAGGGGAAGACCCATCTCGTAGCAGTTGATGGTCTTGTGCTCCGCGCCGTGGTAGCGGTAGGTCTCCCGCAAGGACTTAAAGAGCAGGGTAAATAAGATATACGCCAAAAATATGACGAAGCGGAACCCGCCCTCGATGAGGTTGTAGTAGAGCCCGGGAAGGCCGCGCACGTCGGCGATGACGCCGTTCGACACCCCCGCGATGAGCTCCGTGAAGTACATGGGGAGAAAGAGGAAGAGCGCAAGGGCGATGGCGACGCCGATGAGCATGGAGAAGAAGGTGAGAATGGAGGATGCGCTCACCTTCCACTTTTCCGCGACGTAGCGGTTGATCTTGGGCTGGGCCTCCTCCTCGTCGGTGATGGCGACCTCCGAACTGCGCAGAAGCGCCTGCATGCCGTCGACAAAGGACACGAAAAAATTGACGACCCCGCGCAGAAAGACGACGCGCGTCCACTTCTTCCGCTCCTCGGGGGGAGT
>CALVWI010000020.1 GCA_944367045.1 uncultured Clostridia bacterium | reverse complement strand
CATCTTCCGCTACGCGACAAAGCGCAGGATCGAGACCGCCAAACGCTCTCTCCGCTTTTCGGACACTCCCATCGCAGACATCGCGAGCTATCTCTGCTTCTCCTCCCAGAGCCACTTTTCCAAGGTCTTTCGCGAGCTGACGGGCTATACGCCCCTCCAGTACCGCAACTATCAGAAGGAGTCGGCATATCTGCATAACTTCCTCGCCGAGGACGCAAACGCGCATTCTTAGCGGGTCATATATGAATCAGTTCAGATAAATCTAAAATAAAATCGAAAATTAGGCGATAATTGTGCAAAAAAGCCAAATAAAATGCTATACATCTTCGCGTCGATATGATATAATGGGTCCAAGATCGAACGAGGCGAGAGCTTCATGAAAATCAATCCCCCCTATTTTGATCATTATTTTCGGCTCGGACGATCGACATTTTCCAAAGAGGAACGGTACACGCCGTTCCTTTTTGTTGCTTATTTTTGCGGCGCGTGGTATCATAAAGAAAACTTTGAAAAGAGGTGAAGCAATGAAAATTGCAGTGACTTATGAAAACGGGAACGTATTCCCTCACTTCGGCCACACGGAGGCCTTTAAGGTCTACGACGTGAAAGACGGCAAGGTGACGAAAAGCGAAGTCGTTCCCACGAACGGCAGCGGCCACAGCGCGCTTGCGGGGTTCCTCCAAGAGAGGGGCGTCGAAAAGCTCATCTGCGGCGGCATCGGCATGGGCGCAAAGATGGCGCTTGCCGAAGCGGGCATCGAGGTCTACGGCGGCGTCTCGGGAGAGGCGGACGAAACCGTCCTTGCCCTTCTCGGCGGCACACTTGCCTTTGACAACGACGCGGTGTGCTCCCATCATGACCACGAACACGACGAGCACTACGGCCATCACGACAACCACGACTGCGGCGGCTACTGCAAATAAAAAAAGGCCGAGGGCTTTCAGGGCGCCTCGGCTTTTTTGTTATCTTAACTTTTTGTTATCTTAAATTCATGCGGCGGGAAAGTGTCACGTAGACAAAATACAAGAGCAGGCCGTCGACGAGCGCGTAGAAGAGAATGCCGACGAGCCCCGCAAACGGCAGACTCCAATTCCCTATCAAGAGAAAGACGGGCAGAAGCAGGTAATTCGAGAGCGCCGGGAAGACGACGATGGTCATCAGGAAGTACAGCAAAATGACCGTGACCCCGCGAGAAACAGGCATATACTGCCCCATCGCACAGACCGCGAACAGGAACGCCAAATCGAACACCGCCATCAAAAGCAGGAGCAGGACGACTTCCGGCACGAGGATGGGCTCGGACGAGAGGAAGCCGTAGACGGCCGAGAAGATGTCCTCCGCACTCGCCCCGACGAGAGAGACGAGATCGACAAGCTGCACGACAGCAAGGGTACAGGCGAGAAGGATGACTGCTCCCGCCACAAAAAAGCCGAATGCAAGCAGAAACCGCATGGCAAGCTGCGCGCGACAGGAGACGGGAAGGGTGAGCTCGTAGATCCTGTGCGGCTGCGAGAAAATACCCCAAAAGCGAAAGGCCGCGATGAGCGGCGGGCCGATCACGAGCGCAGCGCCCGCAAGGAGCGCGAGCGAACCCAAAACGATCTGAAGGACGGAGAGCGTTTCGGGCACAGCGTAAAACGCAAGGAGCGTACAGACAGCGGCAATGGGCGCGGCGATCACAAACAATAGGAAATACGGCTTTGCATCGCGCAGAAAAAGCGCCTTCATTTCGTCACCTCCTCAAAATAGTCGACGAGCGAACGCCCGTTCTTTGCCAGCTCGGAGGGAGACCCATCCCACACAATGCGCCCCGCCTTCAAAAAGACGGCGCGGTCGAGATAGGGCGAGCAGCTGAACACGTCGGCGGAGAACACCACGACGCACTTTCCCCTCCCCTCATGAGCAAGGAAATCTTCAAAGGCCGCGCGGCAGAGCTCGCTCGAAAGCGGCGGTTCATCGAGAAGGAAGAACTCCGCCTCTCTCGCAAGCACGAGGGAAAGGCAGACGAACCGCTGTTGAAGGGCAGAGAGCGCGGCGACTTTCGTATCCCCATCGATGCGGAACGTCCTCAAAAAGGAGCGGGCGCGCTCAGGCGAAAAATCGGGGAAGGCCTCGAAAAAGCGAATCTCCCTTTCGACCGTCGACTTGGGGTCGAGGAAGCTTTTCTCGGGGAAATAGGCTGTGACCGCCTTGCTGTTCTCATTGGGAAGAGAACCGTTAAGCTTTACCCCGCCCTTCAGGGCATATTGCAGGCCAAGCGCGGCACGGGCGAGCGTCGATTTCCCGCTGAAAGGTCTCCCGAGGATACCGTTTACCCCTTCGGAGAATGTGAGATCGACGCCGATGGTGATATTGGGGAATACGCGCTGAAAATGATCGTATCTGAGCTGTGGCATGTTTTCTCCTATTATTTTGAAGAAATCTGAATACTATGTCACGCATAGTACTATGCAAATTATCAATTTTCGAGATTTATTCCTCGTGAAGCAGCCGTTTTAGGATGTATTCACAGGCGATGCGGCAATGTTCGTAGGTAAGCCCCCCTTGGAAGTACGCCGTATAGGGCTTACGGATGGGAGCATCCGCACTCAGTTCGATGCTCGCCCCTTGCACGAAGCTGCCGGCCGCCATGATGACTTTGCAGTCATACCCGGGCATATCCCACGCCTCGAGATGCACGAAACTGTCGACAGGCGAACACTCCTGCACGGACTGAATGAATCCGCACAGTTCCTCCTCCGTATTGAAACGGACGGCGCGGGTGATATCGGCAGGCATCTTGTCCGCTGCGGGGAAGTTTTCATAGCCGAGCGCGTCGAGACAGGCGCCGATGAGAAGACCCCCTTTGAGCGCCTGTGCGACGGTGTGCGGCGCAAGAAACAGCCCCTGATAATAGTATTGATAGCCGTAGGCATAGGAGCCGACCTCCCCGCCCACCGAGGGCGCCGTCAGACGGTTTTCAATGCGCGAAATGCAGGCCTCTTTGCCCGCGATGTACCCGCCCGTGGGAGCGAGGCCGCCCCCGGGGTTCTTAATGAGCGAGCCCACGATGACGTCTGCACCGACCTCACACGGCTCCCGCGTTTCAACAAATTCGCCGTAGCAGTTGTCGACGAAGATGCATCCCGTAAAGCCGCAACTTTTTACAAATTCGCACATTTTTCCGATCTCTTCGACAGTGAATGCGTCGCGAAGCTCGTATCCGCGCGAGCGCTGGATATACACCATACTGTATGATTTCTTGCCGAGCGCAGCACGGATGGCAGCCTCATCGAGCTTCCCCGAGGCGTTCAGCTCCACCACATCGAAGGAAATTCCGTAGTCCGCAAGGGAGCCGTTATCCTTGCCCCAGACGACACCGCGCAGGGTATCATAGGGCGTGCCCGTGATGCAGAGGACGCTGTCGCCCGTCTTGAGAAGGCCGAAGAGCGCGACGGTGAGCGCGTGCGTACCCGAAAGAAGCGCGGGCGAGACGATGGCACGCTCGGCTTTAAAAGAGCGAGCAAAGACGCGGCCGAGAGCATCCCTCCCCTCGTCGCCGTAGCCGTACCCCGTCGAAGGGGCGAAGTGACGGAGCGCGATCATCTCCTCGCGAAAGGCGTCGAGCACCTTGCGCTGGTTATAGAGCGCTGTCTCGTCAATTTTAGAAAAGCGGTCGGAGAGCGCTCTCTCCTGCGCCGCGATGAGTTCAGTTGCCTTCATATAAGTTACAGACCTCCTCGGCAAGCACCCGAGGGTCCTCGGGGTCAAGCCAGACGACATTGCGTTTTCTCAAATATGTTAATTGTCTTTTGGCATAATTGCGCGTTTTTTGCTTGATTATGTCTGACATAGTATTGATTATGTCTGACATATTACTATGCAAATTGGCATTTTTCAAAAGTTCAGCCACTTCTTTGTAGCCGATGCCCTGCATGCACTGGGCATTCTCGGGAACGCCGCTATTCAGGAGCGATCGAACTTCCTCGACCAGTCCCGCCTTCATCATCTCATCGACGCGGCGATCGATGCGCTCATACAACGTCTCGCGCGGGAAGTTCACCCCCACCGCGAGGTAGGGAAGGCGTGGAATTTTTTCGTCGTGTTGATCGGACTTCTTTCTCCCCGTGAGCTCGTAAATTTCCAGCGCCCGCACGACGCGCTTGACGTCGTTCGGGTGCAGCACTGCTGCAGATTCGGAGTCGACTTCTTCCAGCCTCGCGAACAGCGCATCCTTCCCCTTCTCACGGGCGATGTTTTCGTACTTTTCACGGACGGCCTTATCCCCGGGGGCGCCGCCGAGCGTCCTCTCATAGAGAAGCGCGTCGATGTAGAACGCCGTTCCGCCGCAGAGGATGGGCACCTTGCCGCGGGCGATGATGTCCTCCATAATGGGCAGGGCGAGGCGCTCGTAATCGCTCACAGAGAACGCCTCGGTGGGCTCGACGACATCGATCATGTGGTGCGGAATGCCCCCCATCTCCTCCTTTGTCGGCTTGGCCGTGCCGATGTTGAGGCCCTTGTAGACGAGAAGCGCATCCGCCGAGATGACCTCGCCATTCAGGCGCTTGGCGCACTCCACCGCGAGCGCGGTCTTTCCCGACGCCGTGGGGCCGACAACGACGAGCGCCTTCATACGATCCTCTTGAAGAGCTTTTCAAGCTCAGACTTTTTCACTTTGACGACGGCGGGCCGCCCGTGCGGGCACTTGAGCCCCATGTCGCCGTCCATGTCGAGGAGCAGCCCCTTCGCCTCCTCGGGCGTGAGCTTTTCGCCGCCCTTCACCGCTGCCTTGCACGCCATCGTGGCGAGGCGGTCGCGCGCGATATCGGCAAGTTTGATGGCGCGGAGCGTCTCCATCGACGAGAGCACCTCGCGGAGGAAGCTCTCCACGTCCATGCCGTAGAGGTCGAGCGGCACCGCAGAGACCTTGACGGACGTGCCGCCGAACTCGTCGATCTCAAAGCCGAGGGCGCGGAGAGAATCGAACTGCCCCGTCAGAAAGGCAAATTCCTGCGCGTTAACGGTCAGAATATACGGCACAAGGACGGGTTGGGAGAGCGGCTTCTTTTCCTCGCATTTTTTCTTAAGACGCTCGTAGATGAGGCGCTCGTGCGCCGCGTGCTGGTCGACGATGTACGCCTCATCGCCCCGCTCAAAGAGAAGGTAGGTCTGAAACAAGACGCCCTGATAGGTGAGCGTTGCGGGGTCGATCTTCTGCTGCGCCGCCTTTTTGTCGCGCTCCAAGAGGAACTTTCTGTTCTCCTCGAAGGCATCGTCCGCCGTCTTTTGAACGGCGGGCGGCACGGGAGCCGGCTCTGCGGGATACCTTGACGCGAGGGGCGAACGCACCTCGAAGGCGTTCTTCTTGGGCTCCTCAAAGTAGTGGACGGGCTCGCGGCCTCCCATGGGCGGGATCTCGAAGGCAAGCTCCTTCTTGGCCTCCTCTAAGGTCATGCGGCGTTCATTTTTGGCTGAGGGCGCGAGCTCCTCTGCCTTTTTCACGCCCATATCGCCCTTTTCGGCGGGTGAAATACTCTGCGGCGAGGTGCTCTGAGACGAAGTGCTTAAAGGTGCGGCCGCCTTTGCGGGAGCGGGCTCCGCGGCAGGCGAGACCGTTTGAGAGGACGAAGTGGCCTCCTTGGAAACAGCGAGGCGCTCCTTATTCTCACCCACGGTAGAGGAGATGTTGGGCACGATGTACTCAAGCGCCGCAGAACTGCCGTCGAGGACCGCCGAGATGACGGAATAGACGGTGCCGTAGATGATGCGGTTGTCGGCAAAGCGCACGTCCGCCTTGTTGGGATGGACGTTGACGTCGACGACCTCGGGCGGCACCTCCAAAAACAGCACATAGAAGGGATACTGCCGCTTCATGAGGTAGCTCCCGTAGGCGTTGGTGACGGCGGAGGCGACAGTCTGGTTGATGATGTATCGCCCGTTCAGAAAGAGGCTCTGATAGCTGCGGTTGGGCTTGTTGAAGCTGCGGTTGCCGATGTACCCCCAGAGGCGGATGCCGTGCTTTTCGGCGCGGATGGAGATGCAGTTCTGCAGCGTGGACGCCCCATACACGACGGCGAGCGCACTCTCGAGGCCGTCGCCGAAGGAGCGGTAACGCACCTTCCCGTTCACCGTGTAGGTGAAGGAAATCTCGGGGCGGGAGAGAAGGAAGCGCGCCATGATGCCCGTGATGTCGCCCTCCTCGCCCGCGTCACTCTTTAAGAATTTGAGGCGGGCGGGCGTGTTGAAGAAGAGGTCTTGAACGGTGACGACCGTCCCCTCCGCGCCGCCTGCGGGCGTGATCTCCCCGAGAACACCCCCGTTCGAGGTGAGCGAGAAGGCCTCCCCTCCCTTGACGCGGGAGAGAATGGTCGTCTTGGAGACGGACGCGACGGACGCGACGGCCTCGCCGCGGAAGCCGAGCGTGAAGATGGCGGAAAGGTCCTCCGCGGTCTTTAACTTGCTCGTGGCGTGCGGGAGAAAGGCGGCCCGAAGGTCGTCCTTTTCGATGCCGCTACCGTTGTCCGTCACACGGATGAGCTTCTTGCCGCCGCCCTCGACTTCCACCGAGATCTGCGTCGCGCCCGCGTCGATGGCGTTCTCGACGAGCTCCTTGACGACGGAATAGGGACGGTCGACGACCTCCCCCGCCGCAATGCGGTTGTAGACTTCGGGGGGCAGGATATTGATGTTCATTTGAGCTTCTCCTTCCAGCCTGCGATGAGCTGGAACGCCGCCATGGGCGTCAGCGTGTTGATGTCGAGCGCAGAGAGTTCCTCCAAGATGGGCTCACGCTCCTCCTGAGGCTCCTCTTCGGGCACCTCGGTGAGAGTTGCGCCCTTCGCGGCGATGTCGTTCTTTTCAAGTTTCTTTAAAATGCGCTTGGCTCTCGCGGTGACTTCGGAGGGCACCCCCGCAAGAGCTGCGACCTCCACACCGAAACTGCGCGATGCGCCGCCCCGCACGATCTTTCTGAGAAATACGATGGAGCCGTTGACTTCGCGGGCATTGATTTTATAATTCTTGACGCCTTCCAAGCGCCCTTCGAGCTCGGTGAGCTCGTGATAGTGCGTTGCAAACAGCGTCTTGCCTCTTATCTTGTCGTTGAGGTACTCGATGACCGCCCACGCGATGGAGAGGCCGTCGTAAGTGCTCGTGCCGCGGCCCACTTCATCGAGAATGAGAAGAGACCGCGACGTCGCATTGCGCAGGATATTGGCGACTTCCGTCATCTCGACCATGAAGGTGGAGCGGTCCAAAATCAAATTGTCGCTCGCGCCGATGCGGGTGAAGATGCGGTCGATGAGGGGCACCCTTGCCCTCTTTGCGGGCACGAAACAGCCGATGTGCGCCATGAGCGCGATGAGCGCCGTCTGACGGAGATAGGTGCTCTTGCCCGCCATATTTGGCCCGGTGATGACCATCGTGCGGTTTTCATCGCCGTCCAAGAGGCAGTCGTTGGGCACGAAGCGGTCCTTCGAGAGCGCCTCGACGACGGGGTGGCGGCCGTCCTCTATTTCGAGCGCGCCGTCCTCGGCAATTTCGGGGCGGCAGTACTTGTTCTCCTTCGCGACGACGGCGAACGAGAGCAGGCAGTCGAGCCGCGCGATCGCCCCCGAGAGCTGCTGAAGGACGGGGATATTCTTTAAGAGCACTTCCATGATCTCCTCGAAGAGCTGCTCCTCGAGCTTTCCCGCGCGCTCATCGCTGCCCAAAATTTTGCTCTCGAGCTCCTTGAGCTCGTCCGTCGTGTAGCGCTCCCCGCCCGCCAGCGTCTGACGGCGGACGTAGGAATAAGGCACCTTCTCCTTGAAGGAGTTGCTCACCTCGATGTAATAGCCGAACACGCGGTTGTAGCCCACTTTGAGGGTGCGGATGCCCGTCCGTTCGCGCTCGCGGGTCTCCAAAGCGGCGATCATCGTGCGGCTCTCCGTCTTGATGTCGCGGAGCTCGTCGAGCGTCTCGTTGTAACCGCGGCGGATGTATCCCCCCTCCTTGCGTGTCGTTGCGTTCTCCGAAATGGCCGAATCGAGCAGCGAGCAGATGGCGCGCGTGTCGGCCAAATCGTCCGCAATGGCGCGGAGAAGGTCGGAGGAGAAGCCCGTCAGCTGCAGTTTGAGCGAGGGAATGACGGCGAGCGATTTGGAGAGGGAGACGCAGTCCTGCGGCTGCAAGTTGCCGTTGGAGATGCGCCCCGTGAGCCGCTCGATGTCGCGCATGCCCCCGAGCATATCCGAAATGCTCATGCGGACGACGGTGGCGTTCGCAAGTTCCTCGACGGCGTCGAGGCGGCGCTCGATCTTCTCCTTATCGAGAAGCGGGGTGATGAGAAGGGACGCAAGCCTTCTCGCCCCCATGCCCGTACGGGTCTTATCCAAGAGCCATAAAAGGGAGCCGTAGCGCTTGCCCTCGGCGTTGTTCTTCAAAATTTCAAGGTTGCGGACGGCGACGGGGTCGAGCGTCATATAGCCCGCACTCTCGGAGAGGGTGAGGCGGTTGATGTTCTGAAGGGCGTGCTTCTGCGTCTCGCGGAGGTACTCGATGAGCGCCCCCGCCGCGATGGCGACAATGGGCTTGCTGTCGAGCCCGAGCGCCCCCAAGGACGCCGCCTTGAACTGTTCCTTCAAATTCTTTTCTGCGGAGGCCGTCGAAAACGCCCACGGGAGATAGCAGGAAAAGGCGGGAAGGAGGTGCCGCTCCACTTCGGGACTCTCCTTGACGTCCATCAGGAGCTCGTCGTTGCAGATGATCTCGGCAACCGAGAGATTGACGAGGTGGGATAAAAGTGCCTCCCTGTCCTCCTCGGCACAGGCGGAAAATTCGCCCGTCGTGATGTCCGCCCAGGCGATCGCGTACATTCCCGAACGCTTGACGGCGCAGGCGATGTAGTTATTTTTGCGCTCGTCCAAGAGGCCGTCCTCGATGAGGGTGCCCGCCGAGACGACGCGGATGACGTCCCTGTCCACCATGCCCCTTCCCGCTTCCTTGGGGTCGGAGAGCTGCTCGCAGATGGCGACCTTCTCGCCCAAGGAGACGAGCTTGGAGATGTACGTCTCCGCCGCGTGATAGGGAACGCCGCACATGGGCGCGCGCTCTTCGAGGCCGCAGTCCCGCCCCGTGAGAGTGAGATCGAGCAGTTTGGAGACGCGCACGGCATCGTCAAAGAACATCTCGTAGAAGTCGCCGAGACGGTAGAATATGACGCAGTCCTTGTACTGCTCCTTGATCTTGAGATAGTGCTCCATCATGGGGGAGAGCGCCATAACATTACCTCCTATGCGTTATACGATGGTACCGAACAGCGAAATGCCGTTTGCGCGGTCGATTTTAAGGTTTACGAACTCGCCGATGAGGTTCTTGTCGCTTTCAAAGTACCCCATGCGGCCCGCCTCGTTGCGGCCCAAGTAGAGGCCCTTCTTCTCGTCGTAGTCCTCGCAGAGGATCTCCGTCGTCTTTCCGACGTACTCCTTGGACATCTCCCGCGTGTTCTCGTTGACGGCGTCGACAAGGCGCATGATGCGCTCTTTCGAGACTTCCTCGGGGATACGCCCCTCCATTTCGGCCGCCTTCGTGCCCGTGCGCGGCGAATAGACGAAGGTGAACGCCGAGGCGAAGTTCGCCTCTTTGACGAGGGACAAGGTATCCTCAAACTCCTCCTCCGTCTCCGTGGGGAAGCCGACGATGAGGTCGGTCGTCACGGCGCAATTCGGGATGAGTTCGCGCAGCATCTTGAGTTCGCCCAAATACTTCTCGCGCGTGTAGCGGCGGTTCATGAGGGAGAGAATGCGGTCGTTCCCCGCCTGCACGGGGAGGTGCAGGAGGTTGCAGATTTTCTCGTGCTTCTGCATGACGAGGGCGAGCTCTCTCGTAAAGTCCTTGGGGTGCGAGGTCATGAAGCGCAGGCGGAACTTGCCGGGGATCTGGGCGCAGCGGTCCAAAAGTTCGGGGAAGGACATTCCCCCCTTTCCGTCGCTGTTGTACGAGTTGACGTTCTGCCCTAAGAGCGTAATCTCCTTATAGCCCTCGTTGACGAGCCCCTCCACTTCCTTCAAGATGACCTCGGCGCTTCGCGAGCGCTCGCGTCCGCGCACATAGGGCACGATGCAGTAGGTGCAGAAGTTGTTGCAGCCGTAGGTGATGTTCACCCACGCGTTGGGATAGCTCGTCCGAACAGGCGTGATGCCGTCCTCAGTCTCCTTTCTCTCGGGAAGGACGGAGACCTGCTTCTTGCGCTTTGCGCGAAGCGCGTCGATGAGCGAAGAGAGCTCCGCCACGTTGTGCGTGCCGAAGATAATGTCGATGAAGGGAAACTTTTCCCGTAAGAGCTGCGCCTTGCCCTCCTCCTGCGCCATGCAGCCGCCCACGGCGACGATGAGGTCCTTCTTGCGCTTTTTGAGCTTTTTAAGGTTGCCGATGTTGCCGAAAGCGTGGTTTTCCGCATTCTCGCGGATACAGCAGGTGTTGAAGACGATGATGTCGGCGTCTTCCTCAGAGTCAACGGGCGTCGTATAGCCCTTTTCCTGTAAAATGGCTGCGATCTTCTCCGATTCATGGACGTTCATCTGGCAGCCGTAGGTGACGATGTGATAGTTCAAAGTTTGGAAAATACCTCCCCCACTTTTTCATGCAGACAAATTTCCGCAACGCCGTCGAGGGGTGTCGCGTCGCGGTTGATGAGAACGAGGTGTTCGCCCTCGAAATATTCCAAAAAACTTGCGGCGGGATAGACGGAGAGCGACGTCCCCGCAACGATGAGAAGGTCGGCTTGCGCGATGGCACGGATGGCCCCCGTCACCGTCTTTTCGTCGAGCTGTTCGCCGTAGAGGACGACGTCGGGCTTGATGATGCCCCCGCAGGTGCAGCGCGGCACGCCTTTGCTCTCCTTGATGTACTCCGCGGAATAGCTCTTGCCGCAGGAAAGGCAATGATTGCGCCAGATGCTCCCGTGGAGTTCATAGACGCGGTGACTGCCCGCCTTCTGGTGCAGCCCGTCGATGTTCTGCGTGACGACGGCGAGGAGTTTACCCTCCCTCTCCCATTCGGCGAGCTTTTTATGCGCCGCGTTGGGCTGGGCGTCGAGGGGCAGCATCTTGTCACGGTAGAAGCGGAAGAAGTCCTCGGTGTGCGAATAGAAGTAGGTATCGGAGAGCATCGTCTCGGGCGGGACGGAATATTTCTGATTGTAGAGCCCGTCCTTGGAGCGGAAGTCGGGAATGCCGCTCTCCGTCGAGACGCCCGCGCCGCCGAAAAAGACGATGCGTTCGGAGCGTTCCACAAGTTCTTTGAGAGTTGCCATGGGCATAGTCCTCCTAAGTATCAATTATATCACAAAAGAGATGATATTTCAACTTGTGCCGCTCTTTCCCTGCGATTTTTTTGCAAAAAAGCGCATACTGCGGGAAATGAAAGTTGCCCGAAAAGTATTTCTCATCCTTCTTGCAGTCCTCGCCGCCGCGCTCCTCGCCTTTGTCCTCTACGCCTTCATTTCGACGGCGGGGGTGAAGCTCGACGAGGGCAAGCTCTCCCTCGCCTCTGCGCAGGTGGAGCTCTTGGACTGTTCGGGAGACCCCATCGACACCCCGCGGGGGCGCGTCGGCTACGACGAATTTCCCTCGCACCTTCCCGAGGCCTTTATCGCCGTCGAGGACAAACGCTTTTACGACCACGGCGGGCTGGATATCCTCCGCATCGGCAAGGCCGCGCTCAAGAACCTCGCCTCGTTCTCCTTCCGCGAGGGCGCCTCGACCATCTCCCAACAGCTCATCAAGAATACCCATCTGACGCACGAAAAGACGCTCTCCCGCAAGTTCAAGGAGTGGAAACTCACGCTGGAGCTTGAAAAAAAGTACACGAAGGAGCAGATCATGGAGCTCTACTTAAACTCCATCTACTTCGGGCACAGCGCGTTCGGGGTGGACAGCGCCGCCCGCTACTACTTCGGGAAGAATGTGAGCGAGCTCGTTCCCGCCGAGAGCGCGCTGCTTGCCGCCCTCGTGCGCTCGCCCAACCGCTACTCCCCCTTCCGCGATGCCGAGGCATGCAAAGAGCGCCGCGACTTCGTCCTCTCCCTCATGGAAGAGCAGGGCTTTCTGTCGGCAGAGGAGGCGGAAGCGGCAAAGTCGGAACCCCTTCCCCTCTCGCCCCACGAGAGCAAGAGCATAAGCTATGTCTCCCTCGTCTTTGAAGAGCTCTCCGCAATTTTCCCCGAGCTTTCCTCAGGCGAAGCGCTGAGAGTCGAGACGTACTTCTCCCCCGCTCTTCAGGCGGAGATGGAGGCGTTCGAGACGGAGACAGATTGCGTGCTCATGGCGGCAGACAACGAGGCACGCGCGCTCATTGCCTACCGCTCGACGTGCGGGGAAATTCGCCGCACGCCCGCCTCGCTCATCAAGCCGCTCGCCGTCTACGCACCCGCCCTCGAGGAGGGCCTTCTCTCCCCCGCCACGCCCCTTTTAGATGAACCCGTCTCCTTCGGGAGCTACTCCCCCAAGAACTACGAAAGCAAGTGCCTCGGCTATGTGAGCGCCCGCGACGCGCTTGCAAAGAGCCTCAACATTCCCGCCGTCAAGGTGATGAACAGCCTCACGCCCCATAAAAGCAGCGAATACCTGCGCAAAATGGGCCTTCCCGTGCCAGAGGAGGACGAGACGCTCGCCCTTGCCCTCGGCGGCATGAAAAACGGCTTCACGATGCAGGAGCTCATCTCGGCGTATCTGACGCTCACGGACGGCAATTATATTCCGACCGCGACCATCTCCCGCGTGACGGACGGGAGCGGGAAGGTGCTCTATGAGCGCCCGCAAGGAAGGGCGCGCGTCTTTTCCGAGGGGGCGGCGTATCTCATCACCGATATGCTGCACACGGCCGCCAAGGAGGGCACGGCGAAGAAACTCAAATCGCTCCCCTTCTATGTGAGTGCCAAGACGGGCACGGGCGGCACCGAACAGGGCAACACGGACGCCTACGCGCTCGGCTATACCACGGCACACACCGTCGGCGTTTGGCTGGGAAATGCCGACAACTCCCCCATTCCGATGACGGGCGGCGGCGTGCCCGCAAACGAGCTCTTGGCTCTTTTGAAGGCGCTCTATACGGAGAGCTCCCCGAGTGACCCCGTGGCACCCAAGGGCGTTGTGGAAGTGCCGCTCGACATGGAGGAATACGAAAGAAAGCACCGCATGGTGCTAATTGACCCCGCTGGGCCTCAATATCTTGCAAAGACGGAGCTATTTCTTGAAAAATTCGCTCCGCAGACTGTGAGCGAGAAATTTTCAAAGCCCAAGATCGAGACGCCGAAGATCTATGTAAAGAACGGCACGGTGTGCATCGAGCTAAAAAAGACGCAGTACTACGACTACGAAGTGACCCGCACGGGCGGGGGTGAAGAAAAGGTCCTCTACCGCGGCAAATGGCGGGAACTTATCTGCGACGCAGGGCTCAGAGCGGGTGTCGAATACGTCTACACCGTGACCCCTTACTTCGGCGGAAAGGCAGGAGAGAAGGTCACGCTCCCCGCCGTCATCTTGGAGGAAGCAGCCCTTCCCGACGACTGGTGGGAATGAAATGGCAAATATACGGTGCGGCGGGCGGGCAAACTACCCGCCCGCCGCATAAAAAAACTCCCGCATCACTGCGGGAGTTTTTTTTCAGCCTTTGACGCCGCCCACCGTCACGCCGTTGATGAGCACCTTCTGGAAACAGAAGAAGAGCACGGCGCAGGGGATGAGCATGATGGTCGCCGCCGCCATCTGAACATTGGCCGGAGGAATAGAGCCTGCATTGTTCACGTAGCGGTAGTAAAGACCGAGCGAAAGGTTATACATGGCGGGCTCGTTGATGTAGAGGAGCGGCGTCATGAAGTCATTCCAGCAGCCGAGGAAGGATGTCAGCATGACGTAGCCCACGATGGGCAGGCACATGGGCATCACGATGGCCGCATAGATGACGAATTTGTTTGCGCCGTCGATTTTTGCCGCATCGCAGATGGTATCCGGAATGCCGCGCATGTATTGGCGCATGAGGAAGATGTTGAGCGCACCGCCGCCGAAGAAACCGGGGACGATGAGGGGCAGCCAGGAATTCGTCCACCCCATCCCGTAGTACATCTTATAGAGCGGGATCTGCATGCAGATGGAGGGAAGCATGAGCGTCGCGAGCACGAGGGAGAAGAAGAGCTCCCTGCCCTTGAAGCGCAATTTCGCAAACCCGTAGGCACACAGACTGGAGGAGAGCGTGATCCCCACCATGCAGATGACGCCGATGATGAGCGTGTTCTTCAGCCACCAGAAGTACTCCGCATCGAGCGCGTCGATGTAGGGCCGAACGGTGAACTCGGTCGGGAAGAGCAGGCCGAAGCGGATATCCTGATCGGTCATGAAGGACCTGAAGATCATCTCCAGCACGGGGAAGAGGAAGAGCACGGCGAGCACGATGAGGAAGAGATATTTGAGCGTCAGGCCGATCGCCCGTTTTGCCTTGATAGAACTTCTCATACGTCCTCCCCGTAGTACACCCACTTGTTGAATTTGAACGTGACGGCGCTCAAAGCGGCGATGATGATGAACAGGATCCAGCTCAGCGCGCACGCCATGGACAGGTCGGTGCTTTGATAGTAGTCGTAGATCTGCACGACGATGAAGTCGAGTGCCTCCTTGCCGCCCGGCTCGATGTTGAGCGTGATGACGTTGGAGAACACCTGCAGCGAGTTGATGATGCCCATGATGAGGTTATAGAAGATGATGGGCGTGCACATGGGGATGGTGATGGAGACGAGCTTGACGAACGCATTTGCCCCCTCGAGATCGGCGACCTCGTACATCGAATCGGGGATGGACTTGATCTGCGCGATCCAGAGGATCATGCTGCTTCCGATGGTGAACAGCCCCATGACGATGAAGGTGAACATTGCCGTGCTCTCCGAATCGTAGAAGGGAAAGGACGGGATGCCGCAGGCATTGAGGATCATGTTGAAGGCGCTCATATCCGAGCCGTTGGCGAGCATCGACCACAAAATGCCGCTGACCACCGTCGGGATCATGACGGGAAGATAGTAGATGACGCGGAACATCTTGATGCCCTTGATATCCTTCGTGAGCAGGAACGCCAGCCCGAAGGAGAGCACGAGCGTGAGCGGCAGCGAGATGACCGTGAAGAGGAAGGTTATTCCGATCGACTTGCCGATCTCCGGCCAGTAGACACCGAAGAGATCGATATAGTTCTGCAGTCCGACCCACTCACCCGTTCCCTTGACCGTCGTGTAGGTGCGAGTGAAGCTGTAAACGAGCGAGGAAACCATCGGGAAGAGGGTAAAGATAAGGATCCCGAGGACGACGGGCAGAATGAACGCGAACGAGCTCAGCCAGTCAAAGATCTTCGCTTTTTTATTTTGTGTGAATGCTCTCATGAAAACCTCCTGCGGCATGCCCCGAGCCATCTCGGGGCGTACCGCACAGTGTACTCTCAGTTTGCCGCGTTGATGCGCACCATCATGACGTTCTTGTACTCATCCACCTTGGCATAGATCTCTTTGTAGTTGGTCCTGTTGATGGGAAGGGTGAGATCGGAGGGCCAGAAGCTGTCCTTCACGACATAGGTCATGATGGAGATGCAGTTGTCGCTCACCGTCTTCTGCGCGGTCGCGGGGAAGGAATAGATGTCGTTGACCGCCATCGTCTGCTGCCCCTCGACGTCGAGGACGAACGCCTCGTGGTTGAGGTCGGCGCTGCCGTACTCCAGCCAGGTGCCCTTGTCCTTCATGGACATGAGGGAGGGAACGCCCATGCCCGTCTCACCGATGGCGTTCTGACCATCCTCGCTTGCGATATACTTGAGGAAGAGCCAGCCGTAATCGGCGTTGGTCATCTTTTCATTCGTCCCCTCTTTGGTCTCGGCGTACTCGGAAACGCGCGTCTCCGCGAGCGTGGTGATCGCATACCCCGTGCAGCCGACGCCGACGTAATCGAACGGGAAGGGAAGAAAGTCCACTTCAAAAGTCGCATTGGCGGAGTTGACTTCCCCCCACGAGGGACGGGTGGTGAACCACATCGCCGCCTGACTGTTGGGGAATGCCGCGGCGCCGCTGGAGGCGAGCGTCTGCTTGACATAGCCGGGTTTTGCAAGGTTTTCGTAGAAGGAGCGGTACGCCTGCATGGTCTCGTCCGAGTCCACGCTGAGCATGGCGTTGTAGTCGGGCGTCTCCCCGTCCCCCGCCTTGTCGAGGCTGATCATGCTGCCGCCGTAGTGGCGCAGGATGGGCTCGTAAGCGGGATACCAGTTGTAGCGCGCATCCACCGCGACCGTGCCGCGGATGAGCCCTGCGAGCTTCTCCTCCTGCGGAACGGAGGAAGGGTCCGCCGCGTTCTCCTCCACCTTCTTGGTGACGGCGGCGCACACTTCGTAGAAGGTCTCGAGATCCCACGCCTCCTTGAGCGCTTCGAAGGAGCCGTACCCCGCATACATCTGCCCGTTTTCCCCGGGCACGAGGGCGAGCATGGTCTTGTTGACGAACGTGACGACCTTGTTGTAGTCGCGCGGCATGAACCAGATGCCCTCGTCCGTACTGTCGTAGTGCGTCGTCTCGATGAGTTCGGGATAGATATCGTCGAAGGAGAAGGTATCGTCCGCCTCGTCATAGGTGCGCAGGTCGACGAAGTACCCGTTGGAGGAATAGGCCGCGTGCTGATCGCCGGGCGCAAAGACGACATCGGGGAAGGAAGAGTTCTGAACGTAGTTGTTCATGCCCGTCGCATAGTCGCCGGGAATGGCCTCGAGTTGCACGATGACGTTGGGATACTTCTCCTGAAAGCCGTTCTTGTACTTGCGGAAGATCTCCTGCTCCGTCGTGCTGCCCAAAACGCCCACTTCGATGACGACTTTGCCATCCTGCTCCTCCGGTTCCTCTTCAAAGGGGTTGGTGCAGGCGGTCATGGCGAAACACATCGCGACCGCCAAAAGAATGCCGAAAAACTTTTTCATGATACCACCGAATTTTGCTTATTTGACCTGGATCTTGCAGGCCTTGAAGGGCACGGTCACCGTGACCGTATTCCCTGCCGTCACATAGTCCGTCGTCGGAACGCCGTCGACGTACACCTTCTGCCCCGCAGAGATGGGGAGCGTGACGGAGAGCGAGAGTCCTGTCGGGAAGCCCTTGACGTAGGATACCTGGACGAAGTCCTTCCCCACGCTCAGGTCATAGTTGACGCCGCGGTACTGAAGGTTCTCCATCTTCCACCAGTCGAGCGAATCGGGGAGGGAAGGTGCCACGGAGAGCACGTTATACTCCTCGCTGCCGATGCCGAAGAAGCCGTAAGGGATGGCCGCGAGCAGGAGCGCCGACTCGAGGAATTCCTCATCGAGGCCGATGCCGCCCGCCGTGCCCGCGCCCTGCATGATGATGCCGCGCTGCGAGTAGTACTCACGGTAGAAGTTCTTGGGCGCCGTCTCGTCTATGTTTGCCGCATCGGCGACTGCCTTGACCTTCTCGTACCACGTCTGGATGCCCTTGAGCCGCTCGAACGCGTCGTCCGCGCCGTAGGTCGAGATGCGGCTCATGAGGTCGTAATAGCTCAGATACATGATGGCGCCGCCGTCCTGCACCTGTCCGCCGAAGGCGTTGTTGCCCGCCCAGTTCCAGACGTACTGGTTGTTATTCTTCACGGTCGTCGAGCGGGGCGCGAACTCGAAGTCGTAGATACCGAGCGTGCCCGTATCCGCAAAGGAGCCGTCCTCATTGAGGCGGGTGCCCTGATAGCCGGAGGCATAGTTGCCCTCGCGCGCCTCTTCGCTGCTGCCGGGAGCGTTCAATGCGTCCTCTTCGACGATGCGCTTGCCGCTCACCCAGTCCATGATGGCCGTCGCCTGCTCGTCGGTGCAGATGCCCGCCGCGACTGCCTCGAGGTTGAACATGATGAAGCCGTAGTCGATGACCTCGCCGTTGAGGTCGAAGCCCTCGATGAACCTGCCTTTCTGCTCGTCCCAGAATCCCGTCTTAGAGGCGGTGTCTACGGGTGCCTGCAGGGCGGTGCGGATGGTGCCGAGCAGCTCTTCGAGGCTCTCTGCAGTCTCGTCGTAGGTGAAGCTCCCTTCCTCGCCCGACGAATAGTCGCCGTTTGCGATGGTGGGCATCTCCGCCTCGATGCCGGCAGCCTCTGCCATCTTCTCGAGATAGAGCATGGACTCGATCGCCTTGTAGTAATAGACATTGGTATAGAACCCGTCGGGCGCACACGAGATGATGTCCCAATAGCCGTTGCCGATGCTGTTGGCGTACTCGGACTCCTTGTTGGTGCCGCCCTCATGCCCGACGAAGAAGTCGCGCATGGAGATGAGCCCGTCCTCGCCGCCGCAGACGCCGATGAGGAATTCCGCCGCCTTGCGGAAGCGCGCGAGGTTGTTCTGAAGGTACTCGTTGTCGCCCGTATATTCATAATACATTCTGGCGGCACGGAGCAGGAGCGCGTTGTTGTTGGTCTGGCGGGTATCGTACTGCCCGCGGACGTAGTTCAGGCTGACGCCGCCGTTGACCTTGACGCCGTCCTTCGCCTTGACCGTGATGCGCAGGCGGGTGATGGCGTCTGCCGGGTCGTTGGACCTGCCCCAGTTGGGGTGGAGATACATGGGAAGATAGAACTTCTTGCTGAACGTCGCGCCGATGTTGCTCACATAGGTGGCGTAGTCCTTGTAGGAGACCTGATACCACTCGTCGCTCCGATCGTTCTGCCACTCGACGATGATGTCGTCGAACCCGCTCGCGGCGCCGATGCTGTCGTAGTCGTTGAGGCGGATGTCGATCTCGAGGAAGGGCGCGTGCTTGGGGATGAGGTAGGTGCCCGTCGCGGAGAAGGTGAACTCCACCGTCTCGATGCGGGAGCTCTCGACGGACATGAGCCCGGAGACGACGGTGGGCGTCGTGGCGTTGCCGTTGAGCTGCACTTCCCAGCCCTCCGCCATGCCGTTGTCGTCCCACTCCCAGCCCTGGCTGTTGCCGTAGCTCAAGGAGTAGTCGGGGAAGGGCCAGCCCTGCCCGAAGTAGGTCGCCGCCGAGAAGTAGTTGGGCTGCAGCTCCTCCTTGTTGGACCACACGTAGCCGTACTTGTCGACGGGCACGTTGGTCGTCCAGTCCTCGATCATCGCATAGCGGTCGTCGGGAACGGAGGACTGAGAATCGAAGTACATGAGGCTCATCGCCTCCCACTCCTTGTTGAACATGACGGATGCGCCGAGCGAGAGGCTGCCGATCCTGAGGTCGTCATAGCGGAGATGACGGTGGAGATAGTCGTTGAGGAAGTCGTCCAGCCCCTCGTCGGAGGAGGAGAACTTGAGCATCGTCGAAGTCCCCTGCTCCCGCTCGTAGACATAGTCGTCACCGCTGAACGAATCCGTGCCCTGTTGGGTGCAGGCGGCCGCCGAAAAGAGCATGACCGCTGCGCACCCGAGCCCCAATATTTTAATAAACTTCATATTATTTTCCTGCCTTCTTTTTCTTGGAAACGAGGACGATGACGATCACCGCAGCCGCGACGATCACCACGCCGCCGATGCAGAGCCCGACGATGAGCCCCGTGTTGACGGGTTCCTCGGCGGGTGCGGGCGTCTGTTCCGCCGTCACGTTGACCGTGAAGGTGAAGCTGACCGTCTTGCCGCTGACGTCCGTCGTCTGAGCCACGAGGGAGACGGTGTTCGCGCCTTCCTGAAGAGTGCCGCCTTCGAGCGTCCATTCGGGCTGGATGCCGTCCTTGAACGCGACGGTGAAGAGGTTCTTGTCCAGCTCGGTCACGCCCGTGAGCTCGAGTGTGCCGCCCTCTTCGATGACGGTGCCGTTGTAGGCGACTGCCTCGAACTCGATGTCGGAGATGACTTCCTCTTCGATGACTTCCACGAACCTGCCCTCATCCTTGCTGTAGGTGAAGGTGTAGTCGCGGTCGAGCTTGCAGAGCGTGGGAACGGTGAAGCCTTCGCGGAAGGTGATCGTCCACTGAGGATCGGAGTCGCCGAGGTTGATGGCATAGGGAGCCGGCTGGCCGTAGGTGCCGTCATCCGTATCGACGGAGGTCGCACGGAACACGATCTGGATCTCGTTCTGGTTGTAGTGCACCATGACGACGTTGACGGGACGGTAGGCGGGATTGTCCTCCGTGTCCATGAGCTCCTCGATGGTCATACCGTTGAACTCGATCTTGGTCAGGCAGTCGCTGATAAAGCCGTAGCTTGCAAGGCGGTTGATGGTCGCCGTCGTGTAGCCGAGGTCGACGCCCGAGAGCCACTCCGCACCCGCGTTGATGTGGTTGTACTGTGCATCCGTGATGTTCTTGTCGAAGTAGACCTTGAAGGCGATGTTGCCGTCCGTATCGACGGAGACGGGGTTGTCCACCCTCACGACGGCGAGGCTGTCGTATTCCACCGACGAGAGGTCGACGTCGTTGCACCAGAAGCCGTACTCATACTTATACTTGACGCCCTGCGAGATGACGCCGCTGTCGCGGGGAACGGTGAAGCCGTCTGCGACCGCCACGCGCACCGTATCGATGATGCTGCCGTCCTCATTCACGATACCGCCCTGATCGACGGGGATCTTGGCGCTCACATAGATGGAGAGATACTTGTTGTCGGCGAAGAAGATCTGTACCGCGTTTGCGATGGGATCGCCGTTTGCATCGGTCGCCGCAAGCAGCTCGTCGATGGTCTTGCCGTTGATGGTGATATAGTTGCGGATCCAGTCCTCGCCCGTGAGGTCCTCGAACAGCTCGTACTTTTCCCCTCTCACGTTCTTGGTGAAGGTGAGGTTGAAGCCGTATGCGTCGCGGTTTGCATCGTAGACGAACTGCTGCATGCCCGCAAACCCGAGGTCGATGTCCTCGTCCGCCTCGTAGTTGTCCGTCACCGTAACGGTGAGGATGACCTTTCCGTCCGTCGAGGTGCAGTCGAAAATGTAGTAGTGTGCGAGTTCCGCCGCCTTGGAATCGGGCTTGGTGGGAGCATCGCTGAAGAGCGGCATCCCCTTCATGAGGACAAGGCGGTCTCCGACGTTCCACTGCGACTGCGAAAGTTCGACCTGCAGCACGCCCGCGCTGAGATACTGGATCACACGGATACCCGACGCCATATTGGACATGAGCACGCCGTTGACCATGATATATTCGCTGAGTTCGGAAGATTCGCTGGGAATGACGCCTTCAATGGAAGTGAGCGCAGAGATATCTGCAGGAATATTGACGAATGCCTTCTGAGGATCGCCCTGAACGCCCGCTTCGATCTCCTGCCCGTCCGTCAGACTGAGCTCAAACTGCTTCAGCACGACGGTCGCGCTCCACGATTCACCCGACCACTCGAAGGACTGCTCCTCCTCCGTGACAAAGCCCGAAGGGAACTCCAGCCCGGGAAGGATGGTGACGACGGTGCCCGCGCCCAGCTTGTTGTCGCCCGGCTGCACGACGCCCGCTCTGCCGTCGATCCAAAGGGTGATGAAATCTTCGCCCTCAAAGACGGCGCGCGCCGTTGCGTAGATGGGAGCATCCGCCGTGCCGACATTGATCTGAGCGATCTCGGCGAGCGTCTTGCCGTTGACTTCGATGTAGTTGTTCAGCCATGCCTCGCCGCCCACTTCGGCGTTGGCCTCATAGTCGCCGCGCACGCTCTCGCTGAAGCGGATCTGCATGCCGTAGAGATTGTTCGCCGCATCGTAGTGGCCGAGCGACATCCCGGCGACCGAGACGGGACGCGCCTCGCCCGCCTGCGTCTTGCTCATCGTAAACGCGCCTGCGCCGTAGGTGAGCGTGTAGTTGGCATCCAGCGCATAGGTATAGCCTGCGCTGTCCTGGAACGTGAACCCGTAGGGAAGGAACACGACGTCCCCTTCCTGCCAGGTCCAGTTCCCCTCATTCTTGAGGATCTGAACGGTGTTGGGAAGTGCGACGTTGAAGTATCCGAGCTCCGTGAGCGGCGTGCCGTTGATCGTGATGGAGGCAACATTGCGCTCCTCGCAGCCGCCCTCGCTCACGTTGTACGTCGTATTCATATTGATGAAGTTACCGTCCGAACCGACATTGACAAGGCCGATCTGCGCCGCAAAGGTGCAGGCACCGCTCTCGTCCACCGCATTGACGTAGAAGCCGAAGTCACGGGTGAGCTTGAAGAGCGCCGTGCCCGACGCGTCGTAGACGGTGAACCCTTCGCGGAAAGTGACGGTATCGCCCACCTTCCACGAGAAGGAGCTGCCCTCCAAAGGAAGCAGGCCGATGCTCTGAATGACGCCGACGCCCTCGACATTGCCCTCAAGGACATAGAGCATGGCGTTTGCCTCGGCAATGGATTTGCCGTTGACGAGCACGTTGTCGACGGCCGCGCTCTGCGTGATCTGATAGCCCGCCTCGGGAATGCCCTCGATGGTCTGATTGAGTATGAAGCCCGCGTTCGCCGCCGTGCCCGTGCCGAGCGGGAGCAGTTCGGCGGTCTCAAGCGTGACGGGATCCTCGTTGGGCGCCATCGCATAGATGGTCCTCGTTCCGAGCGGCTGGAACACGAGGTATGCCTTGCCGTCCGTGAAGTCATCTCTCGTCACGGTGAGCGTTTCGCCCTTCCCTGCCTCGCCGACGACCAGCGTTCCGTTGACCTTCATGTAGGACGTATCGCCCTCGGCGCCCGTCCCGATGTAGTATTCGATGGTGATGTACTGCGTAATGTCGGCGGGCGTTCCCTGCGCGGTGCCGATCATGCCGCTTGCGGAATAGCCGCTGCCGAGCTGCATGGAGCCGTTGTCCAGGATCGCCGAGACCTTGACTTGCGCAGGGCCGGGCTGATACAGATCCCCGCCCGCGAGGACGGCAGAACAGTCGTCGACCAGATAGACGCCGAGCCAGTTCTCCCCCGTGGAACGGAGCTTCAGATAGTTCACTTTGGTGAGGTCGAGCGCCGTCGTATTGTACGTCGTGACGCCCGGCGCTGTCGTCGTGATCACCGAAGCGCCCTCATCGTTGACGGTAATGGGGTCCATGTTGGCATTCTGCACCCAACCGTTCTCATCGGCGGAACCGTGATCGAGTGCATACACCGACGTCGCCGCAAGGCCGACCGAGAGCGCCAGCGAAGCTGTCATCAACCCTGTCAACACGAGCATAAGTGTCTTTTTCATTTTTGCCTCCCTTATTCGTTCTGCGGTCTTGCCGCGAACGGTTTCTTCCGTGATTTGTTGTTCCCCGCCCAAGGCAGGGCCCCTTCCGAAGGGGTTTGCATCCTGCGGGATATGCCCGCTCACACGCTGCAGCGTTCGATGAGTTTGGTCCCCACCCGCCGCACGTCATGTTCGCTCACGTCCTCGTCGAGAATGAGATCGACATAGGCATATGCCTCCGCCCGCTTGTCCACCGCGATGGTCGTGAGCGCAGGCTGGAAAAATCCCGTAAAGTCGAGGTCGTCGCAGCCGATGACGGATACGTCCTGCGGGACCTTGATGCCGTGGTCGAAGAGCGCCTTGAGCGCCCCCAGCGCCATCATATCCGTCATGCACAGGATGCAGTCGAAGGGCTTTTGCGAGCGGATGAGCGATTCGCACAGCTCATACCCGACGTGGTGCGCCTTGACCATGGGATAGTTCCCGCAGAGCACGAGCTCGGGGTCATAGCTAAGGCCGTACCGCTCCGCATTCTCGCGGAAGCAGCTCACGCGCAGGTCTCCGGGTGCGAGCCATGACTCGATGCCCGCAATAAACGCGGGGCGCGTTCTGCCCGCCCGCTGCAGGCACGCCATCGCCTCGTGCATCCCCTCGGCATAGTCGACAATGACCTTCGGGCCGGTCGCCGTGCAGTTGATGAGGCGGATGCCCTCTTCGAGGAAGGTATCGTACCACGAGAAATCACAGGTGAACATGGCGAGGTTGACGATGCCGCACACGCGGTTGGAGAGCAGGTCGTCCAGCACCTGCCGAACGTCGCGGTCGTTGACGGCAAACAGCGAGACGATGCTGTTCTTCTCCTTGGCGCGGCACACCATCGCCTCGGCAAGGTGCATGTAGTACGGGTTGAGCAAGTCCTCCACGAGCACCGCGATGACGTTGCTCTTGCGCTTGCGCAGGTTGGCAGCGAGGTTGTTGCGGCGGTAGTTGAGCGTCCTGATCGCCTCCTCCACCTTCGCGCGGGCCTCGGCGGAGACATATCCCTTTCCGCTCAAGACCCTTCCCACCGTTGCCGTCGAGACTCCCGCCCGCTTTGCGACATCCTGTTTCGTGACCATATTCCCTCCCGATATGTCCTCGTGGACACATGCTTGAAAAATAAATGAGCACACAAAAGCTCAGTCAAAATTGTTATGTATTCACAAAAAGTTTCCCTTTTGCACAAATATAGTAGCACAATCTCTCATCGTTGTCAATGCCTCGGGGCAAAATTTCATCTTCATTATTTTTGCCGACGGCCGCACGGGGCACCGTACCCGAAGGCACGGCACTCCGGCGCCGCAAACAGGGGGAAGCGGATGCGTGCGGCAAGTTCACCTTGCGCGAAGGCGCTCGATGCGCACCTCTCTGAGGCCGAACGGAACGAGCTGCACAGAAGCAGTATAGTGCTCGTTTTTTCCGTTCTCGCTCCAACCGCCGCGCAGCGTGAAGTGATCGGGCGAAACGCCGTTCTCCTCCGCATAGTCGCAGTGGAAGGGCCCGTAGCGGTTGCGCATGGTGGAACTCACCGCGATGTTCAGAACGTGTTCGCCGGGGGGAAGGTCGAACACGGCACCCTCATCCAAGAAAACGGTCTTTGTCTGTCCCGAGAGGGTGAGCTCGCACATGGCGAAGTCCCCCACGGGGCATACGCGCACGCTCCCGCCGCCGCGAACGATGGCGGTGTAGCGCACCTTGCCGCAGAAATGTTCATAACCCATGCGGGTGAGATCGCCCGCCGCTTTGCCGCCGCACGCCGTCATGCGGCCGCCGCAGGTATCGAATGTGCCCTCCACCCAGACGGGCTCCAGGCAGGTGTGGTAGCTGATGCAGTTCCGCAGGCTCTCGGGCGTATCGCCGAACAGCACCTTTCTGAGATGCTCGACATCGTCGAGGCGGGCACGGTAGACAAGTCTGTTGACCCCGCGGCACACACGAACGTGCGCGCGAATGAAATTGCAGTCCGTCTGTGTTTGTTCAAATATGCAGGGTTCGCCGTTGAAGCGCACGTCCTGCACGGGCTGGCGCTCCATCACGAGGTCGGCCTCCGCCGCAAGCTCGCTCTCGAAGGAGAAGGTGACCTCCATCGTACCGCGGACGCCGCGCTTCACGAGCCGCTCAAAGACGCCGTAGCAGTACCCGTGCATCTCCCCTTCCTCCGTCACGACGGACACGTCGGTCAGCGTGAGGCTGTTCGCATCACTTCCCGCAAAGACGGGAACGACGCTTTCCGCCGCCTCTGTCTTAAGCGCGGGCTGCGTATATCCGCCCGCCTCCTCGAGGAGAATGCTCTCCCCCGCGGGCACGGTGTACCGTTCGGCAGGGGCATACCCCTCCCCGCGGACGAGGTCGACGCGGGAAAATTCGCCGCGCACGGCAATTTGGGCGGGTGCATCCCCATCATTGACGGCAAACACGAGCTTCCTGCCGTCCCGCAGCGTGCGGATGGTATAGGGAATGGGCATCTCTTCGATGCAGTCGGGGCGGGGAAGTGCGTCGTTCCGCACGAATGAGGTGAGATCGCGCGGGACGCCGTCCACATAGCGGGGCGGCTGCCCCATCGTCCGAAGTGCGCCGCCGCTTTCAAGATAGCGCTTAAGCAGCGCGGCCGTGCTCGCCTTGAGCTCCCTGCAGTTGGCGAGAACGACGGCGTCGTAGGTGCGCTCCCCCACCCGCAGGCGGCCGTTTTCGACGCTGCCGAGGCGGGAAAGTATCTTTTCGTCGACGAGGTGACAGGCGATCCCCTCCCTTCGGAGCGCGAGGATGACCTCGGAATAGCCGCCGTCCACCTCGCGGATGGTCTGCCCCTCGTCGAGGCGCACATAGTCGAGATAGACGCTCTCCATGGGAGTGATGACCGCCACGGGCGCCTCCTCGCGCGCGGTGCCGAGAAGGGCGCCGAGTTTTGCAAAGTATTCGTTGAAGGCGGCGTAACCGTCCGCCCACGGCAGCGCTCTGCCGAATGAGACGGGGTGGTCGGTCTTGCCCTGCCCTGCGAGGGAGTAGTTATACAGATGCTGACACATCGTGTTCACGCCGTAGACGTACTGCCGCTCTGCAATGCGCCGCAGCATGCGGGGCGTGACCCCGTACCCCGTGCAGCCGAAGGTCTCCGTCAGGACGTGCTCCCTGCCCGTCTGCGCCGCCGCGGAGGCGACGTTCTTCGCCGAAAGGAAGGGATCGGAATGGCGGGCGAGGTTGTCGATCGCGGGAACGTGCTCAAAGAGATAGCTCGTCGCGCAGTCGGCGCCGCCCCACATCTGAGCAAAGAAGGCGTTCTCCTCGATGCTGTGCCCCGTGAGCATACAGCCGTGTTCCTCGCACCATTCATAGACGATGCGATAGTAATTTTCGCAGTAGAGGCGGTTGAGCAGCGAATAGTAGCGCACGCGGAAGGGATAGCCCCGCTCGTCCTTGAGAAAGAGCCACAGAAGCCCCTTCCGAATGTCCTCGCCGTATGCCGCCCGGTATTCCTCCTCCGCAACGCGCGTGAAGGGCGTCGCATAGCGGTAGTACTGCGGCTCGTCGGTAAAGAAGCCGAGAAGCTCCCTGCCGAAACTCGGTGCAAACCGCGCATAGTACTGCTCATGGGTGAGGGAAATAAACTGCCGCGTGACGCGCCCGTCGAGGATATCCACATACGCGTCCGATGCGTGCAGATACAGCGTGTGATACTGCGCGGCGCGCTCCCCGGCTTTGAGCAGGCGGGGAACGCCCTCTTCCAACGCGTAGACGGCATATGCCGCCCCGTCGAAGGTGTCCTTTACTTCATAGGTGAAATACAGGGCGCGGTTTTGTTCGTCGGCGAGCAGTCTGCCGCCCGCGAACCCGCTCGGCCAGCCGTACTCGTCGTACAGCCAGACGCGCAATCCCTGTTTTTTCGCCTCGTCCAGGCAGATGCCCACGCAGCGGAACCACTCCTCCGAGAGGTATTCCGTTTCCAGTCCCGCCCGCGCATGAAAGACGAATCCGCCCAGAGAAAAGCGCTTCATCTCGCCGATCTGACGGCGCAGCTCCCCCTCTTCAAGGGCGGAGTTGATGCTCCAGAACACGACGGGCCGATATGCGGCGAGCGCTTCCGAGGGGATGTTCAGACAAGTTTTTCGGCTCATGCTTGCTCCTCGATGATGAGCTTGATGCCGTCGGGCACGCGCGCATCGGTGTGCACCCGCCCGTCTTTGACGCGGCACTCGAGAGAGAGTTCGCCCAGCGGCGTCGGGAGCGTCGCTTTGACGAAGTCAAGGCCGCCGAGGCGGGGACGCACGCGGACCTCGCGGTATCCCGCCTGCGTGACGCGCACGCCGAGAATGTGTTTGATGAGGAAGGGAATGACGCCCGCCGACCAGCCGTGACACAGGCTGTGGCGGTAGCCGCAGTAGCAGAACATGCCGTAGTCGCCGTGCACGTCGATCTCCCCCGGCTGCGGGATCCTGTCGATGGGACAGACGTTCCCCTTCAGCCAGTCGACGTCGAAGTCCTCCCAAAAGGTCGTCGCGCCGAGGCGGAGCATGCCGCCGTAATATTCGCGCAGGGAAGAAAGCGCCGCCTCTTCCCCCGCGAGCCGACACTTCGCGCTCAGCAGAAAGTAGCTCATAAAGGTGGAAAACCCGCGCGCACCGTCCTCGGTGAGAAGCGCCGTCTCCCCCTCCGAAAGCGCCGTTCCGGAGAGATATTTGAGTGCCGCGATCTGCTTTTTCTCAGTGACGAGCGCGTCCTTTTTGGAAATTTTTCTGAGGATATCCGCGGAGAGCGTTCCGTCCGTGCCGTAGAGGCGTTCAAGCTCCGCGGCGCTCTGCGCACAGAGCTTGCAGAGGCTGCGCACCCCTTTTGGCTCGTCGGGATGCTCGTGCGTGGGCCAGTCGATGAAGTTCCCGCCGAAATCGAAGTCGCCGTTCTCCGCGATGCAGCCATCGATCTGCGCAAGCAGCGGCAGGAAGTAGTCCTTCTGCTGAAGGGTATAGGCAAGGTTGCCCGTCATGCCGTAGTACTCATTGACGAGGATGATCCACCACATGCTGTACATGGGATAGTTGTTCATCCAGCCGGGGAGAGGCGTCTCCGCCTTGACAAAATCCAGACTGCGGGCGACACAGCCGTCGTCCTCGCAGACGGAGAGAAGCGCACACACTTCGGGATAGAGATCTCCCACCCAGACGAGGCGGTCGCGCTTGATGCCGTCCCAGATATATTGCTGGGCGCACAGCTGCACCGTGTATGCCGCCGTGCGGTAAATTTCGTTGATGGTGTCGTCCGAACACTCAAACGAGCCCACCTGCGGGCGGCTGCTGTGCACAAAGACAGCGTTGACCGCCTTCAGCCGAAGCTCCGCCCCCTCATCGAGCAACTCGAAATTGACGAAGCGGAAGCCGCTCAGAAAAAACTCGCTGTCGGACAGCATGGGGAGCGGCACCGTGATGTCCCGCAGGGCGTGGTCGTTGCAGCTGCCCTTGGAGCCGAGTTCGGAGAGGCTCTCCCCCACCGACTCGCCCAGGCGGATGCGGACGCGCGCGCCGTTCGTGCCGTATCCCGTCACGATGCGCACTCTGCCGTTGAGCTCCCTGCCGAAGTCGAGCAGGATACCGCTCTTCCCGCGAAGGAGCACAAAGTCTTTTTCATTGAGCCCGATCTGCTCCGCGCGGCGCTCTGTCAGGAGGTCGGCATGCTCCACCGCCCCCTGCACACGCAAAATGGCCTTCGGCAATACAAGCTCCTGCACCATAGCGGCGGTATCTACAACTGCTCCCATGTTCCCTCCCGACCTTACGGCGGGCATTGCCGCCGTTTTTGAAAAATTATCACAATGATTTGTATATGTCCTCGTGGACATGTTTATTTTATCACACCATATACCGCTTGTCAATGGCTTTTAAAAAGATTTTTGTCTGAATTTTTCGGCCGATCCGAACCCGCGCCGTTCGGCTTCCCGGTGCGGCGGGCGGGCGAATTGCCCGCCCCGCATAAAAAAGAGGCGCGCCGCCCGCAAAAAATGCGGGCGGCGCGCCTTCCTGAATTTTTCAAATTTCGCTCAAATCGTAGACTTCCTTGGTCGCCATGGCCTCTTCCATGAGCTTTTCCACATCCAGCTTCCCCTCTTCCTCCTCGACGAAGGAGAGCTTGGGCTTGATGGCGGGGAACTCGGGCAGAAAAACGGTGCAGCAGTCCTCGTACGGAAGCACGCTCGTCTCGTAGGTGCCGATCTTGCGGGAGATCGCGATGATCTCGTCCTTATCGAACCCGATGAGAGGGCGAAGGACGGGCAGCGTCACGACGGCGTTGGAGGACGTGATGCCCTCGATGGTCTGGCTCGCGACCTGGCCCAAACTCTCGCCCGTGATGAGGCACTGGCCTCCGATGTGGCGGGCGAAGCGCTCGGCAAGGCGGTACATGAAGCGGCGCAGCAGCGTGACGTTGAGTTCCGCGGCGCACTTCGCATGAATTTCCTCCTGAATGTGCGCGACGTTCATCGTCGTCAGCCGCGCGGAGTGGGAAAAGCGGGCGAGCTCCTTTGCAAGCTCCTTCACCTTCTCCTTCGCGCCGTCGTTGGTGTAGGGATAGCTGTGGAAGTGCAGAAGCTCGACGCTCATGCCGCGCTTTGCCATCATGTAGCCCGCGACGGGCGAATCGATGCCGCCCGAGATGAGCAGCACCCCCTTCCCCGACGTGCCGACGGGCATACCGCCCACGCCCGGCTCAAAGGCCGAAAAGACGAGCGCCGTGCCGTTCTCGCGGATGTCTAAATACACCGTGTGCTGCGGCGTGTGTACGTCCACCTTGAGCGCGGGGAACTGCCCCAAGAGATACCCCCCGACTTCGGCGTTGAGCTGCATGGACGTCTTGGGGTACTTCTTGTCGGCGCGGTGCGTATCCACCTTGAAGGTGCCCTCACGCGGGCAGACCTCCTTACTTGCCTCGAAGAGCTCCTTCATGGAAGTGCCCGTCTCCAGCCCCACGGAATAGGAATGGACGCCGAACACGCGGGAGATGCGGTCGCAAATTTCTTCCGTCCTGCTCTCGTCGAAACAGGCGACGAGGTACCGCCCGCTCAGGCGGTGCAATTCGTGTTTGAGCCCCTTCAACGCGCGCTCTAAATTGACGGCAAAGACGCGCTCGAAATAGCCGCGGTTCTTGCCCTTTAAGTGGATCTCCGCATAGCGGATGATGATGACTTTCTGCATATCAACTCCTTGAAGTGCGGGCGATGAGTTCGCGCGCCGCCCCGTTCGCGGCCTCTGCCGCCGCCACAATGTCCTCTTCCGTCGTCGCGGGCGAAAAGCTGAATCTGAGCACGCCCTGCACATACTCCTTCCCCACCCCGCACGCGGTGATGACGCGGCTCACGGGATGTTTGCTCGAGCACGCGCTGCCCGTTCCCACGAGCACGCCGCGCTCGGAGAGAAGGCGCTGCAAGATCTCCCCGCGCAAGTTCTTCGCCGCGACGGTGAGGATGTACGGCGTGCCGTCCTCGGGCGAAATGCGGGTGAAGATGTCCTTGTCTAAAAGAGAGAAGAGCTTCTCGCGGTACCCCTTCAGGCGGGTGAAGTCCGCTTCCAGCGCTGCAAACTTCTTCTTGGCCGCCGCCGCGAAGCACATGATGCCGAACACGTTCTCGGTGCCGCTCCTCAGTCCCCCCTCCTGCCCGCCACCGAAGATGTAGGGCGAGAGCGCGAGGCTCTTGCGCTTGATGAGCGCGCCCGTCCCCTTCGCCCCGCCTATTTTATGGGCGCTGACGGAATAGAGGTCGATGTCGCTCGTCAAACGGAACGGGAGTTTCCCGAACGCCTGCACGCCGTCGCTGTGGAAGATGGTGCGCGGGTTCTTCGCCTTCACTTGTTTTGCGATGGCCGCGATGTCGTTGA
>CALVWI010000019.1 GCA_944367045.1 uncultured Clostridia bacterium | reverse complement strand
GTCTCGCGCTCCACCTTCAAGTGGGGCATTCCCGTCGACTTCGACGAGCGTCACGTCGTCTATGTGTGGCTGGACGCCCTCACCAACTACATCACGGGGCTCGGCTACGACCCCGACGGCAGCGCGCCCCTCTACGATGAATTTTGGCGCAACGCCGAAAAGCTGCACGTCATCGGCAAGGACATCGCCCGCTTCCATACCATCTACTGGCCCATCTTCCTGATGGCGCTCGGCGAACCGCTTCCCGACCACGTCTTTGCGCACCCCTGGCTTTTACAGGGCGGCGAGAAGATGAGTAAATCCCGCGGCAACGTCATCTATGCGGACGACCTCGTCTCCATCTTCGGCGTGGACGCCGTGCGCTACTTCGTGCTGCACGAGATGCCCTACGAGGGCGACGGCACCATCACCTGGGAACTCGTGACGGAGCGCGTCAACTCCGACCTTGCGAACACTTTGGGCAACCTCGTGCGCCGCACCCTCGCCATGACGAGGAAGTATTTCAATGGCGTCGTGAGAGACGGCAATGTCTCCGAGCCCGTCGATGAGGAACTCAAAGCCGTCGTCACGGGCGCGCGCGCCAAGGTGGAGGCGTGCATGGAGGACTTCCGCATCGCCGATGCCCTCAACGAACTCTTCGCGATCTTCCGCCGCGCCAACAAGTACATCGACGAGACCGCGCCGTGGGTGCTCGGCAAGGACGAGAGCCAAAAGGACCGCCTCGCGACCGTCCTCTATAACCTCACCGAGAGCATCCTGACGGGCGCAAGCCTCCTCTATCCCTTCCTTCCCAAGACGGCCGAGACCATCTCTTCCTACCTCAACGCGCCCTTAAAGACGCTCGAACAGTGTGACAGCTTCGGGGCATACCCGAGCGGCAACACCATTTCGGAGACGGACGAGCCCCTCTTTGCCCGCTTCGACTGGAAGGAGGTCGCCCCCAAGGTGGAGGCAATTCAGAAGGCTCAGCGCGAGGAATACGAGCGCGAGAACGGCACGCCCGCGCCTGCTCCCGCCGCGCCCGCCAAACAGCCCGCCGAGGCCGAGGAGGAGCTCCCCGAGATCACCATCGACGACTTCGCGAAAGTGGAGCTGCGCGTCGGCGAGGTCATCGCCTGTGAGAAGGTGAAGAAGTCCGAAAAGCTCCTGCACGAGACGGTAAAAGTGGGCGAAGAAGTGCGCTCCGTCGTCTCGGGCATCGCGAAGTACTACACCCCCGAGGAAATGGTGGGGAAGAGGGTGGTGCTCGTCACGAACCTCAAGCCCGTCAAGCTGTGCGGCGTCAAGTCGGAGGGCATGATCCTCTGCGCCGAGGACAGCGAGGGCAATCTCTCCCTCATCTCCCCCGAAAAGGTCATGGAGAGCGGGGCGAAGATCAGATGATCGACGTCCACGCGCACTTTGCGGGCGAGGGCTACGCCTTCCCCGAGGAATGGGAGCGCATTACGGCGGCGGGCGTTACGACGGTCATTTTGGCGGGGGACACGCTTGCACACTCCGCTTGGCACAGAGACTTTGCCGAACGCCACGAAGGCGCGTACTTTGCGGCGGGGGTGCACCCCTCCGAGCTCAAGGACTTGCCCGCAGATTGGCTCGACGAGTTAGAGACCCTCTGCCGCCACGAGAAGTGCGTCGCGGTGGGGGAGATCGGCCTCGACTACCACTACGACGACACCGACAAGCCCGCCCAGCGCGAGGCGTTCGTCGCCCAGCTCGCGCTTGCCGACCGCCTCGGCCTCCCCGTGCAGATCCACTCCCGCGACTGTGCAGCGGATATGCTCTCGATCTTAAAAGAGCACGCCTCGCTCTTAAAGCACGGCTTTTTGATGCACTGCTACTCGCACGGGCGCGAGATGATGAACGACTTTTTAGCTTTGGGCGGATACTTCTCCTTCGGCGGCACGGTGTGCTTCAAGAACGGGCGAAGAGTCGTTGAGAGCGCAAGCTTCTGCCCCGAGGAGCGCCTCCTCACCGAGACGGACTCGCCGTATCTATCCCCCTTCCGCGGGGAGAAGAACTCGCCCTGCAACATTCCCGTCATTTTAAAGAAACTTGCCGAGGTGCGCGGCACGGACGAAGAACAGCTCAAGGCCGCCGTCCGCCGCAATGCAGAGACCCTCTTTTTCAAATTACCAAGATGAACACGTTTACCTACCAAATCGGAAACAACCTCTATATCAACCTCACCAACCGCTGCTCCAACCGCTGCACCTTCTGCGTGCGCGATCAGAGTGCTCAATACGAGGGTTACTCCCTGTGGCTCGACAACGAGCCCACCGCCGAGCAGGTCATCTCCGAGATCGGCGACCCCACGAAGTACGACGAGATCGTCTTCTGCGGCTACGGCGAGCCCGTGTACCGCCTCGACGAGATGCTCGCCATCGCCTCGCACGTCAAGCGCCGCGGCGGCAAGACGCGCCTGAATACCAACGGCCACGGCAACCTCATCCACGGGCGGGACATCACGCCGCAGCTCAAGATCATCGACCTCGTCAATATCTCTCTGAACGCGCCCGACCGCGCCATGTACGACCGCCTCTGCCGCCCCATCTACAAGGACGTCGCGTTCGACAGCGTCCTCTTCTTCGCCCGCGCCTGCAAGGCAAGCGGGGTCAACTGCCGCTTCTCCGTCGTCGACTGCATCGGCGATGTGTGCGTCAGAAAGTGCCAAGAGCTTGCAGACCGCGAGGGCATTCCGCTCTACGTCCGCAAGATGATCCTGAGCGAAAAGTAAACGTCGGAGGGGCGAAAAGACCGCGAATTACAGCGATCCTTCCGCCCCTCTTGTTCTTTGGTAGGGCAGGTTTTTGCCTGCACCATCAGTTTGGGCGGCGCACCCGCCCTTCATGCGAGGAATTTTATGGAAGATCTCCGCTCCGTGCTCACGAAGTACGGCTTCTCCTTCAAAAAGCAGTTCGGGCAGAACTTTCTCACCGACTCCAACCTTTTAAGAGCCATCGTCTCGGACGCGGGCGTGGACGAGAATACGACCGTCCTCGAGATCGGCACGGGCGCGGGGGCGCTCACGCGGGCGCTCTCGGAAAAGGCCAAGCGCGTCATCTCCTTTGAGATCGACAGGACGCTCCGCCCCGTCCTTTCGGAGACGCTTTCGGGCTGCGAGAACACCGAGGTGCGCTTCATGGACTTCGCGAAGTGCGATTTGAAGGCGCTCGAGGAGGAGCTCGGCGACTACGTCGTCGCCGCCAACCTTCCCTACTATGTGACGACGCCCATCATCATGCGCTTTGTGGAGGAGGGCAAGCGGTGCCGCGCGCTCACCGTGATGGTGCAGGAGGAAGTCGCGAGAAGGTTTTGCGCCAAGGAGGGCACGGAGGACTACGGCGCGGTGACGGCCGCCATCGCAAGGAGGGGCACTTGCCGCATCACCCGCATGGTGCCGCGGACGCTGTTTACCCCCCGTCCCAACGTCGATTCCGCCGTCGTGCGCGTCGACTTCTCGGAGGGGGGATTTGCCGTGAAGAGCGAGAAGGCGTTCCGCGAGACGGTGCGCGCAGCCTTTTTGAGCCGCAGAAAGACGCTGGAGAACAACCTCATCTCCGTCTTTCATCCGAGCCGCGAGGACGCAAAGGCGATCCTTGCGGAGGCCTCCGTTCCCGACGCCGCCCGCGGCGAGACGCTCTCGCCTAAGCACCTCGGCGCCCTCTCCGATTTACTCTTTGAGAGGGGATATATCAAAGAATAAGAATAACGCCGCCGCGGCGCCCCGATTCGGGGCGCCGCGGCGGCTTCTTTTATATCAAAATTTCCTGATACTCTCCCGCGTTCGGCACGGTGAGGGCGGTGAAACCGAGCGATCTCAACGCAGCAACGACTTCCTCAAAGCCGTCCAAAATGCGCGAGGTGTCGTGCGCGTCTGAGCCGAAGGAAACGCGCCGCCCGCCCAGCTCGAAATAGCGCGAAAGCACGTCTCTCCCCGGCAAAAACCGCTCGTCAAGGCCCTTCGCGGAGCTGTTGACCTCCAATATCTTGCCCTTTTTCACGATGGCCTTTAAGATGTCGTTGAAGAGCGCGGGGAAGTCGTCATAGACGAGCGTCTTTCTTTCATACGGCGCCTTGCGGCCGACGTACCCGATGTGCCCCACGATGTCGTAGGGGTAGGGCGCGTCGAGGCTCTCTCTCACCCGCTCCAGATACTTCCCGTACGCCGTCTCCCGCGATTTTCCCGCGAAATATTCGGGGAAGTAGCAGTCGTAGCCGTCCACCGAGTGCACGCTGTTGACGACGAAGTCGGGCCTCTGCCGCTCGGTGAGCTGCAAATACTTTTCCGCGCACCCCGCGTCGGGGCAGAAGCCGAACTCTCCCCCGACAAGCACCCGCATGCCCTTCTCCGCGTACTCCTTCTGAAGGGCGCGGGCGGCCGAAAAGTAGGCATTCTCATCGGTGGGGGTCTCGCCCTCGAGTGCGATGCCGTAGAAGGCATAGTCATAGTCGAAGTGCTCGGAGACGCCGTAGTATGCGATTCCCTTCTCGTGCGCCGCGGCGAGCATCTCGGAAAGGGGAGAGACGCCGTCGGGCGAAAAGGCGGAATGGGTGTGAAGATCTGCTTTCATAGCGCGATTATACCACACTTTGCTTGAAATGGCAAGCCCGCGCCCGCGTGAGCGCGTCCGCGCCCATTTAGTCATATATTTTTATGACATTTTCACCTTGCCCGATTGACTTTGCGCGCCGCATGGGATATAATGGTAAAAAACTGTACGGATGTTTGCGGGTGAACGATGAGAACAAGACGCAGCAAGCTCGAAATACGCGAGGGCATCCAGGCGGCGCTCGAGGGGTACCGCCGCTTTGACTTCGACTATATCCCCTTCGGGAACGATTGGGAGGACCCAAAAGAGGACTTCGACTACACGGGGCGTGACCGCCGCGTGGGTACCGCGCTCCTTCGCACGGCGCTGCAGGTGCTCGCTCCGCCCTTTTTGAAGATCGTCTACGGCTGCAAGGTCGTCGGGAAGGAGAACTTAAAGGCGATCGGAAAAAGCGGCGCAGTGTGCGTCTCCAACCACATCTCCTACCTCGATACCCTCTTCGTGCGGCAGGCCGTGGGGCACTACCGCTCCTTCCACACGATGGGCCGCGAGAACAACAAGACGGGCCTCTTCGGGGCGTTCATCCGCCGCGGAGGTATGCTCCCCCTGAGCTCCAACCTCACCGCGATGCGCAACTTCAACCGCGAGGTGGACCGCCTCTTGAAGGCGGGGAAGATCGTCAATTTCTACGCCGAGCAGGCCATGTGGGTCAACTACCAAAAGCCCCGCCCCATGAAGGAGGGCGCCTTCTACTACGCCGTCAAGAGCAACGTCCCCGTGCTGCCCGTCTTCTTCACCTTTAAAGTGGATAAATGGGGGCATATGCGGCGGCTCGTCATCCACATCCTGCCCGCCGTCCAGGCCGATGAGACGCTCCCCCGCAAGGAGAAGATGAAGGCCCTGAAGGAGGGCGCGGAAGGGGCATGGCGGAAGTGCTACGAGGAGACGTACGGCAAGCCCCTCGAATACCTTCCCGACAGGAGAAAAGTCCATGAAAACTGAGAAATTTACCGTAGAACACGACGGGCGGACGACCTCGGGCGTCAAATTCTATCCCGAGAGGGAGCAATTCCCCGTCGTCGTGTTTGCGCACGGCTACAACGGCGAGATGCGCGACTTCGAGCATTTTGCAAAGTTTATGGCGGAGAACGGCGCAGGGGCGGTCATCTTCACCTTCTCGGGCGGCAGCACGCGCGATGAGAGCGGCTTCCCGACCAAGGACATGACGCTCTCGACCGAGCAGGAGGACCTTCTCGCCGTCATGGCGGAGGCAAAGAAGATGCAAGGCGCGAAGGAGCTGTTCTTATTCGGCGGCAGCCAGGGCGGGTTCGTCGCGGCGCTCGTCGCGGAAAAGCACCCCGAGATCGCAGGGCTCATGCTCCTCTTCCCCGCGTTCTGCATTCCCGACGACTGGCGGCGGCGCTTCTGCGGGCAGGAGCTTCCCGAGACGCTCGACATGTGGGGCATGACGCTGGGGAAGGGGTACTTTGCCGAGGCCTGCGCGCTTTCGCCCCTGCATTATGCTTACAAGGGCCCGGTGCTCATCTTCCACGGCGATGAGGACAAGATCGTCGCGCTCTCCTACAGCGAGCAGGCGGCGAAGAAGTACCAAAACGCTCGCCTCGAAGTATTCCCCGGCGAGGGCCACGGCTTCTCGGAAGAGGGAATGAAGAGAGTAGAACAATTCACGCAAATCTTTTTGCAAAGGACGAGCAAGGGTGTTCTATAAACAGCACGGTGTGCTGTTTTCCCCTTGCGAGATGAGCGAGCGCATACGCAAAGCGCGAGCGGTGCCCAAAAACGGCGTTCTCCTTGCGCCGTTTGAGAAAAAATCTTTGCCGTGAGTTTGAAAGAAAACACCGCCGCACACGCTGTTGCGTTTGACGGCTCGTTTTCTTTCTGCGGGCGCACTTTCAGGGCTTTCCAATTTACTGCGCCCGCATTCATTCTTTCCCCCGAAAGCGCAAGTATGCGCAAATTGGGGGCGCGGGCGAAGGCATAGCCTTTTTGCGCAATGAAATCAAGAACGCCTGTCGAAAGACGGGCGTTTTCGCTTTTGTTTCGCCTGTTTTTTTTGTCTTTCGTCTTGATTTTTGGGAGAAGCCATGCTATAATATTCTCGTCACATAATACTAAATATAAATTTTTATTCCTAGAGTATAGGTACAAAATGGCATTTTGTACCTCACTTTTCCTATACTCTAGGTGTATTGTGTGACAACAATGGAGGTGCTGATGCAGCGTGTCTCCATTGGGGGCACGCTTTATTATTTTTAAGGAGGAATTTGAGATGCAAGAGAAACACGTTTTTGAAGAGGGAACTGTCGTGACGGCGGAGGACATCGCAGCGTCGTTAAAGCCGCTCATCGACGAGTACTTCGTGGGCGCGTGCGTTCAGGAGGGCGAAAAGCTCGTCTATACGCTCCCCGACGGGAAACAGTTCGAGATCTCTGTAACCGAAAAATAAAAGTATCGCGGCGGGGCGGGTGCAACTGCACCCGCCCCGCCGCTAAAACATGGTTGAAAATAAAACGAAACGCCCGTCATTCGACAGGCGCTTCTGCTTTAAATAATGCTTCGAGGAGGGTTCCCCTCCGCTGAAGGACTCAATTTGCCCTATGCCTAGGGCTTCTGCGGAAAGGTGAGATGGCGCGCATTCTGATTGTTGCTATCCGCGCGCCATCAGGAAAACCAAATGTTAGCGAAGCGTGCATTGGGTTTTCCTCCCCCTCACGACATTTTTCCGCGTCAGTTCGCGGAAAAATGTGTGAACCTATTTGCGCGAAATACTTTACTTCTTCTTCTGGAAGAATTTGAGGGCGGCGCGGTAGAACTGCTCGGCCTTCTCGGCGGCGAGACCCTTCTTATACGTCAAACGCGCCGTGTGTGCCCAGCTCAGCTTCTTGCCCGTCATCAAATAGAGGTTCGCGTGCAGGAAGATGGGGAAGTACTCGAACATGAAGAGGGGAGAAAAGAGCAGCGTCGCGAGCTTTTCGCCCTTTGTAAGCGTCACATACGCGTCGCGGTAGACGTACATCGTCAGCGCGTTGTAGATGAGGTCGAAGAAGTACATCAAAAAGAGCGGCATCACCGTGAGGAGCAAGAGGGCCTTCACCCAGAGGAGGCTCCCCTCGACGGCGTAGTAAATCGTGAGCCCCACGCCCGCGAGCGCCGAAAGGAAGGTCGCCACGATGAAGATGACGGGCGGCACGATGCCGAAGAAGGTGTCGTACCACGCGAAGAGGGGGTACTTCTTCTTGCGCATCGCCCTCTGCACGTCCTTCTTATACTTGTGGTCGCACTGCGTAAAGCCCATCACCCAGCGAAGGCGCCTCTGCCATGCCTCGTGGTGTTTCACGACTTCCTCGGTGTAGATGGCGGCGTAGGGGTAGTAGACGGACTTGAAGTCCTTCAAAAAGCTGTCCATCTTCATCTCGTAGTCCTCGGTGAGGGTGCGGTACGGCCAGCCATTGATCTTCTCGATGGCGTCCGCGCGCACCATCATGCCCTGCCCGCACATGTTGAGGGGCACGCCCTTCTTCATGCGGTAGTAGTTGCCCATGTCGTCGAGGACGGGATAGTTGAGCGCCGAGCAGTTGCAGAAGATGCTGCGGCTCTTTTTATCTCCCAAATAGTTCTTGATGAGCTTGCGCGTGAGGACGATGTGCGCGTCCATCTCGAGGGAGTTGTTGAGCTCGTCCACATAGTCCGGGGAGAGGACGGCGTCCGCATCGACGATGCAGTACGCGGCGTTCTCCTTCCACTTGTCACGGCCGACCTGCTGAAAATAGCCGTCGAGCGCGGCGCCCTTGCACGTCTGCTCGGGCACGACGAACACCGAAAACCCCAGCTTTTTCGCCATCTCCACGGTGGGATCGTCCTCGTGCTTGACGATGACGTTGACGTCGATGAGCTCCTTGGGGTACGTCTGCTGGAGAATGGAGTCAAAGAGGTCTCCGATGACGCGGCTCTCGTCGCGGGCGGGAATGAGGAGGGCGATGCGGCGCTTTGCAGCGGCGTGCCGCTTTTGGGGCGGGCAAAAGCAGTGCAGAAACTGCACGAATTTGGGGATATAGAGGAGCGCGGCAAAGAGTGCTACCGCGCCGTAGATGACAAGGATGAGTTCGATGGGCTGCATGAGTCCTCCGTATGGCGGGCGTCTCCCGAAGGGGAGCGAAGTCGGTAAAATTTCCCAGCCACCTTCGATTATACGTCCTTTTTCGCCCTTTGTCAACACGATGACAGCGATTTATCATATATTTCTATGACAAAGTGATAGAATCGTATGACAAAGTATGCGAGTATATAAAAAAGAGGGCCGCACGGGCCCTCATAATTTTTCAGTTCAGAATGCGCACTTCTCGCGGAGGAAGTCAACGAGCTCGGAAACGTTCAGACGGATCTGCTCCATGCTGTCGCGGTCGCGGACGGTGACGGTGTCGTTCTCCATCGTGTCGAAGTCGATGGTGATGCAGTAGGGGGTGCCGATCTCGTCCTGACGGCGGTAGCGCTTGCCGATGGAGCCCGCCTCGTCGTAGGAGATGGGGAAGTGCTTCTTGAGCATGGAAGCAATTTCCTTCGCCTTGGGTGCGAGGTTCTTCTGCAGGGGCAGGACGGCCGCCTTGTACGCCGCGAGCGCGGGGTGGAAGTGCAGCACCGTTCTCACATCGCCGCCCTCGAGCGTCTCCTCGTCGTAAGCCTCGGAGAGGACGGCGAGCATCAGGCGGTCTGCGCCGATGGAGTACTCGATGACGTAGGGGATGTACTTCTCGCCCGTGACGGGGTCGACGTACGTGAGGCTCTTGCCCGAATATTCCTGATGGCGTGAAAGGTCGTAGTCGGTGCGGTTGTGGATGCCGTTGAGCTCGCTCCAGCCCATCGGGAAGTCATACTGAATGTCGCACGCCGCCTTGGCGTAGTGCGCGAGCTTGTCGTGATCCTTGAAGCGGAGGTGTTCGGGGTTGAAGCCGAGATCGAGCAGGAACTGCCAAGCGCGCTGTTTGAATTCGGCGTAGTACTCGCCGTCCGTGCCCTCCTTGCAGAACCACTGGTGCTCCATCTGCTCGAACTCGATGGTGCGGAAGATGAAGTTGCCGGGCGTGATCTCATTGCGGAACGCCTTGCCGATCTGCGCGATGCCGAAGGGGATCTTGGCGCGCGTCGTGCGCTGGACGTTGAGGAAGTTGACGAACTCGCCCTGCGCCGTCTCGGGACGGAGGTAAATTTTATTCTGGCTCTCGTCGGTGACGCCGCGGGAGGTCTCGAACATCAGGTTAAAGGTGCGGATGCCCGTCCAGTTGAACTTGCCGCAGACGGGGCAGCAGACGTGATGCTCCTGAATGTACTGCTCCATCTCCTCGTTGGTCATGAGGTCGGGGTTGACTTTGCCCTTGGAGTGCGCCTCGATGAGGTTGTCGGCACGGTGGCGGCTCTTGCACTCCTTGCAGTCCATCTTGGGGTCGGAGAAGGACGTCGTGTGCCCGCTCGCCTCCCAGACGCGGCTGTTCATGAGGATGGCAGCGTCCACGCCGTAGGAGTTCTCGCTCTCCTGCACGAAGCGCTTCCACCATGCGCGCTTGATGTTGTTCTTGATCTCCACGCCCACGGGGCCGTAGTCCCAGGTGTTGCCCATGCCGCCGTAAATTTCGCTGCCGGGGAAGATGATGCCCCTGTTCTTGCAGAGGGCGACGAGCTTGTCCATCGTGACTGTTTTCTTTGCCATGAATCTCTCCAAAATGCGGATATTTTCCGCAATGTTTTCTTGATTTCAATGGTAAGTATAGTCTTTTTCGCCGCCGTTTGTCAATCGATTCTCGAAAAGAAATGTTTCGCTTGCGTGAATTTGCGGCGGGAAGGCAGGATAAGCCCCCGCTTATGGCTTGTATAAGCAGAAATTTTGCAAAAGGGCGCGGAATCGTTACCTGTTTTGAGGAAACTATGGTATAATACTCAAAGAAATTCCCGCGCCGCGCAAGCGAAGGCGGCGCGCCTTAAGGAGCAACTATGGCAGAAGCGACCAACTTTATCGAACAGATCGTCGAGAGCGACTTGGAATCGGGCAAGGTCACCGTGATCCAGACGCGCTTTCCCCCCGAACCCAACGGCTATTTGCACATCGGGCACGCCAAGAGCATGTTCGTCAACTTCGGCACGGCCTTAAAGTATGGCGGCAAGTGCAACCTCTTCTTCGACGACACCAACCCGAGCAAGGAAAAGACGGAGTTCGTCGACGCCATCCGCGCCGACATCCGCTGGCTGGGCTATGAGTGGGCGCGCGAGTGCTATGCCTCCGACTTCTTCGATACCATCTACGAGTACGCCGAAAAGCTCATCATGGACGGCAAGGCGTTCGTCTGCGACCTCTCCGCCGAGGAAATTAAAAACACGCGCGGTACGCTCACCGAGCCCGGGCAGGAGAGCCCCTATCGCAACCGCAGCGTGGAGGAGAATTTGCGCCTCTTTCGCGAGATGAAGGCGGGAAAATATGCGGACGGCGAGAAGTGCCTCCGCGCCAAGATCGACATGGCGTCGCCCAACGTCAACATGCGCGACCCCGTCATCTACCGCATTCTCCACATGAGCCACCACCGCACGGGCGACAAGTGGTGCATCTACCCGATGTACGACTACGCGCACCCCATCTGCGACTATCTTCAGGGCGTGACGCACTCCCTCTGCACCCTCGAATTTGAGGACCACCGCCCGCTCTACGACTGGGTGGGCATCAATTTGGGCTTTGACCCCAAGCCTCGGCAGATCGAGTTCGCCCGCCTCAACATCACCAACCTCGTCATGAGCAAGCGGTACTTGAAGAAGCTCGTCGAGGAGGGCAGCGTGCACGGATGGGACGACCCCCGCATGCCCACGCTCGCAGGCCTCCGCAACCGCGGCGTTCCCGCGGCGGCCATCCGTGACTTCTGTGAACGCGCCGGTGTCACCAAGGCCAACTCCGAGTGCGAGATCGGCTACTTCGAGGCGGTCATCCGCGACTACCTCAACGCCCGCGCGCCCCGCGCCATGGCCGTGCTCGATCCCCTGAAACTCGTCATCACCAACTACGAGGGCGGCGAGGACGTGGACTTCGACGTCAACCCCCTCGAACCCGAGACGGGCACGCGCAAGGTGCATTTCTCGGGCGAGCTCTATATCGACAGGAGCGACTTCTCCCTCGACCCTCCCCCCAAGTACCACCGTCTGAAGCTGGGCGGCAACGTGCGGCTCAAGAGCGCCTACATCATTCGCGCCGATGAAGCCGTCAAGGACGAGAATGGCAACGTCGTCGAAGTGCGCTGCACCTACTTCCCCGAGAGCCGCAGCGGGAGCGACACGAGCGGCATCAAGGCGAAGGGCGTCATCCACTGGGTGGACGCAAGCACGGCCGTCGACGCCGTCGTCAAGCAGTACGACCACCTTTTGAACGACGCGGACTACGCGGGGCAGGACTTCAATGAGCGCCTCAACCGCGACAGCGAGCACCTCTTCTCCGCCAAGGCCGAGCCTTACCTTGCGGAAGTGCCCGAGGGCAGCGACTTCCAGCTGCTGCGCGTCGGCTACTATAAGACGTGCAGGGACGGCGACAAGCTGTGTTTGTCTGAGGTCGTTTCCTTAAAAGATAACTTCAACAAGTAAAGGCGTCTTTTTCGCGCCTTTGAATGACAGCCGCCTTCCCCGCGCAAACTAAGGGGAAGATGAAGCAAGCCGAACTTTTGAGCCGCATCGGGGCGCTGTGCGGCGGGGGATTCACCGTCGTCGAGGCGGCGGAGCTCTCGCCCGAACTCCCCTGCGGCGCCCTCAAAGAGCAGCTTATATCCCTCGCCGCGGAGGACCTCATTTCCCTCTCCTATGCGGAGGACGGCGTCTTTTGCCTCGCTCTCACCGAGAAGGGGAGGGAAGCCCTCGAATGTCCCGCGCCCGAACTTCCCAAACGAAGGGGCTTTGCGCGGGCGGCCCTTCTCGCCCTCGCGGCGTTCTTGGGCGGCTTTGCGGGGGCGGCGGCAGCAATCGCCTTCGGGGGCGGGGCATGATCACCGAGACGCTTTCCCGTCGGGAGTGCGACGTGATGAGCGCCGTGTTTACCCTCTCGGGCGGTAAGGAGCGGTTTTTATGCACCCCGCAGGAGATCTCCGCCCTCACCCATGCCCGCTGCGAAGGGGAGGCGCTCGAGCGCATCTTGCGCACGCTGGAGCTCGACGGCTATTTCGACCTGCTGCCCTCCTCCCGCAAGGGAGAGCGCGTCTTCGTCGTCCATATGCGGGGCGCGGGGCTGAGTTTCCGCCGAGACGACCACCGCCGCAAGCGCAGCATCGTCTTCCGCTTGGGGCTTGCCGCCGCGGGCGCCGTCATCACCTTTCTCGTCGGCATTCTCCTGCGCCTCGTGTTCGGCGGCTGAATATCCTTGACATCTTTCCCGCAATATGCTATAGTAGATACAAACGTTCGTTTGTATCTTTTTTTCAAAAGGAGAGGTATGGAACACCGCGAATTCAAACTGCACGCGCCCTTTGAGCCGACGGGCGACCAGCCCGAAGCCATTCAAAAGCTCACCGAGGGCGTCCTCGACGGCATCCGCACGCAGGTCCTCGTCGGCGTGACGGGCAGCGGCAAGACGTTCACGATGGCAAACGTCATCAAGAACGTCGGGCGGCCCACCCTCGTCATCGCGCACAACAAGACGCTTGCGGCGCAGCTTTGCAACGAGTTCCGCGAATTTTTCCCCGACAACGCCGTCGAATACTTCGTCTCCTACTACGACTACTACCAGCCCGAGAGCTACATTCCCTCCACCGATACCTACATCGAGAAGGACCTCTCGATGAACGATGAGATCGACAAGCTCCGCAATGCGGCGACGTGCGCTTTGGGCGAGCGCGACGACGTCATCGTCGTCTCGTCCGTCTCCTGCATCTACGGCCTCGGCGCGCCCGAGGAATTTTTCCGCCTCGGCATCTCCCTCCGTCCCGGGCAGGAGATGGCGCGCGACGAGCTTCTGCGCCGCCTCGTGGAAATTCACTACACCCGCAACGACGTGGATTTCAAGCGTTCCACCTTCCGCGTGCGGGGCGACGTCGTGGAGATCTTCCCCGCGTCCAACTCCGAAGTCGCCGTCCGCGTCGAATTTTTCGGCGATGAAATAGACTCCCTCGGCGAAGAGGACGTCGTCACGGGCAAGGTCATCTCTTCCCTGAAACACGCCGTCATCTTCCCCGCGAGCCACTACGCCGTGGGCACCGAACGGCTTGCGACCGCCCTCAGTATGATCGAGGAGGACTTGAAGGGGGAAGTCAAGGCGTTCGAGGACGCGGGCAAGCTCCTCGAGGCGCAGCGCCTCTCCCAGCGCACCGAGCATGACCTCGAGATGCTGCGCGAGATCGGCTACTGCTCGGGCGTGGAGAACTACTCCCGCTACTTCGACGGCAGAAGCCCCGGTCAGCCGTCCTTTACCCTCTTGGACTACTTCCCCAAGAACTTCCTCGTCTTTATCGACGAGAGCCACATGACCATTCCGCAGATCCGCGCCATGTATCACGGCGATCTGGCGCGCAAGACCAACCTCGTCGAGTATGGCTTCCGCATGCGCTCTGCCTACGACAACCGCCCGCTCACCTTCGAGGAATTTGACGAGCGCGTGCCCCAGCTCATCTGCGTCTCGGCGACGCCCGCGCCCTATGAATTGGAGCAGGCGGGCCAAGTCGTCGAACAGCTCATCCGCCCCACGGGCCTTCTCGATCCCCCCGTCTCGGTGCGCCCCACCAAGGGGCAGATCGACGATCTTCTCTCCGAGATCCACACCGTCGTCAAGGAGGGGGGCAGGGTGCTTGTGACGACGCTCACCAAGCGCATGGCGGAGAGCCTCACCGACTACCTGAAGGAAAACAACGTCAAGGTGCGCTATATGCACTCGGACATCGACACCCTCGAGCGCATCGACATCATCAACGGCCTGCGCTCGGGCGAGTTCGACGTTTTGTGCGGCATCAACCTTTTAAGAGAGGGCCTCGATTTGCCTGAAGTGCGCCTCGTCGCCATTCTCGACGCGGACAAGGAGGGCTTCCTTCGGAGCGAAACTTCCCTCGTGCAGACCATCGGCCGCGCCGCGAGAAACGCCGAGGGGCGGGTCATCATGTATGCCGACGAAATGACGGGCAGCATGCAGCGCGCCATCGACGAGACCAACCGCCGCCGCGCCATTCAGCAGAAGTACAACGAGGAGCACCACATCACCCCCAAGACCATCGTCAAGGAAGTCAAGTCCTCTTTGAACATCACGGGCAAGGCCAAGGCGGGCAAGGACATTGCGATGAAGGACATCCCCGAGGAGATCGAAAAACTCAAGGCGCTCATGAAGGTGGCCTCTTCGCAGCTCGACTTCGAGCGCGCCATCGAGCTGAGGGAGCGCATCGCAGAACTCAGGAAAAAACTCAGAAAGTAACTTATGAAGATCGCAGTCGACATCGACGATACCTTAAACACCATCGAGCGCGCAAAATATGCGGGCGACTACATCGGGAAGAACGGTCTTCCCTTTACGATCAAAGACCCCGACGCCAACGCCTTCGTGCGCGTCGCGAATTGGAGCGAGGACGACGTCATCAAATTCATTCACGCGGGCGGGTATCAGGCCTTCCGCGACGCCCTCCCCCGCGAGGGCGCAAGGGAAGTGCTTGCGCGTTGGAAGCAAGAGGGCCACACCGTGCTCATCCTGACGGCGCGGCTCAAGAGCTGGTTCCAAGACCCCTTCGCGCTTTCCCATGATTGGCTCACAAAGTACGGCTTTCCCTTTTCGGAGCTCGTCGCCGACGTGGAGGAGAAGGGCAAGTACTGCCGCGAACATGGGGTCGACGTGCTCATCGACGACAACCTCACCCAACTTCGCTCGGCGAGGGAGAACGGAATTGTGCCCGTCCTCGCCGTCCGCGCCGCCACCGAGGGCGCCAAAGAGGAATTTCCCTTCCGCGGGGAGACGTGGGAAGAGATCGAACGGGCGGTGGACCTCATCGCCCAACAGAAGAAGAAGGCATGAAGCGCACGGAAGAATGTGAGCTCACCGTCATGGTGATGGTGAGAAAGAAGGGCAGCGACCTCGTCGCCGTCGAGGAGCGCAAGAAGGGGAATTGGGACGGGCTCATCTTCCCGGGCGGGCACGTCGAGCGCGGCGAGAGCTTCTTTGAAGCCGCCAAGCGCGAGGCCGAAGAGGAGACGGGGCTCACGATTTCCAACGTCACCTTCCGCGGCATCGTCCACTGGGCGCACCGCAATGGGAAGGAGCGCTACTTTGCCGTCCTCTTTACCGCCGAGGGCGAGGGGGAACTGCTCCCGGAAAGCCCCGAGGGCCGCAACTTCTGGATGCCCCTTCAGGAATTTATCAACGCGGAGGGGAAATCTCCCGCGATGGACGAATACCTCTCCTGCTTTTCGGGGGAGAGCCAAGAACTGTTTGCAGAATACGACGAGAGCGGCACCGACCCGCTCGTAAGGCAATGATATGAAAGAAGAAATTTACGTCAAGGGCGCCAAAGAGAACAACTTAAAGAACGTCGACGTCCACATTCCGCGCGGCACGCTCACCGTGTTCACGGGCGTCTCGGGGAGCGGCAAGTCGACGCTCGCCTTCGACACCATCTTCGCCGAGGGCCAGCGCCGCTACATGGAGAGCCTCTCCTCCTACGCCCGCCAGTTCCTCGGCATGATGGAAAAGCCGGACGTGGAGAGTATCGACGGCCTTTCGCCCGCCATCTCCATCGACCAAAAGACGACCTCGCACAATCCGCGCTCCACCGTGGGCACGGTGACGGAGATCTACGACTATCTCCGCCTTCTCTTCGCGCGCGTGGGCGTGCCGCACTGCCCCAAGTGCGGGCGGGAGATCCGCCGTCAGACGGTGGACGAGATCGCCGATAGAGTCATGGAACTTCCCGCGGGGAGCAAGATTTTGCTCGAAGCGCCCGTCGTCCGCGGCAGGAAGGGCGAGTACGTCAAGGAACTTGCCGATTTCCGCAAGAGCGGCTATGCGCGCGTCAAGATCGACGGCATCGTGTATGACCTCCAAGAGGAGATCAAGCTCGAGAAGAACATCAAGCACAACATCTCGGTGGTCGTCGACCGCCTCGTCGTCAAAGAGGGCATCTTAAAGCGCCTCACTGAGAGTTTGGAGACCGCCTTGAAGCTCGCGGACGGCCTCGTCATCATCGACAGAGACGGCACGGAGACGCTCTATTCCTCGCGCTACTCCTGCCCCGACTGCAACATCTCCATCGAGGAGATCGAGCCCCGCCTCTTCTCCTTCAACACCCCGTGGGGCGCCTGCCCGACGTGCACGGGCCTCGGCTTCCGCCAGCTCGTCGACCCCGACCTCATCTGCCCCGATAAGACCAAGAGGCTGCGCGAGGGCGCCATCCGCATCAGCGGGTGGAACCTCGACTCCTCTTCCGTCACGCAGATGTACTTAAACGCCCTCTCCCGCCGCTACGGCTTTTCCATGGACGTGCCCGTCAAGGACCTCCCGAAGGACGTCTACGACCTTCTCATGTACGGCAGCAAGGGGGAGGCCATCGAACTTGAATACCACACCAAGACCTTCCACAACACCTACAAGAGCGTGTGGGAGGGCTTTGTCAACAATTTGCAGCGGCGGTATAACCAGACGAGCTCGGAGGGCGTCAAGTGGGACATCGAACGCTATATGCGCACCTCCGACTGCCCCGACTGCAAGGGCAAACGCCTGAAGAAGGAGGCCCTCGCCGTCACCGTGGGCGGGAAGAACATCGCAGAAGTGTGCGATATGCCCGTGCGCGAGCTCATCTCCTTCTGCGACAGTTTACAGCTCACCCCGACGCAGCATCAGATCGCCGACGTCGTCTTGAAGGAGATCAAGAACCGCGTCAACTTCCTGCTCGGCGTGGGGCTCGAGTATCTCACGCTTTCGCGGAGCGCGGCGACGCTCTCGGGCGGGGAGAGCCAGCGCATCCGCCTCGCCACGCAAATAGGCTCCGCGCTCTCGGGCGTCTTGTATATCCTCGACGAGCCGAGTATCGGCCTTCACCAGCGCGACAACGAGAAGCTCTTGAACTCCCTGAAGGGCCTTCGCGACCTCGGCAATACGCTCATCGTCGTCGAGCACGACGAGGACACCATTCGTGCGGCGGACTACATCGTGGACGTCGGCCCCGGGGCGGGCGTGCACGGGGGCGAGATCGTCGCGTGCGGAACGCAGCAAGATATCATGAACGAGCCGCGGTCACTCACGGGCGACTTCCTCGCGGGGCGGCGGAAGATCGAAGTGCCCGCTGTCCGCAAGCAGCCCGACGGCAGGTGGTTCTGCGTCAAGGACTGCCGCCAAAACAACCTGAAGGGCATCGAGGCGCGTATCCCCGTGGGGCTCATGACGGCCGTGACGGGCGTGAGCGGCTCGGGCAAGTCCTCCCTCGTCAACGAAATTATATTGCCCATTCTCTCCAACCGCTTGGGCGGCGCGCGCCTTGCCTACGGCAAATCGGGCGACTACACGGGCCTCGAGTACTTCGACAAGGTCATCGCCATCGACCAGTCGCCCATCGGCAGGACGCCGCGCTCCAACCCCGCGACCTACACGGGCGTGTTTACGCCCATCCGCGAGCTGTTCGCGGCCACCCCCGACGCCAAGGCCATGGGCTTCAAGGCGGGGCGGTTCTCCTTCAACGTCGCGGGCGGGCGGTGCGAGAACTGTCAGGGCGACGGCATCATGAAGATCGAGATGCACTTCCTGCCCGACGTCTACGTCCCCTGCGAGGTGTGCGGCGGCAAACGCTACAACCGCGAGACGCTCGAGGTGCGCTACAAGGGCAAGACGATCGCCGACGTCCTCGACATGACGGTGGAGGAGGCCTGCGAGTTCTTCCGCCCCGTGCCGTCCATCTACAATAAAATTTCCACGCTCAGCGAGGTGGGCCTCGGCTACATCAAGCTCGGGCAGAGCTCCACGACGCTCTCGGGCGGCGAGGCGCAGCGCGTCAAGCTCGCGACGGAGCTTTCCAAACGCTCCACGGGCAAGACGATGTATATCCTCGACGAGCCGACGACGGGCCTCCACAGCTATGATGTCGAGAAGCTCGTGCGCATCCTCTTGAAGCTCCGCGACGGCGGGAACACCATTCTCGTCATCGAGCACAACCTCGACGTCATCAAGGTCGCCGACTATATCCTCGACCTCGGGCCCGAGGGGGGCGACGGCGGCGGCACCATCATTGCGACGGGTTCGCCCGAGGAAGTCGCCGCGTGCGAAAATAGCTACACGGGGCAGTTCTTGAAGAAACTTTTGTAAAATGATGCGGAAAATTCCGCTTTGAAATATCGGAGGAAAACTTATGCTGAACAAGACCATGCAAAAACTGGGCGAGGAGCGCTCCGTCATCCGCGAGATCTTCGAGTACGGCAACCGCCGCGCCGCCGAGATCGGACGGGAAAACGTCTATGACTTCTCCCTCGGCAACCCCAGCGTGCCCTCTCCTTCCTGCGTGCGCGAGGAGATCGACCGCCTCTTAAACACCATGCCCCCCGAAGTGCTGCACGGCTACACCTCGGCGGCGGGCGCGCCCGACGTCCGTGAGGCCGTCGCTTCTTACATTCACGAGAGCTTCGGCGTGCCCATGACGGCGAATCTCATCTACATGACGTGCGGGGCGGCGGCATCGCTCACCATTACGCTCAACGCGCTTGCGGAAAAAGGGGACGAGTTCATCGTGCTCACGCCCTACTTCCCCGAGTACCGCGTGTTCATCGAGCGCGCGGGCGCCGTGTGCCGCGAAGTTCCCACCGACGCGCGCTTCCACATCGACATCGCGGCCATCGAGGCGGCCATCAACGAGCACACCAAGGGCATTTTGGTCAATTCGCCCAACAACCCCACGGGCGTCGTGTACGACGAAGAGGAGTTCGTCGCCCTCGGCAAGCTCTTAAAGGAGAAGGGCAAAACGCGCCCCATCTTCCTCATTGCCGACGAGCCCTACCGCGAACTCACCTACGGCAAGCCCGTGCCCTATCCCATGAACTATTACGAGAACACCATTCTCTGCTATTCGTTTTCGAAGTCGCTTTCGCTGGCGGGCGAGCGCATCGGCTACATCGCCGTGAGCCCCTCGTGCGTCGCGGCAAACGACGTCTTCTCCGCCGTCGCGGGGGCGGGCAGGAGCCTCGGCTACGTCTGCGCGCCCGCTCTCTTCCAGCGCGTGTGCGCGAAGTGCCTGGGCAAGAGCAGCGACATCGAGGAGTACCGCAAGAACCGCGACCTTCTGCACGACGCCCTTGTAAAAGACGGCTTCACCTGCATCGAGCCCGACGGCGCGTTCTACCTCTTCGTAAAGTCCCCCGAGCCCGACGCGAAGGCCTTTGCCGAGCGCGCCAAGAAGTACGAGCTTTTGCTTGTTCCTTCCGACAGCTTCGGCGTCGAGGGGTACGTCCGCGTCTCGTACTGCGTCGCCCGCAGCACCATTGAACACAGCCTTCCCGCGTTCGAGAAGCTCGCGAAGGAGTATTTCGCTTAAAAATTGCCCGAATTTGCCTGAAAAGGGGACTCAACTTGCGCTTGAGTGCCCCTTTTTCAAGTACCGCTCGATTGTATTTTGCCCTCCGCGGTGGTATCATCAAGTTGCGGACGGGGCGGGAAGCGCTCTCCGCCAAGGAGAAAACAATGTACGTTTTAGGCGAAGGCAAGCCCGCAGCGCGCAGGGCAAACATGGAACAGGAATTAAAGAACGCAAAGGACGAGCTTACGGCGCTCGAAGAGGGCGGCAACGTCTGGCAGATGCTGCTCGGCGGCAAGGAGGAAAAGCACAATGTTTGATACGATCAAAGTGGGGAAGATCATTTCCCAAAAGCGCAAGGAACACAACATGACGCAGATGCAGCTCGCGGATGCGCTCGGGGTCACCTTTCAGGCGGTCAGCAACTGGGAGCGCGGCAACTCCATGCCCGATATCTCCAAGCTCCCCGAACTTTCCGAACTCTTCGGCTGCTCCATCGAGGAGCTCCTCGGCGGCGGCAAGTCGGCGGGGAATGTGGAGAAGATGACGAGGGGCGAGGACCTCTCCTTGGGCGAACTTGCGGACATCGCGCCCGTCCTCCCGCCCGATGTCGTCGACAAAGCGGTGGAGAATGCCCTCTCGGAGGACAAGGACGACGAGGACGAGGGCGACGACGAGCCCGAAGAGGACGAACCCGACGAAGAGGATGATGAGGACGAGGACGCCAGCATTGCCCGCGGCGGCAAGAAGCCCCGTTTCTTTATCTTCAAGGCGGGCAAGACGGGCGACAAGAAGGAAGATAAACGCCGCAGCAAGCGCATCAAGGAGCTCGTCGGCCTCGCGCCCTTCCTCTCGGAGGAGCGGCTCGAAGAGCTCGTCAAGGACCTGCAAAAGGACGGCTTCACCGTCGGCGAGCTCATTCCGCTCGCCCCCTTTCTCTCGGAGGAGACGCTCAACAGCCTTGCGGCGATCGCCGAGGCAAACGGCGGGGAGGAACTTGTTGCGCTCGCGCCCTTCCTCTCCGACAAGGCCCTCTCCGAAATCGCCCTGCGCACGGACATTTCCTCTTCCGCGCTCATCGCGCTTGCGCCCTTCCTCTCCGAGGAGACGCTCGAGACGCTCGTTTTGAAGCTGCTCGACAGGGGCGAAAAAGTTCCCAAGGGGTTCTATCCCTTCCTCTCCGAGAAGGCCATCGTGGAAATTTTAAAGCATAAGAAGTGATATGGAAGGGGCGGCGGCGCTTTTGCGCCGCCGCCCCGAAAAATAAGGCGCGCCGCCCCTTAAAGCGAGGGGCGGCGCGCCTTCTGCATAATTATAGCCTATCTTCCGCATAATGACATTATACGGAGGAACTTTATGAAGGCAACGGGAATTGTACGCAGGATCGATGAATTGGGGCGGGTGGTCATTCCGAAGGAGATCCGCCGCACGCTGCGCATCCGCGAGGGCGACCCCCTCGAACTGTTTACCGAGCGCGACGAGCTCATGTTGAAAAAATACTCGCCCATCGCGTCCATCGAGCAGTTCGCGCGGGGAACGGCGAAGTCCTTGAATGAGCAGAGCGGCTATCTCGCCGTCATCTGCGATACGGACGGCGTGCTGCAGGCGAGCGGGCAGGGGAAGAAGGCGCTCTTCGGAAAGCCCGTCTCCGACCGCCTCACCGAGGTCATGCAGGAGCGGCGCAGCTATCTTGCGAGCAAGGCGGAGGGCGGCGACATCTTGCCCATCGCCAAGGAGAGCGACCTTCTCATCACGGCGCAGGTCATCGTGCCCGTCGTCGCGGGGGGAGACTGCTTGGGCGCGGTCGTGCTTCTCGCGACGGACGAGGGGGCGGTGATGGAGCCCGCCGCCGTCAAGATGGCGCGGCTGACGTCCGACATCATCGCGGGGCAGTTCGAGTGAGCGTTACAGCGAGATGAGCAGCATCGCGACGGGCAGCGTTATGACGGCTAAAATGGTGCCCGTCGCATAGGCCGCGGCGGCAAGCGTCTTTTCGCCGTCGTGCTTCTCGGCAAACGCGACGACGGTCGCAGCGGGCGGCATCGCCATCGCAATGACGGGCGCAAGCAGCACGTACGGATCGTCCGCGAACACCCCCGTCAGCTTGAAGGGGAGAATGAGGAGATAGGTGAGCGCCGCGGAGAGCACGAGGCGGACGAGCGCGGCAATGTAGATGTCCTTGTCGCCGAAGAGCTGCTTGGGGGTGAGCTCCGCCATGCGCACGCCCACGACGAGCATCGAAAGGGGCGCCGTCATGTTGCCCGCATAGGTGACGATCTGCTGCAATTCTGCGACCGCGTCCATGTTGAAGATGTTGATCTCGGGCACCAAAAAGAGGACAAAGCCCACGACCGCGCCCACCGTGCAGGGGTTCAAGAGCGCCTTTTTGAGGGAGATCTGCTTCTTGTCCTGCGTGATGAGGTACGCGCCGAGCGTCCAGATGAGGATATTAAAGGCGACGTTGAACACGGTGAGGTACATCATCGCCTCGGAGTCGCCGCCCGTGAACATATCCACGAAGGGAATGCCCACGAACGCGCAGTTGGAGAAGGTGCCGACGAATACCAAGACGTCGCGCTTCCTGCGCTCCTCTTCGCCCTTCTTGTAGAGAAAGACGAGCTTACTTGCAAAGAACGTCAAAAAGAGCGCCGCGAACGAGAAGAGGAGCACCCACAAGAAGTTTAAGAGCGTCTCGCCCGTGGGCGCGACGGGATCGACGGCGAACGCCTTGATGATGAGCATGGGCTGCGCGAAGCACAGAAGAATGTTGGAGATGGAGGAGAGGCTCTCGGAGCTGACGAGCTTTGTCTTGCGCAGGACGAATCCCGGCACCGCAAAGACGAACAGCACCGCCATGATGAGCAGCACTTTTACGATGATGTCTACCATAATTGTTCCTTAAACGGTTTCTCGGCTGAGCATGATAGCACGCGCGAGGGTGGTTGTCAACTTCCTTGACGTGCTTTCGGGCAAAATTTCTGAAAAAATGGCGTAAAAAAGCGGTTTTGCGGCAAGGAGCGCGCAGGGGAGCGGAGCGGCGTACATAATGAAACACCTTGCTTTTTTGCGCGGGGCGGCGGCGCTGTCGATGGCTGCGGTCGCCTCCAAGGTCTTAGGGGCCGTCTACCGCATCGCGCTCACCTCCCTTCTCGGCGCGGCGGGCATGGGGCTGTACCAGATGGCGTGGCCCTTCTTCGCCCTGTTTTTGACGCTCACCTCGGCGGGGGCGAGCTCTTCCGTCTCTCGGCTCGTCGCGCGGGAGCGCGCCCTCGGGGGAAGCGGCAACAATGTCTTTCTCGCGGGCGTGCGCCTCTTTGCGCTCTTGGGGGGAGCGGGGGCCGTCCTTCTCGCGCTCTTTTCGCGCAGCATCGCCCGATTGCAGGGCGCGGACCTTGCGGGCGGGTACCTCCTTCTCGCGCCCGCCGTGCTCTTAGGGGGCGTGCTTTCGGCCTTCCGCGGGTATTTTCTGGGCGTTCGGCGCATGGCCCCCGCCGCGCTCTCGGAAGTCCTCGAAACGCTCATCAAGGTGGGCCTCGGCGTCTTTTTCGCGCTCTTATTTCGCTCTGACTCGCCCCGCGCCGCCATCCTTGCACTCTCCGCCGTGTGTTTCAGTGAAGGGGCCGCGCTCGCCTTTCTCGCCCTCTCTTTGAAGGGGGAGCGAAAAACGCCCGACTTAAAGCCGCGAAGGAGCGGGGAAATTCTGCCCTTCGTGCTGCCCGTGATGGCGGCGGCGTGCATTTTGCCCCTCTCGCAGGCGGCGGACAGCGTGCTTTTGCCCCGTCTCTTGGGCGGGGGAGCGGGCGCGGTCGCATCCTTCGGGCTTCTCTCCGGGGGAGCGCTCTCGCTCGCGTCCCTTCCCGCGTCGGCGGCCCGCGGACTTGCGTCGGCGGCCGTGCCGTCGGTCGCGGCGCTCTCGGCAAGGGGAGAGGGGGAGCGTGCCAAAAAGCGCGCCCTGTTTGCCCTCGCGGCGACGCTCCTTTTAGCGCTCCCCTGCGCGCTCATTCTCTTCTTCTTTGCGGGGAAGATCGTCTCTCTCCTCTATCCCGCCCTCTCATCGGGGGAACGGGAGACGCTCGTCTCGCTCACGCGCCTTACGGCATTCTCCACGCTCACCATCGCGGGAACGGACACGCTCGCAGCCTCGCTCGCGGGCCTCGGAAGGGCAAGCAATGCGGCGCTTGCCATGCTGGCGGCGGTCGTTGTCAAGGCGGCGCTGCAAGTCATCTTGGTGCCGCGGATGGGCGTCACGGGCGGGGCGATCGCCGCAAACGCCTGCTTTTTGATTGCCTTTTTGTTCGATTTGCTTTATACTGTCAGAAAACAGCAGAGAGGGAAGAGAACATATGGTAACGATCATCGGTCTGGGAACGCGCGCGGGGGAACTGAGCCTTCTCGCCGCAAAGCGCTTGCGGGAGGCGCACTGCGTGCTCGTGCGCGCCGCATCGCTCCCCTCGGCGGGGGTGCTGACGGAGCTTAATATCCCCTTCGAGAGCCTTGAATACGTCTACGAGAAGAGCCGCAACTTCGATACGCTCGCAAAGAACCTCGCCGCGGAAGTGAAACGCCGTGCCGCGGAGGGGGACGTCGTCTACTGTGTGGACGGGGGCGTCACCGAGGACCGCGCGGCGCAGATTCTCATCAAGAACGGCGCGGAAGTCTTGGAAGGCGTCTCCAAGGCGGCGGCCGCGGCGGCGCGGGCGCACCTCTTCGGGGGGTATACCGCCGTCTCCGCATATGAAGTGAAGGACAGGAAGCTCGCCCTGCCGCTCGTCGTGTATGACCTCGACGACAAACTCCTCGCGGGCGATGTCAAGCTCATCCTTGCCGATAAATTCGGCGACGAAGCGAAGGCGCTTCTTCTGAACGAGGAGAGCGCACGGGAGATCGCGCTCTATGAGGCCGACCGTGCGGAGAAGTACACCCCCGAGACGGCGCTCGTCGTCTTCGACATTCCGCTCCTTGAAAAGAAGCGGTTCGATTTAGACGACTTCATCGCCGTCATGCGCCGCCTGCGCGCGCCCGACGGCTGCCCGTGGGATAGAGTTCAGACGCACGAGTCTATCCGCATCAACCTCATCGAGGAGGCGTACGAGCTCGTCGACGCCATCGACCGCAAGGACAGCGCGCGCATGCAGGAGGAGGCGGGCGACGTCCTCATGCAGGCGGTCTTTCACACGCTCATGGAGGAGGAGCAGGGCAACTTCAACATGACGGACGTCCTCAGTGAAGTCACCGAGAAGCTCATCACCCGCCACACGCACGTGTTCGGGCAGGACAAGGCGGCAGGGGCCGAGGGCGCGCTCTCCGTCTGGGAGAAGAACAAGATGACCGAGAAGCATCAGGAGACCTTCTCGGACGCCGTCAACGACGTGCCCGAAGTGTTCCCCGCGCTCCTTCGCGCCCAGAAGATCGCCAAGCGCACCGAAAAGGGCGGCTTCAAGGATACTTATGAATTGGCCGAGCGCGACCTTCTCGCCTCGCTTGAAGCGCTGAAAAAGGCCGAGGGCAAGGCCGCCGACGGCGCGCTTGCGGACGTGCTCCTTGCCGCCGTGCGGCTGGGAAGAAAGAAGGGCGTCGAGTGTGAGCAGGCCCTTCTCGATAAGGTCAAGGACGTGCAGAGAGAGTACACCGCGTTCGAATCGCTCGTCCTTGCGGACGGCAAGGACGTGGGTGCTCTTTCGGACGAGGAGCGCGAGGAATACCGCAAGAGGGCGAAGAATGTTTGAGTGCGCGGGGCTTAACTTCCCCAACAACGTGTGGCTCGCCCCCATGGCGGGCTATACCGACCTTGCCTACCGCAGAATGTGCATCTCCCTCGGCGCGGGGCTCACCTTCACCGAGATGGTGAGCGCCAAGGGCCTCCACTACGGAAACGCCGAGACGGCCAAACTCCTGCGCTGCGGAGAGGAATTTCCCAAGGCGGCGCAGCTGTTCGGCTCCGACCCCGACATCCTGCGCGAGGCCTGCGAGAGCGAGCTCTTGGCGCCCTTCGATATCATCGACCTCAACATGGGCTGCCCCATGCCGAAGGTCGTCAAGAACGGCGACGGCAGCGCGCTCCTCGAAAACTTCCCCCTCGCCGAAAAGGTGATTGCGGCGTGCGTCAGAAGCGGCAAGCGCATCTCCGTCAAGTTCCGCATCGGCGTGAAGGAAGGGGACAACCTCGCCGCCGAGTTTGCAAAGCTGTGCGAGGGCGCGGGCGCGTGCCTCATTACGGTGCACGGCAGGGTGCGCGAGCGCATCTACGCGGGCGAGCCAGACTACAACGCCATCGCCGAGGCGAAGAGGGCCGTCTCTATCCCTGTCATCGCGAACGGCGGCATCTGGAACAAGAGGGACGCGGAGAAGATGTTCGAGCGGACGGGTGCGGACGGCATCATGCTCGCGCGCGCGGCGCTCTCCCGCCCGCAGACCTTCTGCGACATTTTGGGCACCCCCGCCCCCTCGATGGGGGAACTCTTCTTCCCGCTCCTCGACGAGGAGATAACTCTCAACGGCGAAAAGTTCGCGCTCGTCTTCATGCGCAAGATGGCGGCGCTGTGGATCAAGGGTGTGCGCGGGGCGGCGGAGTACAAGCGGCGGCTGTTCGCTGCCGAGATCCTCGAAGAGCTCCGCACGATCGCTGGGGAAGCGTTCGCGTAAGGGCGGCCTGTGCGGGCAAAGCGCGGCGGGCGTATCCCACCTCATAAACCATATAAAAGGGCGTGTGAGCCGTCTCACGCGCCTTTTTTCGCGTCTCAAGAAAAAATTTCCCTGAAAGCCGGCACATTCGCTGTACTTTTGAGAGAAGGTATGGTATAATCAAAGTGGAAATATATTTGTACGCGCGTACGCACGCGCGCGTAAAGACGGGCGGCAGCGGCTGCCCGAACGGAGGTATTTATGCCCGATAAGGTAGAGGGCGCGTACGGCGCGGAACAAATTCAGGTGCTCGACGGCCTCGAGCACATCCGCAAGCGCCCCGGTATGTATATCAGCTCCACCGACGAGCGGGGCTTGCACCACCTCGTGAGCGAGGTCGTCGATAACTCCATCGACGAGGCGCTCGCGGGCTACTGCACGCACATCGAAGTCACCATCAACCCCGACGGCTCCTGCACCGTCGAGGACAACGGCCGCGGCATTCCCACGGAAATTCACCCGAAAGAGGGCGTCTCCACCGTCGAAGTCGTCTTTACCAAGGTCAACGCGGGCGGCAAGTTCGGCGGCGACTCGGGCTACAAGGTCTCGAGCGGCCTCCACGGCGTGGGCGTCAAGGCGGTCAACGCGCTCTCCGAATGGCTGGAGGCCGAGGTCTATCAGCACGGCAACGTCTACCGCCAAATTTACAATCGCGGCGTGCCCCAGCGCCCGCTCGCCATCGTCGGCAAGACGGATAAGACGGGCACCAAAGTCACGTTTTTGCCCGACAGCGAAATTTTCGAGACGACCGTCTTCAAGTACGATCATCTGCGCGTCCGCCTCAAGGAGCTCGCCTTCCTCAACCGCGGACTCACCATCACTTTGACCGACCTTCGCGGCGAAAAGCCGAGAAGCGACAAATTCTGCTACGAGGGCGGCATCCGCGAGCTCGTCGAGGAGCTCAACAGCGGCTCCGAGACGCTCTTTTCCGAGCCCCTCTACTTTGAAGAGCGCGACGGCACCACGGTGTGCGAGATCGCCCTTCAGTACAACGAGAGCTACAACGAGGTCATCTACTCGTACGCCAACAACGTCAACACCATCGACGGCGGCACGCACGTCGAGGGCTTGAAGCTCGCCCTCACCAAGGTCATCAACGACGCGGGCCACAAGCTCAACATCTTAAAGGAGAGCGACCGTCTCACGGGCGAGGACGTCCGCGAGGGCATCACGGCCGTCGTCTCCGTCAAGCTCGAGAACGCGCAGTTCGAGTCGCAGACCAAGGATAAGCTCAACAACAGCTTTATCCGCGGGTTTGTCTCGAAGTGCGTCGTCGACCGCTTCGGCACCTACATCGAGGAGCACCCGCAGGAGGCGAGGGAGCTGGTCCTCCGCTGCATCACGGCGCAGAAGGCGCGCGACGCCGCCCGCTCCGCCCGCGAACTCACGAGAAGAAAGGGCATTTTAGAGACGAGCGCGCTCCCCGGCAAGCTCGCCGACTGCTCCGATCGCCGTCCCGAACTGTGCGAAATTTACATCGTCGAGGGCGACTCGGCAGGCGGCACCGCAAAGTCGGGCCGCGACAGAAGGTTCCAGGCCATCCTGCCCCTCCGCGGCAAAATTCTCAACGTCGAGAAGGTGCGCCTCAACCGCGTGCTTGAAAACGCGGAGATCAAAGCCATGATCACGGCGTTCGGCTGCGGCATTTTGGACGACTTCGACGAGAGCAAGCTGCGCTACGACCGCATCATCTCCATGACGGATGCCGATGTCGACGGCGCGCACATCCGAATCTTGCTTCTCACCTTCCTCTTCCGCTATATGCGCCCGCTCATCGAGCACGGCCACGTCTATTCGGCGATGCCGCCCCTCTACAAGGCGAGCGTCAAGGGAAAAGAGGACGTCTACCTCTATTCCGAGGAGGAGAAGACCGCCTACGACGCCGCCAACGGCAACAAGGTGAGCTACCAGCGCTACAAGGGCCTCGGCGAGATGAGCACCGAGCAGCTGTGGAACACGACCATGAACCCCGCGACGCGCACGCTCGTCAAGGTGAGCATGAAGGACGCCGTCGAGGCGGATAAGATGTTCACGATCTTAATGGGCGAGAGCCCGGCACTTCGCCGCAAGTTCATTGAGGAAAATGCGACGCTTGTAAAAGACCTAGACATTTGACTTCGCGAAAATCTTTTTGCAAAGGCAAAAATCTTTCCGCGATTTTGAGGGAAAACACCGCCGCTTGCCGCTGCGCGTCTTGACGGCTCGTTTTCCCTCTGCGGGCGCACCCTCGGGGCTTCCGAATTTACTGCGCCCGCATTCACCCTTTCCCCCGTAAGCCTCAGGTATGAGGCAAATTGGGGCCTTCAGCGCAGGGGAACCCTGCTCGAAGCATTATTTTAAGAAAGGGCGGGAGGGGAACTCCTGCTTGCGGCAGTTATTTCAAGAAGCGCCCGAGAAGGCATAAGTAATCAGAAAATCATTCCGAGAGGAAATTATGGCTAAAAAAGAGACGAGCCCGGAGCTCACAGAAGAATTTAAAAAGACGCTGGAGATGACCAAGGTGCTCGACGTCGAGATCGACGACGAGCTCAAGCGGTCCTTCATCTCCTACGCGATGGCCGTCAACAAGTCCCGCGCCATTCCCGATGTGCGCGACGGCTTGAAACCCGTCCACCGCCGCATCCTCTATGCGATGCACGAGATGGGTCTCTACAACGATAAGGACTACCGTAAGTGCGCCCGCGTCGTCGGCGACGTGCTCGGTAAATTCCACCCCCATGGCGACAGCTCGGTGTACGACGCCCTCGTGCGTCTCGCGCAGGACTTCTCCATCAACTTCCCCCTCGTGGACGGCCACGGCAACTTCGGCTCTGTGGACGGCGACGGCGCGGCCGCCATGCGTTACACCGAGGCGCGCCTTTCCAAGCTCGCCGCCGAAATGCTCCGCGATCTCGACAAGGAGACCGTCGACTTCTTCCCCAACTTCGACGGCAACGAGATGGAGCCCGCGGTTTTGCCCGCCCGCTTCCCCAACCTCCTCGTCAACGGCTCGGACGGTATCGCCGTCGGCATGGCGACCAACATTCCGCCCCACAACCTCGCCGAGGCCATCGACGGCACCGTCGCCCTCATCGACAACCCCGACATCACTGTCGATGAGCTCATGCAGTATATCCCCGCGCCCGACTTTCCCACGGGCGGCATCATCATGGGCAGGAGCGGCATCCGCAAGGCCTACCGCACGGGGCAGGGCAACATCATCATCCGCTCCAAGTGCGAGATCGAGGAAGTGGGTTCGGGCGCCAACGTGCGCTCGCGCATCGTCGTCACCGAGATCCCCTATCAGGTCAACAAGGCGCAGCTCGTCAAGACGATCGCGGACATGGTGCGCGACAAGCGCATCGAGGGCATTGCGGATATCCGCGATGAATCGGGCCGCGACGGCATGCGCATCGTCATCGACTGCAAGCGCGACGCCAACGCGCAGGTCGTCTTGAACTCTCTCTACAAGCACACCAATTTGCAGGTCTCGGACGGCATCATCCTCTTGGCTCTCGTCGAGAACGGCACCGAACCCAAGGTGCTCAACCTTCGCGAGATCCTCGTCTACTACCTCGAGCACCAGAAGGAAGTCATCACCCGCCGCACCCGCTTCGATCTCGCCCGTGCGGAGGAGCGCGCGCACATCATCGAGGGCCTCGTCCTGGCGCTTGCCAACATCGACGAAGTCATCGCCATCATCAAGAGCTCGCGCGACAAGAACGACGCCGTCGAAAAGCTGCTCGCGGCCTTCGAGCTCTCCGAAAAGCAGGCGAACGCCATCCTCGAGATGCGTCTCCAGCGCCTCACCTCCCTCGAAGTGGAGAAACTTCAGGAGGAACTCGCCCAGCTCCACGCGACCATCGCAGACCTTCGCGACATCCTCGCCAACGAGTCCCGCGTGCTCGCCATCATCCGCACCGACCTCATGCAGATCCGCGAGAAGTATCCCTCGCCCCGCCGCACGGAGATCTCCGTCGACTACGGCGCCATCGAGGACGAGGACCTCATCGACGAGGAGGACGTCGTCATCTCCATGACGGGCGGCGGCTACATCAAGCGCTTCCCCGTCGCCGAGTACCGCGCACAGAACCGCGGCGGCGTGGGCGTCACGGGCCACAAGCCCAAGGAGGACGACTTCGTCGAGAAGATGTTCGTCTGTTCCACGCACATTCCCATCCTCTTCTTTTCCAACTTCGGCAAGGTGTACTCCATCAAGGGGTACGAGATCCCCGAGGCCAACAAGACGGCACGCGGCCGCGCCATCGTCAACATTTTGCCCTTGAGCGCGGGCGAGAAGATCGCCGCCGTGCTGCCCGTCGAGGCGCAGGGCACGGGGTACCTCGTCATGGCGACCAAGCGCGGCATCATCAAGAAGACCGCGACGAGCGAATTTGACCACATTTTGCGCAGCGGCAAGATCGCCATCCGCATCAACGAGGACGACGAGCTCATCTCCGTGCAGTTCTCGACGGGCGAGAACGACATTCTCGTCGCCAGCCGCTTCGGCAAGTGCATCCGCTTCAAGGAGACGGACGTGCGCCCGATGGGCAGAGACACGACGGGCGTGCGCGCCATCACCCTCTCGGAGGGCGACGAGGCCGTGGATATGCTCGTGCTCCGCGAGGACGGGGAGATCCTCACCGTCACCGAGAACGGCTACGGAAAGCGCTCCCTTCCCGAGGACTACCGCACCCAGACGCGCGGCGGCAAGGGCATCAAGGCGGGCGTGTTCAACGAAAAGACGGGGCACCTCGCGGGCATGAAGCTCGTCTCGGACAGCGACGACGTTTTGCTTGTCTCCTCGATGGGCATCGTCATCCGCATGCACGCCGAGGACATCCTCACCATCGGCAGAAATACCCGCGGCGTCAAGCTCATGACCTTGAAGGAGGGCATTGTGGCGACCGTCGCCACCACCGAGCGCGACGAGGAGGAGGAAGTCACCGCACCCGAGGAGACGACGGCGACGGACGAGGCGCTCTCAGAGGAGGGCGACGAGGGCGACGAGGCGTAATTTTTCGCCGAAAACCGGGGTCCGTTCGTAAAAAAATCACATTTTCAGGGCGCTGCCATGAACGGCGGCGCCCTTTTTGTGCGCTTTCAAGCATTTTCTTTTGAGTTGCGGGAAATTTTTTCCGAAAGAGCTTGAAATTTTCACGAGAATGATGTAGAATAATAAACGGATATTCCGCGACAGCGGAGCGTAAGCTGAAAAATTATTAGGAGGAAGTTTCATGGCAAAAAAGTATTGTTATCTTTTTACCGAAGGTAACGCACAGATGAGAAACCTGCTCGGCGGCAAGGGCGCAAACCTTGCAGAGATGACCAACATCGGCCTTCCCGTGCCCCAGGGCTTCACCATCACCACCGAAGCATGCACGCAGTACTATGAGGACGGCCGTCAGATCAATCCCGAGATCCAGGCTGAGATCATGGAGTACGTCGACAAGATGGAGAAGATCTGCGGCAAGAAGTTCGGCGATAAGGAGAACCCGCTCCTCGTCTCCGTCCGTTCGGGCGCAAGAGCTTCCATGCCCGGCATGATGGATACCATCCTCAACCTCGGCCTCAACGAAGAGGTCGTCGAGACCATCGCCAAGAAGTCGAACAACCCCCGCTGGGCTTGGGACTGCTACAGAAGATTCATCCAGATGTTCTCCGACGTCGTCATGGAAGTCGGCAAGAAGTACTTTGAAAAGCTCATCGACGAGATGAAGGAGAAGAAGGGCGTCACGCAGGACGTCGAACTCACCGCCGACGATCTCAAGGAGCTTGCAAACCAGTTCAAGGCAGAGTACAAGAAGCAGCTCGGCAAGGACTTCCCCTCCGATCCCAAGGAGCAGCTCTTCGAGGCCATCAAGGCCGTGTTCCGTTCGTGGGACAACCCCCGTGCGAACGTCTACCGTATGGACCACGACATCCCTTACAGCTGGGGTACCGC
>CALVWI010000018.1 GCA_944367045.1 uncultured Clostridia bacterium | reverse complement strand
TCGTCGTAGACGGCGCGGAGGGTGCGCTCGTAATTTTCGTCGTCGACGCCGACGATGATGTTGAGCTCGGAGGAGCCCTGGTCAATCATGCGCACGTTGACGCCCGCATTTGCAATGGCGGAAAAGACGCGCGCCGAGGTACCGACGTTGCGGCTCATGCCGTGGCCCACGACGGCGATGAGCGAGATGCGGTCAAAGACGCGCATCTGGTCGGGGTGGACGGCCTCCTTGATCTCGGAGATGATCTGCTCGAGCACGCCGTTCGGAAGGTGCGCGCCGTCGATGATGAAGGACATGGTGTCGATGCCCGTCGGCATGTGCTCGAAGGAGACGCCGTGGTTTTCAAGCACGGTGAGAATTTTGCGCGCGAAGCCGATCTCGAGGTTCATGAGCGACTTCTCGACGAAGATGACGGTGAAGTTCTTCTTGCCCGCAACGCCCGTGACCGTTCTGCCCGAGAAGCGGTACTTGGAGGTCGGCATGATGAGCGTGCCCTCGTCCTCGGGACGGAAGGTGTTCTTGATGCGGATGGGGATATCCGCCTCGCGCACGGGGAAGATGGATTCGCTGTGGAGGACGTTCGCGCCCATGTAGGAGAGCTCGCGGAGCTCCTTATAGGAGAGCGAGCGGATGGGCACAGGGTTTTCGACGATGCGGGGGTCGCAGGCGAGGAAGCCGCTGACGTCCGTCCAGTTCTCGTAGAGCGCCGCCCCCGCCGCACGCGCGACGATGGCGCCCGAGATGTCCGAGCCGCCGCGGGAGAACGTCTTGACCTTGCCGTCCGTGCCCTCGCCGTAGAAGCCCGTGACGAGCGCACGGGGCTTGCCCGTGAGCGCACGGCCGAGAAGTTCGAAGGAGCGAGCGCTGTCCAACTTGCCCGAGGCATCGAACTTGATGACGTCGCGTGCGTCGATGAAGGGAATGCCTAAAAGCGCCGCCATGACGCGGCCCGAGAGATACTCGCCGCGGGAGGCCGTAAAGTCGTCCGACTTCTCCTCCTCGATGGCCGCCTTGGTCTCGTTCAGAATGGCGTCGATGTCGAGGTCGATATTGAGCTCCTGCACGATGCCTTTAAAGCGCTGGCAGATCTTCTCGTACGCCTCGCCGCAGCGGCCCGTCTCGTCGACTTCCTTCTCCGTCTCGTAGAGGAGGTCGGTGACCTTGATGTCGCCGCTGAAGCGCTTTCCGGGCGCCGAGACGACGATGTATCTGCGCTCAGGATCGCTCTCGAAGATGTCCTTCACGCGCCGCATGGTCATGCCGTCCGCCATGGACGTGCCGCCGAATTTGCAAACCTTAATCATAACTTATCTCCCTGCCCTCTAAGTAGTAGCGCTTGTCCTCCGCCTCGCCGATGGAGAACGTCTTGCGGGGGAACCTCTTCCCCTTCTTGAGGGTCGTAAAAATTTCATCTCTGTCGAGGAGGGGCATTGCGATCGCGACGCCCTCCCCGGGGTCCTTTAAAATATCGTCGCCGTGGACGTAATCCACGCTGCCTTCGTTGTGCTTCAAATACTCCGCAATGACCTCGTCCGTGCGGGCGACGCACTCCGCGGCCGAACTTGCTTTGGGATACAGCGTCCTCCCCTGCCGCGTGCAGGGAATTTTGCTCTCAAAGTAGGCAAGAAACGCCTCGGCGTCCGTCTCCTTCACATAGCGGTGAATGGGATGGAAGGCGATGGCCTCGTCGAACACGTTGACCATCTCGACGAGCGTGAAGCGCGCGGGGTGGTTGCGGCGTTCGTTTTCGGGAAGGGTCGCCTTGACTTCCTCCCAATACGCCTTGGCGGCCGCGACGGAATGATTGCCGTCCGCCACCGCAAAGCAAGGGCTGGCAAGCCCCGCGAGGATGTGCAGGGTATCGATGGCGATGTACTCCGGGATAAAGTACCCCGTGATGTGCCCGCCGTGCTCCATGAGATCAAAGTCGTAGAGCTTTTCGAGGTCCTCCCCTTCCAAAGAGCGCAACAGCTTCCCCTTCTTATCGCGGTAAAAGACCATGGCGTGCGGGAACTCGACGAGCGCTCCCCTTCTCACCGCCACGCGGGCGGGAAGGCGGGAGGGAACGACTTCCTCCGTCGCACGGATGAGCGCCGAGGACCCCTCCTCGTAGGAATATTCTTCGAGATCGATGCACGCGAGGATACCCTTGCGGATACCCGCCTTGGTCTCACGCTCCACGAGGACGAGCCCGCGCGCGATCTTGCGCATCCAGCCCTCCTCGAGCGCATAGCGCATGGTGCCGTGGATATTCTCAATGCGCGCCTCGTCGTCCTCACCCAAGTACACTTCGGGGAGGATCATATGAAACGCAGAGGGCGCGTCGCCCACTTCCCTTGCGACGCGCTCCCAATACCCCCTGTCGGAGGTGAATTGATCGCAGGCGATGACCGCCCACTTGCGAAATCCCTTGACGGGCAGAAGGACCCGCGGGACTCTGAAACAGTTCTTCATATCTCAGATGATATTGACGATGATGACGGTGACAAGGCTCAACACAAGCGCGATGAGCTTCAATACGACATTCTTGGTGAACAGGTCTTTGATGAATTTGCTGAATCTCATGAACGTTTGCCCTCCGTGTTGAATTCCTTCCAGTAGTAGTCGCGCAGGAACTTCTTGAGCGACTCGGAGTCCGCATAGCGGGTGATCTCTCCGCGCTTGACGACGGAGACGATGCCCGTCTCTTCAGAAACGACGATGGCGGAGACGTCCGCTGCTTCCGTCACGCCGATGGCCGCGCGGTGACGGGTGCCGTACTCCTTGGGGAAGTCGCGCTGGGTAAGCGGCAGGAAGCACCCCGCCGCCTGGATCTTATCGCCGTAGATGATCATGGCGCCGTCATGAAGGGGCGCTTTGGGAATGAAGATGCCCTCGATGAGCTGGTTGGAAATTTTAGCGCCCAAAGACACGCCGCTTTCGATGATCTCCTTGGGGAGATTGCCGTTCGAAAGCACGATGAGCGCGCCGATGTTGGCCTTCGAGAGGCTCTGCACCGCCTTGACGATGGCGGCGATGTATTCCTCCGCACGCGCACCGACGGCGGACATGGACTCCATCGTCGTTGCGGCCGCGCCGCGCTTGCCCGCCCAGATCTGGCGCTTGATCTCCGTGCTGAAGAGGAGCAGGAAGAACACGCTCATGAGCATGATGTAGATGACGTAGGCGTTGGAATCGAGCCCGGGTGCAAGCACCATGACGATCCCGACCACGACGACGAGGACGGAATACACGATGATGAGATACTTGGCGTTGTTTTCCTTGAGCGTGCGGAAGACATAGTACATCAGCACGAACAGGAGCAGCCACTCCAGCACATACAGCGGAATGGCCTGCGTGTCTTGGAACATTTCCTTGAGCGATTCCCAAACTCTCATGGTTTCTCCTTCGGATGCACGGCTATTTCGAGCTTTCCCATTTATTATACCCGCATCGGGGCAAAAAAGCAAAGTTTTTTGTGCGCATTTTACGTGGAAATTGCTTCACGCAAAGAATATTTTTGCCACTGCCGCCTCGTAGGCGCCCGTCTTGGTGTATACCCCGCCGCGCGAAGAGGCAAGCAGCGCGAAGAGATCTTCGTACAGTTTTTTGACCCTCTCCTTGCCGAGGCGGGCGACGATCTGCCTGTCTTTCTGCACGGCGAAGGGCTTGATATTGAGGAGCGCGGAGATCTCCTTGTCGCTCCCCGTAAGCTCGCTCACCTCGGTGAGGGTGCGGAAGTGCGAGACGAGCGCGGAGAGCACGCCGTTCTCGTCCATGCCCTTGAGCATCAGATCGTCGGCGATCTCGAAAAAGCGCGTGCCGTCCCCCCGCGAGGCCGCCTGCGTGAGTTCGTAAATCTTATACTCCACGTCCTTGGCGACGTACTCTTTGACGAGCTCTGCCGTGATGCGCCCCTCTGCGAGCGGGGTGAGCTTTTCCACTTCCAGCTTCATGCGGGCGGCGTCGCGCGCACAGTAGGAGACCATGAGCTCCGCGGCGTCCGTATCGATGGCGGTGCCCTGACGGCGGGTGAGACCGAACAGCCAGCGCGAGAGCATCTCCTCGCTCTCCCTTGAGCAGTCCACATAGGTGACGCCCGCCTTTTTCTTGAAATCGAACGCGCCCTTCTTGCCCGCGTTGACGAAGAGGAGCACCGTCGAAGGGCACGGCTTTTCCAAATAGGGCTTCAGGAAGTTCTCCCACTCGCGCTCGGTGGGATAGAACTCGTACACCCGCACGAGCCGCTTCTCGTCGAAGAACGGGAGGACATAGAGACTGTCGCGGAAGGAGGAAAGGTCCCCCTTCAGGCTCTCCCCCTCCATGCGCACGTTGTTGAGCAGCGGCTGGGTGATGCCCGAAGCAGTCTCGATGGCCCTGACGGCGTGGTCGCGGAAGTACGCCTCCTCCCCCTCGATGAGGTAGAAGGGCGCAAGATTGTCTTTGAGGCTTGCACTCAGCTGCGTGAACTTCATATCGCTTTGATTATACCATCTTCGAGCAAAAATTTCAAGCCCCCGCTGCCCTTCCCGACAAAGAAATCGCCGCCGCCCGCCTCTTCGTCGAGGCCGATCTCCACCGCGACGCCCTCCGCAAGCAGCAAAATTCCCCCTTCCGTATAGGAGAAAGCGAGGCCGCCGCAGGAGAAGTCCTTCCCGAAGATGACCTCCGTCTCGTGAAGGCCGCTCTCGGTGTAGAAGGGAAGGCGCACCTCTCTTGCATTCAGAAACGCCGCCGTGTTGAGAGCGCTCCCGTCGGGCGCGACGACGACGTTAAGTTCCCCGCCGAAATGGCGGGAGAGGAAGTCCTCGCACTCGTCCAAGGAGATGTCGCCGTCGATGACGAGGACGTGCTCGGTGCGCGTCTCGATGAGCACCGCGGCGCTCTCCCCTTCCTCCCAGACGGTGAGGCGGCAGCCCGTAAAGACGACGTTTTCGAACGTCAGCACGATTGCAAAGAGCGCACAGCCGACGACCGCAGCGGCGGCACGGATGAGACGGCGCATCTGCAGTTTGGGCGAGAGAAACCCGCAGAGGAACAGCCATAGAACGCCGCCCGCGCCGAGGGCGAACCCCGAGAGGACGAGCGTCCAGTCCGCAAAGGAGAGAAGAAGGATGAGGAGCGAGAAGAGTGCCTCGGGAAAGACGAGAAGGACGCCCGCCGCGAAGGGAAAGATGAGCGAGAGCGCCGCCATCAGGAGGGACGATAAAAAGAACACGGGCACGAGGGGCACCAGGATGAGGTTCAGGAGCGTGCCCATCACCGAGAGATAGCCGAAGGAGGAAAGGAGAATGGGCGCCGTCGTGAGCTGCGCCGCAAGGGTCGCAGAGAGCGTCTCCCCCACCGCCTTGGGGAAGTGCAGGCGGCGGAAGGCGCGGGAGAAGCTCCCCGAAAAGAGGGAGAGCCCGAGGCACGCCCCGAAGGAGAGACGGAAGCCCGCCGCATACCACTGCGCGGGAAAGAGAAGGAGAACGGCGATGCAGGCGAAGGAGAGCGTCTCGAGGCCGTCCGCCTTGACACCGAGGGAGCGGGACGCGACGAACACGCCGCACATGATGAGGGCACGCAGCGACGACACCGTGAATCCGCAGAAGGCGCAGTAGAGGAAGGCGAGCGCGAGCGACGGGAGCCAGGCAAAGCGGCCGAGCTTCTTGAAGAGGAACATCGCCGCGCCGAACAGCACGCCGATGTGCAGGCCCGAGACGGCGAAGATGTGCGCGATGCCGCCCCTTCTCACCGTCTCCTTGAGGCCCTCCTCGATGGCACCCGAGTTGCCCGAAAGCAGCGCGTAGCAGAGCGCGGCCTCGTCGGGCTCCATGTGTTCCGTGAGGACTTCATACAGCCGCCCGTTGAGGCGGAGGAAGATGTCGGAGCTTCTCGCCGTCGTGATGAGTTCGCGCGCCGTCGCCGTGTAGCGGATATCGGAAGCGAAGTCGTTCTTTGCGTACGCGCTCTCCTCGTAAGGGTCCTTTTTCTCGAGCGTGCCTTCAAAGACGACGAGATCGCCCGCGACGGCGCTGTCGGCGGGGAGAATGGCGCGGCACTTGCCCGGGGTCTCCTCGCCGTTCAGAGAGAGGCCCTTGAGAACGACGATGCAATAGCCTTGCCGCTCGGAGACGGACTGCACGGTGGCGGTCACGGTGTAGTCGCCCGAGGGCGCGCCCTTCTCATACTGCGAGAGGGCGAGCTGCATAAGCCCCGCGCCGAGGCCCGCAAAAACGGGCACGATGAGAAGGAGCGAAAGCAGCCGCTTTTTGCCGAAGGGCGGGAGCATGAGGAGAAAGAGCACGCCGAACAGAAAGAGAAAGGCGGGCGAAAGCTCCGAAAAGCGGATGCTGCCGAGAAGTTCCGCGCCGAAGATCAGGGAGAGCGCGCAAAAGAGGAGCGGCCGAAAGTTGAGTATCTTCTTCATGGCGCTCCTCCTTTGTCGAGATGTTTATGATGTTCGGGGGGGCGCGCCGCCGCGCGGCTGCGCGGCGGCGCGCCCCTTATCTGTCGTTTACGCGAGCGAGATGCGGTCGGAGACCGAGCGCACCAAGATGCCCTTCTGCTCCCCGTAGGAGACGCAGTCGCCAAGGTACGAGACGAACGCCTCGGTGTAGCGGGGCAAATGCAGCACTTCGGCCGCGATGGAGACGAGCTCGTCGAAGTACAGGCTCACGCGCTCACTGAGCACCCCCTTGATGAGGGAGACCATCTCGAAGGGCGTCGTGTCCATCTCCCCGCGAAGGGGCGGCTCCCCTTCCACGCGGAACTTGCCGATTTGAATGGCTTTATCGTTCTTATAGTAGTAGTCCTGCCCGAGGACGCGCTCCTTCTTGAATTTGCACTCGTCGATGAGGGCGTTGAGGCGGGCTTCGACGCGCGCCCCCGTCTTGCGGATGCCGTACGACTCCAAAAGGCGCTCCTTTAAGAAGCTGCGGGAGATGGGCTCCTCGGTCGCCACAAGGAGGGTGAGGCGGGCCTTGATCTCGCCGTCGTTGACCCCGCCCGTGACATAGGCGGCGACCTCCGCGCCGTTCTGCTCCACCGCGCGGTAGGGACGGGAGAACTTCTCGAGCCATGCGCCGCTCTTCTTCTCGGCGCCCGTGAGGCGGTCGAGATAGTCCTTGATGCGCTTTACTTCCCGCTTGGGGTTGTTGTAATAGTTGACGCTGTTGACGCGCATGACGTTCCAATTCCCGCGCTTTAAGGACTGCACTTGGAGGATGTTCCTGTCCTTTACGGAGAACTGCTTCTCCCCGTCCGCCAAAATGGCGAGAATGAAGGTCTTATTATCGCGCGGGTCGAGGACGGCGACGTCGATCTTGAATTCGGACGCGCCCACGTCGGTGCGGCACTCGTAGCCGAAGGAAGAAAGGTCCTCTGCGATGAACTGCCCGATGCCCGGGCCCGAACGCGTTTCGGAGGGCGGTGCGGCGAGCATGGTTCTCCCCTTCTCGGCAAATTCGAGGAAGGCCTTGAGCCCCGCGACGCCCTTTGAGGAAGTCTTATTTAAATCGATCTCCGAGGCGCGCAGCGTCGAAAAGACGAGCATCTCCTCTCTCGCACGCGAGACGGCGACATTCAAACGCCGCCAGCCGCCCGTCTGGTTGAGGGGGCCGAAGTTGAGAGAGACCCTGCCCGCCCCGTCGGGGCCGTAGCAGACGGAGAAGAGGATGACGTCGCGCTCGTCGCCCTGCACGTTCTCAAGGTTCTTGACAAAGAGCGGCTCCTCCCGCTCGTAGGCGACGGCTTCCAGCTTCTTCTGGGCGATCTCCTTGGTGAGGAGCTTTTCAACGGCCGTTCTCTGCGCGCTCGAGAAGGTGACGACGCCCATGCTCAGCCGCGAGAGTGCGGGGTCTTTGAGCCTTCTGATGACTTCTGCGACGAGCGCCTCGGCCTCCTTCTTGTTGACCTTGGTGAAGCCGCGGTCGTACACGCCGTCCACGGGGACGAGGCGCACGCGGCTCTCGAGGGCGTCGGGCGAGGGGAAGGTGCAGAGTTTCCCGCCGTAGTACATGTTGTTGGAGAAGGCGATGAGCGATTCGTGGCGGCTCCGGTAGTGCCAAATGAGGTGGCGCTCGGGCATGCCGAGGGCGAGGCAGTCGTCGAGGACGCTCTCGAGATCTTCATTCTCGAGATTCTCCTCGTCGACATACGCGGAGTGGAAGAAGGCGGTGGGCGGGAGCTGTTTGGGGTCGCCCACGACGACGGCGGCCTTGGCACGGGCGATACAGCCCACGGCTTCGGCGGTCGTCATCTGCGAGGCCTCGTCGAAGATGACGAGATCGAAGAGATCTGCCTGCGGCTCCAAGTACTGCGCCGCGGTGATGGGGCTCATCAGCATGCACGGGCAGATGCGGCGGAGAAGTTCGGGCACTTCGGAAAAGAGGGCTCTCAGGCCCGAGCCGCGCAGGTTGCTCTTTGCAAGGCGGGTGAAGGAAGAAAGTTCCACCGAGAGGCTCCCCTCACCGTCCGCTTGGGGCAGGCGGGAGATGAGGTCGCTTCGGATGTGTTTGCGCGTTGCCAAAGAGAAGTCCTCCCACAGCGTGCGGAATTTTTCCACGGTGTCCTCGAGCGTGCCCGCACTCAGGCGAGAAAGGTCGGGATCGGAGGGGATGGTGAGCTCGAGAAAGTTCTTCGCGACGTTCTTTTCAAAGCCAGAAAGGACGTTCTCGCCCGTGAGCCTGCCGCTCTCGAGGGCGTCCGAAATGAAGCTCAGGCCCAGAGAGCGGAGCTTTACGCAGGTGTTCTTATACATGCACCAGTTGGCGAGCATGTCGATATTGTCGATGAGCGCGCCCGCCTTCGTCGAGAAGTAATCTAAAACGTCCTCCTGCACGATCTTGGAGCGGTCGGCGGCGGTCGTCTTTAAGTAGCTGTCCTCGGCGGCCTCGAACGCGTCGAGCGCCTTCAGATACCCTTCGAGCACGGGGCGGGTGTAGCCGCTCATGGCGCGCACGCACATGCCGTTGAAGGCGTCTGGGTTGTAGTCGAGGAAGGTCTGCTGCGCCTCGCGGTGGAGATCATAGAGGCCTTCGAGGTACTCCGTGCGCTTCTTGTAGACGATATTCCCGCCGCGGTCGAAGAAGGGCTTGGAAAGCGGGCTGTCGCGAAGGAGCGCGATGGTCGTGTGGATGTCGACGAGCGTTCTAAGGAACTTTGCGATATCCTCCTGCGGAACGGGGTGCAGGGCAACGCGCATGAGGCGCTTTGCCGCCGTCATGCAGGGCTTGTTCATGCGCCAGTCGCCCTCGCGGTCGACGACGGCCTTGACTTCCGCATAGTCCCTTCCCAATTCCACGACGCTCTTGAAGTGCTTCAAATAGTAGGAGAGCGTGTCGTCGAGGCGGCGGTTCGCGTGGAAGAAGGCGTTGAAGGTCTCCTCGCTCACGCCCGCGAAGTACTTATCGTAGACGCCCGCATTCAGCTCGCGCGCCAAGAGGCGCAAAGAGTTCAACTTGCGCTGGGTGATGGTGGAAATTTTCTGGCGGTAGAATTCAAGGTAGAGCGAGAGATAGGCCTTCAAGTGCTTGATCTCGGTGAGCATGACCTCGGCGGCGCAGAACACCTTGTCGCGCACCTCCTGCGAGTACTCGGTGAGGCCGACGTTCTCGAAGGGCGAGCGGAACACCCCGCCGCACTCCTTGGCAGCGGCCGCCGCCGTCAAGATCATGCCGCGGCACTCGGAAAGGGAGCGCTCGGTGAGGGAGTCGTAGAAGGAGCTCTCGATGTCGAGGATATCGGGCGCGCTCTTGTTCTTGAGATAGAGAAGGATGGCCTCGTAGACGGAGAGGCCGAGGCGGCGCTTCTTGTGGAGCGCCAGCATGGGCGCCTTCAGGTCCTCGCGGAGGAGCTTTAAGGTGCGCGCACTGTCCGCGAAGTTCCCCTCTTGTTCCTCGTTTTTTAAAGAGAGCGTATTTTCGAGGCGGCGCAAAACGTCCGCCTTGTCCGTCTTGTTGGAATGAATTTCAAGGCAGAATTCGCCGATGCCGATGCTGTCGAGCCGCTTTTTGACGACGTCGAGCGCCGCCTTCTTTTCGGCGACGAAGAGGACGCGCTTGTTGTCCTCGACGGCGTTGGCGATGATGTTGGTGATGGTCTGGCTCTTGCCCGTTCCGGGCGGGCCGTGCAGGACGAAGCTCGCGCCCGTGCGGGAGAGCGCGACGGCGGCGTACTGCGAGCTGTCGGCGGCGAGCGGGATGAGCGTGTCCTGGGGGTCGCTCTCGTCCTCGGAGGGAACGTCCGCCTCGATGCGTGGCAGCTTCTCCCCAAGAAAAGCGGAGACGATGGCGTTCTTCTTGAGCTCCGCAAAGTGATTGCGGATATCGTTCCACATCAAATAGCGCTGGAAGGAGAAGGTGGCGAGGTACGCGTCCTTGGAGACCCCCCAGCCCTTCATGGTGGCCGTCTCGGCGAGGACCATCGCGAGGATTTCGGAAATTTTCAGCGCGGAGACGTCGCCGCCCAGCCCGCGGATATCGATGTTGAACTCCTGCTTTAAGTACTCGAGCAGCGTGGAATTGACGAAGTACTCCCCGTCCGCCTCGACGGCGAAGTCCTCGTTGCCCTTGGCGCGCTTCATGGCGACGGGAACGAGCACGAGCGGGGCAAAGCGCGTCTTGTTGTCCTCGCGGGAGACGTACTTCAAAAAGCCGAGGGCGAGATATAGAATTTTCGCGCCCGTCTCCTCGTCCGCCTCGCGATTTCTACGGACCAGCCGAAGCGCGGTCTCCGCCGTCGTCTTTGCATCGGCAAAGGCACGGAGGAGCCCCTTTTTGAGCTCGAGGGTAAAGAGTTCCTCTTGAAGAGTCGACTGCGTCTCGAAGAAGGCGTCCTCGATGGGCGTGCCGCCCTTCAGGCGCAGGCTCCCCTTTTCGGTGAGTTTTTCATATAGAAGGTCGCAGTCGGCGCACTGAAGATGAAGGGCGCTCCTTCCGGTGAAGCTCAAGAGGGCGTTCTTTGTCGTGAGGTCCAAAAGGCGGCGCTCCCACTGGCGGTTCTTGGAGCGCATATCCTCCGCGCCCACCTTGTCGAACTCGGGGAGAGGCGCGGGAGCGGCGCTGTCCGTCATGTCCTCCTCGCGGATGAGCTCATACCCCTTCCCGCTCTTGCCGCGCAAGGGGAGGGGCGTTCTCCCGCCGATGCGGCAGCGCGCGATATCCACGAACAGTTCGTATGCCCCCTCGGAAATCTTGCGCCTGAAGTGCGCCTCGGACGCGGTGTAGGCGGCGTTCCCGCCCGCGAAGATGTCCTCGACGTCGAAGAAACAGAGGTTGTTGATGCCGTCCGAGCAGTACTTTGCGACGATGTCGCTGTCATCCGTCACGGGGTCCAAAAAGCAGCTGTCGTAAAGCCACGCGCCGACGCCCGCCTCGCTCTTGCCGAGCGCCAAGACGGGGTGCAGCCCCGCCGCTTCCAGACAGGACGCCGCAAACACGGCAAGCTCCAAGGTATTCGCCTTCTTGCCGCGAAGGAGCGACCCTTCCCTGACTGCCGAGAGGGGCGCAGAGAAGTCTGTCTCGCCGTCCTTTTCGATGTCCTCCCCGCGGAGGGCGGCAAACACGGCCGCGGCGGCACGGCGCACGGCATTCTTATCCGCGCCCGCATAGCCGTAAAATTCGGGGCTCTGTTTCCACTTTTTGAGGCGTTCCCCCGCCTCGCTCAAAACGCGCGCGCAGTCGGATATTTTCGGCCGCACGAAGCCCGCGAGCCGCTCGGCAATGCCGTTGAGCCCCTCCCACCAGTCGTAGGGAAGGACGGTGACGGACGCGGATGCCGAGACGAGCTCCTTCTTGTTCATGGAGAGGACGGCATTCACCTCGACGGTGCGGAGTGCCTCCCCCTCCGAGAGATAGGCGGGGCTGAACACGCCCTCGGCGGTGAGTTCGACCGCGCTCTCGAAGGGCACTTCCACCTCTTCCTCGAAGGGCACGATGAGGCCCTCTGTATCCGAGACGGCAACCGAGACGGGCGCGTTCTCGCTTGATGAGTTGCGCACCTGCACATAGGCGGGCGTCTCGTAAAAATAGTCGCTGTAGCCGACGAACTGCGGAAGGCGCAGCTCCACCTTCATGGTCTCCTTGCCGATGCGCTTCTTGCTCTCTGCCATGCTCTCTCCTTGTTCTCTCGATCGCGCGGTGCGCGGGGATTTCGAATTTCTCCCTCCATTATAACAGTTTTTGCAGCAAATTACAACCCCTCATAAAACAAAAAGGGCCGTGCGTTGCGGTCCTCTTGTTTCAGATATAAGCTCCCTCGAAGTACTCGAGCCCCTCCTCGGTGACGGAGGCGACGTCGAATCGGATCGGCACCTCTTCCCCCAACCGTTCGCAAAGGTAAAGCGCCATCTTGCGGTAGCGCTCGCGCTTTCGTTTATCCACCGCCTCGGTGGGGAGCCCGAAGGCGTCGCTCGTCCGCGCCTTGACTTCGACGAGACAGTAAGTATCCCCCTTTTTTGCGAGGATATCGGCCTCTCCGAAGGGCGTCTTGAAGTTGCGCTTGACAATGATATATCCGCGCCGTTTTAAGTACTTGGCGGTGAGGGCCTCACTCTTCCGTCCCAGAATTTTGTTACGAAGGTCCTGCGATGGATCGGGCATATGCCCACCTCCCGAATGGCTGCAATGTGCGCCGCCGTGCCGTAGCCCGCGTTGCGCTCGAAGGCGTACTCGGGGTAGAGTGCGGCGTACTTCTCCATGAGCGCGTCACGGTAGACCTTGGCGAGGATGCTCGCCGCGCCGATACTGCACACGAGGGCATCCCCCTTGACGATGCTTTTTTGAGGATAGGCGATATCCAGTGTGAGATCGCCGTCGGTGAGGACGAGCGAAGGAGTGAGCGAAAGCCCCTCCACGGCGCCCTTCATGCAGAGGCGGGTCGCCTCGCGGATGTTGATCTTATCGATCGTCCTCTCGTCCACTTCAAAGATAGAATACGCGAGAGCGTGCTCCTTGATGTAAGAAGAGAGCTGTTCGCGCTTCTTCTTCGAGAGCTTCTTGCTGTCGTTGACGCCCGTGAAGTCGCCATCAAGCGGCAGAATGACCGCCGCCGCGACGACGGGCCCTGCGAGCGGCCCGCGCCCCACTTCGTCCACGCCCGCAACGAAGGGAAATTCCCCCGCGAGCGAGCGCTCCAAATCGAGTTTATCCATGGTATTTCGCGTTCGCGGCTCAGATGAGGCCTGCGGAATGAGCGTCCTCGACGCTGTCGAAGGTGATGCGGCCCAATTTGCCCTTTCTGAAATCGTCGATGACGGCGCGTTCGCCGCGCTCGTAGTCGAACTCCTTGCCTTTGAGGAGGAACCCGCGCTTTGTGCACACCTGCTCGAGCATGGCAAGCGGCGTTCCCCCCTCGATGCCGTACCTCTCTTGAAGGGCGGCGGGGGCGACCGCATAGAGGTCCTCCAAAAGCGCGAGGGCGATCTCGTCGAGCTCCAAGATGTCGTCGTTGACGCTGCCGATGTACGCGAGGCGGCGGGCGAGGGTTTGGTCGGCGAACGAGGGCGGCATGGTGCCGGGGGTGTCCATGAGGTCGAATGCGCCGCACTTCACCCACTGTTTATTGCGCGTGACGCCCGCCTTATCGCCCGTGACGGCGCGCTTGACGCCCGAAATGAGGTTGATGACCGTGCTCTTGCCCGTGTTGGGAACGCCCGCGACGAGGAAGCGCAAGGGGCGGTTCATGCCCTTCTCCTTGAGGCGCTGCGCCTTCTCGGAGACGACGGCGTTCATCGCGGCCATCAGCCCATTCTTGCCGCGCGGCGAGGTGGCATCGAGGGGATAGGCGTTCTTTCCCGCCCCCTTCATGGCGAAAAGAAGCGCATCCGCATTGCCCAAGTCCCACTTGTTGAGAAGATAGAGAACGGGCCGCGAGCCTGCGATCGCGGTCAGCTTTTCGTTATAGGTCGCGGCGGGGGCGCGGGCGTCGAGCACGAACACCACCGCATCGCTCAATTTGACGTTTTCCTCCATCATGCGCATGGCCTTGGCCATGTGCCCGGGGTACCATTGAATGGGTTTCATACTATTTGAGAAGGTCGGGGCGCATCTTGCGGGTGATCGCCTCGGCTTGCGCACGCCGCCACTTGTCGATCTCGGCGTGGTTGCCGCTTCGGAGCACCTCGGGCACGGTGAGGCCGCGGTACTCGACGGGGCGGGTGTATTGGGGATATTCGAGGAGGTTCTCGGAGAAACTCTCCTGCACGAGGGACTCGGGCGAGAGCACGCCGTCCACATAGCGGGCGACGCAGTCGACGACGACCATCGCGGGCAGCTCGCCGCCCGTCAACACATAGTCGCCAATGCTGAGGTCCTCGTCGATGAAGAGGTCGATGGCGCGCTGGTCGACGCCCTCGTAGTGGCCGCAGAGAAGGACGAGATGTTCCTCCTCGACGAGCTCAAACACCTTCTCCTGGCGGAAGGTCTTGCCCTTGGGCGAGAGGTAGATGCGGCGCGCCTTATGCTCGGGGTCGACGGCCTCGATGGCAGAGCCGATGGGCTGGGCCATCATGACCATGCCCGCGCCCCCGCCGAAGGGGTAGTCGTCGCACTTCAAGTGCTTGTCCTCGGTATATTTACGGATATCGACGACGTCGAGGGAAAGTTTCCCCTCCCGCTGCGCGCGGCCTAAGATGCTCTCGTTGAGCGCCGAGAACATCTCTGGAAAGAGCGTTAAAATGGTGATCTTCATATTCTGCCCCCTTACAGCACGGCGACTTCCAAAAAGCGCTTCTTGTCGACGACGAGCCGCTTGTTTTCAAGGTCGACCTCCGTGACGACGCCCTTGACTGCGGGGAACAAGATCTCCCTGCCGTCCTTTTCGAGGGTGTAGATGTCGCTCGCGCCCTGCTTGACGTCGGTGAGGATGCCGAGCACCTCGCCCTCCGCCGTGACGATGGAAAGACCGAGAAGGTCGACGATGTAATATCTTCCCTCCTCGGGTTCGGGGGCCTCGTCGCGGTCGAGTTCGAGATTTTTGCCGCGCAAGAGCTCTGCGGCATTGCGGTCGGGAACGCCCGAAAGGCCCAAAAAGACCATGCCGTCGCCCACGCGCACGGAGAGGACGCGCCGCTTCTCGCCGTCCAGAAAAAGGTTTTTGAACGCCTTGAAGTCCTCGGGCGCATCGGTATAGGGTTTGACTTTGAGCTCCCCGCGGATGCCCTGCGGCTTCAAGACGGTGCCGACGACGAGCCGTTCGCTCATACCGCACCTCCTTCAAAGAGTTTATCGACGACGGCGCGGATGCACGCCTGCGTCACGTCCTTATCCTCGTTGCTCTCGATGACGGCGATGTGGTCTCTCTCGCGGAACTTTTCGATGAGAGCAAAGTAGCGCTCGCGGATGAGGCGCTGTTTTTCGAGGGTCTCGTACCGCTCGGTCTCCCCTCTTCGGGCAACGCGGCGGAAGCTCTCCTCCGTCGAGAGGTCGATGAAGATCGTGAGGTCGGGCTGCACGGCGTTCATTGCGGGCTCGTTGAGGGAATACACCCAGTCCGCATCCACCATGCCCCCGTTGTAGGCGAGGGAGGAAAGGTAAAAGCGGTCGGAAAGCACCGTTGTGCCCTCGTCGAGGAGTTTCAGAATGCCGTTGTGGGTGTTGTAGATGTGGTCGAGCCTGTCCGCCGCAAAGAGCGCCGCAACGGTGTGTTCGTTGGTGTCGATGCGCCCCGTGAGGCAGGAGCGTAAAAGCGCCCCGAAGGGGCTGTCGGTGGGCTCGCGCGTCGAAATGCAGGGAATGCCCTTCGCTTTCAGATACTTCGAGAGCTGCTTTAACTGCGTCGACTTGCCGCTGCCGTCCGCGCCCTCGAATACGATGAATTTTCCTCTCTCTTGTGTCATGGTCTCATTATAACAGACGCCCGCGGGAAAGTCAACCGCGGGCGTGAGCATTTGTTTTTCTCAGTCCTTTTTAAGAGGAATGGGGCGCTTTTCTGCCGTGAAGATGACGCCCAAAGTGCCGGGGCCGCAGTGCGCGCCGATGACGGGGCCGACGATCTGCCGCACCACCTTGGCGTTCGGCCGCTTCTCGAGGATGAGGTCTCTAAGCTTATCGCCCTCCTCCTTGCAGTCCGCATCGACGACGTAGACGGGCTTGTCTTCATCCGAGAGCTCCTCGATGACCTTGTTTGCAAGCGTGGAGATGGCCTTCTTGCGGCCGTTGAGCTTGCCGATGACGGAGAGCCCGCCCGTCTCGTTGAAGGTGAGCATGGGCTTGAGGCCGAGAAGCGTTCCCGCGACGGCGGCGATGCCCGAGCAGCGCCCTCCGCGCTTCAAGTGCATGAGATCGTCGACGACGAAATACACGGCGACGTGGTCGGTGTAGTCCTTCAAAAAGTCCAGAATTTCCTCGTCGGATGCCCCCTTCTGCTTCAAGAGCGCGGCCTGCTCCGCCTGAATGCCGGCGCCCAAAGAGATACTGTTGGTGTCGAACACCGTGCACTTCCTGTCGGGGAACTGCTCGTGAAGTTCGCGGAGGGCGAGGTCAAGCGACTGGAAGGTGCCGCTCATCGCGTGCGAGAAGGAGACGTATAAAACGTCCTCGCCGCGCTCGAAGTAGGGCGTCAAGAACTTCTTGTAGTCCTCGGGGTTGAGGGCCTGCGTCTTGGGGATCTCCCCCGCGCGCACCTTTTCGTAGAAGCCCTTGAAGTCGGTCGCTTTGCCTAAGTCGTAGAAATATTCCTGCCCGCCCACGAAGTAGGGCATGGAGATGTAGTCGAGCCCCAGCTCTTCGGCGCGCGTGTACCACAGCTCGCCGTTGGAATCAAAGATCAATACACTCATGTTATTCTCTTCCCGTAATGTAGTTTGGGATTTATCCCTGTCTACATTGTACGCCGTTCGGGGCAAGTTGTCAAGCCCATGGACATTTTTTCCGGCAAAATGGCACGAAATTTCTTATTTTACCCACCCGCGGAATGCCTTGAACGCCGAAGGAAAGGCGTATTTCTCGCCGATCTCCTCTCGACTCGCCCAAGTAAATTGAGGAAATTTCTCCTTCGCTTCGACAAGATACCCCGTCATGTGCCATTTGACGTGAGTGAAGATGTGCGTCGCTGTCTTTGATTCAAGGACACGGCCGTATGTTGCGGGCTCCCCCTCCGCAAAGGGGAACTGCCAGAGGCCCGCAAGGAGCCCCTTCTTTTCGCGCCTTACAAGGGCGTACTCCCCTTCATACCGCAGCACGAGCACCGTATGTTCCTCCACCCTTCTCGCCCTTTTCGGGGCACGGACAGGATAGCGCTCCGCATCGCCCTGAAGGCGCGCGAGGCAGAGCTCCCGCCACGGGCAGACGAGGCACTGCGGCGGCCCGCCGGGGAGGCAGACGATGGCGCCCAGCTCCATGAGCGCCTGACAGAACTCCCCCGCCTCTTTCGGATAGACTTGCTTTAAGAGCGCTGCAAACTGTTCCTTCGTGCCCGACAAGTCGATGTTGGTGTCGTCGGCGAGAAGGCGCGTGAGAATGCGCAGCACGTTGCCGTCCACCGCGGGACAGGGGAGCTCGTAGGCGATGGACGAGATCGCCCCCGCCGTGTAGTCGCCCACCCCGGGGAGCGCGCGCACGCCCTCGTACGTCGTCGGAACGCCGTGCTCCTTGATGAGTTTAGCGGCTTTCTGCAAGTTTCGCGCGCGGGAGTAGTAGCCGAGGCCCTCCCACGCCTTCAAGACTTCCCCCTCGTCGGCGTCTGCCAGCGCCTCGACGGTGGGGAATTTTTGCAGGAAGCGCAAATAGTAGTCCTTGACCGCCTCGACGCGCGTCTGCTGCAGCATGATCTCGGATACCCAAATGCGATAGAAATCGTGCGTGCCGCGCCACGGAAGGTCTCTTTTGCAAACGCGGTACCACTCCAGAAGGAGGGGCACCGCGCTCTTTAACCGTTCAAGTTTATCCATGTTTCAGAAGAGGCCGACGATCTTGCCATTTTCGTCCACGTCGATGTTCTCCGCCGCGGGACGCTTGGGAAGGCCGGGCATGGTGAGGATGTTGCCCGTCAGCACGACGACGAATCCCGCCCCTGCCGACACCTTGACGGTGCGCACGGTGACAGTGAACCCTTCGGGCGCGCCGAGCTTCTTGGCGTCGTCCGAGAAGGAATACTGCGTCTTGGCGATGCAGACGGGAAGCTCCCCGAAGCCGAGCACATTCAGCCGCTCGATCTCCGCCTCCGCCTCGGGCGTATATTGGACGCCGTCGCCGCCGTACACGCGCGTGACGATGGCATTGATCTTCTCCTTGATGGGCAGTTTTTCGTCGTAGCAGAAGGTAAAATCGTTCTTCTCCTCGGTGAGGCGGACGACTTCGCGGGCGAGGTCCTCTCCCCCTTCGCCGCCCTTCGCCCAGACGTCGGAAAGGACGGCCTTGACGCCGAGGGAGGCGCACTTTTCGATGACGAGCGCAATTTCCGCGTCGGTATCGGTGGGGAAGCGGTTGACCGCGACGACCGCAGGCAGATGATAAACGTTTTGAATGTTGCTCACGTGCCTTAAAAGGTTGGGAAGGCCCTTTTCGAGCGCCGAAAGGTTCTCCTCCTTGAGTTCGTCCTTAGAAAGTCCGCCGTGCATCTTGAGGGCGCGCACCGTCGCGACGATGACGACCGCAGAGGGCCTCAGCCCCGCGACGCGGCACTTGATGTCGAGGAACTTCTCCGCGCCGAGGTCAGCCCCGAAGCCCGCCTCGGTGACGACGTAGTCGCCGAGCTTTAAGGCCGTCTTCGTCGCAATGACGGAGTTGCAGCCGTGGGCGATGTTGGCAAACGGGCCGCCGTGGACGAGCGCAGGCGTGCCGCCCAACGTCTGCACGAGGTTGGGCTTTAAGGCGTCTTTGAGGAGCGCCGTCATGGCGCCCGCCGCCTTGAGATCCCCCGCCGTCACGGGCGCGCCGTCGTAGGTATAGCCCACGACGATGCGCGAAAGCCGCGCCTTCAAGTCCTTCAAAGAGGATGCAAGGCACAGAATGGCCATGACTTCGCTCGCGACGGTGATGTCGTAGCCGTCCTTGCGGGGAACGCCGTTCTTGGGGCCGCCGAGGCCGTCCTCGATGTAGCGCAGCTGGCGGTCGTTCATGTCGACGCAGCGCTTTAAAACGATCTTCTCGGGATCGATGTGAAGTTCGTTGCCCTGGAAGATGTGGTTGTCCAGCATGGCGCAGAGAAGGTTGTTCGCCGCGCCGATGGCGTGGAAGTCGCCCGTGAAGTGGAGGTTGATGTCCTCCATCGGGACGACCTGCGCATAGCCGCCGCCCGCAGCGCCGCCCTTGATGCCGAACACGGGGCCTAAGGAAGGCTCCCTGAGTGCCACGACGACCTTCTTGCCGAGGCGGTCCAAAGCATCCGCAAGGCCGATGGTGGTCGTCGTCTTGCCCTCGCCCGCGGGCGTGGGGGTGATGGCGGTGACGAGGATGAGCTTGCCCTCCTTCCCCTCGCGCTCCATCACCGAAAGGTCGATCTTCGCCTTGTACTTGCCGTAGTACTCGATGTCGTCCTCCGAAAGGCCGACGCGCGCCGCTATTTGAGAGATGTGTTTTAGTTTCGCTTCCTGAGCGATCTCGATATCCGTCTTCATCCTTCCTGTTATCCCCTTTTTAACCTTTGAAGTACCTCACGGCGCTCTCGAAGAGCTTCATGTCGTACTCGCCCAGCACATTCTTGTAGAGGCCGAAGCCCTTGCGCTCGGAGTGGCCCATCTTGCCGAACACCCTGCCGTCGGGCGAGAGGATGCCTTCGATGGCCTCCGCGCTGCCGTTGGGGTTGAAGTGAATGTCCATCGTGGGCTCGTTCTGAAGGTCGACGTACTGTGTCATGATCTGCCCGTTTGCGGCGAGCTTTTGAATGAGCTCTTCGCTCGCCACGAACTTGCCCTCGCCGTGGGAGATGGGTACGCTGAACACGTCGCCCGCGTTGACCGCCGAAAGCCAGGGGCTCTTGACGGAAGCGACTCTGACGCGCACGATGCGCGACTGGTGGCGGCCGATGTCGTTATAGGTGAGCGTGGGGCAGGTCTCGTCCGTCTCGATGATCTTGCCGAAGGGCACGAGGCCGAGCTTGATGAGCGCCTGGAAACCGTTGCAGATGCCGCCCATGAGGCCGTCCCGCTTTTCGAGCAGCGCCGAGACCTGCTCCTTGACTTCCGCGTTGCGGAAGAACGCCGTGATGAACTTGCCCGAACCGTCCGGCTCGTCGCCGCCCGAGAAGCCGCCCGGGATAAAGACGATGTTGGCAGTCTTGATACGCGCAGCAAATTCCTCGACGGAGCGCGCGACTTCGTCCGCCGTGTGGTTGCGGATGACGAAGATCTCGGGGGAGGCCCCTGCGTCCGCGAACGCCTTTGCGGTGTCGTACTCGCAGTTGGTGCCGGGGAACACGGGAATGAGCACCTTCGGGCTCGCCGACTTCACCGCGGGCGCGAGCGTGCTGTGCTCCGCATAGGTAAACTTCTGCGCCTTCCCCTGCGTCCCGATATTGCACGAATACACCGATTCGAGCTTGTTTTCGTAAATTTCCTGCAATTCTGCAAGGGAGAGCGTCTCTTCGCCCATCGAAATTTCGGGCTTCTCCGTCGTCTCGCCGAGGAGGGTGCCGACCGTTTCGCCGTCTGCAAGTTCGAGGACGAACGCGCCGTAGTTGTAGCCGAAGAGCTCTTCAAGCGGCGCCTTCTCGAAGCGGAAGCCGATGCGGTTACCGAGCGCCATCTTGAGAACGGCCTCCGCGACGCCGCCGAAGCCGGGCGTGTAGGCGCTCACGGCCCTGCCCGTGTGGAGAAGCTCGGTGACGAGCCGGAAGTTTTTGAGGAGCGACGAGGGAACGGGCAGGCCGTTCTCATAGTCGGGGTTCAGGAGGACGACCCTGTGGCCCGCCGCCTTGAATTCGGGCGAGACGACCTCCCCGACCTTCCCCGTCGTAACGGCGAAGGAGACGAGCGTGGGCGGGACGTCGATGTGCTCGAAGGTGCCGCTCATGGAGTCCTTGCCGCCGATGGCAGCGACGCCCAAGTCGAGCTGCGCCTTGAACGCGCCGAGAAGCGCCGAGAGCGGCTGGCCCCAGCGCTTGGGGTCGTGCCCGGGCTTTAAGAAGTACTCCTGGAAGGAGAGATAGACGTCCTCGTAGCTTGCGCCCGCGGCGATGAGCTTTGCGACACTCTCCACGACGGCGAGGTATGCGCCGTGGTAGGGACTCTTCTCCGTCACATAGGGGTTGCCGCCCCACGCCATGTAGGAGACGGTGTCCGTGTGGCCCTTCTCGACGGAGACGAGGTGCACCATCGCCTGCGGCGGAGTCTGCTGGTACTTGCCGCCGAAGGGCATGAGGACGGTCCCCGCGCCGATGGTGGAATCGAAGCGCTCGGAAAGGCCGCGCTTGGAGCAGACGTTGAGATCTCCCGCAAGCGCCTTATAGCCCTCTGCAAAGTCATTGGGAACGGGGCGGGCATAGTCCTTTGCGCCCTGCGCCTCGACCGTGATGTGCTTCTCCGCGCCGTTGGAGTTCAAGAACTCGCGCGAGACGTCGACGATGGTCTTTCCGTTCCACGTCATGACGAGGCGGGGCTCTTCGGTGACTTCTGCGACGACGGTCGCCTCGAGGTTCTCCTCTGCGGCAAGTTCAATGAAATGCGCAGCCTTGTCTTTCTCGACGACGACCGCCATGCGCTCCTGCGATTCGGAGATGGCGAGCTCGGTGCCGTCGAGGCCGTCGTACTTCTTGGGCACGGCGTTGAGATCGATCTTGAGGCCGTCCGCAAGTTCGCCGATGGCGACGGACACGCCGCCCGCACCGAAGTCGTTGCAGCGCTTGATGAGCAGCATGGCCTCCTTGTTGCGGAAGAGGCGCTGGAGTTTGCGCTCCTCGGGCGCGTTGCCCTTCTGTACTTCCGCGCCGCAGTGGGTGAGCGATTCGAGGGTGTGCGACTTGCTCGAACCCGTCGCGCCGCCACAGCCGTCGCGGCCCGTTCTGCCGCCGAGGAGGATGACTAAATCGCCCGCCGCAGGCACTTCGCGCCGCACGTTCTCGGCGGGGGTCGCCGCGATGACCGCGCCGATCTCCAAGCGCTTTGCGACATAGCCGCTGTGATAGAGTTCATCGACCTGCCCCGTCGCGAGGCCGATCTGGTTGCCGTAGGAGGAATAGCCCGCCGCGGCCGTCGTGACGATCTTGCGCTGGGGGAGCTTGCCCTTCATCGTGTCCTTGACGGGAACGAGGGGATCGCCCGCGCCCGTCACGCGCATGGCGGCATAGACGTAACTTCTGCCCGAGAGCGGGTCGCGGATGGCGCCGCCGATGCAGGTCGCCGCGCCGCCGAAGGGTTCGATCTCCGTGGGGTGGTTGTGCGTCTCGTTCTTGAAGAGCAGCAGCCAGTCCTCGTCCTTGCCGTCCACATTCACCTTGATCTTGACGGTGCAGGCGTTGATCTCCTCCGATTCGTCGAGCTTTTCGAGCATGCCGCGCTTCTTTAAGACCTTTGCCGCGAGCGTTCCGATGTCCATCAGATTGATGGGCTTGGTGCGGTCGAGCTCCTTGCGCGCCGCGAGGTATTCTTGATAGGCGGACTCGAGGAGCGGGTCGTCGAACGTGACGCCGTCCACCGTCGTCAGAAAGGTGGTGTGGCGGCAGTGGTCGGACCAGTAGGTGTCGATCATGCGGATCTCGGTGAGGGTGGGATCGCGGCCCTCCTTGCGGAAGTAGTCGCGGCAGAAACGAATGTCGTCCTCGTCCATCGCGAGGGCGTATTGATCGACAAACTTCTGAAGCTCCTCCCCTTCCATGTTGAGGAAGCCGTGCAGCGTCTCCACCTCCGAGGGAACGGGGTGGGAGATGTGCAGCGTCTCGGGGAGGGCGAGGCTCGCCTCGCGGCTCTCCACGGGGTTGATGACGTACTTCTTGAGGGCGGAGAGCGTCTCGTCCGTCACATTGCCGTAAACGGCGTAGAGCTTTGCCGTGCGCACGAGGGGGCGCTTGCCCTTCGAAACGAGCTGGATGCACTGCGCGGCCGAGTCGGCGCGCTGGTCGAACTGCCCGGGGAGGTACTCCACCGCGAACACCTTCGCGCCCGCAAGGTCAATATTTTCCGTCGCCCTGTCCATCTGCGGCTCGGAGAACACCGTCTTGACGCACGCGTCGAAGAGCGGCTTTTCGATGTCCTCGGCGTCGTAGCGGTTGATGATGCGGATGCGCTCGATGCCGTCAAGTTCCAAGAGTTCGCGCGCGTCCGAAAGGAGGCTCTTTGCCTCGTGATCGAACCCGTCCTTCTTTTCCACATAGATCCTGTAAACCATGTCAATTCTCCGCTTGTTGTTTGAGGGCGGCGAGCGCGCGCTTGCCGATGTCCCCTCTCATGTAGGCATTTTGGAACGTGATGCGCCGTGCAAGGGCATAGGCCTTTTCGATGGCGCTCTTGAGGTCCTCCGCCGTTGCGACCGCGCCCAAAACGCGCCCGCCCGACGTTACGAGTTTCTCCCCCACCTTCTTGGCGCCCGCGACGTAGATATATTCGTTCGGCCCCGTCTCGGGGAGGGTGATCTCAAAGCCCGTCTCGTACTTCTGAGGATAGCCCTCGGAGGCGAGCACGACGCAGCAGGCAGCGCCGTCAGAAAATCTCACCATGTCCTCGCGGAGGGTGCCGCCGCGGACGGCGAGCATGATCTCCAAAAGGTCGCTCTTCAGAAGAGGCAGCACGACCTGCGTCTCGGGGTCGCCGAAGCGGCAGTTGTACTCGATGACCTTGGGGCCGTCCTTCGTGAGCATGAGGCCGAAGTAGAGGCAGCCCTTGAAGGTACGCCCCTCCGCCTTCATCGCGTTGACGGTGGGCAGGAAGATCTTCTCCATGCACTCCTTGGCGATGTCGGGGGTGTAGTAGGGGTTGGGCGCGACCGTGCCCATGCCGCCCGTGTTGAGGCCCTCGTCACCGTCCTTTGCGCGCTTGTGGTCCATCGAAGAGACCATGGGCACGACGATGTTGCCGTCCGTGAAGGAGAGGACGGAGACCTCGGGCCCTTCCAAAAATTCCTCCACGAGGATGCGGCTGCCGCTATTGCCGAAACAGTGCTCGACCATCATGGACTGCACCGCCGCCTTGGCCTCGTCGAAGTCCTTGGCGATCACGACGCCCTTGCCGAGCGCGAGCCCGTCCGCCTTGATGACCGCGGGATAGGGCGCGTCTTTAAGATAGGCGATCGCCGCCTCGGGGTCTTCGAACATCTCGCTCCTCGCAGTCGGGATGTTGTACTTCTTCATGAGTTCCTTGGAGAACACCTTGCTCCCCTCGATGATGGCGGCGTCCTTGGTGGGGCCGAAACAGGGGATCCCGGCAAGTTCCAAAGCGTCCACGCAGCCCAAGACGAGCGGGTCGTCGGGCGTGACGACGGCGAAGTCGACGTTCTTCTCCCTTGCGAAGCGGACGATGCCGTCGATGTCCGTCGCCTTGACGGGAATGCACTCCGCATCCTCCGCGATGCCCCCGTTGCCGGGAAGCGCATAAATTTTGCCCGAACGGCGGCTTTGCTGCAGGGCCTTGATGACGGCGTGCTCTCTGCCGCCGCCCCCTACGACTAAAATATCCATAGTAAAATTCCTCTCAAATAAAATGCTAACGCGCAAACCCGCAAAAGGAACGCGGGTCTGCGCCGTAAACTGCCGAATAACTTAGTGGTGGAAGAGCCTCATGCCCGTGAACGCCATCACCATGCCGTGAGAATCCGCCGCCTCGATGACGAGGTCGTCGCGCACCGAGCCACCCGGCTCCGCCACATAGGTGACGCCGCTGCGATAAGCCCTTTCGATGTTGTCCGAGAACGGGAAGAAGGCATCGCTGCCCAGCGAGACTCCCTTGATGGTGGAAAGGTATGCCTTCTGCTCCTCCTTGGTGAAGGGCTCGGGGCGCACCTTGAAGCAGCTCTGCCATGCGCCGTCTGCGAGCACGTCCTCGCAGTCCTCAGAGAGATACACGTCGATGATGTTGTTCATCTCGGGACGGCCGACGCCCTCCGCAAACTGCAGGGAGAGCACTTTCTCGTGCTGGCGGAGATGCCAAAGATCTGCCTTCTGCGCCGCGAGGCGGGTGCAGTGGATGCGCGACTGCTGGCCCGCACCCACGCCGATGGCCTGCCCGTCCGCCGCGAAGCACACCGAATTGCTCTGCGTATATTTGAGCGTGATGAGCGAGATGATGAGGTCGATGGCCTTGTCCTCGGGAAGGTCCTTGTTCTTGGTGACGATGTTCTGAAGAAGCGCCCTGTCGATCTTGAAGTTGTTGCGGCCCTGCTCGAAGGTGACGCCGAATACCTGCTTTCTTTCGATGGGATCGGGCACATAGTCCCTGTCGATTCTTACGATGTTATAGCCGCCCTTGCGCTTGCTCTTTAAAATTTCAAGCGCTTTCGGGGTATAGCCGGGGGCGATGATGCCGTCCGAGACCTCGCGCTTGATGATGGCCGCGGTCACCTCGTCGCACACGTCGGAGAGGGCGATCCAGTCGCCGAAGGAGGACATGCGGTCGGTGCCGCGGGCGCGCGCGTAGGCGCAGGCGAGCGGCGAATCGTCGAGGCCTTCGATGTCGTCGACGAAGCAGCTCTTCTTGAGCGCCTCGGAAAGCGGCTTGCCGACGGCAGCCGACGTCGGGGAGACGTGCTTGAAGCTCGTCGCAGCGACCATGCCCGTGCTCTCCTTGAGCTCTTTGACGAGCTGCCAGGAGTTGAAGGCGTCAAGGAAGTTGATGTACCCAGGTCTTCCGTTGAGGATCTCGACGGGGAGATCGGAGCCGTCCGCCATGAAGATGCGGGCGGGCTTTTGGTTGGGATTGCAGCCGTACTTTAAGGAAAATTCTTTCATGCGTTCACCTCTCTTTCAAAACGGTTGTAAAGGACGTTCTCGTATGCGCCCGTCTCTAAATCGTAGGCGCGGCAATAGAGCGAAATCTTGTTGTTGCTGTCGAGGTTCTCCCAGATCTCCGCGGCGAAGGCCTTGAGATCGTTGGGGATACGGACGCGCTCGGGCTCGCCCTCGAAGGTGGGCAGCGGGTTTCCGTCCGTCACATAGGTGTGAATAAAGTGCCCGAGGCCGTTCAAAGGCTCGTAGTCGAAGGTATAGCGGTTGCACGCCGAGCCCTTCTCATCCGCACTCTTCAAGATGGAGAGAGAGTACTTGAAGTCCTTGAGATCGAAGATGCCGCTGATGCGGGGGGTGTAGTTGGGGGCGTCCGGCTCGAAGCAGCGCGATTTCAGCGCATGGCGGAAGCACTTGCCCGCCTTTAAAGCCTCCTCGATGGTGTCCGTCTGGTCGCCGTTGGTGACGATGACCTTCTCCCCCACCCGCTTGACGGGCGAGTAGATGATGAGCGAGGGGTCCTGCACCTTGCTCTCGTCATAGGGGTAGATGGTGACTTCCTCCCCCTTCTCGACGAACACGCGGTTGCGGCTGTTCTCGCTCCTGCCCATGATGAAGTAGGCAAACACGGCCTTCTTGCCGTCCTCGGACTTGCCGATGACGATGCCCCGCCCCACATAGGGGTTGCCCGAAAGGGCCTCTTTCATGCTCTTGACTTGATAGCTCATATCTCTCCTCCTGATGTTTTTTTCTTATTCGCCCGAGAGCTGTTTGCAGACGAGCTCCACGGCTTCGGGCAGGATGACCCACTCCGCCTCGCGCATGACGCGCTTTTGAAGCGTCTCGGGGGTGTCGCCCTCCTTGACTTCCACGGCCTTCTGCAGAATGATGGGCCCGCCGTCGCACTCCTCGTTGACGAAGTGGACGGTGGCTCCCGTCACCTTGACGCCGCGGCGAAGGGCGGCCTCGTGGACGTGCAGGCCGTAGTACCCCTTCCCGCAGAAGCTGGGAATGAGCGAGGGGTGCACGTTGATGATGCGGCCCTCATAGGCGCGGATGAAGCGCTCCGAAAGAATGGACATGAAGCCCGCAAAGACGACGAAGCCGATCTCCTTCTCGCGCAGAATTTCGAGGATACGCTCCTCGCGCTCGCTGCGGTCGGGAACTTCCTTCAAATCGACGACGGCGCTCTCCACCCCGCACATGGCGGCGCGCTTTAAGACGTAGGCGTCCCTATGATCGGAGACGACGAGGACGACTTCCCCGTGCGGGATCATGCCCGCCTGCTGGGCGCTCATGATGGCCTGAAAGTTGGTGCCGCCGCCCGAACAGAGCACGGCGATGCGGATCTTGTTCATACGAGCACGACCCCGTCGTCGCTTCTCACGATCTCGCCGAGGACGTAGGCATTCTCGCCGTTCTCTTTGAAAATAGAAACAGCTTTTTCCGCGTCCTCCCTCGCGACGACGACGCCCATGCCGACGCCCATGTTGAAGGTGTTGAACATATCGTGTTCGGAAATGTTGCCTCTCTTCTGAATGAGGGAGAAGATGGGCGGCACCTTGACTGCGGACTTCTCGATCTTCACGCCGAGGCCCTTCGGGATCGAGCGGGGCATATTCTCGTAGAAACCGCCGCCCGTGATGTGCGAGATGCCCTTCACCGTGACCTTTTCGAGCACGGCGAGCACCGCCTTCACATAGATGCGCGTGGGCACGAGGAGCGTCTCGCCGAGAGACGCGCCGCCGAGTTCTTCGACGGGGGCGGTGAGATCGCAGTGCTCGACGTCGAACACCTTTCTCACGAGCGAGAAGCCGTTGCTGTGCACGCCCGTCGAGGGGAGCGCGATCATGATATCGCCCTCCTTCATCGAAGAATTGTCGATGACCTTGCACTTGTCGACGACGCCGACGGAGAAACCCGCGAGATCGTAGTCGTCCTCCGCCATCGTGCCGGGGTGCTCGGCCGTCTCGCCGCCGATGAGCGCACAGCCCGCCTGCACGCAGCCCTCCGCCACGCCGCCGACGATCTCGGCGATGCGCTCGGGGACGTTCTTCCCGCAAGCGATGTAGTCGAGGAAGAAGAGCGGCTTGGCGCCGCAGCAGATGATGTCGTTGACGCACATGGCGACGCAGTCGATGCCGATGGTGTCGTGCTTGTTGAGGAGCTGGGCGATGCGCAGCTTGGTGCCGACGCCGTCCGTGCCCGAGACGAGCACAGGCTCCTTCATGCCCGCGATGTCGAGCGGGAAGAGGCCGCCGAAGCCGCCGATGTCCGCCTTGCCGCCCGGCATGGTGCGCGCGACGTGCTTCTTCATGAGCTCCACCGCTCTATAGCCCGCGGTGATGTCGACGCCCGCCTCCTTGTAGCTTTCCGAATAACTCTTGTCCATGGTGCTCCTTTATGCGTTCTTGCGGAACTTGGGGTTGTCGCTGATGTGCCGCTCGAAGCGGGACTTGTCCGTCTCGACGGGCTCCTCGGTGGGATAGACGCCGTCGAAGCATGCCATGCAGAACTCCGAGCCGTCCGTGCCCGCGATGTGCCGTGCGTGCTCGAGGCTCAAGTACCCGACGGAATCGGCGCCGATGATCTTTGCGATCTCCTCCGTCGTGTGGTGGCAGGCGATGAGGTTGTCGCGCGAGGCGATGTCCGTGCCGTAATAGCAGGGGTTCAAAAACTTGGGCGCGGACGAGAGGAAATGCACTTCCGTCGCGCCTGCGTCGCGCAGCTGCTTGACGATGGGGATGCTCGTCGTGCCGCGGACGATGCTGTCGTCCACGAGGATGACGCGCTTGCCCTTGACCTCGGATGCGATGACGTTGAGCTTGATGCGAACGCGGTCCTCTCTCATCTTCTGATCGGGAGCGATAAACGTTCTCCCAATATATTTATTTTTCAAGAAACCGATGCCGTACGGGATGCCCGACGCCTGCGCGTAGCCCATCGCGGCGTCGAGGCCCGAATCAGGCACGCCGACGACGACGTCCGCGTCGATCTTGTACTCCTCGGCGAGGAAGCGGCCCGCCTGCAGGCGCGCGTCGTGCACATAGCAGCCGTCGATCTCGGAATCGGGGCGGGCGGTGTAGAAGTACTCGAAGACACAGAACGCCTTCTTCTGGCCGCAGTAGTCGCGGCAGCTCTTGATGCCGTCCTTGGTAAAGACGATCATCTCGCCCGGCTCCACCTCGCGGATCTTGTGCCCGCCGACGGCGCTGATGGCGCACGACTCGGAGGCGATCAGCCAGCTGCCGTCCTCTCTCTGACCGTAGCAGAGGGGCCTGAAGCCCTGCGGGTCGCGCGCGGCGATGAGCTTGGAGGGCGACATGACGACGAGCGAATACGCGCCCTTGATGCGCCCCATCGCAGCGAGCACCGCCTCCTCGATGGAACGGGTGCGCACGCGCTCCTTGGTGATCATGTAGGAGATGACCTCGGTATCCGACGTCGTGTGGAAGATGCTGCCCTCGTTCTCGAGCTCCGTCCTCAGTTCATAGGAATTGATGAGGTTGCCGTTGTGGGCGAGCGCCATGTTCCCCTTCAGGTGGTTGACGACGATGGGCTGCGCGTTCTCTCTGCCGCCCGTGCCCGTCGTGCCGTAGCGGACGTGGCCGATGGCCATGTTGCCCTCGCCGAGCTTTTCGAGCGTCTCCTGCGAGAACACGTCGTTGACGAGGCCCACGTCCTTATGCGTATTGAACACGCCGTCGTCGTTGACGACGATGCCCGCGGACTCCTGCCCGCGGTGCTGGAGGGCAAAGAGCGCGTAGTACGCCGTCGAGGCGACCTTCTGACGCTCCTTGGCGAAGATACCGAACACGCCGCACTCTTCGTGAATGTGTCCCGTCATATCACTCCCCCATCAGACGCTTAAAGACTTCCTTGTATGCGTCCTCGACGCCGCCCATGTCGCGGCGGAAGCGGTCCTTATCCAGCTTCTCGTTGGTCTTGAGGTCCCAAAGGCGGCAGGTGTCGGGCGAAATTTCGTCCGCGAGCACGATGGAGCCGTCGGGAAGGCGGCCGAACTCGAGCTTGAAGTCAACGAGGCGGATGCCCAGCGTCTTGAAGTACTCGGTGAGCACTTCATTCACCTTGAACGCCATCTTCTTGATGGTCTCTATCTCCTCCTTGGTCGCAAGCTTGAGCGCAAGCGCGTGGTAGGAGTTGAGGAGCGGGTCGCCCAGCTCGTCGTTCTTGTAGGAGAACTCGATGGTGGGCTCGTCGAACACGATGCCCTCCTCGACGCCGTAGTGCTTTGCGAAGGAACCTGCGGACACGTTGCGGATGATGACTTCGAGGGGAACGATCTTCACCTTCTTGACGAGGGTGTCGCGGTCGGAGAGCTCCTCGACGAAGTGGGTGGGCACGCCGCTCTTTTCGAGCAGCTGCATGAGGAGGTTGGACATGCGGTTGTTGACGACGCCCTTGCCTGCGATCGTGCCCTTCTTGAGCCCGTTGAACGCCGTCGCGTCGTCCTTATACGAGACGATGCAGAGGTTGGGGTCCTCGGTCGCGTAGACCTTCTTTGCCTTGCCTTCATAGAGCTGGACAGTCTTTTCCATGGTATTTTATCTCCTAAAAAATGATATCGTATTGGGGTGCGGTTTCCCGCGGCGGGCGCATTGGCCCGAAGTTTGGGGGCGCAAGGCCCTTATGCGTTGTACTTTGCCTCGATCTCGGCGTTCTTTTGAAGTACCTTCTCCTTGGAGGCCTTTCTTGCCGAAACGAGCTTTTCGCGGAGCGCCTCGTCGGAGACGGCTAAAATTTCCACCGCGAGCAGGGCGGCGTTCTGCGCGCCGTCGATGGCGACCGTCGCCACGGGGATGCCCGAGGGCATCTGCACGGTGGAGAGCAGCGCATCGAGGCCGTCGAGCGTGGAGCTCTTGACGGGGATGCCGATGACGGGCAGCACGGTGTTGGCCGCGAGCGCGCCTGCAAGGTGGGCGGCCTTGCCCGCCGCTGCGATGATGGCGCCGAAGCCGTTTGCGGCTGCGTTCTCCGAGAACGCCTTGGCCTCTTCGGGCGTGCGGTGCGCCGAGTAGACGTGCACCTCGAAGGGAACGCCGTATTCGCGGAACACGCCGAACGCCTTCTCAACGACGGGGAGATCGCTGTCGCTCCCCATAATGACTGCAACTTTCTTCATAGAAAACTCCTTTTGAGCCGCGCACGGCGTCATTTACACAATTGAAAAAGGACGGAAAAATGTCCGAGAAAAAATTGACAGGGGGCAATTCTACCCAAAATGGATAGAATTGCCCCCGAGCTATTCTTAGAACTTCTTTTTGATGCCGCGGAAGCAACCGCCCCGCAAAGAGACACAAAATTCCGCCTTCATGAGGCCATTATATCAAGTTCCTCACTTTAAGTCAAGCATAAAATGAGGATTTCTTGCCCTTTCCGCGTGAAAGACGCATGAAATATGCTACATCATTTTGAACGGACGAGGCGCTCGCTCCGGACGGCCGCAAAGTCCGCGCCACCCCTTCAGAGGCGCTCGCGGCGGCACAAAAGTTCGTCGGCCGACACGTCGAAAAAGTCGCACATCGCGACGATGTAGCTCGCCTTGGGCTCGTTGACCCCGCGCTCCCAATAGTCGATGGCCTTCTGGCTCACGCCGATCCTCCGCGCCAGCCCCTCCTGCGAGAGCCCCCGCTCCGTCCGCAGCTCTTTGATCTTCTCTCCGATCATCATTTCAGGAGTATTTTAGCCGAAAACTTCTTAAATTTCTTGACAAAGAAGAAATCTTCTTATATAATGAGGAAGAGAGAGGCGGGGGAGCGCTCCTTCCCCGCGTAAAATTGTGGAGGTTTTCAAATGGCTAACTATTGCAGCAACTGCGGCAAGCAATTGCCCGAGGGGGCGTCGGTGTGTCCCTCCTGCGGCGCAAGAGTCGCGGGAAGTGCGGGCGTGCAGGCCGCGCCCGTCATCGTCAACATCGAGAACAACAATACCAACTCCAACGTCAATGCCGTGCCCGCGGTCGGGCGGCAGAAGAACAAGTGGGTCGCCTTCTTCCTCTGCCTTTTCCTGGGCTTCCTGGGTGCGCACAAGTTCTATGAGGGCAAGGTCGGCATGGGCATCCTCTACCTGTTTACGGGCGGGCTCTTTGCCATCGGCATCATCGTCGATCTCATCACCCTGCTCTTCAAACCGACGCACTACTTCGTGCCGTAAACCGCCCCGAGACTTAACAAAATAGATCGAGATAAAAGAATTTAGGGCCGCGGCGGCGCTTTTTAAGCGCCGCCGCGGCCCCATTGTGTCATGTTATCCTACGCTTGGCCTCATTCCTTCACGGGCTCATAGACCTTAACATCCCCCGGATCATAACCCACCTTGGTAAAGTCAAATTGCGTATAGCCTGACGAATTCAGGAGAACGCCGTCTCGGGCCGCCTTCTCGCTGAGCTCCAATTTTGCGCCGTTAAAATCAAATGCGTAATTCCCATAGACAAACACCGAGCCTTTCTGGAAATCAAAATGATTGAGCTCACTTCCGTTCAAAACACTCCAGCATGCATTGCATGCCTCGTTCTTGGCCTCCTCATCGTAGACGGTCTCCCCGACTGGCTCGGAAGAAGTCGCTTTCACGTATACCGTGACGGCCTCCCGCTCGAGCTCCTCGGGAAGATCGGCGCGCACCACATCAGACACCGGCCCGCCGGTCTCGGAGAGCAGTTCCCCGTCCTCAGCGGTGTACCCTTCCGCAGCCTTCAATTCGCCCTTTTCCATGACGAAGGCGTAGTCGCCCGAGACATAGATATAATCATCGATCGCAAGAGAGGGTTCATCCAGCGTGTAGAACGCAAGCTGCTCATAGTACGTGCGGCAATTCTGGAGAGCGGCCGTTTCCTCGGCGCGCTTGACGATATCGACGACGGACGGGACGAGGATGGCGGAGAGAATTCCCATAACACAGAGCACGATGGCAAGTTCCAACAACGTAAACCCTGCGTCGCGGCGGCTGTCGCGGGGCGTCTTAAGTTTTTTCATAAAATAGTCCTCTCATGTATGGCATATTTTTGTTCAGTATAACACAACATACTTAAAAAATCAAGGATATCTTAACATTTTCTCCCCTTTATCGGAAAATATTTTTTTCTGCTTCCTCTCAGCGCAAAAGAATACAAATTTTATGAGCAACAGCGGTAAAAAAAAGAAGCAATTCACTTGAATTGCTTCTTTCAGGCGTCGCTTTGCTGCGACGTGGCTGC
>CALVWI010000017.1 GCA_944367045.1 uncultured Clostridia bacterium | reverse complement strand
ACTCTCATTTGCGGTCTCCGTACATTCTCTGATAGTAGTCCTGATACTCGCCCGAGACGATGCTCTGCCACCACGATTTGTTGTCGAGGTACCACTTCACCGTCTTTTTGAGGCCGTCCTCGAACTTGGTTTCGGGCAGCCAGCCGAGCTCGGTGTGGATCTTCGTCGGGTCGATGGCATAGCGCATGTCGTGGCCCTTTCTGTCTGCAACGAAGGTGATGAGGCTCTCGGGCTTTCCAAGCTCCTTCAAGATGAGCTTGACGATGTCGATGTTCTTCATCTCGTTGTGCCCGCCGACGTTGTAGACCTCCCCCACGCGCCCCTTGTGCACGATGAGGTCGATGGCCTTGCAGTGGTCCTCGACATAGAGCCAGTCGCGGACATTCTCTCCCGTGCCGTAGACGGGGAGCGGCTTGTCCGCCAAGGCGTTGATGATCATGAGCGGAATGAGCTTTTCGGGGAAGTGATACGGCCCGTAGTTGTTGGAACAGCGGGAGATGGTCACGGGCAGCCCGTAGGTGCGGTGATAGGCTAAAACGAGAAGATCGGCGCTCGCCTTAGACGCGGAGTACGGGCTCGAAGTGTGAAGCGGGGTCGTCTCGGTGAAGAATAGATCGGGCCTGTCGAGGGGCAGGTCGCCGTACACCTCGTCCGTCGAGACCTGATGATAGCGGGAAATTCCGTACTTTCGGCAGGCGTCCATGAGAACGGACGTGCCGAGAATGTTGGTCTCCAGAAAGACGGACGGATTTTCGATGGAGCGGTCGACGTGGCTCTCCGCCGCGAAGTTGACGACAACGTCGGGGTGCTCCTCTTCGAAGAGGGCATAGACGCCCGCGCGGTCGCAGATGTCCAATTTCACAAAGCGGAAGTTGGGGTTTTGCATGACGCTTTCGAGCGTCGAGAGATTGCCCGCATAGGTGAGTTTATCTAAACAGACGATGCGGTAGTCGGGGTACTTTCCGAGCATATGGAAGATGAAGTTGCTGCCGATGAACCCCGCCCCGCCCGTGACGATGATGGTCATAGTGTTTCTCCTTGTTGAGCGCCCTCTCCCTTGAGCTTAGAAAGATAGGGCGCGAAATCGTTGAGTGTCTCCTGATAGAGACGTATCATTTGCCCGTGGCGCTCCGCTTCCCCCTTGCGTCCGAGAAGGGTCTCCAAAAAGCGCAGTTTCTTGAAGCCGCGCATGCGGACCTTCAAATAGCCTCTGACTCCCTTCTCGCCGTAGCGAAGGTAGTAGAAGCGAGGCAAGCCGAGCAGCATGAGCTTTTCCCAATTCTCGTTGAACGTCGTCTTGCGCTTCTTGACGCTGCCGCCCTCGAGGTGGTACATCTGCGCCCACGGCACGGACATCACGGTGTAATCCGTTTTTTCCGTCATGCGGGACTGAAATTCTTCCTCCTCGCCATACATGAAGATGACCTCATCCAACCCACCGATCTCGTCGAACACTTTTCGGCGGACCATCATGTCTGCGCCGCCGACCCAGGCGACGCGGCGAGGCTTATTAGAATAATTATACCCGAGCCGTCTGTGCGGAAATTTCAAAAGGAGATTGAAAAATATGCTGAAGCGCCGTCTCATCGTCCCGACAGTTTCAAACGTTCGGTTAAACGACCCCGCCGGCCTCCCTTTGAAGTCAAGCAAATTCCCGCCGCATACGCCGCACTTGGGGTCACTTTCCATATAGGCGAAGAGCTTCTTGATAAAATTATCCTTGAAGAGAATATCCGTATTCAGCCAGAGGACATACTTGCCTGTCGCCTGTTTGAGTCCCAAGTTGAACGCTTTCGTCGTACCGAGGTTCCCGCCCGATTGAAGGTAGACGATCTTGTCGCCATACAGATCGCGGAGCTTCTCGCCCGAACCGTCGGGGGAGGCGTTGTCGACGAGAATAATTTCATACGCAAGATCTTTCGTATATTCAAAGATACTGTTGAGAGCATCTTTTGTGAGATCAAACGTATTGTAGTTGATCATGATGACAGATACGTCCATGCTTTTCTCCCGTCAGTAAAGGATCTTGCTGTCTGCGACCTGCTTCAAGTGGCGGCCGTAGTCGTTGTTCTTCATGAGCTCGGCCTGTGCAAGCAGCTGCTCCTTGGTGATCCACCCGTTCTTGTAGGCGATCTCCTCGATGCAGCTGATTTTCAGCCCCTGATGCTGTTCGATCATGCGCACGAAGGCGGTCGCATCGGCGAGGGACTCGTGCGTGCCCGTGTCCAGCCAGGTGAACCCGCGGCCGAAGGTGATGACGTCAAGCTCCCCCCGCGAAAGGTACTCCTGATTGACGGAGGTGATCTCCAGCTCCCCTCTTTGAGAGGGACGGATGCCCTTTGCGACGGAGACGACGCTGTTGGGGTAAAAATAGAGGCCGACGACGGCATAGTTGCTCTTGGGGTTTTGCGGCTTCTCCTCGATGGAGACCGCTCTCCCCTCGCCGTCGAACTCGACGACGCCGAAGCGCTCGGGGTCGGGCACATAGTAGCCGAACACGGTCGCCTTCTTCTCCTTCAGGTTGGCAACAGCTCGCGCGAGTGCCTTCTTGAGGCCGTTGCCGTAAAAGATGTTGTCACCGAGGACCATGCAGACGTCGTCATTTCCGATGAACTTTTCGCCGATGAGGAAGGCCTGTGCGAGGCCGCCCGGGGTGGGCTGAACGGCGTAGGAAAGATGAAGCCCCACCTTGCTGCCGTCGCCGAAGAGCGCCTCGAAACGGGGCGTGTCCTCGGGAGTGGAGATGATGAGGATGTCGCGGATGCCCGCCAACATGAGCGTGGAGAGCGGGTAGTAGATCATGGGTTTATCGTAGACGGGCAGGAGCTGCTTGCTCGTGACCTTGGTGAGCGGATACAGCCTCGTTCCGCTGCCGCCCGCTAAGATGATGCCTTTCATGGGGAGCCTCCCTTCGGATATACCTAAATATTATAGCAAAGGTTTTGAAGAGAGGCAAGCGTTTCTCGCTGTATGAGACAAAGTACACTCAATCGTCGCAAGGTTTCAATCTGCGTTCACAATTCGCACCCACATCGAACGCCCTGAACGGGAAATTTTCGAGCTCTTTCGCCACAAAAAAGCGAAAACGTGCCCCTATTTTAGGCAATGTTCGCAGAGTTTACAAAAATCTTGCGAAAAAATCCGAAATTTCCAAAAAATTTTTCACCCCCCCCCCGCTTGACAAAATAAAAGACTATGATATAATGAAGTCATAGAATGATATGAAGTCCTTATTAAAATAAGGCGAGGGGAAACTATGACCTATAATGTCGGTGCAACAGTGTTATGGCTGGTTCTGTTGGGCGTCTTTTTGACAGGGATCGCGGTCGCCATGCCCGTGGTGCAGGCAAAGAAGGGCACGATCAAGCACTTCGGCGTCAAATGCATCCTCATTGCCGTGATCCTCATCATTGCCTGCTGTTTTGCGGTACTCTATGCATTCTACGGAGAGGATACGCTCGTTTTTAACCCGGAGACTGTTACCGGCGGGCGCATCAATTTTGTAGCCGAAATCTTGCTTCCAATGTTCCTCATCTTTGCCGGGTATTTTATCGTGATCGGCATCTTCTTCCCCGAACGCAAATATGAAAAGGAACAGGAAGAACGGGAGAGGAAGGCCCGCGAATGGGCGCAAAAGGAGCGCGAGAAGCGCGAACAGAACAAAAACAACTAACTCAAAAAAGAGGCGCAGGTCGGAAGGCCTGCGTCGTTTTTGTATTGTACTGTTTTATCCCTCGCGGAAGAGCTCCAAAAAGGCGCGGAGGGCGTAGGAGATGCTCGTGTTCTTGGGCAGCGCCACCCCCACCGAGCGGGACGGCATCGCGGGGGTCACCTCGATCTCGAAGATGGAGCCGTCCGCAGCCTCGGGCAGCATGTATTCTCTCGGGATGCACCCGATGCCCATGCCCTCCTTGACGAGCTTCTTCATAAAGCCCCAGCTGTCGACCTCGATGGTCGGGCGGAAGCGGATGCCGAGGCTGGTACAGAAGTGGTCGACGGCGCTCCTCGCGACGGTGTGCGGCTCCATCAAAAGGAGCGGCTCGTCCTGCAGCTCCCATAAGGGAACGGAGCGGCCGCGGAAGCGTTCGAACCCTTTCCCGCCGATGAACACGTCATTGAGGAGCATGATGGTCTGACGAACGACGATGCCGTCGTCCTCGGGAATGGGGAAGTTGAGAAAGCCGACGTCGCAGCGGTCGGTCTTCAACTGCTCGATGGTCTTGGGCGAGACGTCCGAGAGAAGCTCAAATTTGACGTCGGGATAGAGCTCGTGATATTTGACGAGTTTATCCGCAAGAACGTACTGAAAGATGGTCTCGGATGCGCCGATGCGCAGCGTGCCCGTCGCGCTCTTCTTGAGTTCGGAAAGCCTGCTCTCCACCCCGTCCAAAAGCTGCAGCGCGCGAGAGACATCCTCAAACACGAGGTCTCCCCCCTGCTTGGTGAGCTCCATGCCCTTGTGCACGCGGTTGAAGAGCGTCGTGCCGAGCTGATTTTCAAGCTGACGGATGGCCTGCGAGACGGCGGGCTGGGAGATATACAGCTCCTGCGCCGCCTTGGTGAGGCTCCCGCACTTGGCTACAGTGTAAAATACGCGGTAAAGTTCTAAGTTTACCATACTCTCTCCTTTGCATGGCGGCGGCAATGCCGCCTCTTCGTTTGCTTATTTTCCGACACAGAATTTACTGAAAATTTCGGAAATGACGTCCTCGGTCGCACTCTCGCCGCTGATAAGCCCGAGCGCAACATAGGCGCGCTTGATGTCCTCTGAATAGAGTTCGGAGGGAAGGCCCTCTGCGATGGCCCTGCGGGCGGCAGCGACGGCCTCCTTCGCCTCCCCGACGGCGCGGTAGTGGCGCTCCTCCATGAGGAACACACCGTCGTTTTCCTTTCCGAACCCGCGCTCGAAGATGAGCTCCTTGAGCTCCTCGATGCCCTCGCCCGTCACGGCAGAGACGGAGACGTCCGCCTCGCGCTTCTCGCCGAGATCGCTCTTGCTCGCGACCACGATGAGCGCCGCCCCCTCGGGAAGTTCGGGCTGTTCGTCGTCCTCGCGCACCCACACGACGACGTCGGCGCGCTCCATGGCGGCACGGGCGCGGCGGATGCCCTCCCGTTCGATGGCCCCCTCCCCTTCGCGAAGGCCCGCCGTATCGGTGAGAAGAAAGAGAACGCCGTGAAGTTCCAGGCTGCCCTCCACGCAGTCGCGCGTCGTACCCGCCTCCGAGGAGACGATGGCGCGGTCATAGCCCAAGAGGGCGTTGAGAAGGGAGCTCTTGCCCGCATTGGGCTTGCCGCAGAGGACGACGTTGACGCCCTCGCGAATGCGCTTGCCCGCGCGGTATTGCTTTAAGAGCGCGGAAAGACCGCCCTCGACGACGGCAAGGCGCCCGTCGACCTTCTCTCCCGTGACGGCGGAGAGATCCTCTTCGGGATAGTCCACATCGGCGTCCACCTCGGCGAGGCACTCCTTTAAGAGCGATTGCAGCCGCTTGCCCTCCTCGGTGAGCTTCTCTCCGTACAGGAGATACCCCGCCTTGACCTGCGCCTCCGAGCGGGCGGAGATCATCTCCCCGAGGCCCTCTGCGGCGGACAGCGAAAGCTTGCCGTTCAAAAAGGCGCGGCGGGTGAACTCCCCCGCCTCCGCGGGCCGTGCGCCGAGGTCATGGGTGCGCTTTAAGACGGCGCGGGCGATCTCCACGCCTCCGTGGCAGTGAAATTCCACTGTATCCTCCCCCGTAAAGGAATGAGGAGCTTTGAAGTATACGCACATCCCGTAATCGGACAGCGTCTCGCAGTCGATGCGCCCCGCGTACATGCGGTTGGGTTCGTACTCCCCCTTGCGGGAGAACATCTTTTTCGCAAGAGCGAGAGCCCCGTCGCCGCTCACACGGATGATGGCGACCCCGCCCGTTCCCTGTGCCGTGGCGATCGCCGAGATGAGTTCCATAAGCGTCTCCTATATCTTTTCGGCGTATCGACTTGGATATGCGCCTTACTTATAACCTATGTTTATAATTATAGCAATTTCAAGGACGATTGTAAAATGATTTCACATACAAAAACGGCTCCCCATGCAAGGAGAGCCGATGTTTTTTCACTTTTTGCCGTCGCTGAACTCGGAGAAGGGATCGTCGTCCGAGCCGCCCGAACCCGAATTGCCGCCATCGGGACCGCCGAAGCCGTCGAAGGGATCGGGCCCGTTCTGAGGGCCGTTTTGAGGGCCTTGACCGTAGGGCCCGTTCTGAGGGCCTTGACCGTAAGGACCGTAAGGAGGGTTGCTGCGCATATACGCCTGTGTGCGGCGGCGGATGTAGTCGTTATAGTCGACGGGAGCGTTGTTCCTCACCGCAAAGATGGTGAAGCCCCGGAAGGGAAGCACCGACGAGAGGAAGGCGAGGAGGATGGGCCCGCGTGCGTAGTACTTGCGGAAGAATGCGATGTACAGCACGCAGAAGAAGATGATCATGAAGAACCACATGAGGTAGGCGACGAGACTGCCGTACGTGATGGTGGGATCCAGCCAAGCGGGCATGTTGCTGTTGGGCTGGCCGATGAGCACGCCGTCGGTCGCTTCCAGCGTCAGGTACTGCGGGAAGTAGGAGATGACCGTCGCGACCATCACGAGGATCTGCAGGGCGACATAGGCGATCTCGCACAGCATGGCATAGAGGCCAACGCGCTTCATCTTCTGGCCGAAGAACTGTGTCTCACCCGCGAGCTTGCCCGCATAATAGGTGTTGAAGAAGGGCAAAAACGCCATCCAGCGGTGCTTGAGGCCCTGCTTCTTTGCGAGCTTAAAGAGCCCGATGCCGCCGAAGACGAGCAGGATGAGATAGACGCCCAAAACAGCCAGCGCGGAGAAGAGATAATAGCTCAGAACGAGGTTGGAAAAGTCGTAGACGTTCTGAATGTCCGGCTTGATGATGAAGTTGATGATCCCTTCCATGAACATCATGGGGATGTTGAATAAGTCAAAAAATTCCATCTGTCCTCCTTAGGGGAGCAAGGCATCGATGCCGTAGTCGGCGCGCAGAAGAACGAGGCCGCATGCCGGCATCGTCTGAGAAAGAGCGCTCCTCTCCCCCGTCTGAAAGGCGCGCGTGATCCCCTCCGGCTTTCCGCAGCCGACTGCAAACAGTTCGCCCGCGAGGATGCGCACCATGTTATACAAAAATCCGTTGCCCGTCACTTCGATGGAATACAGCGTTCCGAAGGGAACGGGCCGTTCTTCGACATTGACTTCAAAGAGTGTCCTTGTGCTCGTCTTGGAAGTGTATCCCGACGCGCGGAAGGCCGCAAAGTCGTGCTCGCCCACAAGGAGCTTGGCGGCCTCTCTCATCTTTTGGATGTCGGGCTGAAACTTGAGCCGCGCCGCATAGCGCGCGATGAGCGGAAGTTCGCTCTCCGCATAGTAGGCGTTGTAGCAGTACGTCTTGCGCTTTGCCTGCCGCGTGACATCAAACCCCTCGGGCGCGGGAACGCTCCTTAATACCTTCACGTCGGGCGGGAGATACACGTTGAGGCACTCGCGGAGCTTTTCCGCAGGGACGTTGTCGGGGAACTCCCCCAAGACAACCTGCCCCAAAGCGTGGACGCCCGCGTCCGTCCTGCCGCTCGCCGTGAGCGAGACGCGCTTTTTGAAGGCCTGCACGGTCGCCTCCTCCATCACCTGCTGAACGGTGCGCCCGCACGGCTGACGCTGCCAGCCCGAGAAGGACGTGCCGTCATAGCTCACCAAAAGCAGCGCCTTCATACCGTCGCTCCGAGGTAGACCTTCGCAAGCACCACGGCCGCGATGAGCGCCGCGATGAGCAGGAACGCGAGGAGATCTCTCCACGTGAAGCGCAATTTCTTATACTTGGTGCGCTTCTTGCCGCCCGTATAGCAGCGGGCCTCCATCGCATCGCCGAGCTCCTCCGCCCTCCGGAAGGACGAGAGAAGCAGCGGGATGAGCACGGGGATGACCGCCTTGACGCGGCTCATGAGCCCGCCCGTCTCAAAGTTTGCGCCCCTTGCCTTCTGCGCATTCATGATGCGCTCGGTCTCGTCGATGAGGATGGGGATATACCGGAGTGCGATGCTCATGATCTGCGCAAGTTCGCGCACGGGGAATTTGATCCAGGTGAGCGGATAGAGTAAACTCTCGATGCCGTCGGTGAGGGCGACGGGCGTCGTCGTGTAGGTGAGAAGCGACGAACAGGTGATGAGAAGAATGAGCCTTACGACGAGGAAGGCGCTGAAGAGGATGCCCTCCTTGGTGATGGTGAAGATCCACCACTCGGCGTACACCGTCTCTCCGTTGTAGAAGAGAAGGTTCAAAAGCGTCGTAAAGATGATGAGAAAGAGAATGCCCTTGATGGCCTTGAAGACGCGAATGACGGGCACGCGCGAGAGGCCGATGGCGAGCATCAAAACGACGAGGCAGCACGCAAGCCCCACGAAGTTGGCGGCCAGGAAGATCGCCACGATGTAGGCGATGAGGAAGACGATCTTGAGGCGCGGGTCGAGGTTGTGGACGAAGGACTTCGTCGGATAGTACTGGCCGAATGCGACGTCTTTCATTCCTTCACCCCCTTTCCCGCGAGGGCGAGCGTCTGTTTTAAGAAGTCCTCCGTCGTGAAGTCACACTTCAAATCGATGCCATACTTTTTGAGGGCGAGGCAGATCTTTGCGGTGAGCGGCACGTCGAGGCCGAGTGAGAGAAGCTCCTCGGAGTGGGTGAACAGCTCTTTCGGCGGCAGGACGTACTTGACTTCCCCGTCCGAAAAGACGGCGACGCGCGTGCAGTTCTCGGCGATCTCGTCCATGTCGTGCGAGACGATGATGACGGTCCTGCACCACGACGAATGAAGGCGGTGGAGAAGTTCCATGATCTCCTGCTTGCCGAGGGGGTCGAGACCCGCGGCGGGCTCGTCCAAAACGAGGATCTCGGGCTTCGTGACGATGACGCCCGCGATGGCGACGCGCCGCTTCTGCCCGCCCGACAAATCGAAGGGAGACATCTCCTTGACCTCATCAAAGTCGAGCCCGACGATGGTGAGCGCGTCACGGACAGCGTTCTCGATCTGCTCCTTCGTGGGCTTTTCGGGCGCGAAGTTCTTGTAGCCGAACGCGACGTCGTCAAAGACGGTCTCGGCGAAGAGCTGGTACTCGGGGTACTGCATCACCATGCCCACCTTGCTGCGGAGGGCGTTGAAGTCCGTCTTCTTGTTCGTGAGGTCGAAGTCCCCCACCTTCAAAACGGTGTTCGAGGGCGGGTCCTTGCGCTTTTTGCGGTACTTCCTGAGGGAAGTCGGCACGCGGAGGAGCGCGTTGAGGTGCTGCACGAAGGTGCTCTTGCCGCTGCCCGTATGGCCGATGATGCCGAAGAACTCCCCTTCCTCCACCGTGAGAGAGACGTCCTTCAAAGCCGCCGATGCGAAGGGAGAGCCTGCGTTGTAGGTATAGCTCAGGTGCTCTGCTTGGATACGCATGATGCGATCTCCTTTGCGAGACGGTCGACGTCCAGCGTGTCGGTTACGGGCATGCCGCCCGCGCGCAGATCCCTGCAGATGCGCCCGATGAGGGGCAGCGTGAGATTGTAAGTCAAGAGCTCTTCATGGCGCTCGAAGATATCCGAGGGCGCGCCCTGCATGACGATCTCCCCGCGGTTCATGACGATGGCGCGAGAAGCGCGAAGGGCCTCCTCCATGAAGTGCGTGATGAGGACGACGGTGATGCCCTGCTCTTTGTTGAGGCGGGTGACGCAGTCGATGATCTCCCTGCGGCCGCGCGGGTCGAGCATGGCGGTGGACTCGTCGAGAATGAGGACTTTCGGCATGACGGCGAGCACGCCCGCAATGGCGATGCGCTGCTTCTGCCCGCCCGAAAGGCGCGAGACCGTCGCGTGGCGGTATTCCTCCATGCCGACTGCGTGAAGTGCAAAGTCGATGCGCTTTCCGATCTCCTCGCGGGGAAGTGCGATGTTCTCCGCGCCGAAGGCGATGTCGTCCTCCACAATGGACGCGACCGTCTGATTGTCGGGGCTCTGAAAGACGATGCCGACCTGTTTGCGGATATCAAAGAGATTTTTCTCGGTGAGCTGCTCGCCGAACACGCGGATAACCCCGCTGTCCGCCTCCAAAAGGCCGTTGGAAAGGCGGGCGAGCGTCGACTTGCCGCTGCCGTTGTGGCCCAACACCGCAAGAAACTCGCCCTCCTCCACGGCAAAATTTAAGTTTTTGATCGCAAACGTCCCACCCTCCTCGTAGGAGAAGCTGACGTTTTCAAATTCGATCGCGTTCATATCCCTCATGTTTCAAGGGCACGGCGAAAGACGCCTGCCCCTGTTTCCTTCTATTATAGCAAATATGTGTGTGAGATACAATGAAAAGCCCGTGAAAGATTATGGAATACTAAAAAAATGCGCGAAACCGCGCGAGAAAATACGGACTTTTGCCGCGGGAGCTACATATTCTGCATCCCGCGCTTGCCCTTGGAGAGCTTCTTGACGGACGTCCTGTGCTCCTCCCCCGAAAAGAGGCGCACGAGGTTCTTCCTGTGCGCGAACCACGTGAGGAAGTTGAGAGCGAGCAGCAGCATGAAGAGAAGAATGACCCAAACATTGGAAAGTTCGGGCGCGTAGCGGAGGTAAAAGAGAACGCCCTGCCAGATGGAGAAGCCCGTGACGCCGAGAAGCGAGCCCATCGAGCCGAGCTCCGTCCATGCGATGAAGAGGAGCACGCAGACGAGCCATGCAAGGGCAACGGCGGCATACCAGCCGTGCTCGCAGCCGAGCGCGAACCAGAAGAGGCCCAACGTCGAGGCGATGCCCTTCCCGCCCTGAAAACACATGGTGACGGGCCAGATGTGCCCGATGATGACGAACACGCCGCAGAAGTAGCGGGTGAAGTCAGAGACGACGACGTCCGTCCCCGCAAAGACGTAATTGCGGAAGATAAAGTAGCTGATGAGCGCGGGAACGCCGCCCTTGCAGACGTCGAGAAGGAAGTTGATAAGGCCCACCTTGAGGCCGAACTCGCGGCTCATGTTCATGGTGCCGGGGTTGCCGCTGCCGATCTTGTGCGCGTCCTTGTGCTTGGTGCGGGCGATGATCATGGCGAAGTTGACGCAGCCGATAAGGTAGCACACGACGGCCATCAGCAAAAACCAATACCAACTCTCGGAAAAATAAAGCTCCTTCACGGAAAGCCCCCTTTAATCTTTCTTGCTTCTCACCTGGATGCGGATGGGCGTGCCCGAGAAGTCGTACGCCTGACGGATGACGTTCTCAAGGTACCGCGCATAGGAGAAGTGCAGGAGGTTCTCGTCGTTGACCATGAGCACGAACGTGGGCGGCGCGACACTGACCTGAGAGGCATAGTAGAGCTTGAGCCTGCGGCCGAGATAGGACGGCGGCTCGGAGATGCGCATGGCGTCCATGAGAAGGTCGTTTAAGGCCCCCGTCGGGATGCGGAAGTGCGCGTGGTCGTACGCCTCGCGGGCGAGCTTCAACACCTTCTCGGCGCGCTGGCCTGTCTTTGCGGAGATATACACGGACTTGAAGTAGTCCATGAACTTTAAGTCCTCTTTGAGTTTTGCTTCGAACGTCTCGATGGTGTGGGTGTCCTTTTCGACGAGATCCCACTTGTTCATGACGATGACGGAGGGTTTGCCCTCCTCATGCACCATGCCGATGATGCGCACGTCCTGCTCGGTGAGGCCCTCGGTCGCGTCCACGACGAGCACGGCGACGTCCGCCCTTCTCACCGCGTCAAAGGCGCGGAGGACGGAATAGTACTCCACGTTATCCTCGACGGAGCGCTTGCGGCGGATACCCGCCGTATCGATGATGACATACTTCTCGCCGTCCCGTTCGAAGGGGGTGTCGATGGCGTCGCGCGTCGTGCCCGCGATGTCGGTGACGATGGTGCGCTCCTCGCCCAAAATGCGGTTGACGAGCGAACTCTTGCCTGCATTCGGCTTGCCGACGACGGCAATGCGCAAAGCGTCCGACTCTTCCTCCTCCCCTTCCTCGAAGTTGGAGACGGCCTCATCGAGGACGTCGCCGATGCCGCGGGAGTGCTCGGCGGAGATGCCGAAGGGTTCCCCGAGGCCGAGGGAATAGAATTCGAACAGCTTGTCCTGCGAATACTCGTCCAGCTTGTTGACGACGAGGATGACGGGCTTGCGGCTGCGGCGGAGGTAGTCCGCGACGTCGTAGTCCGAACTCGTCAGGCCCTCCTTGCCGTCCACGAAGAAGAGAATGACATCGGCAGTCTCGACGGCGAGCTTGGCCTGGGCCGCGATCTGCTTCCACATGACATCCTCGCTCTTGAGCTCGATGCCACCCGTGTCGACGAGCGTGAAGGGCTTGCCGCGCCACTCGGCGGAGGCGTAGATGCGGTCGCGCGTCACCCCGGGCCTGTTCTCGGTGATGGAGAGCTTGCGCCCGATGACTTTATTGAAAAATGTGCTCTTGCCGACGTTGGGTCTGCCGACAATGGCGATGAGATGCTGCATAGTGTCTCCTTAATCGTTGATGATGTAGGCGCCGTCCTCGCCGTCCGTCTCCTTGAAGTGCACAACGACGCGCTCCTTCCTGCTCGTGGGGACGTTCTTGCCCACGCCGTCGGCACGGAAGGGAAGTTCCCTGTGGCCGCGGTCGACGAGGCAGAAGAGGCGGACGCTCTCCGCTCTCCCGAGGGCCGAGAGAGCCGCAAGCGCGGCGCGCACCGTGCGGCCCGTATAGAGGACGTCGTCTAAAAGGATGACCTTCTTTCCCTCGATATCGAAGTCGATCTCGCTCCCCTTAAAGACAGCGTCGCAGCCGCCCGAGAGGAGGTCGTCGCGATAGAGGGCGATGTCGAGGATACCGAGCGGCAGCTTGACGCCCTCGAGCTTTTCGATCTCCGCCTGCATGCGGCGCGCCAAAATGACGCCGCGCGTGCGGATGCCGATGAGGACGACGTTGTCCGTGCCCTTTTCGAGCTCGACGGCCTCTGCCGAAAGACGGCGGATAGTGCGGGCGAGGGTGTCTGCGTCGATGATGTTCTTCATTTGTCACCTCTCACGATGGTCAGAATGCGTTCAAAGTAGTCGGGAAGGGGCGCCGTGAAGGTCATGCGCTCGCCGCTTCTCGGGTGAGTGAGCGTCAGGCGGAAGGCGTGCAGCAGCTGGCCGTTTAGCTCAAACCGCTGCTTCTTGTAGCCGTAGACGGGATCCCCCACGACGGGGTGCCCCAAATATTTGGCGTGCACGCGGATCTGGTGCGTCCTCCCCGTGTGCAGCGTGAATTTCGCAAGCGTATTGTGGGCAAAGCGTTCTACAACTTCCCAGTCCGTCTCCGCACGCCTCCCCTTCCCTGCGGGGAGCACGGCCATCTTGAGGCGGTCATTGGGGTCTCGGCCGATCTGCGTCACCACTTTGCCGCTGTCCTCTTTAAGGACGCCTTCGAGGAGGGCGAGGTACTCTCTGTGGCAGGTCTTGTCCTGAATTTGCGCACTCAGCGAAAGGTGCGCCATGTCGTTCTTGGCGACGACGAGAAGGCCCGAGGTGTCCTTATCGATGCGGTGAACAATGCCCGGCCGAAGTTCCCCGTTGATGCCGCTCAGGTGATCGAGGCGGAATAAGAGCGCGTTGACGAGCGTGCCCTCGTAGTTGCCGCTGCCCGCGTGCACCGTCATGCCCTGCGGCTTGTTGACGACGGCGATGTCCTCGTCCTCGTAGACGATGTCCAAGGGAATGTCCTCGGGTTTCGCCGCGATGGGCTTGGGATCGGGGATCTCGATGGTGACCTCCTCCCCCGCCTTTAAAACATACCCCGCCTTGACGGGCTTGCCCGAAACGAGGACATGCCCCTCTTCGGTGAGTTTCTTGACGGCGCTTCGGGTGAGCGAAGTCTTTTCGCTCAAAAACACGTCGACGCGGAGGGCTTCCTCCGCGGCAAACTGCTCCCTATTCATCTTGCTCGGAGCCATCTCCGCCGTTCTCTGCGGGCGGCTCGTCGTCATGCTCGGCAGGCGGTTCCTCGGGCTGCGATACGATCTCGCCCGAACTTGCAGCCGCCTCGGCATCTTTCACGGCTCTCTTAGCCGCCTCTTCCTTCTTTGCCTGTTCGCGCCACTCCTTCTTCAGGGGGAAGAGCGCGTCCTTTCCGATAAAGACGATGATGAAGAGGAAGATGACGCCGCCGAAGGTGATGAAGAAGTCGGCGAAGTTGCACACGCCGAAACCGAGCGGAGAGACGTCCACCATGTCGCGGACGTACCCCAGCGCGAGGCGGTCGATGAGATTGCCGATAGCCCCCGCCTCGATGACGGCGAGCACGATGCGCGCGGGCGTGTTCTTCTTAAAGACGGTGAAATACAGCACCCCGAGCCCGATGATGAGCAATACCGTAAAGGCGGTGACGATGTTCATCGCCGTCTCGTTGTCGTCGAACATGCTCCACGCCATGCCGTAGTTCTTGGTGAAGTTGAAGCGCACGATGCCGAGGAAATATTCGCTCTGATGGATATCGGTATTCGCCGCCCACGCCTTGGTCGCAAGGTCGACTGCAAGCAGCGCCGCGAACACGACGAGCGAGACGAGAATGACGATATTCTGCTTGTTTTTAAAAAATGCGATGAGTTTTTGCTTCATGAAAAAGTTGTGGGAAGATCGGGGGGTCAAGTCCCTTCGTCCATGAGCCCGAGCTCCTGACAGAGTTTCTCAAGGTCGAGGGGGTACTTGGGATTTAAGACTTCGTCCATATCGAAGGCGGGTTCCTCCTCTTCCTCCTCCCCCAAATAGACGAGGAGCGTGTGCGTGAAGGCCTCGAAGTCCTTGACGTCCTGCTCGTCGGGGTACTTCTGGGAGAGACGGTCCAAAAGAAGGCGGCACTTGTCGGCAAGGAGTCTCAGTTCCCTTCTGTCGCTCTCTGCCTGATCGCTCCCCTCCTTCTTGATGCGTTCCCCTTCCGCAACGGCGCGCATGAGTGCCTCCGAGACCTCCCCTTTCTGCCCTTCGAGCACGGAAAGGCGGGCACGCAGCCTTCTGTTATCCTGACGGATCTCTTCGGTAATGTCGCGCTGGCGCTTTAAGACGGCGTCGTACTCCTCCTTGAGGCGTGCAACGAGCGCGCGCACTTCCTTTGCGGAATAACGTCTGAGCATATTTTTTAGACTCCCTTGCCGTAGCGGTGCATCATGTCCGTCTTGAGGCCGTGCAGCGCGGGCGAAAGATCGACTTTATAGATGTGCGGCATATCGAGACGGGTGTATTCCTCCCAGAACCGCGCATATTCCTGTTTGAAATAGGCGTTGATCTCCTTGACGTGCTTCGGGCTCTCCACGCGCTTGCCGTCCTTCACCCACGTCGTGCGAATGTTGCGGACGGAGAAGTTCTCGACGGTCATGCGCTTCCACGTCTCGACGGGGTGGAAGAGTTCGAGAGGCTTCGTGGCGTCCACTTCCTCTCCCGCACGGACGATGTAGTCGGCGATGGCCTTGCCCGAAGCGTTGTCGTAGAGGCGGAAGACGTCCTTCATACCGGGGTTGGTGACCTTCTCGGACGTATCCGAGAGCTTGATCTTGGGGATCTCCTCGCCGTTTTCAAAGACGGCCGCGAGCTTGTACACGCCGCCGAGCGCGGGCATGTCGGCAGAGGTGATGAGCTTGGTGCCCACGCCCCACGTATCGATGCGCGCGCCCTGCTCCTTGAGGGAGCGGATGGAGTACTCGTCGAGATCGCCCGAGGCGCAGATGATGGTCTTTTCAAACCCAGCCTTGTCGAGCATCTTTCTCGCCTCCTTGGAGAGGTAAGCGAGGTCGCCCGAGTCGAGGCGGATGCCGACGGGCTCGTGTCCCGAAGCTCTCAGCTCCTTGAATACCTTGATGGCGTTGGGAACGCCGCTCTTTAAGGTATCGTAGGTATCGACGAGCAAGAGGCACCCCGTGGGGAAACTCCTTGCATAGGCGCGGAAGGCCTCGAGCTCGGAGGGGAAGTTCATCACCCAGCTGTGCGCCATCGTGCCCGAGACGGGGACGTCGAACAGCTTGCCCGCGTAGACGTTGGAAGTGCCCACGCAGCCGCCGATCATGGCAGCGCGCGCGCCGTAGATGCCCGCGTCCGCACCCTGCGCACGGCGGAGGCCGAACTCCATCACGCCGCCGCCCGCAGCCGCGCAGATCTTCGCGGACTTGCTCGCAATGAGCGTCTGGTGGTTGACGAAGGTCAAAAGCGCCGTCTCGGCAAGCTGTGCCTGGATCATGGGCGCCTTGACGGTGAGGATGGGCTCGTACGGGAAGACGATCTCGCCCTCGCGGACGGCGATCATGTCGCCCGTGAAGCGCAGCTCAGAGAGGTACTTCAGATAGTCCTCCGAGAAGATGCGCAGGGAGCGGAGATACTCGATGTCGTCGTTGTCGAAACGGAGATTTAAGAGCCAATCCGCGGCCTGCTCCATGCCCGCCGCCACCGAATAGGTGATGAGCTTGTTCGGGCGGAAGAAGATGTCGAATGCGGCCATCTCCTCGTGCCGCCCCTCGTTGAAGTACCCCTGCCCCATCGTGATCTGGTAGAGGTCGGTCAAAAGCGTCAAATTTCTCATATTACTGCTCCTTGGGCGGCTCGTTGTCGTCGCTGTCTTTCTTGTTTTTCTTACTCTTCTTTTCCGTGACCGGGGCGGGCGAATAGTTCGCACCCAGCATATTTATTTTGTCGTAGTAGGGAACATCGTCCTTATACGCCTTGATGTATTCGGTGATGCCGCAGGGGTCCCCCTTCTTGCTGCCGATGAGCGAACCCTCCTTTCGGTAGTTGATAAAGAGCAGCACGCCCGCGCCGATGAGGCCCGCGACCATCAGGATGATGGACGTGACGAGCGACCACGGCACGCCGCCGCCCGAGAGAATGAAGGAGCTGTCGCGGAGGGGCTCCATGATGGAGCGCACGAGGCCGTACCACACGAAGTAGGCGCATACAAACAGGCCGTTGGGCTTTTTGTCCCACTTCCACGCGGCCCAGAAGAGGAGCGCCCAGCCAATGAGGTTGATGCAGCTCTCGTAGAAGAAGAAGGCGTAGTGCCACTCGGCGCTCGGGTCGGAGAAGGAGCCGATGCCGAAGATGCTGCCACTCGGACTGACGGGCACCGCGAACGGGAACCAGTGGAAGGCGGGATTGGTGACCTCCGCGCCGTACACTTCCTTGTTGAAGAAGTTGCCCCACCGCCCCATCGCCTGCGCGACGAGGATATTGAGGACGACGCAGTCTGCAACGCGCAGGAAGTCGATCTTCTTGACGAGGCAGACGATGAGCCCTGCCAAAACGCCGCCCATCACGCCGCCGAGGATGCTGAGTCCCCCGTTGCGGATAGATTCCCACGCGAACCACTGGGCAATGGGCATGCCGTCCGTGATGCAGTAGTAGAGGCGCGCGCAGACGAGCGCCGAGGGAATGCAGACGATGAAGAGCGTTAAGATGAGGTCGTTGTTGATGTTGCGCCGCCGCATGAGGAGCGCCGAGAGATAGGCGGCGAGGATCATGCCCGCCACGATGCAGATGGCGTAGAAGTAGACCTCAAAGCCGAATATGATGATGCCGCGCTCATTGATGCCGAAGAGCGGGCCGTTGCTTGCGAGTAAAAGCGTGTGCAAAACTGCACCTCCCTGAGGTGTTATCGGGTCTATTATACCATTGTATAGCAGAGAAAGTCAACCGCGTTGGTTGACTTTCACACAATTTTCCCCCTTCAAAGGCCGAGCTTTAAGGGCTTTACCGCATTCAAAAGCGGAATGGCCAGGAAGGCGAGAACATAGTTTAAGATGCTGTTGTAGATCTGCCCCAACACAAAGAGGCGGACAAAGACGTAGTTCCAGAACGTCCACACGCCGTCAAAGCGCGCGTTGATGGCATCGATGAGCTTTTGCGAGACGAAGATCGTGTTGCCGATGTAGTACATCCCCAAGGAGTTAATGAACACCGTGCAGAGCGTGAAGGTGAGCGCGGAGACGATGGCGAGCTTGACAAAGAGGCTCCCCTTGAAACGCATGGGAAGGCGCATACAGAGCCCCGCGATGACGGACATGAGCATCAGGGAGAACGCCACCCACCAGTAATAGTACATTCCCGCGCTGTTTAAAAGGTACCCGAACAAATCTCCGATGAACACGGCGCATGCCCCGGGGAGCGGCCCTAAGACGACGCCCGAAAGGAGCGCCGTGAACAGGCTGAAAGAGAACTGCACGTCGGCAAACTTGATCTCAAACGTGTTGACGGCGATGCAGAGCGCGGCCATCACGCCGATGTAGGCGACCTTATGCGCATTGGAACGAAAGAGAAGCACATCGGAAAAGAGAAGGCGCTTCAAAAGAGACGGGCGCTTGGGGCTTGGTTCGGGGATGGGCGCGTTGGAAGCTGCCCTCTTGACGATTTCAGACATAAAAAATAACCTCCCTTTGAGGAGGTCCGCAAAACGGGCGCCGGCCCTTTTAGGCTGGGGCGCAGATCAAGCGGACGCACCGCGGCACCGCAGGGATTTCCCTTTCGTCTGCGAACAACGTCCCGTTTCGCAGCACTTGACGCGCCTTGGCTACTCTTCGCCCTCTATTATACCACCGAAAGAGCCTTTCGGCAAGCAAATTCGGCATACTTTTGCGCCCTTTGCAGAAGTTATTCGTATGGCACTCATCATGGTACGCACGGCCATCGTCTTTTTGGTGCTGCTCGTCATCATGCGGCTGATGGGCAAGCGACAAATAGGAGAGATGCAGCCCTTCGAGCTCGTCATCACGCTCCTCATCTCAGAGCTCGCCTGCATTCCCATGGCGGACGCCTCCGTGCCCCTTCTCTACGGCGTCGTCTCTGTCGTCACCATCTTCGTCTTGCATGAGATCGTCACGCTCATCGACCTCAAGGGCAAGCCCTTCAAGGCGCTGCTCTCGGGGAAGCCGAGCGTCGTCGTCAACAAGGACGGCATCGACGCCCATGAACTCAAGCGCAACCGCCTCGACGTGAGCGACCTCATCGAGTCCCTGCGTTCGGCGGGGTACTTTTCGCTGGACAGCATCGACTACGCCCTCTACGAGTCAAACGGCACCTTCTCCGCCCTCCCGAAGGAGAACTACGAGGAAAAGCAGACCTCCCTTCCCCTCGTCATGATCTCTTCGGGCAAGTTCGACGGGAAAAATCTCAAGTTTTCGGGCCTTTCCGAGGAGTTTTTCGAGGAACTGCTGCGCCGCGAGGGCGTCAAGCAGAAGAACGTGCTCGTCCTCACCGCGGATGGCGCGGGAAAGCTGTACCTTCAGGAGAACGGCAAAAAGTACCGCACCCTGCAAGTTAATTACCCCGGAGGCAGGACATGGTGAAGTCGCTTCTAAGCATCCTGCTCGCGGGGCTTCTCCTTCTCGGCGCGGCGGTGTTCGAGGGGGTGTACGTCAAACAGCAGTTCGAAGGGTTCGGCGAGGAGGTCTCCGCGCTCCTTGAAAAGACGGAGGAGGGCACGGCGAGCGAAGCGGACGCGGAGGCCGTCTACACGGCGTGGGAGGAACGGCGGGACAAGCTGCACATCTGGATCCCCCACAACGACATCTCCCGCATCGACGACTATCTCTCCGAGAGCATCCGCTGTCTCCGCGAGGGGGAAAGCAAGCTTGCGATGGCGAAGCTCGAGATCGTGCTCCGCCTCACCGAGACGCTCCCCTCCACCTATCTCGTCTCCCTTCCCAACCTCTTTTAGCGGGAGAGGGTGACGGTGACGTTTCCGCTCCCCAAAATGCCTTTGAGTTCGGCGGCAGAGACGTCCTCGATGCGGCACTCTTAAAAGCGTTCACGAGAGCGACTTTCCGAGCTCATACGCCTCGGAGTAGGCCTTCGTCGCCTGCACGGTGCCCTTGCCGTCCGCGCCCGTGCCGTAGACGATGCCCGCGAGGCGCACGCCCTCGAAGCACTCGACCCAGCCTTCGACGGCCTTGATGGCCCCGTCCATTGCGCTCTTCTCCTCTTCCGCCGAGGTGAGAAGGAGATAGACGTCCTTTAAAGCGAGCTCCTGCCCGAAGAGCGGGTTGAGGCGGTCGAGGAAGGTCTTGAGCTGCCCGCTCACGCAGTAGTAGTAGACGGGGCTCGCAAGCACGAGAATATCCGCCTTCTTGATGACGGGGAGCAGGTCGTTGACGCCGTCCTGCTGCACGCACTTGCCCGTCTTGAGACACGAAAGGCACCCGATGCAGAATTTGAGGCCGAGATCGCGAAGGTTGACTTTTGTTACGGCGTTCCCCGCTTCCAAAGCGCCCTTTTCGAATTGAGAAGCGAGCGCCTCCGAGTTGCCGCCCTTTCGAAAGGTGGAATTGACGATGACGATGTTTTTCATAAGTTTCTCCTGTTACTTTAAGTTATCCGTAAAAAATTTTGCAACGTAGTCGAAAGGAATTTTGTCCGTCCTGTCGTAGAGGTCGATGTGCTCGGCGTCCTCGACGACGTACATCTCCTTGGGCTGATTGGCGTTTTTATAGGCGATGTCGCTGAAAAAGCGGGAGTGTGCCCTGTCCCCCACGATGAAGAGGATGGGACGGGGAGAGATCTCGCCGATGTAGTCGAGCAGACGGAAGTTCATGAACGAGAGGTCGCTCGTCGTCGTGAAGCCGCCACGGGCATTGGGGTGATGGCCGCGCTTCATCGCATAGAAACGCATGAACTCGGCAGCGGGCTCGGGGATACCCTTTGGAATTTCCTCGAGCGGGGTCTCGGGGTAGCTCAGGATGCACTCGGGCGTCCCCTTCTCCGCATCCTCCCAACGCTTCATCGAAAGCTGCTTTTTGTGTTCCTCGAGCTGCTCGCGCGTCTGCCCCATGCGGACGGCATAGGAGATGTCATACATACTCGCCGTGACGAGGGCCTTGATGCGCACGTCGCACTGCGCCGCGGAGAGCGCAAACCCACCGCTCCCGCAGATGCCCACCGCGCCGATCTTTTCTCTATCGACATAGGGAAGGAGGCCGAGATAGTCGACGGAGGCAGAGAAGGACTCGGTGAAGAGTTCGGGCGAGGCGACGTTCCGCACGGTGCCGCCGCTCGTGCCCATGAAGGGCTGGTCGAAGGCGAGGACGACGAAGCCGCGCTCCGCAAGGCCGTTCGCCCAGACGCACGGGCCCTGCTCCTTGACACCGCCGTAGGGAGGGCCCACGACGAGCGCGGGCAGCCTCCCCTCATGCTCCTTGGGGGTGTAGAGGTCGGCGGAGAGCTCGATGCCGAAGCGGTTTTGGAAGGTGACGCGTTCGCGCACGACGCTCTCGCTCAATGCTGTGATGTAGTGCTCCATATTATCCCTCGATCTGTTTGATGACTTTTGCGGGGACGCCCGCGGCGACGGTGTTTGCGGGGACGTCCTTGGTCACCACCGCGCCCGCGGCGATGACGGCGTTGTCCCCCACCGTGACGCCCGGGAGAATGGTCGCGTGCGCGCCCACCCAGACGTTATTGCCGAGCTTCACGGGTTTGGGAAGAAGGTCCTTGCGGTGTGCGGGGTCGAGGTCGTGATTCAAAGTCGCAATGACGACCTGATGCCCGATGAGGCAGTCGTCGCCGATATAGATGCCGCCCTGGTCCTGAAAGCAGCAGCCCGCATTGATGAAGACGCGCTTCCCCACCCAAATGTTCTTCCCGCAGTCGGTGTAAAAGGGCGGAAAGAGGCCGAACGTCTCGTCGTACGGCTTTTCGATGAGCGCAAAGAAGAGGGTGCGGATCTCCTCGTCGGTGTGCGCGCCCGAATTGAGGGCGGCCATCGGCCCGCGCGCTTCCTCGGAGAGGCGGTGCATCACGCGGTGTTCCGGGCTCCCGCCCACGACGCGCTCCCCGCGTGACATCTGTTCCATAAATTCCTGTGTCGTCATAGTTTGCTCCTAACGTTCCCATTATAGCGGACGGCGCGCAAAATGACAAATACTTATTTCACATCGTTTACTATTCCTTCAGGGAATGGAAAGGCCGCGCATCCGAAGATACGCGGCCGATCAAATAGGGTGTTCCGAACCGTCTTGGGGGGACTTATGCGGAACTTACGTTGTGGGAGCTTGATTTGCGGGGAGTTCGCCGTTGGCGGCTGCGAGCATATGCAGCGCCATTTCGTACGGGAGCTGGCCGCCCGAGTTCATCACGAGGGAGAGAAGCGAGCTCGTGTCGATGATGCGTCTGAGGAACACCGCTCCCTTGACCATGTTGAACTTGTCGTCACCCTCGGGAAGCTTTGCGGCCTCGGCAAGAAGCCGGTTGGAAGGCCCCTGCATCTGCTCGTAGATGGCCTTGCCCGCGGGCGTCGCCTGCATATCGATGAAGCGCGTCAAAAGCGTGAAGGGCGCGGCTTCGGGTTCCTTCGGGATGGTGAGCCCGCTCATCGCTTCGAACTGCTCGTCCGTGACAAAAGGCACCTCCTTCGCCCCGTAGAAGAGGGGGTCGGAGACGGGCTCCTCGCCGTCCAAGACGATGTCGGAGACTGCGATGTCGGTGAGGACGTCCGTCGCGACGTGCACCGTATAGGTGCCCTTGAAGAGCTTCCAGCCCTCGCCGGGAATATAGTCCTTCAAATCGTCCGTCTTGAAGGAGAGCGTCACCTCCTTGCTCTCGCCCGCCGCAAGGCGCACCTTTTGGAAGGCCTTGAGCTCCTTCATGGGACGCGGGATGCCGCCCTCGCGGGAGGAAACGTAAATTTGGAGGACGGCAGAGCCCGCACGATCCCCGGTGTTCTTGACGCCGCAGGTGACGGAGACGGTGTCCCCGTTCACAATTGCGGGCGATGCGGTATAGTCGAACGTCGTATAGGAGAGGCCGTAGCCGAAGGGATAGCGCACCTGTTTTTCCGCCGTCGTGTAGTAGCGGTAGCCGACAAACACGCTCTCCTTGTAGACTTCGTTGACCTTCTTTGCGAACACGTCGCCGAAGGGAACGTCGGAATAGTGCATGGGCCATGTCTCGGCAAGGTGCCCCGAGGGGTTCTTCTCGCCGTAGAGAAGCTCCGCTGCCGCCGTGCCGCCGTTTTGGCCCGGTAGGTACATGTCGAGGATGGCGTTCACCCTGTCCGCAAAGGGAAGTTCCATGGGCGAGCCGCCGAACAGCACCACCGCGACTTTCTTGCCCGCTGCGAGCATCGCGTCGATGAGGTCGAGCTGCTGCTGCGGCATGCGCATGTTCTCGCGGTCGTAGCCCTCCCCTTCCGACATGTCGTCGAGCCCTGCAAACACGAGGACGGTATCGGCGCTCTCTGCCGCTTGGAAGGCCTCCGTGCGCAGTTCGAGGGCGTTGGCGCCGCTCTCCGTGTAGCCCTTGCAGTAGGTGTAAGAGATACCCTTCTTGTCGAACGCCTCCTTGGGGGAAGTGACTCGTGTGGGGTTGATCATCGAGCTTCCCGCGCCCTGATAGCGCATATTCTCGAACATCTCCCCGACGACGAGCAGCTTTTCCTTGCCCGTGAGGGGCAGGACGCCGTCGTTCTTCAAGAGCACGGCGCAATCGGCGGCGATCTCCGCTGCCATCGCGTGATGCGCTTCGAAGTCGGCCTCCTTCCGCTCCGCGCCGACGGCGTACTTCTCGACGAGCTTCAGGATGTTCCCGACGGCCTTGTCGAGCGCCTCCATGGGGAGCGAGCCGTCCGAAAGGCCCTCCATGATGCGCTTGCGGCAGTACTCGGTGTTTCCGGGCATCTCGAGATCGAGCCCCGCCTTGAGGGAATCGACGCGGTCGTGCGTCGCGCCCCAGTCGGTCATGACGAGCCCGTCAAAGCCCCACTCGCCGCGCAAAATATCGGTGAGGAGCGTCCTGTTCTCCGAGCAGAAGGTGCCGTTGACGGCGTTGTAGGCGCACATGAGCGTCGCGGGCTTGGCCTCCTTGACGACGCGCTCGAACACCTTGAGGTAGAGTTCGCGGGCGGCGCGCTCGTCGACGACGCTGTTGCCGACGAAGCGGTGGTCCTCCGTGTTGTTGAAGGCGAAGTGCTTGACGGAGACGCCAACGCCCTTACTTTGCACGCCCTCCACCTCGCCGATGCCCATTTCGGAGGCGAGGAAGGGATCCTCGGAATAGTACTCAAAGTTTCTGCCGCACAGGGGGTTGCGCTTGATGTTGACGCCCGGGCCGAGGATGACGTTGACGCCGTAGTGCATGCACTCTTCGGCGATGCCCTCCCCCACCTTTCTGGCGTTTTCGGGATCCCAGCCTGAGGCAACGGTCGCCGCCGTCGGGAAGGATGTTGCAGGCTCGCTCATCGAGACGCCGTTGTCTCCCCCGCTCGTCTGTTTGCGGAGGCCGTGAGGGCCGTCTGCCATCGAAAGAGACGGGATACCGAGGCGCCCGACGGGAGCGGTATACATGAAGTTGACTCCTGCAACGAGCCTTGCCTTTTCCTCGGGCGTGAGTTCTTGTAGAAGTTTCTTGATGTCCATGAGTTCTCCTTATTCTTTGACGCCGCCGAGCACCGCGCCCTTCTCAATATACTTCTGGAAAAACGGGAACACGCAGAGGATGGGAATGGTCGCAACGACGACGAGGCCGTACTGGATGAGATAGCGCGAATAGTCGATATTGCCCGACTGCATGAAGTTGGTGTTTTCGCTGATCATGTTGTTGACGACAAGCTGCAGAGGCCACCATTCACGCGCCGTGGACAGATAGACGTATGCCTGGAACCAGGAGTTCCACTGGAAGACGACGCTGTAAAGGAGGACGACCGTCGCGATGCTCATGCACTGAGGAAGGCAGATCTGGAACATGAGGCGGAAATGCCCCGCGCCGTCGAGTTCTGCGGCTTCCACCGTGGACTGCGGCACGCCGAGATAGGCGTTCATCATGAGGATCATGAAGTAGGCGTTCGTGCAGGTGGGGATGATGATCGCAAGCGGACTGTTGACAAAGCCCAAAGCGCGCATGACGATGTACGTCGGGATGAGGCCGCCGTTGAACATCATCGTGAACATGACGAACAAGATCATGATGCCGCGGTAACGGGTGCTGCGGCTTAAGACATAGCCCGCAAGCACGTTGAGGACAAAGCCGAGCAGCGTCGCGCCGACGACATAGATGATGGTATTGAGGTACCCGCGCAGGACGTTGTTGGAAGCGAAGACGTGCTCATAGCCCGCAAGCGTCCATTCCCCCACGGGGAACCAGATCATGCCCTCGGAATTGTAGAGGGTAAAGCCGTCCGAGAAGGAGGCGACGAGGGAGTACCAGAGCGGGATGACGCAGATGAACATCATGACGACAAGGAGCGCGTAGATGATGATATCCGCGATCCAGCCGAGCACGCTGTTCTTTTCGACCATGCCGCCGTTCCTGTATTTGGTTTTCACTTTTGCCATGATGATCCCTCCTTAGAAGAGCGAGGTCTTCGCCGCAACTTTCGTCAGCTTGTTGGAAAGGAGCAGGAGCGCCGTCGAGATGACGGACTGGAAGAGACCTGCCGCCGAAGAAAGCCCGTAGTTGTTCTGAACGACGCCCCAGCGGTAGGTGAACGTCGAAAGGCAGTCTGCCGTGTCGTAAATGCTCTCGTTGTAGAGAAGGAGCACCTTATCGAAGCCCGTCATGAAGACGGTGCCGACGGACATCGTGAACATCATGATGATGGTCGGGATGATGCTGGGGATGGTGATGTGGATGAGCCGCTGCCATCTGCCCGCGCCGTCGAGAGCCGCCGCTTCGTGCAGGTCGGGATTGATGTTGGAAATGGCCGCCACATACACGATGGAGCCGTACCCCGCACCCTGCCAGACACCGGCGAGCGTATTGATCCACCAGAAGTACTTGGGATTGGTGAGCATATCCTCCCGATTTGCCCCCAGCGCCACGAAGAGGTCGGTGATGACGCCCGTATCGCTCATGAAGTCCTTGATGAGCGAGCACACGACGACGGTCGCAACGAAGTAAGGCATATAGCTGACCGTCTGCGCAACGCGCTTGAAGGGCTTGATGCGGACCTGCGAAAGAAGCAGACCGAGGAGGACGGGTGCCGCGAAGCCGATGGTGAGGTTCATCGCCGCCATGACGCAGGTATTGCGGAACACCTTGGGGAAGGACTCGTTGGAAAAGAGATTGTAAAAGTTCTCGAAGCCGTGCATCTCTGCCCACTCGCTTCCGAACACACCGCGACCGGGGCGGTAGTCCTTGAAGGCAATGATGATACCGAACATCGGAACATAGTTGAAGATGATAAAGAAAACTGCAATGGGAATGAACAGGAGATAGATAGGATAATCCCGCTTCATGTCCTTGACCCACCGCTCGTGCTTGTCCTGACGCTTGCGCCGGCGCAGTTCGCGGGGATCGACGGCTTCCTCTTCCACGCCCACAGAAGCTACGTTTTCTACTGTCTGCATAATTCCCTCCTTATGAAAATTTGAGAGCAGCGCGGCGCGGGGAGACCCCGCGCCCGCTCCCTTAAAGGTGCTTACTCTCCGGCCGTCGCCGTGTAAGTCGTGCCGTTGATCTCAATGGTGATGACGCCGTCCGCCTGGGACCAGGTGCCCTCCCCTTCGTCGGTCGCGTAGGAAGTGGTACCCGAGCAGGTGCCGTCCGCCGCGCAGACGATCGTGAAGGTGCATGCACCGTCCCAGATGCTGCCCGTGAAGGTGTACTCCTCGGCGCCCGCGACGCTGTTACAGACCATGTTCACCGTCTCTCCCGCCGCATAGCTCAGAACAGGCGTGTAGGTGAAGGAATAGGAGATGAGAGGCTCTTCCAGCGTATAGGAGAGCGTGACCTCCTCGCCGCCAAACTGCGCCGCATTGATCTTGTAGGAGAAGGAATAGGTCCCGTCGGTATTCTCGGCCGTGTAGACGGTGCCGCCAAACACGAAGACGTAGTAGTCGCCGTCCGACATATACTGCCAGGTACCCGTTGCATCGGCGAAGTCCATGACGCCTTCCATCGTGATCTGAAGGTTGGCGGACGAGTCGTCATAGCAGGTAAGCACGACTGCCGCACCCCAGCTGTTGCTGCCCGTGAACTCCACTTCAACCACGAGGTTGGGGTTGATGGAGGTCATCGTGTAGTCCGTCTCAGTGCCCGTCAGAGTAATGGACGCGCCGACAACGGTGATGGTGTAGACCTTGGAGCTGTCGTCGCCGTCCGTCATCGTGTAAGTGACGGTGCCGTCCTCCGCGGTCTCAGACGTATAGGTGCCCAACGAGCCAGCATAGCCGGCGCCGTTGATGCCGTCGAGGGTGTAGGAGTTATCCGAATAGAAGGTCGCCGTGACGAAATCCTCCGCAAAGTTGGTGCTCCAGAACTGCTCCACCGTCTGCACGACTTCCTCGAGGTAGTCGTCCTGCTTGGAGAAGTTGTAGGTCGTGAGGCTCATGTCGTCGTACATATTCGTGAGGTAGACCGTGCCATCCGCATCGGAGACGATGTTATGCGTCTCCTCACCAAAGTTGACCTGATCGTCGAACGTGACCGTGTAGTGAATGGTGTTGCCATCCTCGTCCGTACCCGATGCCTCCTCGGCGGTGTAGGTGCCGCTGTAGAGGACGGAGGTGAACTGCGAGTAATAGTAGGTGCCGTCCTCGTAAAGGTTGAGCTCGAGGCCGATGCCGCCCTGATCGGGGGGATAGTAACCGTAGCCGCCTTCCACGGTGACTTCCGCGGGAGCCACGGGCGTATCGCCGCCGGGAGTTTCGGGATCCTTGCCAGGATCCTCCGTATCGGGCTTGCAGGCTGCAAGGCCAAAGCTGAATGCGGCAACGGTGAGCGCCGCGATGCCGATCGTCAAAAATTTACGGAATTTCATTGTGTTATCTCCTTATCGTCGTTTAGTGCAGCCTGTCGTAGAGGCTCTGCAGAAGTTCGGTGTTGCTGTCGCACTTGCGGGTGCGGAGCGCGCCGAGGAATGCGTTCCAGTTTGCATCCGTAACGCCGCTCTTGATGAGTGTGGGAACTTCCTTGCCAAGGTACTCGCGGATGGTCTCCTGCGTGGCGTTGTAAGCAGAGCCCTCATCGATGGTGAACTGCGAGGTAAAGCTGCCCGTGAGCGTGCCGTAGTTGTTGTAAGCCGCCCATTCGTCATAGGCATGGGACCTGACGAAGGGTTCCTGATCATACTCGAGGCCGCGGGCATCATAGCCGAGGCCGAAAAAGTAGACGCCGTTGGTTGCAACTGAGATGTCACCTGTCGCGTTCTTGATCTTGGAGTTCACGAACACTTTCGCGCCCGGGGTCCCCTCTTCCACGCGGTTGCCGTCCTCATCAGCCCACCACCAGCAGCCTTCCTCGAGAAGGCCGTACTCCTCAAGAAGAGACGTGTCGATGTCATACTCTTCAAGTTCTTTGGTGGAGAGCCCGTAGGTCTTGATGATGCTTCCCTCTTCCGAATACAGCCAGTCAAGCATCGTAAAGAGCTTTTCGAGGTTCTTGCCCTCGGCGGCGTCCGTCACGATCCAGCGACGGGAGGTCTCCTGCGAGTCGAGGTAGAAGACGGATGGATCGTCCGTGTACATCCCTGACGCCTCATCCCTTGCGCCGTAGCCCTCTCTCGGCTGACGTGCGCCCCAGGCGTCAATGCCTTCAAGCGCCGCGATGGTCTGCGTGGAGGACTGCGCAAGGTGATCGCCGAGCTGACCGGTCGTGCCGTACCACATGCCGACGACACCCGAAGTGATGGACTCGCCGTCGATGGCGTAGAACATATCGCCGCTCGTCGAGGTGAAGTTGGGATCGAGCCAGCCCTTTTCGTACCACTCGTTCATCTTCTCGAGGTACCTTCTGTAGCCGTCCTCGGTGGGACCGAACTTGATCTCGGAAAAGGTGCCCGTGCCGTCATCATAGGCGTTCCAGAGGGGGCCTACGCCGAACGCGCTCAGAAGTTCGCCCGTGCCGTGATAGCCGATATTCGGAAGCGAGATGCAGTACTCGCAGTAGTCGTTCTGCATGAAGATCTCGAACATCCACTCCCAGTCGCGGAGAGTGAGGGGGTTGTCATAACCGTCCGCCGTCAGGATGCCGTCCGGAAAGACGATGCCGTCCGCATAGGCATAGCCGCCCTCATAGCTGTCGTCCGCAACAGGTTCGATAAACCCGCCCGTTCGCTCCGAGCTCCCTTGGGAGAGTGCCGCCTCTACCTCTTCGACGGAGGAATAACTGCCCTTTGTCTGAGACTCACCGTAGTCGACGATCCAGTCACGGCGATACATCCAGCCGCCCCACTGATTGGGAATGGCCTCGTTGTAGTTGTTGAGGGTAAGATACATGCCGTCGATCTTCGCATACTGCGTGAACTGAGTATTGTCCTCCATGAACTTGGAATAGTTGGGCATGTAGTCCGCAATGTACTGCGTGAGGTCCATCGCAGCGCCGTAGCCGTCATCGTAGAGAAGCGCGATGGAGTCGGTGTAAAACGAAAGGTCCATAATATCGGGATAGGACCCGGAACCGATGAGCTTGTTGAAGTCCTCAAGCTCCTTGCCGAGCATGGGAGTCGTAAATTCGAGATTGATGTCGAATCTTTTCTCCAGATACTGGATGAACGGGTTCTCGCCGTAGTCGTTGTAGATCGAGCTGTTGACCGAGGACGCCATCCAGATGGTAAAGGTGTCTGCGTCGCCGGAATTGCCTCCGCAACCCGCGAGCGCGCCCGCAGTGCCCGCCGTCATGAGGACTGCAAGCGCTGCCGTGCCAATGGTTTTCCACTTCTTCATCTAATTTTCCTCCCTAAGGAATTTGGCCATATTATAGTAGAAAAAGCGGCGCTTGTATTGCACCAGCGTCGCTTTTTCTGCACAATTATCACTTATTTTGTGAAAGTTCTCACAGAAAGAGAAATATTACCACTCTCGTTTTACTGCTTTGTAACAGGAAGAGCGTTGAGTCTTTGCAAAACGGCCTCAAAGAGCTTCACGCCCTGCTCGCCCGAGAAGGCGCACACTTCTGAGAGGGTCATATCATACGCGAAGGCGATCATGGGGCCGTCGAGAATGCCGGGCGATAGCTCATTCAAGATGGCCTTCCCCTCGGGCATGGAGGCGATGGCGCCGAACGTCGTTTCCATCGTGAAGCGCTTGTGCGAGAGGTCGGTCTCCGTTTCAAAGGTCCACTCATAGGAGCCGCTGCCGACGGTGACGCTCTCATGCTCGGGAAGGACGACTTCCGCCGTGCAGCCGACGGGCACGGTCACGAACACGCGGAGCTTGCCCGCCCTGCACTCATAGCCCGAGACGACGGTACCGTAGACGCTCTCGAACTCGGCGCGGACGTACTCGAGCCCCCTCGTGAGCGTGGGCGCGAGCTTTAAGGTGCGATAGCCGGGTGAAGTCTCGCGCAGGCCTGCGACGCAGCGGTACAGCCAGTCCCCCACCGAGCCGTAGGAGTAGTGATTGAAGGAGTTCATCGAGGGCTCATGCAGGGAGCCGTCGGGAAGAATGCCGTCCCAGCGCTCCCAGATGGTCGTCGCCCCCATCTTGACCGCGTACAGCCACGAAGGGAAATCCTCGTGGAAGAGGAGCTTCTCGGCGAGGTCGTGCATGCCGTTCTCACTGAGCGCAAAGAGAAGGTAAGGCGTGCCCGCAAAGCCTGTGACGAGGTGGTTCTTGTGCTCGGCGAGGTTGCCCCTGAGCGTCTCGATGATGCGGGGGCGCATCGCTTCGGGCACCATGTCGAAGTGGAGCGCGAGCACGCACGCCGTCTGCGTCTCGGAGACGAGGCGGCCGGTGTTCGTGAGATATTCGTTGCAGAACGCCTTCTTGATGGCGTCGGCGCGTTCGAAGTATTCCTTCGCGAGGGCGTCCTCGCCGAGAGCCTCCGCCGCAAGCGCCACGCAGCGCGTGGAGACGCAGTAGAAGACGTTGGCGACGAAGTACTTGTCCGTCGCGCCCGTGCGCGTCGCGGGGTTGGAGCCGTCGAGCGCGAGCCAGTCGCCGTACTGGAAGCCGCTCTGCCACAGCCCGTTTGCGCCGCACTTGTTGTAAATGCAGTCCACCCACTTCTTCATGGCGGGGAAGTGCGCGCGTAAAGCGTCCTTGTCGCCGTAGACGAGGTACTCGTTCCACGGGATCATCGTCGCGCAGTCGCCCCACAGCGCCGCGCCGCTCTCTGCACCCAAGACGTTGGGAATGACGTTCGGCATATCGCCGCTCTCGCTTTGATCGGCCGCGAGGTCACATAGCCACTTATTGAAGAAGGAGGAGACGTCGTAATTGAACGCCGCCGTACGGAAGACCACGTTGGCGTCCCCCGTCCAGCCGAGACGCTCGTCGCGCTGCGGGCAGTCGGTGGGAACGTCCACGAAGTTGCTCCGCTGCCCCCACACGATGTTCTGCCAGAGGCGGTTGACGCGCGCGTCCGAGCACTCGAACTTGCCCGTCTCCCTCATGTCCGAATGCAGGACGAGGCCGCAGGCGTTTTCGGGCGCGATCTCTCTCCCGATGATCTGAAGATAGCGGAAGCCGTGGAAGGTGAAGTGCGGTATTAAGACCTGCTTCCCGCCCGCAAGGGTGAAATTGTCCTCGCTCTTGGCTTCGCGCAAATTCTCGGTGTAGAAGTTGCCCTCCTTATCGAGCACCTCCGCATGGCGCAGGGTGAGCTTTTCTCCCCGCTCGCCGTCAATTTCGAGGGACACAAAGCCCGTGAAGTTCTGCCCGAAATCGAGGACGTACTCACCCTTCGGCGTATGGAATGCCTTGACGGGCTTCAGCGTCTCGCAGCAGCGGACGGGCTCGTTGAGCTGCCCCACCACCTTCATGGAATAGTCGACAGCTTCGACGGGGCAGGTCTTTGTCTCCGCGGTGAAGTCCTGCGTCTCGCCCATGTAGAATTCGCTGTCCGAAATAAAACAGGTGGACGCCGTGAATGTTTCGTCCGTCACGAACACGTCCTCGGAACCGTCCTCGTAAGTAAGGTGCAGTTCCGCCATGCCCGCCGTGCGGTCGCCGTAGAGGCCGCTCTGCGACATGAACCCGAGCTTGCCCGCATACCATCCCTTGCCGATGAGCATGGTGAAATCGTTTTCACCCGCCTTCACGAGGGAAGTCACGTCATATGTCTGATACTCGAGAGCGTGGTGATAGCTCGTCCAAAAGGGCGCAAAGTAGCTGTCGCCCGCCTTGTTTTCGCCCACATAGCACTCGTAGAGGCCGAGCGCCGTCGCATACAGCCGCGCTCTTTTGACGGGCTTCTTTGCTGTAAACTTCCCCTTCAGGGCATAGACGGGCGCGATCTGCTCCTTCGGGGCGATCATCTTGGCGGTGAAGGGCTCGGAGAGCTTGTCTGTCTCAAAGGAGAGGACACACTCGTCCGTGTTGCCATGGTTGTCCGAGACGGTGAGGCGCGCCTCGTAGCCCGTGCGGGAGGCAAGTTCCTCGCCCTCGGGGAGGATGTAGACGCTCTCCCCCTCGCCCGCTGCCTTCTGCACGGGAACGCCCTCGCGAAGGACGGTGAGCGTGTACTTCGTCTGCACCGTGTCCCTCTCATCGGACTTCAATTTCCACGAAAAGTGCGGGCGCGCCGCACGGCAAAAGCCCCCTGCCGCCTCGACGGCGCGGAAGTCGTAAATCTTCATCAAATTTTCCTCCTTTTTTCCTCCCATTCTACACCATTTTCTCGTACAAGTATTGCACAATCGTTGCTTTTATTGTATAATTATAGCAAATCTGTGTCGAAATTCACAGGGGGAAAGATTTTTAATGGAATATTCTGACTTTATTTGTGAAATGGCGCGGCTCTTCAACGGGCTGTGCGGCGTTCCCATCTCCGTCTATCGGGAACAAGAACTCTTCAGGGACTTCTCCGCCATCACGCTCCCGCCGCCCGAGACCTCGCCCGCCCGCCGTCACTTTGAAAAGCTCTTTGAAAAGGGCGAGCCCGTCACCTATGAGATCGCGGACGACAAGCTCTTCTTCGGCCTCGTGCGCGCGCAGGAGGGCTACAGCTTCCTCATCGGGCCCGCGTGCCTCTCGCAGCTGTCGGACAACGACTTCCGCAGCATCGCCTTTTACTACGATGTGCCCGAGGAGCAGCGGAAGGTCTTTCACGACTACCTCTACTATGCGCCCGTCATCCCCTTCCACTACGTCATCGGAATGCTCTCCTTTCTGTACCTTTCCGTCAACCGAGAGCTCATCACCATCCACTCGCTCACGCTCGAAAACGCGGAGCGCGGCGAACAGCTCATGCAGTCGGCTTTCCGCGAGATGTTCCACTTCAGCGAGCTCATGCAGTACGACGAGGTGGAGCGGCACACGACGCTCTCCTTCGAGCAGAAGATGCTCGAATGTATCCGCGCGGGCAGCCCCGATATGCTCAAGGAACTCATGGCGACGACGCCCGTCGGACGGCCGGGAAAGGTCGCGCCCAACTCCCTGAGGCAGGCGAAGAACACCGCCATCGTCGCCATCACCCTCTCGACGCGCGCCGCCATTGCGGGCGGGCTGAGCCCCGAGATCGCCTTCCAGCTCTCGGACATCGCCATTCAGAAGGTGGAGGCCTGCATGACCATCAACGAGGCGGACCTCATCGTCTACCGCTTCACGGTGAACTTTGCAGAGCGCGTCTCCGCCCTTCGCAAGCCGACCTATACCAACCCCATCGTGGACAGGGCGGCGCACTACATCGACGAGCACATCTGCGCGAAGATCTCCATCGACGACATCGCCGACTACTGCAAGGCCAACCGCTCGTATCTCAGCGGCAAGTTCAAATCGGAGACGGGCATGACCATCGGCGAATACATCAATCAGAAGAAGATCGAGGAGGCAAAGCGGCTGCTGCGCTTTTCGGATAAGTCGCTCTCCGCCATCTCCAACTACCTCTCCTTTTCCTCGCAGAGCCATTTCCAGAACGTCTTCAAGAAGGTCACGGGCACGACGCCCACCCTCTATCAGAAGCAATACAAGATCGAATCATGAAAAGAGCGGCCCCCAACGGGCCGCTTTCCCTTTATGAAATTACCTTGCGGAAGAGTTCGGCGGCGCGCTTTGTCCAGCTCTCGGCGGGCGTGTTCTCGGCGGAGCCCCAGCCGTGCTTGGTGCCCTCGACGGGCATGAATTCATGGTAAACGCCCGCCTTCGTGAGCGCGGCGTCGAGAAGAACGCTGTTCTCGAAGGGCACGGTGTCGTCCTGCGTGCACTGCCAGAGGAAGGTGGGCGGATAGTCGCCGTCCACCTGCTCTTCGACGGAGTAAAGCTTGCGCAGGACGGGGTCGTCCCTGTCCTTCCCGAGGAAGAGGTCGCGGGAGCCCGCGTGCGTCTTCTCCCCCATCGTGACGACGGGATATGAGAGGAACATCGCGGAGGGCTTTACCTGCCCGTACTTCGCCCAGCCGACCGTCTTGGTGCCCCAGCACCCGGCGAGGTGTCCGCCCGCGGAGAACCCGCACACGGCATATTGTTCCGCGTTCATCTGCCACTCCGCGGCGTGCTCCTGCACGAAGGAGAGAATGCGCGCGACGTCGTCGAGCGGTGCGGGGGCTTTTGCCTGCTTGCCGACATGGTACTGCCCGATGACGGCGTTGAAGCCGAGCTCATTGAAGCGCACGGCCGTCGAGAAGCCCTCGACGAAGGAGCACACGTCGCCGTATCCGCCGCCGGGCAGAATGAAGACGAGGGGCGCGTTCTTCCCGATGGGGAAGGCGTAGAGGCCGACGGTGTCGCCGAGATCATAGAAGAGCTGTTCCCCTCTCTGACGGCGGGCGAGCATCTCGTTGAGGGCCCCCGCGACGCTCTCGGGATCGAAGGGAAAGTACCGCGTCAGGCTCTTGACGGAGAGCGGCCCCATGACGGCGGCGAACTGCCGCGGGCAGACGACGTACTTCTTGAAGGGAGCGAACTCCTTGCAATTTCTAATAGAGCGAACGGTGCTCTCGGGCGTAAAGTATGACATGATCACCTCACAAATTCATACAGATCTTGTTCCATGCGGGGCGTCCACCAGAGGAGATAGCCCGCCCGCGTGGGGTGGATATTGTCCTCCATATAGAGGGCGCGCTCGTCCTCGGAGATGGCGTTGAACGCCTCGTCCGAATAGAGGTCGATGAGGAAGAACTCCCGCTCCGAATGAAGGGCTCGGAGCGCTTGAACCATGGCGGCGTATTCGGCGTTCTCATAGTAACTGTTCGTATAGAACACGACGGGGCAGCCCCACGTCTCCTCCACATAGGAGAGAATGTACTCGACGGCGCCGACGACGGTGTGCGTATCGTCGCCGCTCCTTCCGAGCGGCTTCTTCTGCGAGGCGTCGTTGGTGGAGAGCTGGCAGACGAAGAGGTCGAACTTCTCTTCGGAAGAGATGCCCTTCATGCGGGAGATGTAGGAGTTTGACTTGTCGTCGACGAGCGTCGTGCCGCTGACCGCCTCTTTGACATAGGTAAAGCCGTTGCGGGCGGCGAGGTATTCGACGAAGGACGTGCCGAGCGAGGACGCGCCGTACGTCACCGACGAGCCGAGAAAGCAGATGTGCATGCCCTGAAGCGGGCTCGTCTCGAGAGGCTCGACGTGCTCGAGGGCGTATTCTTCACCGTTGCCCGCAAGGCGGGAAAGGCGCACATCTTTGAGCTTTCCGAAGGGCGGAATGCCGTAGAGGCTCCCCGCGACGAGAAGCCCGATGAGGCAGGCGACAAGGAGCGCGGCCGCACAGCTCCCCAAGATGATCCACATACGCTTTTTTCCTGTTTTCATAGATGTTCTCTTTCAATGAAATTCTTCGATGCGCCACTCGTCGCGCCAGCGGAGGACGGGCTTCTCGCCCTCCCACTCAACGGGGAGAATGACGTAGTCGGAGAGTGACGTATTCACTTT
>CALVWI010000016.1 GCA_944367045.1 uncultured Clostridia bacterium | reverse complement strand
TGTGGTGACCTTGCCGGGAATCGAACCCGGGATTGCGCCGTGAGAGGGCGCCGTCTTAACCGCTTGACCACAAGGCCTTATCTTGTATTTGGCGGCCGTGTTGCACCTCACCCGCGATTACTTGGTGATTATAGCATATTCTTTCCATTCTTGCAACCGATTTTGCGTCGGTTTTTGCAAAAATTTTCTCGCAAATAAAAGACATCCGCCTGTGCCGCGAACCGATGAAGGTTAACCCGCTTCTCGCAGGTGGGTGCGCGGCGGTACGGCGTCAGACTTTCCGTATCAACAGACCTTGCATAGCCGCGCCGACAAGCGCTCCCGAATATTTAATGTGGATTACGCATTTACCGGTTCCCGAACACCGCAGGTGTCATCTTCATTATAGCAAAACTTACGCCGCATTGCAACCTTCTTAAACAAATTTCCGCAAAGAAATATTTTCCTTAAATATTGACCTCCTCAAACGCCGCGTCGTCCTCTGAACATACGGCGACGATCCACTCCCCCGCGTCCTTCCATTTGACGGTGACGGGCAGCACTTCTCCGCCCCGCCGCACGCGGCCCGCGCCGTCGATCTCGACCTCTCTCCACCGTGAGACGCCCTCGCCCGTCAGCTTCAGATAGCTCTCCTTGCCCGTCCAGATGCGGCAGAACGCCCGCTCGCGGCCTTCGGGGAAACCTTCAACGAACGCCCGCTCCCCTTCCGAAAAGCGGCGGAGGACGCCCTCGCGGACACAGGAGACGCGCTCTGCATCGCACCCCGCGGCACGCTCCCCCACGGCAAGCACGGCCATGCCGCCCCCGTGCGCAAGGCTGAGCGAAAGCTTCGGATGCAGCGGCTTGCCGCGTTCATCACAAAAGACTTCCTCCGCGCTCGCCCCGAAACGCGGCAAAATGCGCGCCATCAGGAGTCCCGCCCCCGCGCTCTCCCTTCGCTTTTCGGGCGTGGGAAGGCGCAGCGCCCTTTCGAGACGCTCCTTCGGAAGTTCGCGATAAAATGCGCTCTCCCGCGCGGGATCGGGCAGGAGAGCGGTGTGGAAGTAAAATACTTGCGTCAAAGTCAGTTCACCTTGATGACGGGAAAGCGGATGGTGAGAACGTTCCTGTTCTCCTGCGTGCGGTAGAAAATTTCGCCCGCGATCTGGCGGATGATCGCCATTCCCATGCCGCCCTCGGCGTAGTTGTTGGAGTAGTAGCCGCCCTCGGGGCGCACCTGCAGAGGGTTGAAGGGTTCGCCGTCGTCCGTGAAGCGCACGACGAAGCTGTTGCCCTCCACCTGACAGTTGAGATGGATGGTCGTCGCGCCCGAATGGTTGACGATGTTGGTGAAGATCTCCTCGCAGGCAAGGAAGATCTTGTTCTTGCGGGGGTCGTCCTTGAGCCAGTCGAGGATGGTATCGCGCAGGCGTTCGAGCTCGCTCGTCTTGGGCATGAGTTCGGTCTGGATGCCGTTGGGGTAGTAGAGCGCATAGACGGCGCAATCATCCCCGAGTTTACCGCCCGCAAAGCCTTTGACGGCCTCGAGGACGGACGTGACGATGCGGTCTGCGCCGAGCGCACGGTCCCAGCCGTCCTTGACGGCGGCGAAGAGGCGGTCGTACCCGAAGGCCTGCCCCTGCGCGTCCCGTGCCTCCACCGCGCCGTTGGTGTAGGTGACGAGGCACCGCCCGGGCTTGAACATGAGGTATTCCTCGGTGAGGTTGGGCTCCTCGTAGAGGCCGAGCGGGCAGCCGGGCTGCACGCGCAGGAAGGCACGCTCCTTGCCCACGAGGACAGGCGGGTTGGAGCCGGCGTTGACGTAGCGCAGCTCCCCCGTCGCAGGCATAAAGACGGCGAAGAAGCCCGTCAGAGCGAGCTCATCGGGGTTATTTGCGATAAGCTCCTGATTGAGGCGCAGGACGGCCTCGCCCAGCGTATCCGCGCTGTGGGCGGCGTCGCGGAAGAGCTCCTTGACGCGGGAGGCAAAGCGGGCAGCCGCAAAACCCGTCCCCCAGATGTCCGCCGTCATGAAACACAGCGTCCTGCGGCCGAGATAGAAGCCGTCGAAGAGGTCGGCGGCGATGACGGGAGAGCGCTCCGCCCCGCCCGCGCCGCTGAAGTCGAGCTCCACGCAGGGAAGGGAGGTCGCGGAGAGCGCCTTCACCATGTCGCGCGCGATGCCCGCCTCGGTGCGCCGCTGTGCATCGTAGGCGATCTTGTTCTCGCGGGTGCGGATGTCCGCCTCCGCCGAGGCATTGAACTTTTTGACGGCCGCATCGACGGGCGCCCATTCGCCGCCGAGGTCGGTCTCCTTGTGCTCGGTGACGGCCCCCTCGATGGCCTTGGCTGCTTTCTGAATGGAGGAACGGATGCGGACGAAGTACACGACCATCGCCGCGCCGTACAGAATGACGAGCACGATGAGGGCGGGGATGACCTCCCAGAGCACCGTCTCGAGGACGCCCTCGCCACCCGCAGCGCTCGCGAGAACGGAGTAGCGGATGAGAGCGTAGATGAACCCCGCAAGGAGCAGACCCGCAAAGAAGAGGGTGAGGATGAGGGGGAAGGTAAGTTTTTTGTGCGCTTTCATCCCAGCACCTCCATGTGGTCGATGAGGCCGGTCATCGTGAGGACGTCCTTGACGAACGCGGGGACGCGCACGAGGGAGAAGCTCCCCTTGCCCGCCATGCGCTTCTGGGCGAGCGCAAACTGCCTCAACCCCGCCGAGGAGACGTACTCGAGCTTTTCGAGATCGAGCACGAGGTCGGTGATGCCGTCCCCGAGCTCCGCAACTGCCTTGGAAAGTTCCCCCGCCGTCATGGCGTCGAGGCTGCCCGAGAGCGAGAGCATCGCCGCGGTGCCGTCTACCGTCTTTTCGATCTTCATGCGCGTATTCCTCCCTTATCCTGCGTATTTCCTTCATTATACCATATCTTACGGCAAAAGAAAAGCCCCGCCGTGAAATTTCTTCGGACGGGGCGAAATTTAAGGAGGGATACAAGCAAAAACGGGCGCTTTCCTTTGCGCCCGCTTTTTTACTTCTGAAGTTTGTTCATCATGTCGACGATGTCCTGCACCGTCTTGATGTTCTCCACGTCCGTTTCGGGAAGGGTGATGCCGTACTCATCTTCGAGCGCCATCATGAGCTCCACGACGTCGAGGGAATCGGCGCCGAGGTCCTTGACGACCTCCTGCTCGGGGCGAATGCTCTCCGCCGGGATCCCCAGCTGCTCGCCGAGCATATTGCAAACTTTCTCAAACATAGCCATATCCTCCGTAACTGCCGCCTTATGGAGGCGGCCTGTCATATTTCTGTGTGACTATCATACAACAAGAACGCGTTCTTGTCAACCCCTTTTCTTAAAAATTGCCGCCCTTCGTTGCTTTTTTGAACGATTTGAGCTCTTCCTTCTGCTCTTTCGAGAGGCGGAAACTCTCCGTCGCCTTGCGGATGGCGGCGTTGTGCACGAAGGGAGAAAGGCGCCCCTCTTTTAAGTATTCCCTGCCCGCGTCAAAGTATTTTACGAGCACTTCGGCCATCAGCCACGCCGCGCCCATGCCCGTGTAGTACTTGGTGCCGTCGGCACGCTCAAGCGCCGCGAAGATCTCGGGCAGGTACTGCTCCTCCACATAGTCGTGAAGCAGGGAGACGAGCGCATACCGCTCGACGAACTCCCGCCCGTCGCAGGAAAAGGCGCGGATATAGGGCAAAAATTCCTCCCTGTTCCTTGCGATGCACTTCGCGTGGAAGCCGTCCGTCGTCGCCCAGTTGTCGAGGAGCCCCACCATCTCGTTGATGCGTGCCGTGAACTTGTCGAACGGCAGAAGGGCGTAGAGGGAGAACTTCAAAAAGGTGACTTCGTACCATTCGTCGGGGAAGGCGAGAAAATTCTCCAGCTCCCCCTTCCACTCCCTCGCGAGGCGGCGCAGGACGGGCATCCTGACGCCGATGATGTGAATATCCTCATTCTTTAAGAGTTTCCTCTGAAATTCGCGGTATCCCTCGTCCTGCTCCGAAAAGAGGCGGGCGAGGACTTCTTCATACGTCATATGTTACCTCTTGGCGTCGGGGAGGGCCTCCGCGAGGGCCTCGAGCCACGGCTCCGCCGTAAAGCGCGGGTTGGCGGGCGAGGTCGAAGGGAGCCTCTTTGCGATGGGCAGAAGTTCGGGAAAGCGCTCTGAAAACAGGTTATACGCCGTCGCGCCGTTGCAGAGAATGTGCGTGATGTGACTTGCCTTCATGAGCGCGCCGACGTCCGCCGTCTCCTCGTCGCGGATGGATGCATCCGCAGAGCCCACGATACTGCACCGCATGACGACGTCCCACAGGGCAACGTTGTGATCGAGGACGAACTTCCGCCGCCCCTCCACATCACCGGGCACTTCCTCGCCGAAAAACGCGCCGAGCGTGCGCCAGAAGCGGTTTTGGGGATTGCCGTAGTAGAACCCGACGGCGCGGCTCTTGACGGAGGGAAAGCTCCCCAAGATGAGCACGCGGCTATTCTCGTCAAAGACGGGCATAAAGCCCTCGACAAGGGCGCTCACAGCTTGATGGGCGACTTGAGATTGCCGACCGTCGCGGAGGCGGCCGCCTCGAAGTCGAGATTCTGCCCGATGACGCGCATCACGTCGTCCAACGTGAGCGCCGAAATTTCCGCCATGCGCTTTTCGAAGTCGTAGACTTCGTTCTTATACAGCATCTGCTTGCCGTAGACGAGCATCTGCGAGGACGTGTTCTCCTGCGAAAAGATGTTGCTCGCCTTCATCGTCTCGCGGCCGCGGAGGAATTCCTCCTCGGTGATGCCCTCCCGCTTGAACGCTTCGAGGACGTTCTTGACGGCCTCCGCCGCTGCCTCCGCCTTCTTGGGGTTGACGCCCGCATACACGGTGAGAAGGCCGGTCTCGGCGTAGTGGGAGGTGTAGGAATAGACGGAGTACGCAAGGCCGAGCTCCTCGCGGACGCGCTTGAAGAGGCGGGAGCTCATGCCGCCGCCCAAGACCATGTTCATCACCTGCACGGCGGCGAGATCGTCGCTGTCGCGCGTCACGGTGGGGAAGGCGAACGCAAAGTGCGCCTGCTCGATGGGTTTTTTCTTAAACAGCGTGTCCGTGCGGCGGACGATGTGCTTCTCGCGCTCCACGAACTTCTCCCCCTTGAGCGAGCCGAACTCGCGCTCGGCAAGTTCTTCCGCAAGGGCGGGCTCGATGTTGCCCGCAAAGGAGATGACGATGTTCTCGGGGCAGTAGCGCTCCTTCTTATAGGCAAAGAGCTGCTCGCGCGTGAAGCCCTTGACGTTCTCGGCGGGGCCCAAGATGTTTCTTCCGTAGTTGTCGTTCCCGAACGCGGCACGTGCGAGAAGGTCGAGGCACAGGTCCTCGGGCGTGTCCTCGTCCATGCCGATCTCCTCGAGCACCACCCCCTTCTCGCGCGCCATCTCCTCCTCGGGAAAGGTGGAGCGCAAAAAGAGCTCGGAAAGGAGCGCAAAGGCCTCGACGGCGTGGTCGCTCGTCGACTTCGCGTAGTAACAGGTGAGGTCCTTGCCCGTGAAGGCGTTGACCTGCGCGCCGATGGCGTCGAACGCGTCGGAGAGCTCAAAGGCGGTGTATTTCTCCGTGCCCTTGAACTGCATATGTTCGATGAAGTGGGAGATGCCGTCCTCGTCGTCGCGCTCAAACGCCGCGCCCGTGCCGACGAGCACGCCCATCGTGACGGACAGCAGCCCCTCCATGCGCTTGGTGATGACGCGCACGCCGTTTGCAAGTTTCTTTGTCGTTACCATATTGTTCAGTATCCTTCTCCTCGGTAAAATTTATCCCGCTTTGTCGGCGGTATCTCAGAGGTTCTCGCCCGCGGGAATGACCGCAAGGCCGTGTTCCTCGTAATATTCCAAAATTTTCGGGAGCGCCTTCAAGGTGTGCTCCATGGGGTGCATCAAAATGAGCTCCCCCGCCGAGACGTCCTTGGTCGCACGTGTATAGCAGAGGGCGACGTCGTGATCGCGCCAGTCGACGGTGTCCTTGCTCCACAGAACGGTCTTGAGGCCGAGGCTCTCCGCGGCGCGCAGGGTATCGCTCCCGTAGGCGCCCGAGGGCGGTGCAAAGAGCGTCACCTGCCGCCCCGTGACGAGCGACAAAAACTCCACGCTCGCCGAAATTTCCTCCAAGTTGGCATTATAATCGAGCGCCGAATGGTCGCGGTGAAAGTACCCGTGCGAGCCCACCTCGTGGCCCTCCTCGGCCATGCGCCGAACGAGGGGGACGTGGTCGTCCGCCCAGCACCCGCCCACAAAGAAGGTGACGCGGACGCCCTTCTCGGCGAAGAGATCGAGCATGCCCTCGACGACGTCCGCACCCTCGTAGACGTTGATCATGAGGGAGACGCCCTCCCCGCTGCCGCGGCGGTAGACCTCTCCATGCGGAGCGGACGCGGCGATGGCGGCGGGCAAAAAGCACACCGCGCCGATGACGGCGACGATGAGCACGAGGACACAGTTGGTGAGCGCCATCACGGCGCGCGACGAAAGTTTCACGCTCTCATTGTATGCGCCCGTCCGCTTGCGTTATGCCTCGCCCGAGGCCGCCGCGCCCGCGCTTATGAGAGCCGCCCGTTCGCCCTCAATTCAATTTTGCGATGGTGACGCCGCTCTCCCCCTCGCCGTACTTGCCGAGGCGGAACTCCTTGATGCGGCGATCCTTCCTCAAAAAGTTCTGCACGGCAGTGCGGAGCTTCCCCGTGCCCATGCCGTGGACGATGCGCACTTCCTCGAAGTTGTTTAAGACGGCGCTGTCGAGGAAGTTGTCGAGCTCTTGGAGTGCCTCCGCCGCCGAGAGGCCGATGAGGTTGACCTCACGGGGCACGACGGGCCGCTCCTGAAGGTGCCTGACGACCTCGACGCGCTCCTTCTTCTCCTCGCGCCTCTGCGTGAGGAAGAGGTCCTTGATCTTACAGCGGACGTGCATCGCACCGCTTTGCACTTCGGCCTCGCCCTTATTTTGATTGACGGAGAGGACGGCGCCCTCCGATTGCAAACTCTTTAAAAAGACGGTATCGCCCGCCTTGAGCGTCGCGGGGTCGGCGGGGGTGAGGCGCACCTTCTCTTCCTCCTCGGCGGGCACGGCGTTTTCCATCTGATTGCGGAGCGTCCGCGCGCGAATGAGGTCGGCTTCCGTGAGCTGCTCCTTTTTGAAGATCTCCTCGATCTTCTCAACGAGCTCCTCCGCCTCCGCCGTGCGGCTCAAAATGACGCGCCTTGCCTCGGCACGGGAGGTGAGAAGGAACTTCTCGCGCTCCTTCTTGAAAGCGGCCTCCTCCTTTTCAAGATTAGAAAGTTTCTCCTGCCATTCGCGGCGGATGCTTTCCGCTTCCTCGCGCGCCGCGTCCGCCTTGATGCGGCTCTCCTCGGCCGCCCGCACGGTGTGGTCGAAGGCCTGCGCCCCCGCCGAGAGATGCTTCCTCGCCTCGTCGATGACGTCCTCGGGAAGGCCGAGTTTCGAGCAGATGAAGAGGGCGTTGGACGCGCCCGGCATGCCGATCTTGAGGCGGTAAAGAGGTTTTAAACTCTCGCTGTCGAACTCCATGCAGCCGTTTTCGACGCCCTCTTCCGAGAAGGCATACTCCTTGAGCGCCGAATAGTGCGTCGTGACGATGCCGCGCGTGCCGCGGGAGAGTAAGCTCTTCAAGACCGCCCGCGCGAGCGCCTGCCCTTCCTCGGGGTCGGTGCCGCCGCCCGGCTCATCGATGAGCACGAAGCTCTTTTCATTCGCGTGCTCCAAAATGTACTTTAAGTTGACGACGTGCGAAGAGAACGTGGAGAGGTTCTCTTCGATGGACTGGCTGTCGCCCACGTCGCAGAAGACTTGGTCAAAGACGGGGAGCGTCGTTCCCTCGGCGGCGGGCACGAAGAGGCCCGAGGCCGCCATCAGGCAGAAGAGGCCGCACATCTTGAGCGTGACCGTCTTGCCGCCCGTGTTCGCGCCGCTGATGAGCAGAAACCGGTACTTCTCCCCCACCGAGACGGTGACGGGCACGGCGCGCGTTCCCAGGAGAGGATGCCGCCCCTTGACGATGTTGAGTACCCCCTTCGCGTTGAGGACGGGGCGCACGCACTTGAGGCGATGCCCGTACTCGGCGCGGGCGTAGAAGCTGTCCGCCTCGGAGAGGATTTCCATATCCCGCTCCAACGCCTCTTTGAGCGCCCCGACACGGCGGGAGAGTTCGAGCAAGATGCGCGCGATCTCCTGCTCCTCGTCGAGGTGCAATGTCATGAGCTCGTTGTTCATCTCGAGCACTTCCTCGGGCTCGATGAACACCGTCTGGCCGCTTTGGGAGCGGTCGTGAATGAGCCCGCGCACGGCACGCTTATACTCCGCCTTGACGGGCAGCACATAGCGGTCGTTGCGCATGGTGATGAGCTCTTCCTGCAAATACTTCCTCTCTCCCCCCGCGAGGTACTCCTGTAAGCGCGTGCGGATGCGCTCGTTGAGAAGCCTTATCTCGCGGCGGATACTGTATAATTTATCGCTGGCGTGGTCGGAAAGCTCGTTCTCGCCGATGATCTTCTCCGTAATGTCGTCCTCGAGGTGCTTGTCGAAAACGAGGTACTCGGTGAGCTCCCGCATGCGCACGATGCGCTCGTCCGAGAAAGACCGCACGGTGCTCTCCAAGACGCGCGCCGAACGAAGGAGCGCTGCCGCCGAAAGAAGTTCGGTGCAGGAGAGCGTCGAGCCCTTCTGTGCGCGCTCCAAAGCGTCCCCCTGCGGGGGATAGTAGAGAACGCGCCCCGAACCGAGCGTATTCAGAAGGAGGTCGGCCTCCTCGGTGAGGTCCAAAAGCCGCCGCGCCTCCGCGATATCCGAGACGGGCGTAAAGGAGGTGAGCAGCTCCCTGCCCCCCTCGAGCACGGCGTAGGAGGCCGCCGCGTTTAGTATTTTATCCAGTTCGAGACTTACCTTGCTGTCCTTCATAGCATGCTCCTTTCCGCATGGCCCTTGGTCGCCCCCGCGAGCGCGCCCTCGGGCGAGTGTGCCCGCTTCAAAAGGAACGCCCCGTCGCTTCGGCAGGACGCATCGACGAGCGCCCCCGTGCCCGCGTCGTACCCCGCAAGCGGCACGCAGTTGTAAACTTCAAAGCGGCAGAATTTCCCCGAGAGACGATACCTTCTCAGCGGGAACGCGCGGCCCTGTTCGTCGGTGAGGCGGTACTCCCCGCGACGATCGCAGCTCTTGCAGGTGCGCCCGAAGGGGCAATACGCGAGGTCCATGAGCTTGACGTTCCCGAGGGTCAGCACGAACGCCCCCTCGGCCGCAAGTTTCCTCTGTTCGGCCGTCGAGAGCTCCTTCGAGAGGACGAAGTACTTCGCCCCCGCCGCCTTCAAATTGCTCACCGCAAACGAATTGGTGAGGTTGAACCCCGCCCCCGCAAAGAGCGGTTTTTTGTACTTTTCGGCAAGTTTGATGCCGTAGCTGCCCTCCGCAAAGATGCCGTCAAACAGCGGCAGAACGGGCGCGATGAGCTTCTCGTCCGCCGCCGTCAGAAGGGGCGGGAGATATAAGTACTTTTCGCCCTCGCCCTTTGTAACGTCCTCGGGCGAGACGCGCGCGTAGTCGCGCGGCTTTAAGATGAGCACGTCGGCCTTGAGTCCCTCGAAGTCCTCGGCGATGATCGCCGTCCTCTGAGAGGGAACGGGCTCGAGCGTGCACGCCCCCGTCCGAGGCGCAAGCTGTTCGCGCGCGGGGGTGCGGTACGCCACGAGCCCCTCGTAGAAGGCGCGGCGCAGGGCGTTGAGCTGCGACTTGGGGAGAAAGGCGTTCTCCGTTTCGACGTGCTCCACGATCGGCGCGAGCGGCAGATCGTCCGTCTTTTGGAAGCAGCGGATAAGCTCGTCCTCGGTGAGCGGCGCGCGCTCGGCCGTTTGGAGCGGCTCCTCGCCCGTCAGCGTGTATCCCTCGCAGTGCATTTGGGGCTTCTCCCCCGCCACAAAGCGCAGGGAGAGCCATATCGCCAGGTGCAGACTCCTGCTGCGGAACGTTTCGGCAAGCGACGTGTCCGTGGTGATGCGCACCTCGTCGCCCGCGCGGAGCTTTTGTTCGGAGGAGAGATAGAAACCGCCTTCCCCCTCGCCCGTGCAAGTCGCACCGCCCACTTCCTCGCCGCCGCGGAGTATCTTGAAGCCGTCGCCCTTGCGGGCGATGCCTTTGCAGTAATATTTGCCCTTTTTAAGTTCGAGCGTGCCGATCCTCTCGCCGATGTGCCCCTGCACCTTGCGGGAGAGAAGATTGTCCTGCCCGAACGCAAGGCCCTCGGTATAGCCGCCCCGCCCGTAGGTGCGGGCAAGCGCGGACTTCCATGCGGGGATCTCGCCCTTCAGGCCGGCCAGAATGGCGCGGTAGTAGTGGACGGCCGCGGAAACGTACTCCTCCCGCCGCATTCTCCCTTCGATCTTGAGCGACGTGACGCCCGCATCGAGGAGTTCCTTGACGCGCGGACCGACGGAGAGGTCGGAAAGGCTCAGCGCATATGCGGGGCTTTCAAAGCCCTTCCTGTCGATGGAATACAGCTTGCGGCAAGGCTGTTTGCACCGCCCGCGGTTGCCGCTGTTGTTGCCCGCGAACGAGGAGAAGTAGCACTGCCCCGAAAAGGAGGAGCAGAGCGCCCCCTGCACGAAGGCCTCCGTCTCGATGATCTCGGAGATGGCGGGAATGTCCTCGATGGGCGTCTCGCGGGCGAGGACGACGCGCGAAAAGCCGTACTCCTTGGCAAGCTCCGCCCCGTACACGTTGCAGCAGCCCGCCTGCGTCGAAAGGTGCAGCACCATCTCGGGATAGCGGCGCTTTAACTCCTTGCCCAAAAAGATGTCCTGAATGAGGAGTGCGTCCGCACCCAAATTCCACGCCGAAAGCGCGCTTTCGAAGAACGCTTCGAGCTCGCTCTCCTTGACGAGGGTATTCAGGCAGACGTACACCTTTGCGTCCAAGAGGTGAGCAAGGCGCACGGTCTCGGAAAATTCGGACAGCGCAAAATTTCCCGCACCCGCGCGTGCGGAAAATGCGGGAAGTCCCAAGTAGATGGCGTCGGCGCCCGCCCTGAGGGCGGCACGCGCGCATTTGATGTCCCCTGCGGGGGCCAAGAGTTCCGTTTTCATCTGCCGATGGTGCGTTGAATGAGTTCCTGCGCCGCGTCGTAGCCCATGCTCTTCAGACGCTGGTTGCGGGCGGCGACCTCGATGAGGATGGAGAGGTTGCGCCCGGGGCTGACGGGCACGACGAGCTTGGGCACTTTCACCCCCAAAATTTCGTCGGTGAGCTTTTCGCCGCCGATGCGGTCGTACTGTTTATCGCGCTGCCAATGCTCGAGTTCCATGATGACCTCGACCTGCTTTTCGTCGAGAATGGAGCCCGAACCGTACATATTCTTGACGTTGATGATGCCGATGCCGCGCAGCTCCATGAAGTAGCGGATGCGCTCGGGTGCCGTGCCGACGAGCCCGCTCGAGACGCGCTTGATGAGCACACTGTCGTCCGCGACGAGGCGGTGTCCGCGCTTGATGAGCTCCATAGCCGTCTCGCTCTTGCCGACGCCCGACGAGCCCGTGATGAGGATGCCGACGCCGAACACGTCCATGAGGACGCCGTGCACCGTCGTCGTGGGCGCGAGGATGCGCGCGAGGTAGGCGACGAGGTCGGCCATGACGATGGTCGTGAGCTTGCTCGAGCGGAAGATGGGCGTGCCCGAAGCGCGCGCGCACTCCATGAATTCGGGAAGCACCGGAAGGTCCCGCGTGAAGATGACGCAGGGAATTTCGCCGCAGTCAAAGAGCTTTTGGATCTTCTCCTTTCTCTCCTCAGGCGAGAACGAGCGAAGATACTCATGCTCCGTAAGGCCGATGACGAGGACGCGCTGGGTATCGAAATAGCTGAAGAACCCCGCAAGGCGCAGACCGGGACGGTCCACGCTGATGCTCGTGAGCTTGACGATGCCCCGCCCCGCGTACAGCATCTCCACGCCCAAGTCCCCTGCGAACTTGTCGAGCATCACCGTGACGCTCGGAAAAAAGTTCTCACTCATGTTGTCCTCCTTCGGACGCTCCCGCGTCCCCCTTCATCACATATCGTTCGAGCGCGTACGCAACGCCGTCCTCCTCGTTGGAGGGAATGACCGTCGCCATGCGCTTCAATGCCTCGACGCCGTTTGAAACGGCAAACTTCCCGCCCGCCGCCTGCAGCATGGGGAGGTCGTTGAGCTGATCGCCCGCCGCCGCAATACGCTCCTTCGGGATATGGTAGTATTCGGAAAGATAGGAAACCGCCCGCCCCTTGTTCTCGCCCGCGGGCATGATCTCGACGAGCCAGTCGGAAGAGCTCGTCACGTAGTAGTCCTCGCCCAAGAGCCGAGTGAGGCGCTCGCGGAGAGGCTCCCGCTTTTCAGGCTCCACCATGACAAGTACCTTGACGATGTCGAGCTCGTTCTTCTCTGCAAAGTCGGAGAGCTTGCCCCCGACGATCTCCCCCTTCACGCCGCACACACGCTCGTACGCTTCGAGCATCTCGTCGCGGCGGGTGGTGTAGAGGTGCCACACCGTGTAGATGTGAATGTGCAGCCCATCGGCCTCCAAAAGGCGGATGACGCGGAGCGCCTCTTCGCGGGGGAAATACCCCGCCGAGACGACTTCCTTTGTTCCCATGTCGTAGATGACGGAGCCCTGAAAGGCGATGACGGGGCCCGTTTGGATGTTGAGTTCCTCCGCCCGCGGCAGAATGGAGGGGACCATGCGCCCCGTGCAGACGGTGAAGATACCGCCCTCTTTGCGGTACTGTTCGATGACCGCCTTGGTGTGGTCGGAAATGGTGCCGTCGGCTTTTACGAGCGTGCCGTCGAAGTCGGAGATAAAGAGATCGTAATTCATAGGTTATAACTTCTCGAAGTATTCGTGAATGGTATGCGCGAGTTTGGGCCCGATGCCGGGCGTTTCCGCAAGTTCCTGTTCGCTCGCGCGCATGATCCTGTCGATGGTGCCGAACTTTGCCATGAGCGCCGTCCGTTTCTCCTTGCCGACGCCCTCTATTTCATCTAAAACGGAGGAAAGGTTGCGCTTGCTGTGTAAGTTGCGGAAGTAGGTGATGGCGAAGCGGTGCGCCTCGTCGCGGATGCGCTGCAGGGTGCGGAGGGCGTAGTCCCGCCGCGGGAGCCGCACGGGCTCGGGCGAAGAGAGCGTGTAAATTTCCTCCTCCTGCTTGGCGAGCGTGATGAGGTCGATGCCCTCGATGTTGAGTTCGTCGAAAATTTGCTTCACGGCGGTGAGCTGGCCCCTGCCGCCGTCGATGACGATGAGCTGCGGGCGGGGGAAACGCTCCTCCTCGTCCGTGCCGAGTTTGGAAAGGCGGCGCAACAGCACCTCTTTCAAAGAGGCGAAGTCGTCCGCGCCCTCCACCGTCTTGATTTTAAAGCGGCGGTAGGCGTTCTTATCGGCCTCGCCGTCCGTAAAGACGACCATGCTGCCCACCTTGTCGACGCCCGAGATGTTGGAGATATCGTAGCACTCCATGCGCTTGGGGTAGTGCGAAAGGCCGAGTACTTCCTGCAAACGCTTGCAGGCATTGACCGTCATGTCGTTCTTGTGTTCGATCTGGGAGATGGACTTCTCGAGGTACTCCCGCGCGTTGCGCACGGCCATGTCCAAAAGGTCGCGCTTGACGCCCTGCTTGGGGCGAACGATCTCCGTCTTTCTCCCCGCCTTCTCGCGGGAATATTCCATGAAGAGCTCGTCGTCCATCGCCTCGTCGGTGACGATCTCGTGCGGCAGCTCGTGCGAAGAGTAGTACTGCGTGAGGAAGCTCAAAAAGCTCTCCCCGCCCTCGCCCGCGCCCTCCTCGAGGGGGAAGGTGCGGCTGCCCTGCATGATGCCGCGGCGCGTCACGAGCACGCAGATGGCGCCGTAGATGCCGTTCGAGGCGCGCGCCCAGATGTCCGCCTCCACGTCCTTGGGCATGGCGGTGATACGGCGAAGTTTCAGGCGCGAGAGCATTTCGATGCGGTCGCGGTACTCAAGGGCGAGCTCAAACTCCTCGTTCTCGGCGAATTTTTGCATCTTTTGGCGGAGCAGCTCCTCGGCTTCCTCGTAATTTCCCGCGAGGAAGGACGCCGCGCCCTGAACGCGCACGGCATAGTCCTCCGCGGAGATATACCCCGCGCAGGGAGCGGGACAGCGCCCGAGATGGTAGTTGAGGCAGGGCCGCTGCGGCTTTGCGCCGATCGCATTCCTGCAGGTGCGGATGCCGTAGACGCGGGACGCGATGTCCACGATGTCCTTGCAGCTGATGCCGCCCATGAAGGGGCCGAAGTACTTGCCGTCCTTTGCGACGCGGCGGGTGATGCTGATGTGCGGGAACTGCTCCTTGGTGTGCAGTTTGATGTAAGGGTAAGTCTTGTCGTCCTTTAAGAGGATGTTGTACTTGGGTTTATACTTCTTGATGAACGTGTTCTCGAGGGAGAGCGCGTCCACCTCGCTCGGAGTGACGACATAGGAAAAATCGGCGATGTTCTCCACCATCGCCTGCACCTTGGCGGGCTTGGGGGAGGAATGAAAGTACTGCCGCACGCGGTTTTTGAGAATGCGCGCCTTGCCCACATAGATGATCACCCCGTCCTTGTCCATCATGAGATAGACGCCCGGGGAATCGGGCAGGAGCTTGAGTTTTTCCTGTATGACACTCATCCAAGTCTATTATACACGCTCACCGCCTTTTTTTCAAGGGGTTACGGCATTTTTCCTGAAATTTCGGGCGAGGACAGCCCCTTCCCGCCCCTAATAGCCCAAAAATTCCACGCCCTTTAAGAGGATATCGTTGACGATGGGGTCCAAGAGCGCATAGAAGATGATCTTCCCGTGCCGCTCGCACTTCACGAGCCCGCTGTCCTTGAGATAGCGGAGCTGATGGGAGACGGTCGTCTGATTGAGCGAGAGGACGCGCGCGAGGTCGGTGACGCACATCTCGGAGATGGCGAGTGCGGAGAGGATGCGAAGGCGGGTCGCGTCCGAAAAGACGGAAAAGAAGCGCACGAGGCCGTAGAGCGTCTCGCCCTTGGGCACGCCCCCTTCCACGATGCCGCTCGTGCGGCGGTCTAAAAGCAGCGTCTGCATAGTTGCCCCCCTTATAAAAAGTCTTTGCGCTCTCATGATAACACCTGCACACATGACAAAACGGGGCTTCTCTGTCGAAAATACGCCCTCTTTGCCCCTCTTTTGTGAAAATTTTGCCTGTCCCCCTTGACGAACTTGTAAAAAGGGTGTAAAATAGAAATATGCAAACAGCCGTCTATGTCCTCATCGCCTATGCAGTGATCAGCGTCGTCACGTTCATCCTATACGGCGCCGACAAGGCGAAGGCAAAACGGAATGCCTGGCGCATCCCCGAGAAAGTGCTATTGGGTTTTTCCTTTCTCGGCGGTGCTGTCGGCGGCATCTTGGGGATGCTCCTCTTCCGCCACAAGACCAAACATTGGTACTTTTGGGTCGTCAACCTCTTAGGCCTTGCCTGGCAAGCCGCCCTCGCCATCTTTTTGGCGACGCTGTAATGCCGGCGATCGGGCTTCGGTGAGAGCCCACACATAGCTTCGCTTATACGAACCTCCTTCGTCGCAGCAAGGCCCGCCCTGCGGGCATTCGGGAGACCCGAACGCCGCGCCCCTCTCGGCCTGCTGCTCCTCTTTCCCGAAAATCTTTGCAGAGCAAATCTTTTCGGGAAGTCAGGTCTCAACTCCCTATTACTCTATTGCTTATACGAACCTCCTTTTGTGATATTATTGGAAAAGGGTCTCCGAGTTTCGGGGGCCCTTTTTCATAACATTGGAAAAGGGTCCCTGCATTGGGGGCCCTTTTTCATGGTCTGTGGAGTTTTACGCTTCTTTGGCAGTATAACCCGCTTCGGTGACGGCGGCGATGAGGGTCTCTGCAGGCACGTCCTTTGCGAGCGTGACGACGGCGGACTTCTTCTTGAGGTTCACATCCGCCTTTTCGACGCCCTCGACGCCCTCGAGCGCCGTCTTGACGTGTGCGACGCAGTGCTGGCACATCATGCCTTCCACCTTAAATTTCTTGGTCATATTGTTTTCTCCTTGATCGGGCTTTGTGCCCGTTTTTTTCTTAAAGCGCACGAGGCGCAGCGCATTGGTGACGACGAACAGCGACGAGAGGCTCATCGCCGCCGAGGCGATCATGGGGTTGAGCGTCACGCCCGCAAAGGCGAACACGCCCGCCGCAAGCGGAATTCCGATGCAGTTGTAGAAGAACGCCCAAAAGAGGTTCTCCTTGACGATGCGCATGGTCTTGCGCGAGAGGGACAGCGCCTTGACCGCCGCCCGAAGATCGCTTCCGACGAGCACGACGTCCGCACTCTCGATGGCGATGTCCGTGCCGCCGCCCATCGCAAAGCCGACGTCCGCCGCCTTCAATGCAGGCGAATCGTTGATGCCGTCGCCCACCATCGCAACGCCCTTCTTGGCGCGCTTTGGAAGCGCCGCGTTCTCCTTGCGGCAGCTCTCCACCGCCTTGAGCTTATCCTCGGGCAGCACCTGCGCATACACGTCCGCGGGGTCGATGCCCGCCTCCTCCGCGATGTGTTTCGCGACGGCGGCATTGTCGCCCGTGAGCATACGCACCGTGCAGCCGAGCTGCTTGAGCTCTTCGACGGCCTCCCTGCTCCCCTCCTTCAGGGTATCGGCAAGGGCAAACAGGGCGAGGATCTTCTCGCTGTCCGCAAGAAAGAGCACCGTGCGACCCTCCTTCGAGAGCGCCTCGAACTTCTCCTGCCATTTGTCAAAGCCCTTGTCCTTGACGAGGCGGTCGTTGCCGAGGAAGTACTCCTTGCCGCCCACATATCCGTGCGCGCCGAGGCCGGTGAGGTATTCGACGTTCTCGGCGTTCTCCCCCTCGCCGCAGTACTCCGCAATGCAGCGGGAGAGCGGGTGATCGAGCTTGACTTCGAGCGCATAGGCGATGCGCTTCATTTCCTCCGAACCTTCATAGGCGACGACCTTCGGCTTGCCCTCGGTGAGGGTCGCCGTCTTGTCGAGCAGCACGGTCTTGACGTCTGCGGCGCGCTGCAAGGCCTCGGCGTTCTTATAGAGGACACCCATCGACGCGCCCCTTCCCGTTGCAGCCATGATGGCGACGGGCGTCGCAAGGCCGAGGGCGCAGGGGCAGGAGATGACGAGCACGCTCACGCCGAAGTTGACGGCCTCGCCCACGTCGTGCGTGACAATGAGCCACACCGCGAAGGTGATGAGGGCGAGGGTGACGACGACGGGCACGAACACCGCCGCGACTTTGTCGGCGAGCTTCTGAATGGGCGCCTTGGACGCGCCCGCCTCGCGCACCATGCGGATGACGCCCGAAAGCAGCGTATCTTCGCCCACCTGTTCGGCCTTGATGACGAGATAGCCGCTCGTGACGAGGGAAGCGCTCACCGCTCTATTTCCCTCGGTGAGTTCGACGGGCAAACTCTCGCCCGTGATGGCCGCCTGGTCGACGAAGGCATGCCCCTCGACGATGGTGCCGTCCACGGCGACGGAGCCGCCCTGCTTGACGACGACGAGGTCGCCCGTCTTAACTTCCCCGATGGGAACGCGCGTCTCCTTGCCGTCCTTCAAGACGGTGACGGTGTCGGGCGCGAGGAAGAGAAGCTTCTCCACTTCCCTGCCCGTTCTTGCCTTGCTGCGGTCCTCGAGCCACTTGCCGAGCGTGACGAGCGTGACGATCATCGCCGCGGACTCAAAGAAGAGGTGCCCGCCCGGGGAGACGATGGCGACGACGAGACTGTATAGAAAGGACGCCGCCGCGCCGAGCGTCACGAGGGTGTCCATATTGGGCACGAGTTTGACGGCCGCCATGACGCCGCTCGTGAAGAAGCGGTAGTTGATGATGAGCACCGCGAGCGTGAGGGCGATCTGCAGGCCGTAGTTGAGCCAGCCCTCGGGCACGGGGAGGTGCACCATGTGGCCCATCGCGAGGTACATCTCGGGAATGAGCAGCACGAGGGAGATCCAAAACCTGAGTTTTAAGGTGAGGCCCTTTTTCTTCTTCACGGGGGCCTTGCCGTAGTCGTACGCGCCGTAGCCGAGCGAGGTGACCGCCGCGCGGATGTCGCCGTCCGAACACTTGCTGTCGTCGAAGGTGACGTCCATGCTCTCCCCCATGAGGGAGACCGAGCACGCCTCCACGCCCTTGAGTTTGGACACCGTACGTTCGATGCCCGACGAGCACGCCGCGCACGTCATGCCCGTCACCGAATACTTCTTTTTCATAGTTGCTCCTTTTGATTGCCGCCGCAAGATAAGCTGCCGTTTATTACTGCTTCCCAAATACTGCTTCGAGGAGGGTTCCCCTCCGCTGAAGGCCCCAATTTGCCGCTCACGCGGCTTGTTGTCTTTGAGAACAGACAAGTGCGCGGGCGATAACGTGGGGAGATGTCGATAGCTCGACCCTCACGGAACTTGTTTTGCGAAGCAAAAGAAGTTCGTGAACTCAAGTAAATTTCTTAAAAAGTGAAACGAGCTCATCCACGACTTCCACCTTGCCCTCGCGGATGTCGCGGATGAGACAGGTGTGGACGTGATTGTCGAGGACGAACGCCGCAAGGCTCTTCACGGCCTTATCCGCCGCCGAGAGCTGCACGAGGATGTCGTCGCAGTAGCGGTCCTCCTCCACCATGCGCCCCACGCCCTGCAGCTGGCCGATGATGCGGTTGAGCCGCGACGTGATGGCCTTCTTGTCCTCTTCGCTTCTGACAGTCTTTCTCTCTTCCGAATTGCAGCAGCACTCTTCCATGTGTTTTCTCCATCCTGTGATCTTGATACCCCCTACGGGTATGCCCATTATATACCCCCTCCCCGTATTTGTCAAGCGTTTCGGGCAAAAAAAATCGCTCCCCTTGGGGGGAGCGGAAATTCACTGCTTTTTGAACATCTCTTTGCCGACGCCGCAGCGGGGGCAGGTCCAATCGGCGGGGAGCTCCTCAAAGGGCGTCTCGCCGTCGTAGACATACCCGCACACCGTGCATACCCACTTTTCTGCGGACTTTTCGGCGGGAGCGGGCGCCTCTTCCTGATAGGTGGGCGCGTTCTTGGCGGTCTTGCCCTTCAGCACCTTGTGGTAGTAGGCGTACGTCATGGGCGCGTCCTTTTGAAGTTTTCCCGCGTCGATGACCTCGCCCAGAAAGACGGTGTGGGTGGAGGTGTCCATCGTGGAGATGACCTTGCACGAGAACCACGCAATGCCGCCGTCGGGCACGGGCAGCTTGCCGCGCACCGAATAAGGGGTGGAGGCGAACTTGTCGAATTCCTTCGAGGTGCGGAAGCCGAAGGTGCCGATGAGGAGCGGGTCGACGTTCTCGCCGAGGACGGTGAGCGCAAAGTGGCCGCTCTCCGAAATGGCCTTGTGGGTGTAGTTGTTCTTGTTGATGGAAACGGCGATGGTCGCGGGCTGCGACGTAATTTGCATGGCGCTGTTGGCGACGCAGCCGACGGGCTTGCCCTCGTCCCAGCTCGTGCAAAGATACACGCCGTAAGAAAGATCGTAGAATGCTGTCTTGTCCATAAAATATCCCTTATCGTATTTTGCGCCGAAGTGGCGCGATTTTTCCCGAAAAGACAAAAAGCGGACTTTACATTCAAGTCCGCTCTTTATCGTGTTTGGTTAGTCCTGAGCTTGCTTCTGCGCAACGACTTCCTTGCCGTCGTAGTAGCCGCAGTTCTTGCAGACGCGGTGCGCAACCTTCAGCTCGTGGCAGTGCGGGCACTCGACAAGCGTCGGAGCCGTAGCCTTATAGTTAGCAAAACGCTTGTTGGTTCTGCTCTTGGACTGTTTTCCCTTGGGGACTGCCATAATATCACCTCTCTTCCTAATTTACTCTTCGTTGTACTCGGGCGCCGAGCAGCCCTCCGGACAATGGAGCGCCGAAGGCAGCGCAAACAGCACCGTATCGCGCAAAAATTCATCTAAGTCGACGATGCCGTTCCGGTAGGTGTAGTCCTCGTCTCCCGCCTTCTTGCCTTGGGGGACAAAGAGCGCCTCCGCCTCGTAGGAGATGCTGTTCTCGGTCTCTTTGAGGCAGCGCGAGCACGCGCCCTTCAAGGAGAAGGAGAGCTCTCCCGCGACGCTGACGCTGTCGTCCTCGAGGATGTCGAAGCGCAGGTCGGCATGGACGGGCGAGGAAAAGGAGACGAACGGGATATCGATGAGGTTCTCATCGCCCGCGAACTCGAAGTGGAGCTCGCCCGTGTACTTCCGTTCCGCATTGCATTTCCGAACGTCGATTACCATTAGACTTTACGAGTATAGTATTTTTCCCGCAGTTTGTCAATCGCTTTTCGCGCCGATTTGAAAAATTTCCTCTGAAACCCGCGCAAAACCGATGCTTCCCAAATTATGTGCCGCGAGCAGGGTTCCCCCGCCTATTGCTTCCCAAATATTGGCGCAAGCAGGGTTCCCCTGCGCTGCGCACCCCAATTTGCGCATACTTACGCTTCCGGGGGAAAGAGTGAATGCGGGCGCAATAAATTCGAAAGCCCTGAAGGTGCGCCCGCAGAGGGAAAACGAGCCGCACGAACGCAAAGCGTTGCGCGGCGGTGTTTTCCTTCAAGAATCACGGCAAAGATTTTTGCCTTTGCAAAAAGATTTGCGTGAATTATAGCAGCGAAGCGGTTTCTCTCGCAATGACAAGCTCTTCGTTCGTGGGGATGACGAGCACTTTGACGCGGGAATCTTCTGCGGAAATCTCGTGGATGGTGCCGTCGTTGCGGTAGTTGTTGCGGCTCTCGTCGAGCTTGACGCCGAAGAACTCCAGCCCGCCCGCGATGGCAGAACGGATGGTGGGCGTGTTCTCGCCGACGCCCGCCGTAAAGACGATGCAATCCAGCCCGCCCATCGCCGCCATGTAGGAGCCGACGTACTTCTTGCAGGCGTAGGTGAACATGTCGAGCGCGAGGCGTGCGCGGTCGTTGCCCGCCTCCTTCGCAGCCTTGAGGTCACGGAAGTCGGACGAGACGCCCGAGACGCCCAGCATGCCGCACTTCTTGTTGAGGTAGACGAGGCCCTCGTCCATCGTCATGCCCTTCTTCTTGCAGAGGAAGTCGATGGCCGCGACGTCGATGTCGCCGCTGCGCGTGCCCATGGGAACGCCCGCGAGGGGGGTGAAGCCCATCGAGGTGTCGATGCACTTGCCGCCGTCCACCGCGGAGATGGAGGAACCGTTGCCGAGGTGGCAGGTGACGATCTTGAGCTCCTCGGGCTTCTTATGAAGGTACTCGGCAGCCGCGCCCGCGACGTACTTGTGCGAGGTGCCGTGCGCGCCGTAGCGGCGGACCTTGTACTGCTTATAGTCGTCGTAGTCGATGGCGTAGAGGTACGCATAGTCGGGCATGGTGGCGTGGAAGGAGGTGTCGAACACGAGCGCCATCTTCTTGTCGGGCATGACCGCGCGGCAGGCGTTGATGCCGAGGATGGCCGCGGGGTTGTGGAGCGGCGCGAGCTCGGCGATCTCGTCCATCGTCTTCATGACTTCGTCGGTGACGAGCGTCGTCTTGGTGAACGCCTCGCCCGAGGCGACCACGCGGTGACCGACGGCGTCGATCTCATCCATCGAGGAGATGACGCCCGCCTCGCCGTCCACGAGTTCTTTGAGGACGAGGGAGATGGCTTCGGTGTGGTTGGGGATGTCCTTCTCGATGACGAACTCCTTGCCCTGCGCCTTGTGGGTGAGCTTGCCGCCTGCAATGCCGATGCGCTCGCAGGTGCCCTTGGCGATGACGCCCTCCGTCTCCATGTCGATGAGCTGATACTTGAGCGAGGAGCTCCCCGCGTTGATGACTAAGATCTTCATAAACTATACCCCTTACGTTATCTCGTTTGCAGTGCGGTGATGGCGACGGCGCAGACGATGTCGCTCGCCTTGCAGCCGCGGGAAAGGTCGTTCAAAGGCTTTGCAAAGCCCTGGCAGATGGGGCCGATGGCCTGGAACCCGCCGAGACGCTCTGCGATCTTGTAGCCGATATTTGCCGCCTGCAGGTCGGGGAAGATAAAGACGTTCGCGTGCCCCGCGACTTCCGAACCGGGCGCCTTGAACTCGCCCACGGAGGGAACGATGGCCGCGTCGAACTGGAGCTCGCCGTCGATCTTGAGGTCGGGCGCCTTCTCCTTGGCGATGCGGACGGCCTCCTGCACGAGCGTCACGTTGTCGTGCTTGGCGCTGCCCTTCGTCGAGAAGGAGAGCATGGCGACCTTGGGGTCGAGGCCTGCGATCTCGCGCGCGCTCTGAGCGGTCGCGATAGCCATGTCGGCAAGGCCCTCGGCGGTATAAGTGGGGTTGAGGCCGCAGTCCGCAAAGATGAGCTTGCCGTCGGGGACGTACTCGTTGCCCGTCGGGGGAGCGACCATCAGGTTGAAGCTGGAGACCGACTTGACGCCGGGAGCCGTCTTGATGATCTGAAGGCCGGGGCGAAGGGTGTTGGCCGTCGAATGGCAGGCGCCCGAGACGAGGCCGTCCACGTCGCCGCTCTTGAGCATGAGCGCGCCGAAGAAGGTGGGATCCTTTGCCTGCTCCTTGGCCTGTTCCTCCGTCATGCCCTTTGCCTTGCGGAGTTCATAGAGAAGGTTTGCGTATGCCTCGAGCTTGGGCGACGTTGCGGGATCGACGATCTCGATGTAGCTCAAGTCGACGTTGGGGTTGTTCTTTGCGATCTCGTCGCGGTTGCCGAGCAGCACGATGTGCGCGAGCTTTTCCTGCGTGCAGATGGACGCCGCTTCGACGACGCGCTTATCCTCGCCCTCACACAGGACGATGCGCTTGTTGAGGGCCTGCGCCTTCTTCTTGATCTCTTCTACGATGGTGCCGCTCTCGACGATCTTTCTGCCGAGCTCTTTCACCTTGTCCATAAAAGCCATAGTGTTCCCTCCGAAATTTGCTTTCTTTTTCCCGCCCCATCGTGTATAATGGAGGTCGGGAACCCCCTTACAGGGTATTTTCGCCCATTATTATACACTATCACAAGTAAATTGTAAAGTACTCTCCCCGCAAGAATTTGCGTTTTCGTGCATTTTTCGGGGTCTGAAAGAGGCAAGGAGGCACATATGCGCATCGCGGCCGTCGTCGCGGAATACAATCCCTTCCACAACGGACACAAGTACCAGCTCGAGCGCATCCGCGAGGTGAGCGGGTGCGACAAGGTGCTCGTCCTCATGAGCGGGAGCTTCACCCAGCGCGGGGACATGGCGCTCTTCGATAAGTACACGCGCGCCCGCCATGCCGTGGAGAACGGCGCGGACCTCGTTCTGGAGCTTCCCACGGCGTTTGCGGTGGGCTCCGCCGAGCAGTTCGCGCGCGGGGCGGTGCATATCCTCGCGTCAATTCCCGCCGTCAAGGTGCTGTGCTTCGGCTGCGAGAGCGGCACGAAGGAGGACTTCCTCGCGGCGGCGAGGGCGACGCTCTCCGAGGACAAGCAGTTCAAGGCGCTCTTAAAGGACAACATGAAGGACGGCACGAGCTATGTGAAGGCGCGCACGGACGCGGTGCTCGCGCTCAACAAGGACCTCGACGAGGCGCTCTTTACCAAGCCCAACAACATTCTCGGCATCGAGTACTGCCGCGCCCTGCTTCAAGAGGGCAAGGGCATCGAACCCCTCCCCCTTCAGCGGGTGGGAGCAGGCTTCCGCGACGAGACGCTGCAAAAGGAGTTCTCCTCGGCGAGCGCCATCCGTGCGGCGGTCTTACGCAATGAGAAGAAGGAGAAGAAGCTCTTAAAGGCGAACGTGCCCGCGAATGTTTTAAAGGACCTTTCGGGGGTCGTTCGGACGGCCTATCCCGAGGCGGCGATGTGCGCGCTGCTTTCGGCTTCCCCCGAGGAAGTGTGCCGCTGCCCGGACTGCTCGGAGGGCCTCGAGAACCGCCTGCGCACGATGGCAAAGAGCAACTCGGGCTATGAGGAAGTGCTCGACAAGTGCATCTCCAAGCGGTACACGCGCTCGCGCTTAAAGCGCATCTTCCTGCAAAATTTTTTAAAGATCGACCGGAAGGACGTCAGGACGTACCTCGAAAATCCCCTCTACTACAAGGTGCTCGCCGTAAAGAGGGGCGGGGACGGGCTGCTTGCGGCACTCTCGCAGGGCTCCTTCAAGCCGCTGACGAGAAAGAGCGACGTGCAGGGGCTCAGGCGCGAGGCCCTTGCCTGCTTCGAGCTGGACGCGCACGCCCTCGAGCTTTACAACATTCTCTCCCACGGGAACCGCAACGAATACGAGATGGTGCAGTGTTGAAATTGCGCAACATAAAATTTAAAGGGGCGGGCGCCGAACGGCGCCCCGCCCCTCTTGTATTCAGATGTCAGATGCTGCTGATGTGCTCGCGGATGATGCCGAGGCGGTAGGCGTCTAAAAGCTCGGTGAGTTCCTCGATGCGCGTCTGCATATGGCGGCCCTCGTCGGTGTCGCGGATGGAGAGGCGGTCTGAGGTCTTTTGGACGACTTCGGTCGCCGAGTGGATATCCGTCTCGTTGCGGATGGCGTCCTCGGTGGAGCTGAAGGGCTCGTATGCGACGAGCCGCATGCCGTAAGAGTTGCTCACGAGCGTATAGCCCGCGATGCCCGTCTCGCGCTGATAGGGGCGGGACATGCCGCCGTCGATCATGAGCACCCTGCCGCCGCACTTGATGGGCGTCTCGCCGTTCTTGAGGTGCACGGGCATGTGGCCGTTGATGATGTGCGCCGACGGGCTGCTGCCGTCGAGCCCGAACTCATTCAAAATGGCGGTGATGACCTTGTCGTTGTCGAGGTACTTGTAGTACGCGCTCTTGGCCTCGTAGTAGCACGAGGGGTCCTTGACGAAGTAGCGCTCGAAGGTGGTCATGCGCTCCTTGCCGTAGAGCGGGGAATTCTCATTCGCCCACAAGAACCACATGGTGTCCTGCCCGAACTGCCGCTCCTCGCCCTCGGGGAGATAGTACCCCTTCCGCACCCATTCCTCGAGCTTTTCAAAGAGGGCGCGGCCGTGATAGGTCTCCTTCCCCACCTGCACTTCCTTGAAACTTCCGTCCTCGTCGAGCGGCACGCAGCCGTGATACAGCAAATTCCCGTTGCAGGGAAGGTACATGCTCCCCCGCGCGAAGAGGAAGGAGACGTGCCGCTGCAGTTTTTCGCTGCCCATGAAGGAAGCGCGCAGCTTCTGCATGACGATCTCCTCCCCTTCCGAGAGCTTGTAGGGGTCGTTGGGGTCGATGGTCGGGAAGTTGCAGTCGTCTAAGGGATAGCTCTTGCCGTCGATCATGACCGTCTTCTTCTCGAAGTCGATCTTGTCGAGAAGGCGGCGCTGCTCCATGTGGTACTCGGGGTGGCGCGCGATGAGCTGGCCTTCGAGCTTGAACAGGATGATGGTGATGGCCTTGTGGATCTTGCGGTCCATGTCGGGGTCGTAGGGGTCGTAGCTCTGCGAGCCCGTGATCTTGAAGCACTCGCACGGGTCGCCCGCGTAGGTATCCAGCGCGAACTTGGCAAGGGGCAGGAGGTTGATGCCGTAGCCGCCCTCGATGGTGTTGAAGTTGCCGTACTTGGCGGAAATCCTCACGACGGACGCGATGCACGCGGGGCTGCCGCTCGCCGCGCCGATCCAGCAGATGTCGTGGTTGCCCCACTGGAAGTCGACGTTGTCGTACGTCAAGAGCGTGTCCATGATGACATGCGCGCCCGGGCCGCGGTCGAAGATGTCGCCGAGGATATGGATGCGGTCGACGGCGAGGCGCTGGATGACGTTGCAGAAGGCGATGACGAAGGACTTGGCGCGGTTGGTCGCGATGATGGCGGAGATGATGCCGTTGTAGTAGGCCTCCTTGTCCTGCACCTCCTCCTTCTCGTTCAAAAGCTCCTCGATGACGTAGGCGTAGTCCTTGGGGAGCGCCCTTCTCACTTTTGAACGCGAATACTTCGACGCAATGCGGCGGTTGACGCGGACGAGGCGGTAGATGGTCGTCTTATACCAGTCGTCGAGCTCCTCCTCCGTCGCCTCCACGAGCGAGAGCTTCTGCTCGGGGTAGTAGATGAGCGTCGCGAGCGACTTCTTCTCCTTGGTGGAGAGGGAGTTCTTGAATTCCTCGTCGATCTTCTTGCGGATGGAGCCCGAGCCGTTCTTCAAGATGTGCAGGAAGGACTCGTATTCGCCGTGGATGTCGGTGATGAAGTGCTCCGTTCCCTTGGGAAGGTTGAGAATGGACGAGAGATTGATGATCTCCATGGCGGCGTCGTTGGCCGTCGGATATTGCAGCGAGAGCTGCTCTAAATAGCGTTTATCTTGCATGATGTCCCCCTTGCGCGGCAGACGACACTGTCCCCGCGCCACACATTTCCCAATCATTATAGCGCATTTTCGCCCCGTTGACAAGACCCATTTTGCAAAAAAATACCCCCGAGGAGGCCTCGGGGGCGTGCAATTTTGCTTACATCGTGGAGATATTGTTGAGGAAGAGCGCACAGTTGCGGGTGGAGCCCGTGTGACCCATCGCGGTGATGGTGAAGCCGGACTTCCCCTGCTCGTACAGCCATGCGGGACGCACGACGCCGTAGTACACCGTCTCGACAGAGGCCGCATGCCCCTGAAGGACGTTCGAGGCGTTGAAGGTGATCTTGATGTAGCCGTCGCCGTACATGAGCCAGCCGCCGATCTCCTGCCCGTCGCGGGTGATCTTGCCGTCCTCGGTGAGCACCACTTCGGTGGAGCGGACGGCGCTGTTGCCCGAATTGGTGTTGTTGGAGAGGGCAATGAGCTTGAACCTGCCGTTATCGGTGAAATGGAAGAGCTCTTCCGCCGTCACGGCACGGTCGACTTCCCCGCCGTAGCGGTTGGGGTTGATGCAGATGTCGCCCATGCTGTTGAGGTAGTACTGATGCAGCTGCACCATGAACACCGAACTGCCGGGGTTGTAGGTATAGGTGCGCGTGATATACGCCGCCAGATTGGTCCCCGCGGAGGTCGTAAACAGGTCGTTGTGTCCGGGAAGGACGATGTCCGTCTCCTTGCTGTCCGCCGCCTTGTCCGACCAGGTGAAGGAACCCATATACATGTTGCCTTCATTCGCGGTGCTGCCCGGGCGTTCGTTATACACGACGCCGCCGTTGACGGAGAGATATTTGCCCCAGACGGACTCGCTCCTGCCGCCCCACATCTGATAGGCGACTTCGAGGCCGTTGTAGGAGTGCATGGAGTAGTAGTACGTCTTGCCCTCCTCGATGACGCCGTTCTCGTCGGAGACGGTGACGTTGTCGTGACGGGCGATGACGGGCGCTTCCATCGCGCCCTGCGAGATCATGGTGCCGTAGAACTCGGTGGAGACGTCCTCGCCGAAGAGGAAGTTGCTGTAGCTTGCGACTGCCTCGTTGCGGAAGGCACGCACTTCCTGCCAGGAGTAATACGTGTCGTCCTTATACATGTCGTCCTTGCGGAGACCTGTCTTGGGGTCGAGCTCGAGCATCCAGTTGCCCGTGCCGAAGGAGCCGTACGCCATGTACATATTGCCTTCCGTATCGTAGATGATCTGAGGGTCGATGGAGTTGACGTCCACCTGGCCGTCGGCGTTGTCGGGAATAACGGACTGCATCAGAACGCCCTTGTAGCGGAAGGACTCCGCCTCGAGCGTATCCGATTCCATGAGGATGATGCACGCCATGGAATAGTTGGTCCCCTCGATGTTGACCTTCGCGTTGGAGACGCAGCAGGTGTAGAGCCAGTAGCCGCCGTCGGGAGCCGCGACGATGTCGGGCGCCCACCACTGCACGAAGCCCGAGGCATTCGTGCCACCGATCCATTCCTCCACCTTGGTGAGGATGGTGCTGCTGCCCGTCGCCTTGCCCATGTACTGCCACGTGAGAAGGTCGGTGGAGCGGCGGATCTCATTGCCCTGCGCCCAGCCCGTCGAGAAGATGTAGTAGGCGGGCGCGCCGTTCTCCTCCACCTCGATGAGGGAGGGGTCGTGGCAGCCGCCGAGAAGGTTCCCGCTCTGCGAATAGTCGCTCGCCGTGCCCGTGTACTCGTTGCCCGGGTCGGTCGGATAGGCGGGCACGACCTCCACGCGGAAGGTGTCGCCCCCCTTCAAGGTGAGCGTCAAAACGCCCTCCGAGACGGCCGTCACCGTGCCCGTCTCTTCATCGTACGTTGCGATGGTATCGGGATCGGAGACGGCATTGCCGCTCGCATCGACGGCCGAGACGGACTCCGCCCCTTCGACGACGACCTGCGTATCCGCTTCCGCGACATAGCCCGCGCCCAGATTATCGTAACAGATGCGCGCCGCGGTGGGCTCGTCGCTCCCGCCTCCGCCGCACGCGGTGAGAAGGCTGAGCACGAGGACCGAACTCAAGGCGATCCCGGCGAACTTTACAAACTTTTTCAAGATTTCCCCCCTTTCCGATGTGCCCTCTGCACATCGGCATGCGTTTGTTTTATTTTACCATAAACCGTTTGAGATTACAATAGCTGACGGAAAAATTTCATGCAGAAATTTTCAAGACAAAACCCCTCCGAGAGGGAGGGGTCTTGCCTAAGTGAGAGAATATGAAAAAATTATGGAGTGTAAGCTGCTTTCCTGCGCTTGCAAGCATATCTTACCCCTTTTGCGTGTATTTTGCGTGAAAACCCGATTAAAAGGCAACGAATTCGCGCGAAATCGGGGTGAAATGCCCCGGACGATGCACTTTTCACTGGCCTTAAAGATAGCGCTCCGCGATGGCAGAGGCGATGCGCAGCCCGTCGGCAGCCGCCGAGGTGATGCCGCCCGCATACCCGCAGCCCTCGCCCGCAGGATACACGCCCGAAACGCCCACGGCCTCGAGGCTCTCTCCCCGCACAATGCGCACGGGGGAGCTGGTGCGCGACTCCACGCCCGTCAAGACCGCCTCGGGAGAGGCGAACCCCGAGAGGCGGAGGTCCATATCGGGAATGGCGGCGCGGAGGGAAGATGTGACCGCGGGCGGGAGATAGGCGTCGACGGGCGCGAACGCGGTGCCGCGCGCATAGGACGGCTTGACCTCGCCGAAGTAATAGCTCTCCTTCTTTGCGAGGAAGTCCCCCACGAGCTGCACGGGCGCGAGATACCCGCCGCCCGCCGCCTCGTATGCCGCGCGCTCGATCTTCCTCTGAAAGGCGACGCCTGCGAGCGCGCCCTCGCCGAAGTCCTCCCGCCTCACCTGCACGACGAGCGCGGAGTTCGCGTTGCGCTCGTCGCGGGCGTAGTTGCTCATGCCGTTGACGACGACGCCCCCCTCCTCGCTCGCGGCGGGAATGACGACGCCCCCGGGGCACATGCAGAAGGTGAACACCGCCCGCTCCGAGGCGTGCGAGACGAGCTTGTAGTCGGCGGCGGGAAGCGCGGCGTACCCCTGACCGTACTGCGCCCGCCCGATGCGCGCCTGCAGGTGCTCGATGCGCACCCCAACGGCAAAGTCCTTGCCCTCCATTTGAAAGCCGCGGGAGAGCAGCATCTCAAAGGTATCCCTTGCGCTGTGGCCGACGGCGAGAACGAGAAGGTGCGCCTCCTCCCACGCGCCGTTGACGGAAATTTCTTTGAGTTCCCCGTTTTCCACGCGCACGTCGTCGAGCTTGGAATTGTACCGAATTTCCCCGCCGTGCTCCAAGATATACCGCCGCATGTTGGCGATGACGGAGCGCAGTTTATCGCTCCCGATGTGCGGGCGCCCGAGATAGGCAATTTCTTCGGGCGCGCCGAATTCCACGAAGGTCTCCAAGATCTCGCGGTGAAAGGCGCTGTTCGTCTGCGTGTAGAGCTTGCCGTCCGAGAACGTCCCCGCGCCGCCCTCGCCGAACTGCACGTTGCTGTCGGGGTCGAGCGTGCCCGTCTCAAAGAAGCGGGCGATGTCCTCGGCGCGCTCCTCGACGGGCTTGCCGCGCTCCAAGAGGACGGGCTGCATGCCGTGCCGAATGAGCCGCAGGGCGCAGAAGAGGCCGCAGGGGCCCGCTCCCGCGATGAATACCTTGGGGGCAGGGCGGGTGATGCGGGCGTAGGTGCGCACGGGGGGCTGTTCAGGGCGAGTGGAGCACTCCACCGAGTACACCCACTTGATGTTACCCTTGTCGCGCGCGTCGAGCGACTTCTTCAAAATGCGGAAGTAGCGGCAGGGGCCGTGCAGCTTGCGCTCGCAGAGTTTTACAAGCTCCGTCTCCTTCTTCCCGGGGCGGAGCGTGAGATTGTGATAGACTATCGGCATGAGATGGCCTCCGAAACGAGATGTGCGGACGTAAACGCCCACTGCAGGTTGTAGCCGCCGCAGTCGCCGTCCACGTTGAGCATCTCCCCCGCAAAGAACAAGTTGGGAACGAGGCGGCTTTCAAGGCTTTCCGTGACCTCCTTGAGGGGCACGCCGCCGCGCGTCGCCTGCGCGTACGCAAACCCGAGCGTTCCCTTCACGGTGACGGGGAAGGCCTTTAAAAGGGCGAGCAGCCGCCGCTTGTCTCCCCCGCACCGCTTCCAAAGAAGGCGGCCGAGGCCGTTGTTGACGACGCATAAAAGGCAGTCCGCGCCCTCCCCCTTTTGAAGGGCGCTTTCGAGCTGTTCGCGGGAGACGTCGGGCAAGAGGTCGATCTCGATCTCATCGCCCGCCATGGCATACGACGAGGCGCGGAACACGGCGTCGCCTGAAAGGCCGCTCTCGGTGAAGAGGACGTCACCGCGGAAGGTGCCGAGCGGTCTCCCCTTCCGCTTCACGGTGAGGGAGGCGTCCACGCGGATGCCCTTGAGCCCGCGCACTTCCCCGGGGTCGGTCTTGAGCTGCACAAGGACGGGAGACAGGGGCAGCACGGTATGCCCCAGCCCCTTTGCAAGCGCGAACGCCGAGCCGTCCGTGCCGAAGTTGGGCGCGGCGCACCCGCCCGCCGCGAGAATGACCGCGGAGAACGTCTCCTTGCCCGCCGCCGTCGTGAGAGAAAAGCCCCCCTTCGTACGGGCAAGCGCGGTGACTTGCGAATTCAATCGGACATCGGCTTGAAGCCGCTCGAGTTCGCGGCGGAAGAGGTCGGTGACGGCGGACGCCTGCCTTCCCGCGGGGTACACCCTGCCGCGCGCATCGGGCAAAAACACGCCCCCGAGCGAGGAGAGAAATTCAACCGTCTCCTTTTCCCCGAAGCGCGCAAGGGCGCGGGCGAGCAGGGGTTCGTCGTCCGTGTGGTAGTGCTCCACGCCCATGTGGACGTTGGTGACGTTCCCCTGCCCGTTGCCCGTTGCGGAGAGCTTGCGGCCGAGGCGGTCGCCCCGTTCGAAGAGGGTGACCTCTCTCCCCGCCCGTTTTAAGTTGACGGCGGCCGAGAGCCCCGCGGCTCCCCCGCCGATGATGGCGATGTTGTTCATGAAATCATTTTACAGCAAATGAAAAAATTTGTCAATGGATTGACAGGGCGCACTTTTTGTGGTACAATGTGCTTGAAAACGACAGAAGATACGGGCAAATGCCCCGAAGGAGGTCCTCATGAAGAAGCAACCCGAAGTCAAAGTCAAGATAAAACCGCTCAAGGAGGACGACAAGCAGCCCGCCAAGGCCGCAAAGCCCGCCAAGACGAAGGCCGCGGAGAAAGCTCCCGAGAAGGCTGCGCCCGTCAAAGCCGCTCCCGTCGAAAAGCCTCAGGAAACGCCCGCGCCCGTCAAGGCGGAGAAGTCCGTGCCCAAGGCAAAGGCAGCGGAGAAGAAGGCCGAAAAGCCCGCTCCCAAGGCCGCCGAAAAGCCCGCGGCGAAGGGCTACAGCGGCAAGTGGGTGATCTCGCCCTTGAACGGCGGGTACACCTTCGAACTGCGCGCCTCCAACGGGGAGAAGATGCTCACGGGCGGGCACTACACGACGCTCTCGGGCGCGAAGGGCGGCATCGAGACGTACAAAAACAACATTCAGAAGGGCAATTTCCGCATCATCGAGACGAAGATGGGAGACTTCATCTTCCAGCTTCTCAACGCGAACGGAAAACTTTTGGCCTTCAGCGCGGACTACAACACGCGTTCGGGCTGTGAGAGCGCGGTGGAGTCCACCCGCCGCTTTGCAGCGACTGCGCCCGTCGAAGTCGCGGACTGAAATTTTTGAGAAAGACGCGCCGCGGCGGTCCTTTGGGACCGCCGCGGCGCTTTTATTTGCGCTTTGCCGCTTATTCCGCCGTGCCGCGCGTGATCTCGCGCGAGGACGCGATGACGGAGTAGATCTCCTTCAGGGGGTCGGTGTCGGCGAACTCGATCATGCCTTCGTCGGCAAGCTGCGCGTACTCGGGCTTGATGGGAATGCGCGCCGTCGCGGGAATGTGATGCTCTAAGGCGAGCGCCGCCGCCTTGCTCGCACCGAAGGGCTCGATCTTCTGCCCGCAGCAGGGGCAAGTGAGATAGCTCATGTTCTCCACGAGGCCCAAAACGGGCACGTTCATCATCTCGGCCATGTTGACGGCCTTTTTCACGATCATCTCCACGAGGTCCTGCGGGGTGGTGACGATGACGACGCCGCTCAAGGGAATGCTCTGAAAGACGGTGAGGGGCACGTCGCCCGTTCCCGGGGGCATGTCGATGAACATGATATCGACGTCGTCCCACACGACGTCCGTCCAGAACTGCTGCGCCGCGCCCGCGATGAGCGAACCGCGCCAGATGACGGGCGTGTCCTCGCTGTCGAGAAGGGAGTTCATCGACATGAGCTGCGTGCCGTTCTTGGAGACGATGGGGTAAATTTCCCCCTCGGTGCCGCGGGCACGGTCATGCACGCCGAACATCTTGGGGATCGAGGGGCCCGTGATGTCGGCATCGAGGACGGCGACGCGGTTGCCGAGCTTGCCCGCATGGGCGGCAAGGAGCGCCGTGACGAGCGACTTCCCCACTCCCCCCTTGCCGCTTGCGACGGCGACGACGCGCTTGACCTTCGCGTCGGGGTGGAGGGGCTTTATAAAGGACTTCGCGTCGCGCGAAGAACAGTTGCTGCTGCACGAGGAGCAGTCATGCGTACATTCTGCCATAATTTCACCCATCCTGTTTTATTCTGCCCCATTTTACTCTTCGGGGCGGGAAATGTCAACCTCTTTCCCCTTATCGCCGCATATTGAGGGCATAATATCTGCCCTTCTTTGCCATGAGCTCTTCATGCGAGCCCTCCTCGGCGATGCCCTTGTCGGCGATGTAGAGAATGCGGTCGGCCTTGCGGATGGTCGAGAGACGGTGGGCGACGATGAACGCCGTCTTGCCCTCGAGGATGGTGTCGAGCGCGCCTTGGATCAAAAGCTCGGTCTCCGAGTCAATGGAGCTCGTCGCCTCGTCCAAGATGATGATGCGGGGGTTTTTGAGGACGATGCGCGCAAAGCTGATGAGCTGCTTTTCGCCCGCCGAGAGGCCCTCGCCGCGCTCGCCGATCTCCGAATAGAACCCCTCGGGAAAGCGCGCCGCCACGCGGTCGGCGAAAATTTTCCCCGCGGCCGCGATGCACTCTTCGTCCGTCGCTTCGGGGGTGCCGTAGCGGATATTGTCGATGAGCGTCCCGCGGAAGAGGCAGGGCTCCTGCATGAGGACGCCGATCTCCTTGCGGAGAGAATGGAGGGTGACGTCTCTGACGTCGTGGCCGTCCACCATGACGCTCCCCTCCCCCACGTCGTAAAAGCGCGTCAAAAGGTTGATGACCGTCGTCTTGCCCGCGCCCGTGGGGCCGACGAGCGCGATCTTCTCGCCGGGGCGGACGTGGAGATCGAAGTGTTCGAGGACGTGGATCTCGGGCTCATAGCCGAAGGTGACGTCGTTGAAGTCGACTTTGCCCTCGACGTCTTTGAGGACGGCGGCGCCCCTTTTGTCCGCAATGGAGACGGGGGTGTCGATGGTCTCGTAGATGCGCTCCAAATTCGCCGAGACCTGCGCGAGCTGCTGCAAAATGGCGGTGATCTGAAGGAGGGGCTCCGAGCACAGGCCCATGTAGAGCGAAAACGCGATGACGGTGCCGGCGATCGTCATATCCCCGCCCGACATGAGGGCGAACGCGACGGCATACAGCGCGAGCGTGCCCGCGTTCCAGAAGAACTCCGAGACGGGCGCATTCAGCTCGTTGCGACGCACGATCTTCATCCACGTCTTGAAGCTGTCTTCCTGGAGATCGTAGTAGACCTTCTGATTGTAGTCCGAGCGGTTGTAGTTCTTGATGACCTTCTCGCCCATGATGGACTCGACGATGAAGGCGTTGCGGTTGCTGTTCTTGGCGCGGTGGGTGCGGAAGAGCTTTCGCACGGCGCGCTTGATGAGCAGCACCGAGACGGTGAGCGGAATGAGCGCCGCATACACGACCGCCGTCAAGAGCGGGCTGATGCAAAGCATCAAAATGGTCGCGACGACGATCTTGAGAACGTCCACGATGGCGTCGAGAAGATACGAGGTGAGGAAGTCCGCAAGCTCGTTGATGTACTCGGTGACGCGAATGGAGATCTTGCCCGCAGGACGGGTGTCGTAGTACTCGAAGGGCAGCTCCTGCAAATGCGCGAAGATCTCGCGGCGCAGGTCTGCGATCACGCTGTGCCCCACCGTGCCCATGATAGAGCGGTAGAAGTACGGAAGAATGGCCGTGAGAAGCCCGATGACCGCGAGCCCCGCCATGCAGAGCGCAAAGGCGCGCATGCGTCCCTCTTCCATCGGGATGACGGTGTTGATGACGAGCCGAATGACCGCGGGCGGCAGCAGGGAGAGAACGGACGACACGACGAGCAGCAGCAGCGCCGTTAAGAACAGCTTCTTATAGGGGACGATGCGCAAGAGGATGCGCTTTAAGTACTTGACGTCGACCTTATCGGCCTTGACTTCCTCGTCCATGAAGTAGGTATTGCGCTTCACAGTTCCGCCCTCCCGTAAGAAGAATCGTCGAGCTGCCCGTCGCTCGTCTGCAGGTGGTAGACGGCCGCAAACGCGCCGCCCTTTGCGATGAGTTCCTCCGCCGTGCCGCGCTCGATGATCTCCCCGTCTCTGAGGTAGATGATCTCGTCGCAGTCCATCACGGAGGAGACGCGGTGCGCCGCGATGACGAGCGTGCTCTCGGGGCGGTGCTTTTTGATGGAGTCGAGCACGCGCTTTTCCGTCGCCATGTCGAGCGCGGAAGAGGCGTCGTCGAGGACAAGCACGGGCGCACCCTTGATGAGCGCACGCGCAATCGAGAGGCGCTGTTTCTGCCCGCCCGATAGCCCCACGCCGCGCTCGCCCACAATGGTCTCATACCCTGCTTCGAGGCGGGAGACGAACGCATCGGCCTGCGCTATCTGCGTGGCACGGACGACCTCCTCCTCGGGCACGTCGGGGTGCGCGAAGGCGATGTTGGCGTCCACCGTGTTGGAGAAGAGGAACACGTCCTGAAAGACGTATGCAAACTCCGAGCGGAGCGCCTCCAAGGAATATTCGCGGATGTCCGTGCCGTCGAGGGTGATGTCCCCCGCCGTCACGTCGTAAATGCGGCTCAGGCTCTTCAAGAGCACCGACTTGCCGCTGCCCGTGCCGCCCATGACGCCCAGCTTCTTGCCGTAGGGCAAATCAAGATCGATGTGCTTTAAGACGGGCTTTTCACCGAGGGTGATGGAGACGTCCTCCATCTTGAAGTGGGGTTTCGGCGAGGCGATGCGCGCGGAGTGGCTGTCGTGAATGGCCCCTTCCTCGGTGAGGAACTTCTTTAAGCGCGCGCCCGAGACGAGCTGGTTCTGCATCATGTAGAAGGAGCGGCTGATCTGCATGATGTGCGAGATGATCTTGGTGACGTACGTCGTCGCGGCGGTGAGCGCGCCGAGGGCGATGCTGCCGCTCAAAACGAGCGCAAACGCGACGGCGACGGTGCCCACATACCCCACCTGCTGGCAGAGCGTGAAGATGCTGTTGTACTTCGCGGAGAGCTTAGCCTCCTTCTTGTTGAGGGCGGAGACGCGGTCGTTGTCGCGGTCGAACTTTCCCATCTCCGTCTCCTCACCCGCAAACGAGCGCACGATGCGCACGGCGTCAATGTTCTCCTGTACGGTGAGGTTGATACTGGAATAGCTCTCTCTTATTTCGCGGAAGATGATGCGCGCCTGTTTCAGGTATTTGACGAGCGCGACGGTGAAGAAGGGCGCGACGGCGACGGGCAAAAACAGCAGCCGCCAGTCGAGCATCGCGAGCGTCACGATGGACAGCACCATGACGACGACGGAGTCGAAGATATTCAGGATCATGCGCGAGTACAGCTCCTTGAAGGAGATGGTGTCGCGGTTCATGGTGGTGAGGAGCTCGCCCACGTTGTAGTGTGAGAGCGTCTCGCCGTCGAGTTCGAGAAGTTTTGCATACGTCTCGGCGCGGAGCGTGCACTCCATCGAGACACCGCACCACTGGAAGGTGACATTCTTCGCATACAGAAGCACGATGCGCACCAGAAACACGCCCGCGAAGATGAGGACGAGATGAAGGAACAGCTCCCCCGAGGCGGGCGCGCCGAGACGGCCGTCAAAGAGGAAATTGATGATGCCCTCGTCGACGGGCTCCGCGGGATCGTAGGCGAGCACATAGTCGATGATGCCCGCCGAGAGGAGCGGGAGAAGAAGGTCGCAGATGATCGCGACGAGCGAAAAGACCTTGACGAGGATGTCGAGCGGCAGATACTTTTTCCAATACTTCATGCCGAAGCGAAAGATATCCATAGGTGCCTCTTGGAACGCGCGCCCGCGGGGGAGAGCTGCGTTCGAAAAAATTTCGCCCCATTCTACCACGTTTCGCACGATGTTACAAGCGTTCTCAAAGAGAAATTTTTATTTTATCTTGTCATAAAGAAAACGTGGACTTTTCGCGAAAATCTTTCCGCTTTTATTTCGCCTGATTTTTCGTCTTTCGCCTTGATTTTTCAGGTAAATCGTGTTATACTACACTTCGGGTACAAGTTTATAGAAGGGACTCTTCCCAACGACCGTGGAGACACAAATGGCATTTTGTATCTCTTCTTTCTCCACGGTCGGAGGCTTGTACCCACATTCGAGGGGATACCAATGCAGCGTGTCTCCTTTTGGGGCACGCTTTATTATTTTTAAGGAGGAATTTGAGATGCAAGAGAAACACGTTTTTGAAGAGGGAACTGTCGTGACGGCGGAGGACATCGCAGCGTCGTTAAAGCCGCTCATCGACGAGTACTTCGTAGGCGA
>CALVWI010000015.1 GCA_944367045.1 uncultured Clostridia bacterium | reverse complement strand
CGCAAGAGCCGCAGGAAGTATGAGGAGCGGAACAAAGACGAGCGGAAGGAAAAGAACAAGGTGTGGGGAACGAGCATTGACCGCCAATATGCGAACGAGATAGACGAGTTCCTCGCAAGGCATGATCTTACAAAGGTGGAACTGATCGTCGCGGGGTATCAAGCCCTGCTCGATCACTACGGCCCGAAGGAAGAACAGAATAAGCAATAAGTTTGAGAGCGCAAGGACTATGGCCCTTGCGCTCCTGCTTTTATCAAGACGATAAAATACCATGCCGAACGGCATAAGGAAGAAAACGACATCGGGAAGATGGAGCGTAACGGACTTATGCCGCCGCGCTTCGTCTCTCCTTATCATATAAAACAAACAGATGAAACGGGAGGCGTTAGAATGTTGCGAAGCATAAAAAAAGTATTCGATATGGTCAAGCAGGAAGATCCGGATACGGCGATCACCGTACATACCATCCGTATGTGGTGCAAAGAAGGCAAGATAAAATACCTGACCGCCGGCAACAAAATTCTGGTTGATGTGCAAAGCTTGATAAAAGCGCGCCCAAAGCACGATTAAAAAAGCCGCTCCCCAAGCAAATGAACTTTCGGCTGATGGCGCGGGAAAATGTCATTGACCGCTGCGCCTCGTATAACCTTAATAAAAAGGGAGCGAACATCGCAAAGGAAACGGCGGAAACGCTCTGCGACCGCTGTGGGCTTGACTATGACGAATACTTTGAAACGGTCGTCATTGAAAAACCCTATGCCGCCGAAACAATCAAAGGCTATCGCCGTATCCTGCGCGCGTTGTTCAACGAAGCTGTCCGCTATGAATGGATCGCCAAGAACCCCGTATGCGCAACGAAGGTGGGCGCGGAAAAAGGCAATACCTCTTTGCGCCCCGTTGCCGAAAAGGAAGTGTTTACCGTAAATGAAGCGCGCGCTTTCCTGCGAAAGCTGGATGAGGACATTCCCGACGACGAAATGCACAAGAAAGTCATCTTGAAGTTTATCCTTTTGACGGGCGTCCGTAACGGTGAGATGTGCGGTCTGAAATGGTCGGACATCGACTTTGACAAAAAAGTCGTACACATACGGCGTAACAGGCTGTATTCCAAACAATTCGGCTACTATGAAAAGACGCCCAAGACAAAGACGTCCGTCCGCGACATTCCTTTGACGGATGTGCTGATAGACGATTTGAAGAAGTACATGGGCTGGTTCAGGCTCGCCGACGAGGAGTTTGACAGCCGTCTTGACGAAACCTATCTCGCCGTAAATGTATATCGGCAGCCGCTGTACCCGCAGTCCATCGGGCAATGGCTGACCTTCTATGAGCGCAAATGGGACATGAAACACGTCACTTGTCACGGCTTGCGGCATACCTATTGCAGCCTGCTTCTGGCGCAGAACGTGCCTATACAGACAGTGAGCAAATACATGGGACACAGCGATTCGACCGTCACATTGAAAGTGTACAGCCACTTTATCCCTGATACGCAGGGCATCGCGGTGAACGCTCTGAACCGCCTGACAGAGTAAAAGGAATGGCCTTTGAGGTCATTCCTTTTTGCCGGATAGTAAAATTTTCTGGTATAACTCGTTTTTTATACCAATTTTGGAAAATCTTGCCTAAATATTGTGGTAGAAAAGAAAAAGACCACAATATCTTGTGGTCAAAGTGGTACTCCCGGCGGGAATCGAACCCACAACGGCCCCTTAGGAGGGGGCTGTTATATCCATTTAACTACGGAAGCGTATTGAATTTTATTGCACGAGGCAGAAATCATTGTCGGAAAAAATTTTATACCAAAATTTATACCAGCTTTTTTCCGCCCCGTGAAAATAAGCATAAATCAAGCGGTTTTGCCCGAAAGACGTGCGTCTTGGGCAATATCTTGTGGATAGAACAATACCTTAGGAGGGGCTTGTTATATCCATTTAACTACGGAAGCATATGAGGTTGGTATTGGCGACGGGAATCAACCGACACCCCTGAAGGGGCCCCCTCGGTTGAGTTTCGGAGCGGAGCTCCTCACGCGCCCCCATAACCAGCCGCGAGGAGGGGCTTGTTATATCCATTTAACTACGGAAGTGCAGTATTACATTGTAATAAGGGAGGGGCGGGGTGCGCTCTCTTCCCGAACGGATATCCTCATTTTACAACATTTGCAGCGAAAAGGCAACCGTTTTTCGGGGGCAACTTGTAATTGGCCCGAGAGGCAATGCGGGCGGCTTTACGGATAAAAGTATAAGTTCCGCTTATACTTCGTATAACGAACGCAAAATGACGAAAGGGCAGGAGGGGGGTCGAAATCTTTGCAATCGGGGGGCGGGTTTGGTATAATATTGCGTGGAAAATCAGCGCCGATCGGCGCAAAAGGAGTATTCTTATGGATTATGTAGAGAGAGTTCTTGAAGAGCTCAAGAGAAAGAACCCCAACGAACCCGAGTTCCATCAGGCGGCTACCGAGATCCTCAACGGCCTCCGTCCCGTCGTCGAGCGTCACCCCGAGTACGAGAAGGCAGCGCTTCTCGAGCGCTTCGTCGAGCCCGAGCGCGTCATCATGTTCCGCGTTCCCTGGGTGGATGACAGCGGCAAGGTCCACGTCAACAAGGGCTACAGAGTGCAGTTCAACAGCGCCATCGGCCCCTACAAGGGCGGCCTTCGCTTCCACCCCTCGGTCAACCTTTCCATCATCAAGTTCTTAGGGTTAGAGCAGATCCTCAAGAACAGCCTCACCGGCCTTCCCATCGGCGGCGGCAAGGGCGGCAGCGACTTCGACCCCAAGGGCAAGAGCGACAATGAGATCATGCGCTTCTGCCAGAGCTTCATGACCGAGCTTTATCGCCACATCGGGCAGGATACTGACGTTCCCGCGGGCGACATCGGCGTGGGCGGCAGAGAGATCGGCTTCCTCTTCGGTCAGTACAAGCGCATCCGCGACGAGCACGTCGGCGTCTTGACGGGCAGGGGCCTCTCCTACGGCGGCAGTCTTGCGCGCACCGAGGCAACGGGCTACGGCCTCGTCTACATGACCGCGGAGGCGCTCAAGTGCCGCGGCGACAGCTTCGAGGGCAAGACGGTCGTCATCTCCGGCTCGGGCAACGTCGCCATCTACGCCTGCGAGAAGGCGCAGAGCCTCGGCGCAAAGGTCGTTGCAATGTATGACTCCAACGGCTATATCTACGACAAGGCGGGCATCAAGCTCGACGTCGTCAAGCAGATCAAGGAAGTCGAGCGCGCGCGCATCAAGGTGTATGCAGAGCGCGTCGAGGGTGCCGAGTACCACGAGGGCTGCAAGGGCATCTGGACGATCCCCTGCGACATCGCTCTCCCCTGCGCAACGCAGAACGAGATCGACGGCGAGTCCGCACGCGAGCTGGTCAAGAACGGCGTGAAGTACGTCGGCGAGGGCGCAAACATGCCCACGACGCTCGAGGGCATCGACGTCTTCCAGAAGGCGGGCGTGGTGTTCCTTCCCGCAAAGGCAGCGAATGCGGGCGGCGTTGCAACGAGTGCGCTCGAGATGGCGCAGTCAAGCGGCAGACTGTTCTGGACGTTCGAGGAAGTGGACGCAAAGCTCAAGAACATCATGATCAACATCTACCACAACATGGACGACGCGGCCAAGGAATACGGCTGCGAGGGCAACTATGTTGCGGGCGCGAACATCGCGGGCTTCAAGAAGGTCGCCGAGGCGATGATGGCGCAGGGCATCGTTTGATCTCAATTTAATATGCGGCAAAGGACGGCAGACGCGCTCTGCCGTCTTTTTTTCATATTCTTTTAACAATTCTCCAACATTCTGCGGTTGACTTTTTTCCTGCTTGATGATACAATGGTGCGGTATATCGAAAAAAACGCGGCCAAGCCGCGATACGGAGTGTTTGAATGGAACGTTATCAGGAAGAAGCGGTCCGGGCGATCTCGGACCTTGTCAAGACGGACTCCTCCCTCGTAAAGGGGACGCCCGAAATGCCCTTCGGTGAGGGCGCGGCCAAGTGTTTGAAAGAGTTCCTCTCGCTCGCCGAGGGGATGGGCTTCGAGACCCATAACTACGATAACTACGTCGGCGAAGTCATCTACGGGGAGGGGGAGGAATTTGCCGTCCTCTGCCATCTCGACGTCGTTCCCGCGGGGGACGGCTGGACGCACGAGCCCTTCGGCGGTGAAGTTTCGGACGGCAAGATCTGGGGCCGCGGCACCACGGACGACAAGGGTCCCGCAGTCTGCGCGCTCTTTGCCTTAAAGGCGCTCAAGGACGACGGCTTTGTGCCCAATAAGAAGATCAAGCTCATCGTCGGCTGCAACGAGGAGTGCGGCTGGCAGTGCATCGAGCACTACAACGAAGTGGCGCACATGCCCGAGACGGGTTTCTCGCCCGATGCGGACTTCCCCGTCATCTATGCGGAGAAGGGCATCCTGCAGGTGAGGTTCCACTTCCCGTTCGACAGGGCGCCCTTCCTCTATATGCAGGGCGGCACGGCGCCCAACATGGTCCCCGGCCGCTGCGAGGTGCTGCCCCGCAGCATCCAGGCGTCGCGTGCGGAGAGCTGCGGCCTGACGACGCGCGGCAAGAAGCTCGTCTGCATCGGCAAGAGCGCCCACGCCTCTACGCCCGAGCTCGGCCAGAACTCCATCCTGCCCCTTCTGAAGTACTTCGAGCGCGACCCCGGCATCCGCAGGGTCATCGAGCTTTTGTTCGAGGACACGATGGGGCTCACCGCCTTCGAGGACGAGACGGGCAAGCTCACGATGGCGCCCACGATGGTCAAGTTCCGCAAGAGCCAGCTGCAGGTCGTCGTCGATATCCGCTATCCCGCGACCATTCCCTACTCGGAGATCATCGCTGCCATCAACAAGATGGGCGTCGTCTATGAGACGCTCAACCATCAGCCGCCCCTCTATCACGCCAAGGACAGCGAGCTCGTCAAGACGCTCTCCGAAGTCTTTGAGGAGTGCACGGGGCAGAAGGCGGAGCCCATCGCCATCGGCGGCGGCACCTATGCGCGCGCGCTCAAGAACGGCGTCGGCTTCGGGCCCGAGTTTCCCGGCGATACGCCCATTGCCCATCAGCCCGATGAGTTCCTGCCCGTCGACCGCGTGGGGCTGCTCATCGGCATCTACAAGAAGGCGCTCGAACGTCTCACCAAGTAAAAAATCCGCGCCCTCCCGCTTCGGGAGGGCTTTTTTCTGTGCAAAAGGGTTCCTTCGGGGGCTTTTTATGCTGCGGGCTTGACGGTGCGTCAAAATCATGATATAATGGAACACAATGGAGGCGTGTATGCACGAGGGGCACAGACAACGCATGATGAAGCGGCTGGAGGAGGCGGAGGGATCCCTCGAAGAGCATGAGCTCCTGGAGATCCTGCTCTTCAACGCCATCCCGCGCAAGAACACCAACGAGCTGGCGCACCGCCTGCTCGAACGGTTCGGCGGCATCCGCGGCGTCCTCCGTGCCGACATGAAGGCGCTCGCCGAAGTCCCCGGCGTGGGGGAGTCCACGGCGGCGTATCTGCGCATCGTCGGCCTCCTGCTTGCGCGCGACGAAGTCAAGCCCGCCTCGCCGCCCTCGGCATTCAGCTTTGCCTCCTTCAGCGACTATCTGAAGGGCAGGTTCGAGGGCGCGACGGAGGAACACGTCGAGCTGTATTCCCTCGATGCGCGCGACAACGTCAAGAGTGTGCGCCGCTTTACTTCGGAGAAGTCCTTTCAGGCGGCCGTCGATCCCAAGGAGGTCTCCCGCTTCATCGTGGAGAACAAGCCCTTCGCGATGGTGGCGGTCCATAACCACATCTCGGGGCCTTCGACGCCCTCGCGCGAGGACGACGACTTCACCGCCCAGCTCGAGATCCTGTGCTCCATGCACAACGTCGCGCTGCGCGATCACATCATTTTAGGAAAAGATGACGTCTACAGTTACTTCCTCTCGGGCAAGCTCAACGAGCTCTCCGCCCGCTACAACATCGGGAACGTCCTGGGGAGGGAGAAGCCGTGAATCTCAAAGAACGCTTGGACCGCAACCCGCTCCCATATGAGAAATTTGTCGTCATCGGGAGGGTGCTCATCTTTCTGGCGCTCGTCCTCGTCCTCATCATCCTCGCGGTCAACTGCCGCGACACCTACGTCGAGGGCATTTGGGCGCTCGCCGTCATCCTGCCCGTCTCCGTCGCGCTCATCGCGGAGAACGCCGTCAAACTGTTCGCGCTCCGCGCCTTTAAACAGCGCATCGTGTGCTATGTCATCGACCTGGCCTTCCTTTTGGTGCTCACCTACTTTTCGGGCGGGCGGCTCACTTCGACGCTCTTCATCGTCATCCTCTCGGAGTTCTACTTGAGCCAGGAAAAACTTGCGGGCAACATTGCGATGGGCGTGTGCAGCGTCGTGCTGTACCTTTCCATGCTCGCCATCTCGCAGCTCTTGAGAGACGAGCCCGTCGAGCTCGACCTGCTCATCTCCAGCGCCTTTAACGACCTCATCATCCTCGTCCTGCACTTCCTCATCATGAACTTCCTTCTGCTCATCTACCGCAAGAACGAGGAGATCGCGCGGCGCGCCAAGGACCTTGCAGAGAGCAATCAGAAGCTTGCCGAGGCGATGGAGAAGCTCAAGGAAGTGACGGCGCTCGAGGAACGGCAGCGCATCGCTAAGGATATCCACGACACGGCGGGGCACTCCATCACGACGGTCATCATGCAGACGGAGGCGGCAAAGCTTGCCCTTGAGAACGACCCCGCGGGGGCGAAGCGCTCCATCGTGGCGGCGAATTTACAGGCCAAGCACGCCTTGGAGGAACTGCGCGAGAGCGTGCACCTTCTCTCGGGCAGGGAGAACGAACTCTCTCTCCGCGAGGTGCTCCTCGGCATCGTGCATGAATCGACGGACGGCACGGGCATTGCCATCCGCTATGATATCGACGACATCTCCCTCTGCGACGCAAAGAGCAGGTTTTTATGCAATACGCTCAAGGAGGGCATCTCCAACGGCCTTCGCCACGGCAAGGCGACGGCGTTCTACTTCGAACTCAAGAAGGGGGAGAAGGACGTGGAGTTCCTGCTTTCCGACAACGGCACGGGGATGGATATCTCCGCGCTCAAGGAGGGGTTCGGGCTCAAGGGCATGCACAGCCGTGCCGCGAGCCTCGGCGGGACCGTCTGGTTCGAGACGGAACCCGATGAGGGATTTGAAATTCATTTGCGGCTGCCGCTCGACGGCGGCCGGTGAGGAGGCTATATGATCAAGGTCCTGATCGCAGACGACCAGGCGATCCTTGCGGACGGCATCAAGAGCGTGCTCTCGTCCGATGAGGAACTCGAAGTGGTGGGCATCGCAGGGAACGGCGAGGAGGCCGTGCGGCTCGTCGGGGAACTCAAGCCCGACGTCGTCCTGATGGATATCCGCATGCCCGTGATGAACGGCGTCATCTCGACGCAGCAGATCAAGCGCACGCACCCCGACGTCAAGGTGCTCGTTTTGACCACCTTCGACGACAGCGACTACATCCTGGGCGCCATCAACAACGGCGCGAGCGGGTATCTTTTAAAGGACACCTCGGCCTCCGCGCTCATCGATTCCATCAAGAACGCCTATAAGGGAGATACCATCCTCCCCGCCAAGATCGCCCGCCACATCGCCGACGCCGCGCGCATGGTGGGCAATGACCGCGAACTCAAATTGAAGCGCGCCTTCTCCCTCTCCGACCGCGAGACGGAGATCGCCCTCATGCTCTGCGACGGGTTCACCAACAAACAGATCGCGGCGGCCTTGAAGCTCTCGGACGGCACGGCCCGCAACTACATCTCCTCCATCTACGAGAAGACGGGCGCGGACGGCAGGGCGAGCGCCATCACCGCTCTCCGCGAGGCCGCGAGGGGAAAATAAAGAGAAAGAGAGGGAACAGTTCTCTGAAACGGAGAAAAGTTCCCTGTTTTTTTCGATCGAACGGCCTTTCATAAAAATTACCAGCCGCTTGCGGTTGACGGGAGAGATTAAAAAAGCTATAATAGGAATACTGAAAGCCATACAGAATAATGGATACAGACAGGAGTACAAAGGATAAAATGCAAGAACAAGAGATGCGGCCCGTGCGGGAGGAGGGCGTGACCATCGGAGAAGTCTTCCGCATGGTCTTCAAACACATATGGGCGGTGTTGATCGCCTCCGTCCTGTTTGCGGCCGTACTGACGATCTTTATAGGCTTTGTCGTCAACCCCATAAACAGAGAATATTCCATGGAGTTTTACTTTTCCTATCCTGCGAGCGGGACCTTCAAGTATCCGGACGGATCGGACTTTTCCTACTACGAGTTCATTTCGTATGAGTCGCTCAACTCCGCGAAGGCTTCGGATGAACGGTTCGGCTCCATTGATATCGATACGATGCTCCGTGAGGACGACATCTCCGTGACGCCGGTCTACGAGGAGACTGAGGAAGGGGAGCGCCGCACGGGCAACTACATCATTGCCGTCGACGGGGAATACTTCTCCTCGCGCGAGACGGCGCAGGCCTTTATCCGCGCCATCACGCAGGTCGCCCTTGACGGCGTCCTCGAAAAGACGCAGAGCATCGGCTACTCCATCGACGAGGAAGTCTTTCAGGACGCCACCTTCGAGGACAGGCTCACCCTCCTTCGGGAGGGACGTGAAAGCATTCTCGGGGCGTACGACGGGTGGATCTCGGAATACCGCGCCGGATATGCGGTGGGCGGCAAGACGCTCTCTGCCTACCGCGCGGAGGCCGCCGTCGCCTGCGGGGACAGCATCCTCAATTCCCTGCAGGAAGAGCTCGAGCTGCGCGGGTATGTCACGCTGGAGGAGCGGGATGTCACCATCGCCAAACTGCAGCGCGAAAGGGTGATCAACGAGGATAAGATCGCCGCTTTGAGGGAGCTCTTGGAGAGCCTTCCCACGACCGAGCCCGACAACGACGTACAGAAGATGATCGCGGATCTGGAAGTCAGAAATATCCAGATCGACAGCGAGATCGCATCCCTCACCGATGAGAACATCGCCTCCTTCGATGCGCGCGTCAACGAGCAGTATCAGCAGCTGCAGAAGGCTGCGGAGAACGTGAATGCCGTCGCCGTTGCACTCTATGAACAGGAGAGCACCGTGTATTTCTCGTCTTACCGCGCTGCCGTTACGGGCGATATCAGCCTGATCATCGTCGCCGTCGGCGGGTTTATCGTTGCCTTCTTCATTGCCGCAGTCGTCGTCTGCAGCGTGGAGACCAAGCGTGCGAGAAAGCGGGGACAGCTTGAAGCTGCCGGAACGCCCGAGGCGCAGATCTCGTCCGCAGCAGGGAACGAAGGGCAAGCCGCCTCCGAGGAAGCGGCCGAAGGACAGGCGGCGGGCGAAGAACAGCCCGAGGAGCATGAAGAGAACGAGTGAGCGGTACTTCGCGTATCTCCTCTCCTGCGCGGACGGGAGCTATTACGCGGGCTTTACAAACGATCTTTCGGGGCGTGTCAGGCGCCATAACGCGGGCAAGGGGGCAAAGTATACGCGGAGCCGCCTGCCCGTTTGCCTTGTCTACTTTGAAGAATTTGTCACCGAACATGAGGCGAGGAGCCGCGAGTGGCACTTAAAGCAGCTTACGCACGCCGAGAAGCAGGCCCTCATCCAAGAGGGAAAGGGGGGATACCATATGCTGAAACACCACGAAGAGAGCATGAAGGAGCTCGTCAAGTACTACTCCGCGATGGAGGGCGTCATCGCCGTCGTCGTGGGTGGTTCCGTCATGCATGGGAACGCCCGCCCCGATTCCGATCTCGACGCCATCATCGTCGTCACGGAAGAGGACTACGAGAGGCGTAAAGCGGAGAACCGCCTTGCAGAGGTCGTCTACGGGCACTGTACCTACGAGGGCGGGTACTTCGACGTCAAGTTCAAGAGCAAGGAAGTGCTTTTGCTTGCCGCCGAGCACGCCTCCGAGCCCACCCGCAACGCCTACCGCGACGCCGTCGCCCTCTATTCCCTCGACAAGGATATTCAGGGCATCGTCGACAAGATCTCGGCCTACCCCGAACACGAAGTTTCGGACAAGGTGCGCTGCTTCAATGCCAATTTGCAGCTCAACCGCGGGTACTTCCTTCAATGCGTGAAGGAGGACAACGCCTATATGCGCGCGCACCTCGCGCAGGAGATCGTCTATTCGGTGTATCGGCTCATTTTGCTCGAGAACCGCGTGCTCTTCCCCTGCAACCGCCGCTTGGAGGACGCCGTCCTGTCCTGCTCCCACCGCCCCGAGAATATTTTGGAGCTGGGTGCGGCGTTTTTGAAGGACATCTCGACGGAGACGTGCGAGGCGTTCGTGACGGCGTTTTGGAATGAGAGCGAACTTCCTCTCACCGACGACGTGAGCGCGAATTGTTCGGCTTATGTTCATTACTACGAGGACTGGTGGATGGAAGAGCGTCCGCCCTTCCCCAACGAATGGTGACGTTCGCCGCCCTCCGCTTTTCGGAGGACGAAAACATTGCGGACCGCGTGTATTGGTACCGCGCGGACTTTCCCGTGAAGGAAGGGGAGCGGGTGCTGGCGCCCGTCGGCTCGCACGACCGCCTGCAGTGCGCCCGCGTGGAGCGCGTGCTCGAGGCGAAAGAGGAGGACGCGCCCTACGACATCCGCCTCATCAAGCGCGTGGCGGCCCACTTAGGCGCGCGGTCCTTCCTCTGGGAGGGGAGGGCCTGCCTCGAGCTCGGCGGCGTCAGATACGACAGTAAGCGGTTTACGCGCTTCGGGACGTTTGCCTGCCTGTTCGGGGAGCCGCCCGAAACGGCACCCGACGGCTTTCAGATCGTGCCCGTCGCAGCATACGACGACTTCTTCGAACGCGAGGAGACGTTCTCGCTCTTCGCCCGCCTTGCCGAGCTGCGCGAGGGTGCGCTCCTTGTCGGCGAAGAGGGGACGCTCGTTCCGCTCGCCAATGCCATTTTGGAGCTTGCGGGGGCGAAGGTGAAGCAGCCCGTCTCGCCCCTCGGTGCGGAGGCGTATCTCCTCGATCTCGGCTATCCCAAGGCCGTACTTACAAAACTTGCAGAGAAACTCAGATAAGATGCTCTTTTCAAAATCCAAGAAAAAACTGCTCATGATCGCAACAGGCGGCACGATCGCCTCCAAGAATACCGAGAATGGCCTCGCTCCCGCGATGACCTCGGAAGAGCTCCTCGAATGTGTGCCCGAGATCGCCGAGTTCTGCTCGGTGGAAACGGTGCAGCCCTTCAACCTCGACAGCACGGACGTCTACTGCCCGCACTGGCTGAAGATCGCCTCGCTCATCGAGGAGAATTATAAAAGTTACGACGGGTTCGTCGTCACCCACGGCACGGACACGATGGCGTACACCGCGGCGGCGCTCTCCTATCTCGTTTCGAACAGCAGGAAACCCGTCGTTCTGACGGGTTCGCAGAAGTCCGCCTACCTTCGCGACACCGATGCGCGGCGAAATTTATACGACGCCTTCCGCTTCTGCGCGGACGACGGGGCATGGGGCGTACGCATCGTGTTCGACGGCAACGTCATCCTCGGCACGCGCGCGAGAAAGACGCGCACACGCAGCTATAATGCCTTTTCGAGCGTCGATTTCCCCGCTGTTGCCGTCATGCGGGACGGCGCGCCCTTCTACTATCTCCGCGGCGACAGGCCGCACGGCTCGCCCGTCTTTCTGCATGAGCTCAACGAGCGGGTGTTCGTCTTAAAGCTCACGCCCGGCCTGGATGCGGGCATCTTTGACTACCTCGAGGACAAGTGCGACGGGCTGATCTTGGAGACGTTCGGCTCGGGCGGGCTCCCTGCATACCGCGAGGACGCCTGCTTTACCGCCGTCAAGCGTTTGGCCGAGGCGGGCAAGCTCATCGTCATCACGACGCAGGTGGAGCGCGAGGGGAGCGCCCTCGGCACCTATGCGGTGGGGCGGCGGCTCCTGTCTTTCGAGAACGTCATCGAGGCGCGCTGCATGACGCTTGAGGCGGCGTACGCCAAACTCATGGCGGCCCTTTCGGGCGGAAGGCGGGGAAAGGCGGCGGAGAAGTACTTCCGTACTCCCGTCGAGTTCGATATCTTTTAAGACAATTTCATATATACTTTTTCGTATCTCATGGTCAGAAAAAAAGTATGTGTTGTACCCGGAGCCGCGGGCGCTTGATTTCAAGCGCCCGCGGCTTCTTTTTTTGCACAAAAAAAGGCCCGCCGAACGGAGCGGGCCGTAAGAGCTTAGTCGTTGATGTTCTTTTGGATCTCGTTGATGAAGGGCGTGTTGTAGAGCTCGTCGGGATTGAGCTTGAACACGGGCGCGTCGTTCTCGTCGAAGGAGAGCTTCATCACGTGCGCGTGGCGGTTGTGGTCGTTGAGCGGGTCGCCCGTGATTTTCTCGTAGGAACGGAAGTGGAGGAGGGTCAGATGCTCGTTCTCGTCGCCGCGCACGAAGCAGTTGTGCCCGGGGCCGTACACCTTGAGCGTCTCATCCGTCTGCAGCACGGGATAGCGGCTCTTTCTCCACGAGAGGGGATCGAGAAGGTCGGAGTTGAGGTCGGCCGTCAGCATACCCATGCAGTAGCATGCGCCCGTCGCGGAGGCCGAGAAGGTGACGAAGATCTTGCCGTGATGCTTTAAAACGGCGGGACCCTCGTTGACCCAGAAGCCGCCGTCGCGCTCCCAGTCGTAGTCGGGCGTCGTCAGGAGCACCTGCACGGTGCGGAGCTTGACGGGCGTCTCGAGTTCGGCGATGTAGAGGTTCGAGATACCGTTGACGGTGCCCACCTTCTGTGCCCAGATGGTGTACCACTTGCCGCGGTGCTCAAAGACCGTCATGTCGAGGGAGAAATCGGTGAAGGAGTAGGGGTCGCCCTCGGCCGCCTGCATCATGCCCGCTTCGATCCAGCTGTCCTCCATGGGGTCGTCGCCCTCACAGATGAGCGCATAGGGGCGGATGTCCCAGATGCCCGGAAGTTCGCCCGCGGCGAAGTAGATGACCCACTTGCCCATGATGTAGTGGATCTCGGGCGCCCAGATGTGGGAGGCCATCTTGCCGGTGTTGTGGCGCATCCAGATGGTGCGCGGGGTCGCCGTCGCGATGCCGTTGATCGTGTCTGCACAGCGCAGCTCGATGCGGTCGTAGTCGGGGCAGGTGCCCGTGAAATAGTACTTCTTGTTGAACTTATACAGATAGGGGTCGGCGCGCTGAAGCACCAAAGGGGAGAGATATTGCATGAAATTCCACCATCCTATTTTGATCGTACCTATATTAACACCTTTTTTCGACAAAGTCAATAGGGTGCCGTCAATTTTTTGTTTTCTTTGGAACAAGCAGCACGTACACCGCGCCGATGCCCACCGCGATGACGCAGAGAATGATGATGATGCTGATGCGGAGGGCATCCTCGCCGCCCGCCTCGATCATATCCTCCGTGACCTGTGCGGTATACAGCGTGCCCGACTCATCGGTAAAGCATACGTTGTAGGCGCCGTTTTCCGCTTCGTAGATCTTCACTTGGATGCGCTCGGTGACGCGCACCGTCTGCGTGCGGTCGTCCGCCGCATAGAAGGTGATGCCGTTCGCGTCCGCCTTGAGATAGCCGAGGCTGTAGTCGTCGCTCTCCGTGAGGGCGGGCGAGGCCGCCGTGAGGTAGGAGAGGGGAACGTAGCCGTGGCCGCTCTCGCCGAAGGTGACCTCCGCAAAGGCGGGGCCTTCGGGGGGCGTCAGTTCTGCGATCACGGTGACGGCGGTGCCGCGGGGGAGCGCTTCAAGCGTGAGCGCCTCGGAAAAGAGTGGGGCGGACGTGAGCGATACGTCGCTCGAGATGAAGCGCGTGTCGTTCGTCTCGCGGACGGAGGAGAGGACGGGCGTGCAGGCGTCCTCGGGGACGAGCATGACCGTGTAGGCATGGTCGCCGTAGATGGCGACGAGGAGGAACTGCTCTGTTTCGCCGAGAACGAGCGCGCTGCCCGACCCGATGCGGCTGTGCGAGGAATAGGAGAAGGCGGTGCTGTCCGCATTCAGCAGGGAGAGGTCGACGGCGACGCCGACGGCTCCTTCGCGCACGGTGACGTAGGAGAGAGAGCCTGCGCTCTCTGCGGTGCGGAGGGACTCGTAGAGGCCCGCCGCGGGAACTGCCCCGAGGTTGGGGAAGGCAAGCTCGGCCTTCAGCATGAAGTCGCCGTAGTTGAGGTAGACGGTGCCGTCCTCGAAGGAGAGGGCGAAGGAGACGGGCGAGGGCGTCGCTCCCGTCCCGTGGTAGAGGACGGAGGAGGCGTCGAAGGTCTCCAGCCGCGCGCCGTTCTGATAGAGCGCGCTGCCCACGAGGTAGTAGAGGTTGCCCTCGTAGTCGGCGCGGAGGGAGCGGAAGTTGCCGGGGAGCGTCCAGCCGTCGCCGACGGGCGTGCCCGAGGCGGTATAGTCCAAAAATTCGCTCTCGGTGTAGCGGTAGACGAGCGCGGTCTGGCCCACCGAGACGGCGGTCGCGACATAGATGTTGCCGAGAAGGTCGCTCGTGATGGCGACGGGCATGGAGGTGCCCGTGCGGGTGAACTCGCGCGCGCCCTCCTCCGCGATGCCGTAGTAGCTGTGCTCGGTCACGTAGTAGTACTTCCCGTAGACGGAGGTGATGCCCGAGACGGTGCTCTCCGCCGTGTGGGTATAGCGGGGTTCGCTTTCGCCGCTGTCGTAGATGTAGATGGCGTTGCCGACGCTGACCGCGAAGCTCTCGCCGTCCGTCGCGACGCAGGAGGGAACGCCGTCGAGAGGATAGGCGGTGTATTCTTCCGACGCCTCGTCATAGACGAGCACGCGGCGGTTGCCCCTGTCCGAGATGACGAGGAGGTCTCCCGCGCGCACCGTTTCGCCCGCCTCCGAGATGCGGTTGGGAGCGTCCGAGGCGGCGCCGATCTCATAGCCCGTGAGGGAAGCGCTGTCCTCGGTGAGGGAGAAGGCGCGCACCGAGCCGTTCTGCACGGCATAGAGGGTGCCGTCATAGGAGAAGAGGGCAGAAAACCCGCTGCCTGCCATGAGGAGGGTGCTGCTGCCGTCGAGCACGGTGCGGTAAAGCCCGTCGCGCTCGAGCGTGCCGTTGACGGTGTAGTAAAATTCGCCCTCGTGCGAGCAGAAGGCGGAGAGGTTGGTGACGTCCGTCGAGGGGCCCGCGAGATAGTGCGGCTCGCGGCTGTAGCCCGTCTCGGAATTGGCATAGGCATAGACCTGATGGTTGAACGCGCAGTAGAGGATGCCGCTCTCAAAGGCGAGGCGGGGCGATGCGCCCGCAGGGGAGGGCACGTTGTCGATGAGCACGGCGCGGTCGAAGGAGATCTGCGCGCTGTCGCACGGGATGGCGTAGAGCGTCGTCGTATTGCCTGCGATGACCGCCGTGTAGAGGGTGTTCTCCGCGATGAGGAAGGTGGCGCAGGGGACGTTCTCCTGCAGCACGGCCTCGCCGCGCGTGAAGTCATAGCGGTAGAGCTGGGCATTCTGGTCGGAGAAGAACAGCCTGCCGTCGCTCGTGAACTGCAGCTTGGAGACCGTCCCGCGGTGGGTGTAGAGGGAATAGCGGCCCTCGGCGCGGTCGAAAAGGTAGAGGTTGGCGCCGTCGGCAACGGCGATGTACTCCTCCGTCATGGCGGCGTCGGAGGGGTAGTCGAGGGGAAGGTATTCCTCGTAGGAGCCCGGAAGGAAGAGAGAGGGCGCCGAGACGGCCGAGGCCGTGAGGACTTCGGGAAGGGCGAGGGCTGTGCCCGTAAGGAGCGCCAAAAGAAGCGCTGTGAGAAGGGCGAACATGGTTTTCGTGCGCGTTTTCATAGGACAATTATAACACGCGCGCGCGCAAAAGACAAGGGATTGAAGGAAAAAAACGCCCGATTTCCCATATGCGTGGAAGCAGGGGCGCGAAAGAAGGTATAAAAAAATTTTAAGGGAAAATCAAAAAATTTTGGCATATCGGCGCACGGGTGCCGATTTTTCGTGCTATCATAGAAATGTAAACAAATGTTCGTGTTTCGAAATGAAAGGACGGAAAAGCTATGAGAGACGAATTTAACTATGTGCGGGCGCTCCTCTACGTGTACCCGCAGGCGGATAAACTTGCCGAATCGGTGCGCGAGGGCGCGAAGGTCAGGGCGTACCTCTCCTTTAAGAACCCGCGCGACACCCTCGGCATCATGGAGAGCATCGCAGCGGATATGGAGTATGCGGACCGCATCCTCTGTTGGAAGGAGCAGCTCGAGCGGGCGCTTGCGTACTGCAGCGAAGAGGAGCTCTTTCTCCTTGAGTACAAGTACTTCCGAAGGAAGAGCAAGCTTGGCGGGCGGTCGGTCACCTGCTCGGAGCGCAGCTACTTCCGCAAGCAGAGGGCAGTGTTGGAGCGCATTGCAAGGCGGCTTTCCCGCCGCGGGTGCACCGAGGAGGCGTTCTTTCGCGACTTCGAGGGGTTCTCGCCCTTCATGGCCGTCTTAAAGGCCATCGGGAACGGTGCGGAGCGGAGGGTGGTCGAGCGGCGAAAGGGCAGGCTTTCCTTCGGGGATCAGAAGTCGCTCTCGTCGGAGGGGGCGGGCGACTTGCGGCCGCGCAGCACGAAGAAGGCGATCGCGGCGACAGCGATGACCCCCAAGACGAGCGCGGCGATCTCGAGGGCGGAGAGCCCCGCGGAGGGTCCGGCCTCAGGCTCCTCCTCGGGCGTGGGGGCGACGGTCTCGGTGAGATAGTCGGTGTTGAGCTCGTAGTTGACGTCGCGGGCGGCGGGAATGTAGTCAAACACGCCGTCCGAGAGGACGTAGAAGTACCGCTGGGTGCCGAGATAGCTCGTGCCGTAGTAGTGGAAGGTGCGCTCGATCTCGTCGAAGGTGCCGTTTCCCATCTGCGACGAGCTGCCGGGAACGGTATAAGTGACGGTGACTTCCAATTTCAGAAAGGGGCGCTCGGGGACGAAGTCGACGAAGGTGAGCATGTCCGTCTTGCAGTACCCTTCGACGGTGCGGTAGGGGGCGGCGTCCTCCCCGTAGACGACGGCGGAATACTCCTCGCCGCGCTCGAGGACGCGCACATAGTAGGTGTAGGGGAGGAGGAAGAGCCCGCTGTCCTCGTTTTCCTCGGCATACAGCCACACGTCGGTGCGGGCGGCGACGGCGTACACTTCCTGAGGGGCGGGGGCGGTCTCCTCGGCGGAGACGCGGAGGGGAAGGGCGGGTGCAAGCAGCAGGACGGCCATGAGAAGGATGAGTGCTTTCATAGGCGCTATCATAAGCCATCGGGGGGAGCGGGGAAAGAGAGGTTTTGGCGAATATGAACGAAATCATCAACATGATCGCCGCCATCGAGGCGGAACAGCGGAAGCGGGCGGCGGGGGATAAGCTGGCGCGCTACAACAAGGGCAGGCGCGTGCACAAGAAGCAGCTCCTCTTTCACAAGTGCAAGAAGCGCAACCGCTGGGTGTTCGGCGGGAACCGCTCGGGCAAGACAGAGTGCGGCGCGGTGGAGGCGGTGTGGATGGCGCGCGGCGTGCATCCCTACCGCAAGAACAGGGCGAACGTGTTCGGGTGGGTGGTGTCCGTCTCCCAGCAGGTGCAGCGCGACGTCGCCCAGAAGAAAATTTTGTCCTACCTCCGCCCCGATCAGATCGTCGACATCGTTATGCTGAGCGGAAGGCGGGACAGCCCCGCCTCGGGCGTCATCGATCAGATCGTCGTAAGGAACGAGACGGGCGGCACGGGCGTCATCGGCTTCAAGAGCTGCGATCAGGGGCGGGAGAAGTTTCAGGGGAGCTCCTTGGACTTCGTGTGGTTCGACGAGGAGCCGCCGAGGGACATCTACGAGGAGTGCCTCATGCGCGTCCTCGACAAGTGCGGCGACATCTTCGGCACTATGACCCCCCTGAAGGGGCTGACCTTCCTCTACGACGAGATCTACCTCAACAAAAAGAACAACCCCGAGGTGTGGTACGAGTTCATGGAGTGGGGGGATAACCCGTACCTCTCCAAGAAGGAGATCGCGCTCCTGGAAAAGACGATGGACGAGACGACACTGCAGTCGCGAAGGTACGGGCGGTTTGCGGCGAAGGAGGGGCTCGTCTACCCCGAATTTGACGAGAACGTGCACGTCATCGACCCCTTCGAGGTGCCCCGTGACTGGCAGGACAACATCTCCATCGACCCCGGGCTCAAGAACCCGCTCTCCGCGCACTGGTACGCCGTCGACGGCGACGGGAACGTCTACGTCGTTGCGGAGCACTACAGGGCGGGGGAGGACGTCGACTATCACGCAAGGCGCATCCATGAAATAAGCGATGCGCTCGGCTGGAAGAAGGACAATGCGGGGAGGCTCCGGGCGCTCATCGACTCGGCGGCGGGGCAGCGGACGCTCTCGTCGGTGAAGAGCGTCACCGAGCTCTTCTATGAGCACGGAATCTTGGCAGATACGCGCGTCGAGAAGGAGATGTTCGCGGGAATCGCGCGGGTGAAGAGCTATTTGAAGCGGGACAACGGCTGGCCCGACCTCTACATCTTCCGCTGCTGCACCAACCTCATCCGCGAGATCAAGGGGTACTTCTGGGGGAAGGGGGATCACCCCGAGAAGAAGGACGACCACGCCCTCGACGAGCTGAGGTACTACCTCATGAGCCGCCCCGTGCGCACCGAGACAAAGGCGGTCTCGGACGTCGCCCGCGAGAAGGAGCGGCTCATGCGGGCGCTCCGCAGAAGGCCCCGCCTCGGGTAGGAAAGGATAAGGGAGGTAACAGTGGATGATCAGGTGAGAAATGCCATCTTAAAGGTCGCGCTCGGGTGCTCCGTGGAGGAAGTCACCGAGGAGTACGGCGTGCAGGACGGCGAACTGACGCTCGTCAAGCGGCGGGAGACCAGAAAGGATATCCCGCCCGATCTCAAGGCGGTGCGGCTCCTCATGGAGGGGCAGGACTTTGCAGGCATGAGCGACGACGAGCTCGAAGCGGAAAAACAGCGGCTTCTTGCCCGCTTGAAGGAGGAAAAGGATGAAGGATGAAGAGCTGAAGGAGCGGGAGCGCATGGAGGAGGCGAGACGGGATGCCCTCGCCCGCGACATCACCCGCGACTTTTTCGACCGCCAGGAGGAGCGCAAGGCGCTCGAGCGGGGCTGGCAGGTCAACATGAACTTTTTGCGGGGGAACCAATACTGCGGGGTCTCCCCCCTCGGGGAGATCGTCGACGAGGAGGCGGCCTACTTCTGGCAGGCGCGGGGGTGCTACAACCACATCGCGCCCACGATCGACGCCCGCCTTGCACGCCTCTCGAAGGTGCGGCCCTCGCTCTCCGTGCGCGCCTTCTCGGACAGCCCCGAGGACATGAAGACCGCCCGCCTCTGCTCGAATATCTTGAAGGCGGTCAAGGGGAGGCTGGATCTCGACGGGGTCATCGCGCGGGCGACGCTTTGGTCGGAGGTGTGCGGCACGGCGTTTTACAAGATCGTGTGGAACTTCGACGAGGGCAAGCTCCTCGGCGCGGAGGGGAGTGAGCCCCGCCGCGAGGGAGACGTGAGCGTCGTGGCGCTCTCGCCCTTCGAGGTGTACCCTGACTCGCTCTCGGCGGAGAGCATGGAGGAGGTGCGAAGCCTCATCCATGCCAAGGCCGTGCCCGTTCGTGACATCTTCGAGCGCTTCGGCGTGGAGCTTGCGGGCAGGACGGTGGAGGGCGTCGCGCTCTCGCCCACGGGCGGAAGGGGGAGCCTCGACGATGCGGAGATCCTCATCGAGCGCTATACCCGCCCCGACGGGGAACACCCCGAGGGGAAGCTCGAGATCGCGGCGGGCGGCGTGCTGCTTTACGAGGGGCCGCTGCCCTATGAGAACGGCGACAGGGGAGAGCGCATCTTCCCCTTCGTGCGGCAGACGTGCACCGAGATGCCGGGGAGTTTCTACGGCGTGAGCATCGTCGACCGCATGGTGCCTCTGCAGCGCGCCTACAACGCCGTGAGAAACCGCAAGCACGAGTTTCTGAACCGCCTCTCGATGGGCGTGCTCACGGTGGAGGACGGCTCCCTCGACGCAGAGGAACTTGCCGAGGAGGGCTTGGCGCCCGGGCGCGTCATCGTCTACCGGCAGGGCGCGAACGAGCCGCACTTCCTCGACTTCGGCTCCCTTCCCTCCGACTTTCAGGAGGAAGAGGAGCGGCTTGCGAACGAGTTCATCCTCGTCTCGGGCATGAGCGAGCTGTCGCGCTCGTCCTCGTCCGCCTACCGTGTGACGTCGGCGTCGGGTCTGCAGCTTTTATTGGAGCAGGATACCAACCGCATGCAGGCGAGCGTGGAGAGCGTGGAACGCGCCGTAAGAGCCGCGGGGAAGCAGATCCTGCACCTCTACAAGCAGTTCGCGGCGAATAAGCGGCTGCTTCGCATGACGGGCGAAGGGGGAGAGACGGAGGTCTACTACTTCGACAGGAGCGACATCTCGGCGGACGACGTGGAGTTCTTGACCGAGTACGACCGCACGCCCGCAGAGGTCAAGGAGGAGATCCTCTCGCTCTTTCAGGCGGGGCTCCTCACGGACGGCGAGGGGAAGCTCTCGGACGACACCCGCAACAAAATTTTGGACGCGTTCGGGTACGGCTCTTTGGAGAACGCGCGGGACATCACACACCTCCACCTTCGCAAGGCGGAGCGGGAGAACATCGTCCTGCGCGAACGCGGCGTGGAGCCGGACGAGTACGACGACCACGCGGTGCACATCACTGAACACACGCGCGCGCTGCTTTCGGGCGGCGAGGACGACGAAACCATCAAAGCGCGGCTTGCGGCGCACATCCGTGCGCACAGGGCGCTTGAAAAATAAAGGAGGAAACAGGTATGAAAGAGGAGAACACGGCAGTCGCGGAAGCACATCCCGAGGGAGAACTTGGAACTTCGGGGGAGCTTCCTTCCAAGTTTCGCTCGGTCGATGCCCTCTTGCACGCATATGAGGCGCTCGAGGCAGAATTTACCCGCCGCAGCCAGCGGCTTCGGGCGCTCGAACAGGCGAACAAGGCTGTGCCCATCGGGGAACAGCCCTCGGCGTGCGAAACTGTTGAAGCCGTCAAAGACGGCGCTGAGGAGAGCGAGGCGCGCGCGGTCCGGACCGTGCCCGAGGGGGAGGAGAGGGCGGAAAAACCTTCGGAACTCCTGAAGGAGAGCGCCGAACTTCCCCGCGTGCCGCTCATGACGCACTCGGGAACGGGCGTTCAGGCGCCCCAAAGGCGGCCGAAAGACTTCGAGGAGGCGGGCATGCTGGCGCTCGGCTACCTCAAAAATGCAAAGAAAGGAGAATAATGTATGATCACGACTCAGACTGCAGACAGCGTATTGAAGTCCTACTACCTCGGTGTGGTGAGCGAACAGCTCGATAAGACGGTCAACCCGCTCCTTGCCGAGATCAAGAAGACCTCCTCCGACGTGTGGGGGAGAGATGTGAGAAAGGCGGTGCGCTTCGGCGTCAACGGCGGCGTCGGCGCGGGCACGGAGGACGGCGACCTTCCCAAGGCGCTCTCCTCGGGCTATGCCCAGTTCGTCGCGCCCCTCAAGAACCTCTACGGCACCATCGAGATCAGCGATAAAGCCATCCGCGCCGCAGAGAGCAACGAGGGCGCGTTCGTCAACCTTCTCAATGACGAGATGGACAGCCTCGTGAGAACGAGCGCGTTCAACTTCTCGCGCATGCTCTTCGGCGACGGCACGGGCAAGCTCGCGACCATCTCCGCCGTGCCTTCCTCGGGCGATGACGAATACACCGTGGACAGCACCATCAACCTCGCGGAGGGCATGGTGGTGGACATCTACACGGCGGATACGCGCGACACCGCGGGGGCCGTCATCGCCACCGTCGACCGTGCGGCCAACAAGATCACCTTCGAGGGCACCGTCACGGGTGCGGCGGCAAACGACGTCATCTACCTGCAGAACTCCAAGGACCTCGAAATCACCGGCCTTAAAGCCATCTTCGAGGCGGATGAGCTCTACGGCATCGACCGCGAGGGCAAGAGCTGGCTCACGCCCTACACCGATTCGTCCTTCGGCGCGATGAGCGAGGACGCCCTGCAGGAGGCCATCGACGGCGTCGAGGAATACGGCGGCGGCAAGGTCAACTTCATCGTCTGCTCGCGCGGGGTGCGCCGCAAGCTCATCTCGGCGCTCTCTTCCTACCGCAAGATGGACTCCGTCGACCTTCAGGGCGGCTACAAGGCGCTCAGCTTCAACGGCATCCCCGTCGTTGCGGACAGGTTCTGCCCCAAGGGCACGATGTACCTGCTCAACACCAATGACTTCGGCCTTCATCAGCTGTGCGACTGGCAGTGGCTGGAGGGCGAGGACGGCAAGATCTTGAAGCAGATCCCCGGCAAGCCCGTCTATACGGCGACGCTCGTCAAGTACGCCGAGCTCATGTGCTATCGTCCCGTCGGGCAGGGCATGCTCACGGGCATCACCGAGTAACAAGGGGGTGGCCTGAGATGACGGTCAAGGAAGTTTTGGCGCTTGCCGCAGAGCATCTCGGCCGCGCGGACCTTGCAAAGGAACTCGGGGAACTCCCCCAAAATACGGCGCCCAAGGGGGAACTTGCCTCCCTCCTTCGCTGCTATAACCTCGTCGAGAACGAGCTCGCCGTCGACTACCTCCCTTTAAAGGCGGAGGAAGTCCTCGGGGCGGAGGAGCACAGCATTGTGTGGAGCAAGTTCACCTATGCGCCCGCGGGGGTGCGCGCCGTGCTCTCGATGGGCCGCGAGACCGCCTTCGAACCGCGCAAGGAGGGGCTCTTCCTTCCCAATGTCGCAAACGGGAAGGTGCGCGTGCGCTACTGCTATTCGCCCGAGCCCAAGGACGCCTGCGACGACGGCGAATACGGCGGCAGGGTGACGGCGCGGCTCATCTCCTTCGGCGTCGCGCGGGAGTTCTGTCTCTCCCGCGGGATGTTCGAGGAGGCCAAGCTCTGGGACAGCCGATACCAAGACGCCGTGCGGGCGGCAGACCTTCCGAGGCGCGCGCTCACCGTCCGCCCGAGGAGGTGGGTATGATCGCAAAGTCTCTGCGCTTTCCGACGCTTACAAAAAAGCGCGTGCGCGTCAAGCCCTCCCTCTTTCGGGAGAGCAGCGGAAGAACGGCGGTGTTCGCCCTCAATGCGGCGGAGCGCGGGGGTGCGCTCATTGAAACGGGCGGAAAAAAGCTCGTTGAGACGCTCCCGACAGGTACGGAGAAGCTCTTCCGCACGGCGGACGGCACCCTCTTTTCGCTCGCGGGAAATGTGCTTTCGAAGGGGGAGGACACCTTTACGCTGAGTTCGCCGCCCGTTGACGTCCTCTCCTTTGAAGGGGACACGGGCACCGAGTACTACGCGATGATCGCTTCGGGGCTGTATGCCCTCGGCACGACGGGCGCGGCGGCGGTGACGGGCGCGTCTGCGGGGACGTGCATGGCGGTGTTCGGCGAGCGCCTCTTCATCGCTTCGGGCGAGACGCTCTCCTATTCGGCGCCGCTCGACGTCACCGATTGGGAACAGTCGGCGGACGGGGCAGGCAGCATCGACCTCCCTTCAAGGGGCGGGAACATTGTAAAGCTCGTCCCTTACAAGGGGCAGCTGCTTCTCTTCCGCGAACGGGGCATAACGGCTCTCACCGCGCCCGGGGACTTCCTCGACTTTCAGGCGGAGGAACTTGCCTGTGCGTTCTCGGGGCTTATACCCGATTCCGTCGCTGCCTGCGGCAGCCGCGTCGTGTTCGCGGCGAAGGACGGTCTGTATGCGCTCAAGGGGAGCACGGTCTCGGCGATCGAGGACTGCGGCGCGGAGTACATCGACTTTACAAAGGGCGCCGTCGGCGCGGCGGCAGGGGAGAGCTATTATGCTGCTGTCACGCTGAAGTCCGGGGAGAAGTGCATCTTTGTGTTCACGGGCGAGAGGGCGAGCCTTCTGCGCCTCGAGGCCGAAAGCGTCGCGGGCGGGGAATTCGTCTTTCTCCGCGATGGGAAGCTGTATGCCCTCGATGAGGCGGCAGCCGCCGAGCGCGAGATGGTCGTCGAGTTCCCGCTCTCCGAATACGGCGTCTCCGAGGCAAGATATCTGGACGCCGTGCGCGTCGAGGGAGAGGGATGTTTCCGCATCACGGCGAGCGCGGGGAAGGGGCTTTGTCGCCATGTCCGCGGGCGTGCGGGCGAGGAGCTGCGCTTTGTGCCGCCCCTCAAGGGGAGCGCGTTCTCCCTCCGCGTGAAATGCTCGGCGGGCGCGCGGCTTTCGGCGGTCATCCTTGACATTCGGGAGGGCAGAGCATGATCATCGATATCATCGACCTTTCGGATGAGCAGTTCGAGGACCTCAACGCCGTGCAGATGGCGATGGTGCGCGCGGCGCAGACCGAGAAGAACGAAATTTTGGCCGAGGCGGAGAAGGAGAAGGGGGAGATCTTCAAGGAGCTTCTCACAAACGGCACGGCGCGGTCGACGTACTATGACGAGCGCGCAGAGGCCATCGACGACGAGGCGGACGCGAAGGTGGAGGCGGTCAAGGATGATCTTCTCTATCAGATCGCCTACGATTTAGACGCGGGAGACGGCAACGAGGACGGGCCCTATCGCTATCCCGAGAACCCCAACTACAACCTCTCGGCCTCCCAGCGCTTCCTCGTGGTGCGCTCCTACTACATGGAGGCGACGGACGACGCGGAGGCGCGGCTGGAGGCATACGCGATGGACTCCCTCGCCCGCACCTACCTCGGCGAATACTACGCGACGCTGTATGACCTTCTCGCCTCGTATATCTGATGCCGTGGTATAATCGGGCGCAAAGTTCCCCAAATTAGGGGCATGAGAGAGAGACGTGTGACGTTCCCCGGAAAGACAAAAGAGGAGCGGGAGAGCTGTATCCCCGCATTTGGGCGGGAGGAGGGGCGCGGGAGCGTCCCCGAAAAGGGGGAGAAATGACCGAAAAGCAGCTTGTAAGGCGCAACCAAAACTATCTGAAGTACGTCAATTCCTTTGCGCCGCCCACCAAGCACTTCGCGACGTGCGGCAGGGCGTTCATGGTCGGAGGACTCATCTGCACGATCGGGCAGTTCTTCCGCTTCCTTTTGGAGTACGCGGGCCTTTCGGGGGAGGAACTTGCGGGCACGGTCTCCGTCCTCCTCATTTTCTTGGGGACGCTTCTGACGGGCCTCGGCGTCTATGACCGCATCGGAAAACAGGCGGGCGCGGGGAGCATCGTGCCCATCACGGGGTTTGCAAATTCCGTCGCATCTCCCGCCATTGAGTTCAAGACGGAGGGGTACGTCTACGGCATGGCGGCGAAGATGTTCCTCGTCGCGGGGCCCATCCTCGTGTTCGGCGTGACGGCGGGAGCGGCGGTCGGGCTCGTCTACTGGCTCTTAGGGCTTTGAAAAATGCGCGAAAAGAGTTGTAACTTCGCCGTTTCTGTGGTATAATACTCATATAAGAGAACAAAAGGAGTAAGACCATGGCTAAGATCACGGCGGATACGCTTATTTCCGAAGTGCTGGAGCTCAACCCCGATGCGCCCGAGATTTTGCTCTCGGCGGGCATGCACTGCTTCGGCTGTGCGCTCGCACACGGGGAGACCGTCGCCGAGGCGGTCGCCGTTCACGGTGAGGACCTCGACGCACTTCTTGCAAAGCTCAACGAAGGCATCAACTGAATCTTCCTTCGGGAAGTGGGGATCCCCGCGGATGCGTTCCGCGGGGATTTTCACAATACTTTCACCGTTGCTTGATACAGTGTTTAACTTTTTGGGGTAAATTATAGATTGAGAATGTGCGGACGAAGAGTGAGCGTCTGCAAGGAGCGCGGCAGAAGGCCGCAAAAAACACAGGCGGGAGACCGCAGGAGGGTATATTTCGATGAGTTTTCTTACGCTGGAGGGCGTCGGAAAGACCTATCATTCGGGTTCGGTGGACGTCCAGGCTTTGAAGGACGTCTCTTTTTCTTTGGAGGACGGCGAGTTCGTCGTCGTTTTGGGCAGTTCGGGCGCGGGCAAGACGACGCTTTTGAACCTTCTCGGCGGCATGGACAGCGCGACCGAGGGCAAGATCGTCCTCGGCGACCGCGAAGTGACGGGGCTCGACAAAAAGGGCCTCTGCCGCTACCGCCGCGAGGACGTCGGATTCGTCTTTCAGTTCTATAATCTGATGCCCAACTTGACGGCGCTAGAGAATGTGGAGATCGCCGTCGAGATCTGCAAGGACCACCTCGACCCCGCCGAGACGCTCAAAGAAGTCGGCCTCGAGGACCGCATGAACAACTTCCCCGCGCAGCTCTCGGGCGGCGAGCAGCAGCGCGTCTCCATCGCCCGCGCCATCGCCAAGAATCCCCGGCTTCTCCTCTGCGACGAGCCGACGGGTGCGCTCGACTATGTGACGGGCAAGCGCATCTTAAAAGTCCTCTATGACGTCGCCCGCGAGCGCAACAAACTCGTCGTCGCCGTCACGCACAACGCGGCGCTCAAGGACATGGCCGACCGCGTCATCTACATCAAGAGCGGACACATCGAGAACATCGTCAAGAACGAACATCCCATGCCCATCGAGGAGATCGAGTGGTAATATGAAGACCTATCTCAAAACGTTGGCGCGGATGTTCCAAAAGCACGTCATGCGCTTTCTGTCCATCATCTTCATCGTGGTGGTCAGCGTGGGACTCATCTCGGGCGTCGGGTCGTCGGGCGAGGTCATCGCCCGCTCCCTCGCGGAGAGCTACCGCGATCAGAATATCGCCGATCTCATCGTCAAGAGTACGGGGGACGGCTTCACCGACGAGCAGCTCTCGCTCGTCAAAGAGCGCTACGGGGAGGAGAACGTCAACGCGGGCATGTCCGTGGACGTCACCCTCGAAGAGGGCGAAGAGCCCGTGCGCCTCTACTTTTTGGACTTTGACAACTGGACGGTCAACGTGCCGACAACGCTCGAGGGCGAAAGCTTTTCCGAGATCGACCCTTCGACGGAGTTTGTGTCGGCGCACATCGAGTCGAGCAAGACGGTGACGGAGGTGCCTCTCGGGGAGCAAGTGACCGTCGACTTTGCCGACATCCTGCGCCAGCTTGCCGAGCAGGGCGGCGAGGAACTTCCCTCGACCGCGGAGACCTTCCTCTCGTACGCCGAGCCCGTCACCGTGACGGCGGCGGGGACGCTGAGAAGTCCCATCGCGTTCTGCGTTGAGGGCGAGCCGAGCTACATTCAGGAGGAGGGGACGGTCATTCCCGACGTTGCGAATGCGCTCGACTCCCTCAACACCGTGAGCGGCATCTACTACTTCTCGTGGGACATCGTTCCCACCTACGGCGGGATGCTCGAGGACGCGGGTCTTCAGGACTTCGTCATCGACACCATGCTGACGCTGGGCGGCCTCGGATACGACGAGAAGCTGCTGCCGAGAGGGGATCTCTACATCGCCTTCGAGGACCGAGACGTGTTCGCGCCCTTCGGCGGGGAGTACGACGACCTCGTCGAAAGCGAGGAAGCCGCCCTCAAAGAGCTGCTCGGCGAGGACATCGAGTTCATCACCCTCGAGGACAACTATTCCGTCAATTCGCTCAATTCCTACGCGGGCAAGGTCATCGCCATCGGCGTCATCCTCATGGTCGCGTTCATCTTCGTGACGGCGCTCGTCGTGCTGTCCAACATGACCCGCCTCATGGAGGAGGAGCGCCCGCAGATCGCCTGCCTCAGAACGCTCGGCTATTCGGGCTTCCGCATCGTCTTTAAGTATCTCCTGTTTGCGGCCATTGCGACGGGCATCGGCGGCGTGGGGGCGTACTTCGTGGGCGTGGGGCTGACGAGCTTCATCTACTACGTGTTCAACTACAACTTCGTCATGATGCCCATGACGGATGTGGCGACATCGCTCTACTTCCTCATCACCTTCCTGTGCATCGTCATCGCGACGTTTGTGGCGACGCTCATCTCGGGCGGGAAGATGGTGCACGAAAAGCCCGCCGACCTCCTTCACGCCAAGCCGCCCAAGGCGGGCAGGAAGGTGTTCTTGGAGCGCATTCCCTTCATTTGGAACCGCCTCTCCTTCAAGTATAAGTCGACGATGCGCAACGTCCTCCGATACCACTACCGCTTCTCCATGACGGTCATCTCGGTGGCGTGCTCGATGGGCATCGCCCTCGCGGGACTGGCGCTCCTCGATATGTGCCTCTTCCACGAGTTCGGTTCGGCCGCGCTCATCGGCCTTGCGGCAGTCATCGTCATCTTCGCGGGACTTTTGACGATGGTGGTCATCTATACGCTCACCAACATCAACATCAGCGAGCGAAACCGTGAGATCGCGACGTTGATGGTGCTCGGCTACTACGACCGCGAGGTTGCAGGCTATATCTACCGCGAGGTGTATATCAACACCATCGTCGGCATCATCTTCGGCTATCCTCTGGGCGTGCTGCTCATCTGGATCCTGTTCAAGGTCATCAACATCGGGTCTCTGGGCGGAGTGTCCTGGTTCGTCTGGCCGATCGCCGCCGTCGTCGTGCTGCTGTTCACCGCGCTCGTGACGCTCATCCTGCGCCGCAAGATCGTCGGCATCGATATGAACGAGAGTTTGAAGGCAAACGAATAAATACGGGAGTAAATTCGGGAGCGCCCGCGGCGATAAGCCGCGGGCGCTTGGTCTGTGGCGCCCCGCCGCGGCTTAGCCGCGGCGGGGCGCGCCCGTCTTTCGGACTGCATATCTTTGCCCGCGCTTCCATACAATAGCGGTATGAAGCGTTCCCGTTTGTATCTTTCGGCGTTTGCCGTCATCCTTTTGGTGCTGTTCGCCTTTGGGACGTGCTTCTTCGCGCTCAGCCGCACGGCCTCGGGGGCGCAGCGGCCCGTCGTGGTGCTCGATGCGGGCCACGGCGGCATCGACGCGGGCGTCACGGGCAAGACGGGCGTCAAGGAGAGCGATCTCAACCTTCTCATCGTGCGTATCTTGCAGGAGAAGTTCGAGGCGGCGGGGTACGAGACCGTCCTCACGCGCAGGAGCGAGGCGGGCCTCTACGGCACGACCGCCCCCGGGCACAAGAAGCGCGACATGGCCGCCCGCGCCGCCATCATCCAAGAGGCGTCTCCCGCGCTCGTTCTCTCCATTCATCAGAACTATTTTTCCGACCCCGCCCGCCGCGGCGCACAGGCCTTTTACAGGCTCGACCTGCCCTCGTCCAAGGCGCTCGCGTGTGCCCTGCAGTCGGCGCTCAACGGCATGCCCGAGTGCGTCAAAAAGACGAGCCCCGTCGCGGGCGATTACTTCATCTTAAAGTGCTGCGACGCGCCCTCCTGCATCGTCGAGTGCGGGTTTCTGTCCAATCCCGAGGACGAGCAGCTGCTCCTCGACGAGGGCTACCGCGAAAAGCTCGCCTCCGCCATTTTGGAGGGTGCGCTCACCTACCTTTCGGCGGCAACCTAAGGGCGTCATAAGGGGCGGCGATCGGATGAAAACGCGGCGAAATGGGCGGGGAAGGCGCGTAAATCTTTGACTTCTCCTTCCGCCCATGATATAATAAGAATATGAGTGCTTATTGCTACCGCCAGCGCTTTCCGCTGCGCTATACCGACTTCGATTTCAAGGACGAGCTCTCGCTCACTTCCCTTCTCGGCATCATTCAGGAGGCCGCCACGGGGAGTGCGGACGAGCTCGGTTTCGGCTATGCCGACTTAAAGCCCAAAAACTACGGGTTCCTCGTCGTCAACACCTACGGCGAAATTTACAAACAGCCGACGTTCGGCGAGACGCTCACCGTTGAGACCTGGCCGCTCCCGCCCCGCCACGTCTTCTTCGAGCGTGACTATCGCGTGCTCGGAGAGGACGGCAAGCCCGTCGCGGCGGCTGCCTCCCGCTGGTGTCTCGTCGACCTTGCAAGCTTTTCGCTTCTCACCGCGGATGCTCTCGGCGAGGCCAACGCGAACTGCCCCTACAACCCCGAGAAGAGCCTCACCGTTCCCAACTGGAAGGTGCCGCGCATGGGGGAGGGGAGGGAGGTCTACCGCATCACCGCCCGCCAGAGCCTGTGCGATCACTACCTGCACGTCAACAACACGCGCTACTCCGACCTCTTCATGGACTGCCTCACGATGGAAGAGCTCAAGGACCGCACTTTAAAGTCCTTCCATATCTCCTACTCCAAACAGGCGAAGGAGGGGAGCGAGCTCGCCCTCTTTGCCGAGGACAGCGGCGAAAAGCTGCTCGCCGAAGTGAAGATGGGGGAGGAGACGCTCACGCAGGCCGAATTCGTGTTTGCAAAGAGGGGCTGAGGGCCGAAAGGGGGAAACACATGAAAAAAGAGATACCCTACTACTACAAGACCGGTGCGGTCAAGTACACGCACACGATGAAGAAGCTGTTCGTCGTGTTCAGCGTCATCGCGCTCCCCGTCTTTATGGTGCTCCTCATGCTGGGCATCAACGGCACCGAGCTCGGCATGCCCATCTTTCTCTCGGCGGCGGCCGTCGTGCTCGTTTTATATTTTGTCGTCTACGGATACTACACGATGCGCGTCTCGCTCGGGACCGTCCTCGGCTATGAGACGACGAATGAGGTCGTCCATCTCCACACCGCGCGCAAGACGTACACCTACGACGTCCACATGGGCTGCGTGCAGCTCAAGGAGCATGGGAACCGCTTCGTCGCCGTGTTCGAGACGCAGGACTCCCGCGATACCTTCACCTTCTTCAAGCATGCGCCCTTTTCCGCGTTCTCGGATACGCAGTTTACTTACGACGACATCGCCCGCTTCTGCGCCCATCGCCCCGAACAGGCCGAATAATATACAATTATTCACGAATAAACGCATACGAAACGAAAGTATGCAAAAATAAGCGACAATTAAAGTAAAAATATGCAGAATAAGGGGCGCAAAATGCTTGACTTGCGTCCCTTTTGCATTTATAATATGCAGGAAATCTGAAATAAGAGAAAAAAAGAGAGGTCCATACTATGGCAAAACAGATCAAGAAGGTCGTGCTCGCATATTCGGGCGGCCTCGACACATCCATCATCATCCCCTGGCTCAAGGAAAATTACGACGGTTGCGAAGTCATCGCGGTCTCGGGCGACGTCGGGCAGGGCACCGAGCTCGACGGCCTCGAAGAGAAGGCCAAGAAGACGGGCGCAAGCAAGCTCTATGTGCTCGACCTCAAAAAGGACTTCGTCGAAAACTACATCTTCCCCACCATGCAGGCGGGGGCAGTCTATGAGGACAAGTACCTCCTCGGCACGTCGTTCGCACGCCCCGTCATCGCGAAGGCCATCGTCGACATCGCCAAGAAGGAGGGGGCAGACGCCATCTGCCACGGCTGCACGGGCAAGGGCAACGACCAGGTGCGCTTCGAGCTCACCATCAAGGCGTTCGCGCCCGAGATGACCATCATCGCCCCCTGGCGTATTTGGAACATCAAGAGCCGCGAGGAGGAGATCGAGTACGCCGAGGCGCACAACATTCCCCTCAAAATAAGCCGCGAGACCAACTATTCGAAGGACAAGAATTTGTGGCACCTCTCGCACGAGGGCCTCGATCTCGAGGACCCCGCGAACGAGCCGCAGTATGAGAAGGAGGACTTCCTCGAGCTCGGCGTCTCGCCCCTGAAGGCGCCCGACGAGCCCACCTATATCACCCTCCACTTTGAGAAGGGCATCCCGACCGCCCTCAACGGCAAGGACATCGACTCCGTCTCCCTCATCGAGGAGCTCAACAAGATCGGCGGCGCGAACGGCGTGGGCCTTGCGGACCTCGTCGAGAACCGTCTCGTCGGCATGAAGTCGCGCGGCGTGTACGAGACCCCCGGCGGCACCATCCTCTATGAGGCGCACAGGCTCCTTGAGACCATCACGCTCGACAAGGAGACCCAGCACTTCAAGCAGCATGTCGCCATCAAGTTCGGCGAGATGGTCTACAACGGCCAGTGGTTCACGCCCCTCCGCGAGGCGCTCTCCGCATTCGTCACCAAGACGCAGGAGACCGTCACGGGTGACGTCAAGCTCCGTATCTACAAGGGCAATGTCACGAGCGCGGGCATCACGTCGCCTTACTCCCTCTACAGCGAGAACATCGCCACCTTCGACGACGACGGCGGCGCATACTCCCAGAAGGATGCCGAGGGCTTCATCAACCTCTTCGGCCTGCCCATCAAGGTCAAGGCCATGCTCGATAAGAAGCGCTCGAAATGATCAAGGTATTCATCGACGGCGGCGCGGGCACGACGGGGCTTCAGATCGTCGAACGCATGAAAAAGCGCGACGACGTGGAGCTCATCACCCTCGACGAGGAACACCGCAAGGATCCCGCCTCCCGCAAGGAGGCCATCCACGCGGCGGACGCCGTCTTCCTGTGCCTGCCCGACGACGCGGCGCGCGAGGCGGTGAAACTCGCGGAAGGGGCGAAGGCGGTCGTCATCGACGCCTCCACGGCTCACCGCACGGCGGAGGGATGGGCGTACGGCTTCCCCGAACTCTCGCCCGCACACAGGGCGGCCATCGCGGCTTCCAAGCGCATCGCCAACCCCGGGTGCTATGCGAGCGGCTTCATCTCCCTCGTCTATCCGCTCATCGCGCATGATATTGCGGCGGAGGACTATCCCTTCACCTGTCACGCCGTCAGCGGCTACACGGGCGCGGGGAAGAAGGGCATCGCGCAGTACGAGGCAGAGGGGAGGGACCATTCGCTCGACTCGCCCCGTCTGTATGCGCTCACCCTCAAACACAAGCACCTGCCCGAGATGCAGAAGGTGTGCGGCCTTGCTCATCCGCCCATCTTTGATCCCTATATCTGTGACTTCCCCTGCGGCATGACCGTGCACGTTCCCCTCTATCGCTCCCTTCTCAAGAAGCAGCTCTCGGTGGGGGAGATAGAGGAAGTCTTCAAGGAGCACTACGCGGGCTGTAAGTTCGTGCAGGTCGCGAAGGAGGAGAGCGGGTACCTCGCGGCGAACACGCTTGAGGGCACCAACCTTCTTCAGGTGTTCGTGAACGGCAACGACGAGCAGATCTTGCTCTCGGCGCGGCTCGACAACCTCGGCAAGGGCGCATCGGGCGCGGCGGTGCAGAATATGAACATCGCCTTAGGGCTTGACGAAGCGCTTTCCCTCTGAGAAAGCCGCCGCGTTCACAAAGTTGGACCCGTTCTTGCTTGACGCGGCCACTCTTTTATGATAAAATAGATAGGATAAGCAGGTTCAGGGTCGTCAAGGCCCTGTTCGGCTGTCCTCGGAGAATAAAATGTTGGAAATGATTGCGGGCGGCGTATGCGCGCCCAAGGGATTCGCGGCGAACGGCGTTCACTGCGGCATCCGCAAAAATAAGGTCAAAAAGGATCTCGCCCTCATCACGAGCGACGTGCGCTGCGCGGCGGCGTGCGTCTATACGCAGAACCTCGTCAAGGGCGCACCCATTCTCGTCACCAAAGAGCATGTGAAGGACGGCTACGTGCAGGCGGTCGTCGTCAACAGCGGCAACGCCAACACCTGCAACGCAAACGGCGTGGAGATCGCCGAGGAGATGTGCGCGCTCGTCGAGAAGTACACGGGCATCAAAAAAGAGGACGTCGTCGTGGCTTCCACGGGCGTCATCGGCATGGAGCTCAAGATCGACCCCATCGCGGGCGGCATGGAGGAGCTTGTCAAGGGCCTGAAGTCGGACGGCGAGCACAGCTCGTTCGCGGCCGAGGCCATCATGACGACGGACACCGTCAAGAAGGAGGCAGCCGTCTCCTTCACGCTCGGCGGCAAGGAAGTGAAAATGGGCGTCATCTGCAAGGGCGTCGGCATGATCTGCCCGAATATGGCGACCCTGCTCATGTTCATCACGACGGACGCAAATATCACCCCCGCCATGCTCCAGAAGGCAATTTCGGCGGACGTGAAGGACTCCCTCAACATGCTCTCCGTCGACAGGGACACCTCCACCAACGATACGATGTGCATCCTCGCCTCGGGGCTTGCGGGAAACGCGGTCATCGACGAGGACAACGAGGACTTTAAGACCTTCTGCGAGGCGCTTCACACCGTCACGACGGAGATGTGCAGAAAGCTCGCCGCGGACGGCGAGGGGGCGACCCGCCTCATCGAATGCCGCGTGCGGGGTGCCAAGACCAAGGAGGACGCAAGGCTTGCTGCAAAGTCCGTCGTCAACTCCAACCTCGTCAAGGCGATGATCTTCGGCGCGGACGCCAACGGCGGGCGCGTGATGTGCGCGCTCGGCTATGCGGGCGCAGATTTAGACCCCATGAAGATCGACGTCGACTTCCGCTCGGCAGCGGGGCTTCTTCCCGCTTACCGGCAGGGCAGTGCCGTCGCCTTCTCCGAGGAGGAGGCAAAGCGCATCCTCTCCGAGAAGGAGATCGACATCGAGATAAACCTCAACGAAGGGGAATATACCGCGACGGCTTGGGGCTGCGACCTCACCTATGACTATGTGAAGATCAACGGAGACTACAGAACGTGATCGGAAAGGAAGAACAGGCAGAGTTCCTCTTGGAGGCGATGCCTTACATCGAAAAATATCAGAACAAGGTGCTCGTCATCAAGTACGGCGGCAATGCTATGGTGAGCGAGGAGCTCAAGAAGTCGGTCATGCGCGATCTGACGCTCCTTCGCTTTGTCGGCATCAACGTCGTGCTCGTGCACGGCGGCGGGCCTGAAATTTCCGAGACGCTCAAACGAATGGGCGTCGAGTCCCGCTTTGTGAACGGCCTCCGCTACACCGACGAGGAGACGGCGGAAGTCGTCCGCATGGTGCTCGCGGGCAAGGTGAATAAGGACCTCGTGCACCGCCTTCAGATGCTGGGCGCGAAGTCCGTCGGCATGTGCGGCATCGACGGCGGCATGCTCCTCTGTGAAAAGGAGAGCGAGGAGCTCGGTTATGTGGGCAAGATCGTCTCCGTCGACACGGGCGTCATCACCGATTCGCTTTCAAACGGGTATCTTCCCGTCATCTCGACGGTGGGGTACGACAGAGAGGGGCACATCTACAATATCAATGCCGATACCGCCGCTTCCGCCATTGCGGGAGCTTTGGGGGCGGAGAGCCTCATCCTCATGACGGACATTCGCGGCCTTCTCCGCGACAAGAACGACGACAACACCCTCATCAAGAAGGTGTATGTCTCCGACATTCCCTCTCTCATCAACGAGGGAGTCATCTCGGGGGGCATGATCCCCAAGATCAACTGCTGCAAAGAGGCCATCCGCCGCGGCGTCAACCGCGTGTTCATCACCGACGGACGGGTCAAACATTCCATTCTGCTCGAGCTGCTCTCGGACGAGGGCATGGGCACCATGTTTGTAAAGGGCGACTGAACAAGGGTTCGATCGCCTTTTTATAAAATAACTGCAAAAGGGGAGGGCCGCACCGCTTTTGGTCGGCAAACATTGCTATGGATTTTAAGACCATCGATCAACTTGAAAGGACGTATATGGCGGAGACCTTCTCGCGGTTCCCCGTTGCCATCGAGCGCGGCGAGGGCGCGACCCTCTACGACACCGAGGGGAAGGCCTACGTCGACTTCGGCGCGGGCATCGCCGTCAACATCTTCGGCGCGAACGACGAGCAGTGGAAGGCGGCGGTCATCGACCAGCTCTCCCGCATCCAGCACGTCAGCAACTACTACTATTCCGAGCCGCAGCTCGACCTTGCAGAGCTTTTATGCTTCCGCACGGGGGCAAAGCGCGTGTTCTTCGGCAATTCGGGCGCGGAGGCCAACGAGTGCGCCTTGAAAGCTGCGAGAAAGTACTCCTTCGATAAATACGGCGAGGGGAGGAAGAAAATAATTTCCCTCAACGGGAGCTTCCACGGCAGGACGCTGTTTACCCTCTCCGCGACGGGGCAGGAGGCGATGCACCGCTACTTCGGTCCCTTCGTGCCCGAGGTCGTCTCGGCCGATGCCAATATGAAGGCCATCGAGGCGGTCTCCGAAAATGCCTGCGCCGTCATCATCGAGTGCGTGCAGGGCGAGAGCGGCGTCGAAGCGCTCGACAAGGGCTTCGTGAAGGCGCTCCGCGATTTCTGCACGGAGAAGGACATCCTCCTCATCTGCGACGAGGTGCAGTGCGGCAACGGGCGCACGGGGAAACTCTACGCCTACGAGCACTACGGCATCGTACCCGACATCATGACGACCGCGAAGGGCCTCGGCGGGGGACTTCCCATCGGCGCGTGCCTCTTCTTCGAGAAGTGCGAACACACCCTGCAGCCGGGCGACCACGGCTCGACGTTCGGCGGCAACCCCGTCTGCTGCGCAGGTGCGGTGAGCGTGCTCTCCCGCCTCACCGAGGACTTCCTCCTCGAAGTGCAGGGCAAGAGCGAATATATGCGCGCCAAACTCAAGGGCATGGACGGCGTCAAACGCGTCTCTGGTCTTGGCATGATGATCGGCCTCGAGGTGGACGGCTCCGCCAAAGAAATTGCAAAGAAGTGCCTTGAAAAGGGGCTCCTTGTGCTCACGGCGCATGAGAAGGTGCGCATCGTGCCGCCCCTCAACATCACAAAGACGGAAATGGACGAAGGTCTGACTATATTACGCGAGGTATTACAAAAATGAAACATCTCTTAAAGCTCGGCGATCTTTCCCGTGAGGAGATCCTCACCATCCTCAATCTTGCAGATCAGCTCAAGTACGAGCGCCAGAACGGCATCTTCCGCCCCTACTTAAAGGGCAAGAAGCTCGGCATGATCTTCCAGAAGTCCTCGACGCGCACCCGCGTGTCCTTCGAGACGGGCATCTACGAGCTGGGAGGCTACGGGCTCTTCCTCTCCAACCACGACCTGCAGATCGGCCGCGGCGAACCCGTCGAGGACACCGCCCGCGTGCTCTCGCGCTATCTCGACGGCGTGATGATCAGAACGTTCGCCCAGAAAGAGGTGGAGGACTTCGCGAAGTACGGCTCTATCCCTGTCATCAACGGCCTCACCGACTACTGCCACCCCTGCCAGGTGCTTGCAGACCTCATGACCATCCGCGAGCGCAAGGGCTCCTTCAAGGGCCTCAAGATGTGCTTCGTGGGCGACGGCAACAACATGGCGAACTCCTTGATGGTGGGCGCCATCAAGACGGGCATGGCCTTCTCCATCGCCTGCCCGAAGGGGTATGAGCCCGACGCGGAGCTCGTGAAGTGGGCGCGCGAGAACGGCGAGTTCACGATGACCGAGGACGTCATTGCGGCGGTCAGCGGCTCCGACGTCGTCTACACCGATGTGTGGGCGTCGATGGGCCAGGAAGGGGAGAAACTCGAGCGCGAGAAAGCGTTCAAGGGCTATCAGGTCAACGCCGAGGCGATGAAGGCGGCAAACGACGGGGCGATGGTGCTCCATTGCCTGCCCGCCCACCGCGGCGAGGAGATCACGGCGGACGTCTTCGAGGCGCATGCGGACGAGATCTTCGACGAGGCCGAAAACCGCCTGCACGCACAGAAGGCGGTCATGTGCAAACTGATGAAATGAGCGGGAGAGACGCATGGATAAGAAAGTATATGTAACGCTGGAAAACGGCAAGGTGTTCGAAGGGTACTCCTTCGGCGCCGAGAGAGAGGTCGTGGGCGAGCTCGTCTTCACGACGGGCATGACGGGGTACATCGAGACGCTCACCGACCCGAGCTATTATGGGCAGATCGTCACGCAGACCTTCCCCCTCATCGGCAACTACGGCATGATCCCCGAGGACTGTGAGAGCGGCAGATGCTGGCTCACGGGGTACATCGTGCGCGAGAAGTGCGACGATCCCTCCAACTTCCGCTGCAATGGCACTTTGGAGGCCTTCCTGAAGGGACAGAACATTCCCGCCGTCTACGGCGTGGATACGCGCGAGCTCACCAAGATCGTGAGGGAAGCGGGCGTCATGCCGGTCGCCATCACCTTTGAGCCGCTCGAAGATCCCTCCGTGCTCAAGGGCTACCGCGTCCGCGATGCGGTCAGGGCCGTTACGGGCAATGAGATCCGCGAGAGCGGCCCCGAGGACGGCACGCGCGTCGTCTTATATGACTTCGGCGCCAAGGGCAACATCGTCAAGGAGCTCGTAAAGCGCGGCTGCCGCGTCATCGAAGTGCCCGCCTTCACCACGGCGGAAGAGGCGCTTGCCTTGAACCCCGACGGCATCATGCTTGCCAACGGCCCCGGCGACCCTTCGGAGAACACCGAGATCATCGCCGAGATCAGAAAGTTCGCGGGGCGGCTCCCCGTGTTCGGCATCTGCCTCGGGCATCAGCTCTTCGCGCTCGCGATGGGCGGCCAGACCCGCAAGATGAAGTACGGCCACCGCGGCGCCAACCAGCCCGTCAAGCAGGTCGCGACGGGCAAGGTGTTCATCTCCTCGCAGAACCACGGCTATGAAGTCGTCTCCGAGTCCTTAAAGGGCGTGGGGGAGGTCACCTTCGTCAATGCCAACGACAACACCTGCGAGGGCGTCAACTATCCCCAAATGCGCGCCTTCACCGTGCAGTTCCACCCCGAAGCGTGCGGCGGCCCGCACGACGCGAATTACCTCTTCGACGAGTTCCTCGCCGAAATGAACAAGGAGGCGAAAAATGCCTAAGAGAAGCGACATCAAAAAGGTACTTGTCATCGGCTCCGGCCCCATCGTCATCGGTCAGGCAGCGGAGTTCGACTATGCGGGCGCACAGGCGTGCCGTGTTTTGAAGGATGCGGGCGTCAACGTCGTCCTCTGCAACTCCAACCCCGCGACCATCATGACGGACAAGATGCTCGCGGATGAGATCTACCTCGAGCCCCTCACCGAGGACAGCTTAAAGCGCATCATCATCAAGGAGCGTCCCGATTCCCTGCTTGCCTCGCTCGGCGGGCAGACCGGCCTTACGATGGGCTGCAAGCTCGCGAAGTCGGGTTTCCTGGACGAGTGGGGCGTCAAGCTCATCGGCACCAAGCTCGACGCCATCGACAGGGCGGAGGACCGCGAGCTCTTCAAGGAGACGATGGAGAAGATCCATCAGCCCGTCGTTCCCTCCGACATCGCCTATACGGTGGACGAGTGCGTCGCCGTTGCGGAGAAACTCGGCTATCCCGTCATCGTGCGCCCTGCCTTCACGCTGGGCGGTGCGGGCGGCGGCGTTGCATATGACGAGGAGGAGCTCCGCCTCATCTCCCACAACGGCCTCATGCTCTCGCCCATCACGCAGGTGCTCATCGAGAAGTACATCGGCGGCTGGAAGGAGATCGAGTTCGAGGTGCTTCGCGACAGCGCGGGGAACGTGCTCACCGTCTGCTCGATGGAGAACTTCGACCCCGTCGGCGTGCACACGGGCGACTCCATCGTCGTCGCACCCGCTCTGACGCTCTCCGACAAGGACTATCAGATGCTGCGCACCGCGGCGCTCGAGATCATCACCGAGCTCGGCATCGAGGGCGGCTGCAACTGCCAGTTCGCGCTGCATCCCGACAGCTTCGAGTACGCCGTCATCGAGGTCAACCCCCGTGTGTCGCGCTCCTCGGCGCTCGCCTCCAAGGCGACGGGCTATCCCATCGCCAAGGTGACGACTAAGATCGCCCTCGGCTATACCCTCGACGAGATCAGAAACGACGTCACGGGCAAGACGTATGCCTGCTTCGAGCCCGCCATCGACTACGTCGTCGTCAAGCTCCCCAAGTGGCCCTTCGATAAGTTCCTCTATGCCAAGCGCGAGCTCGGCTCCCGCATGAAGGCGACAGGCGAAGTCATGGCCATCGGCACCTCCTTCGAGCAGGCCATCATGAAGGCGGTGCGCGGCGCGGAAATTTCTCTCTCCGACCTCAATCACCCCAAGTTCATGGGCATGAGCCGCGAACAGCTCCTTCAGGAGCTCCACAAGACGACGGACGAGCGCCTCTTCGCGGTGTACGCCGCCCTCAAGGCGGACATCACGCCCGACGAAATTTTCGACATCACCAAGATCGACCGCTGGTTCCTGTGCAAACTTCGCAATCTCGTCCGCTTCGAGCGCGCCGTCACGGGCAAGCAGCTCACGAACGAGGAGTACCTCGAGGGCAAGCGCCTCGGCTATCCCGATAAGGTGCTCGAAAAGTACAGCGGGCACCCGCTTCCCATGCACCGCCGCGCCTGCTTCAAGATGGTCGATACCTGCGCCGCCGAGTTCGCCGCGCAGACGCCGTA
>CALVWI010000014.1 GCA_944367045.1 uncultured Clostridia bacterium | reverse complement strand
AAAAAAGAGCGGTGAAAGTGCCGCTCTTTTTTGCTGTTCATAAAGTTATTCGTTCTTGGGGCGGACCTGCAGGTAGTAGGTCACAGCGAAGATGACGATGTTCAGGAAGAATACGATGGGGATGACCACGAACGTCATGAGCTGGCTCAAATTGGAGAAATCGATGTTTCCCGCAAGCGCGATGATGAGGATCACGATGACGCACAGCGCATAGGTGACGATGGTGTTCACGAGCAAATTTCCCGTCCGCCGCAAAGCACGTTCGCCGTAGTGGTTGACATAGGCGAGGCCGCAGACGAGCAGCACGGCAAGTCCCGCACCCCAGATGAGGTAGGGGTAGAAGCGGGGGAGCTGCAGCGTGCGCAGGAGCCCGAGCGTCAGGCTGCCCTCCGCAATGCAGAGGAGGAACACGACGAGGGCGCTGAAGAAGAGCGCCTTGCCCTTGTGCACGAGGTTGACGGAGAGCGTCGTCGTGGCGGGCTTGGTGCCGCCGCCCGAGGTCGTGATGCGGATGCCGTCAGCTGCGGCGCGCATCTCGAGGTCGTAGAAGTCGACGCCGTCCAACGAGCGGGCCTGCGGTACGGGCGCGGGCTTCTTGGGAGCGGGCGCCTCTGCCTTGACGGCGGGCTTGGGCTGCGGAGCGGGTTTCGGTTGAGCGGGCCGCTGCTGCTGGACAGGCTGCTGCGGGGCAGGAGCGGGCGCGGCGTACGTCTGCTGAACGGGCGCGGGTGCGGGCTGCGGGGCAGGGGTCGGAGCGGGCTGAGGAGCTGCCTGCGGGGCGGGCTCCTCCTTGAGCGTGTTGGAGTAGAGCTTTCCGATGACGGCACGGTATTCGCGCTCTGCCTCGGGTTTCGCGGCGTACATGGGCGTCTTTGCCTCGCCTGCGGGCACCACGGGGGTGTTGAAGTAGTTATATTCTGCGCCCTGCGGCTCCTCCACGGGAGGGGTGTTGACGAGACTCATATAGTTCTGATGGATCATCTGCTGTTCACGTTCGCGGAAACGTTCCTCATCCTCATTGCGGATGCGCTGTTCCTGTTCGGCGAGCTCGCGCGCGTGCTGGGCTTTGAGCTGTTCCTCGCGGTCGCGGATCATCTGCTCGTACCGGGCGCGTTCCTCCGCGAAGGGCTGCATCTCCATGATGCGGGCGTTCTGCTGCGTCTTTTCGTCGTTCAAGGCGTCGGCATGGGCGCGCTCCTCTTCGAGGCGGGCTTCCTCCCGCTGGCGGCGTTCCTCTTCCTCTTGGGCGAGGCGCTGTTCCTCTTCGAGGCGCTGACGTTCGCGCTCGGCGGCCTCTGCTGCACGGCGCTGTTCCTCTTCGAGACGCTCCTGTTCGCGGCGGGCCTCCTCTTCGGCGATGCGGGCCTCCTCGGCGGCGCGGCGCTCTTCGCCTCTGCGGCGGAGCTCGTCCTCATAGCGGAGACGGGCGATGGCCTCGGCCTCCATGCGGCGGCGCTGTTCCTCCTCGAGACGGGCCTGGTCGCGGGCGCGCATCTCTTCCCAATAGCGGTTCTGAGCGGCGGCCTCGGCGATCATGCGGTTGCGCTGTTCCTCCTCGCTGCGGAAGAGTTCTTCGCGCGTCTTGAGCATCTCCTCGCGGGCGCGGAGTTCCTCTTCGGCACGGCGCTGTTCCTCCTCGAAGGCGGCGCGGCGGGCGTTGAGCTCCTGCATGGCGGGATGGTCCTCGGGAAGTTCCGTTGGTGTCTGCGCCTCGGGCTCTGCGGACTCCGCGACGGGCTCTGCGGCGGGCTCCTGTGCCGTATTGTTTTCGGGCTCCTCGGGAGCGGGCTCGGAGAGGGAGGGGAAGGCGGCGGCTGCGGCTGCGGACTCAGCGGGCGTCTCCTGCGCCTGCGTTTCCTGATAGGGTTGCATGATGGGCCCGGGGGCGGCCTGTTCCGCCGCTTCTGCGGGGACTTCTGCCGCCGTTTCCTCGGGGACGGGTTCGGGCTGTGCTTCAGGGGCTTCTGCGTATTCCGCGGACGCGGGCTCTTCGGACTCCAGCTCCTCTGCGGAGAGGTCGGGCATGGAATCGGCGACTTCCTCGGGCGCGGGGAGAGTGGCTTCGGCAGGCGCGCTCACGGGCTCGTCCATGTCGAGTGTCGGCTCTCCGTCGTCGGGCGTGTCGTACTCGTCGCTGTGGAGAGCGGGAACGCGGCTCGTCGACTGCTTGAGAACGCGCATGTCGACGGGAGAGGGGGCGGGGGAGTTGAAGTCGAAGTCCTTGTCGGAAATGAGACTGTCGATGACCGTGCGCGAGTACTCCCATTCCATGAGGTTGCGCTCGGCGATGTCCTTGCCCTGGTCGGTGAGGGAGAAGTACTTGCGCCTTCCGCCGCCCGCCGTGCCGCCCCAATAGGACGTGATATAGCCTTCCTTCTCGAGGCGCTTCAAGGCGCTGTAGAGGGAGGGCTGTTTGAGCTGATACTGGTTGTGGCTCTTTCTTGCGATCTCTTCGATGATCGCGTAGCCGTACTTGTCCCCGTCGTAGAGGGAGCGGAGGATGATCGTGTTGATGTGGCCGCGGATGAGGTCGGAGCTGATGGTGTGCTCCTTGTCCTCCTCGTCCTCCTTTTCGTCCTCCTCGTCCTGCTCTTCGGCGCTCGCCTCGACGGGCGCTTCGGCGGGTCCCGCAGCTGCCTCTTCGGGCTCTGCGGGCGGTTCGTCGGGGGCTTGGTCCTGCGCCTCGTCCACCTCGAACAAGGGGGAGGGAGCGGGCTCTTCGGCGACGTCTACGATGGGTTCTTCGTCTTCGCTATGGGTAAATTCCTGATCCATAGGAGTCTCCTTAAACATTCTGACAATATTATACAGGATACGACAGCGTTTGTCAAGGCTGTAGAGTACTTCGCTTGACATAATCGGAAAGATTTTTTGCTATTTTGTGCGTGGAGGCGGCTCTGACCACAGCATTTGGGGTCGTCTCAATACTATGCGAGACATAACATTGCCTCTCGTTATGACAGACATAGGTTTTCTTCTGCATAAAAAGAGGGGCGGGAGAGGGTCGCTCTCCCGCCGCAGTGCAGTGAAATCAGCTTTCACTTGATTTTATCAGTTTTCTTTCGAGCAGGGCGACGAGGAAATACATGAGCGCCGCGAGGAAGCAGAGGATGACGGTCGCCGCCATCACGAGGTCGAGCTTGAACACCTGCCCGCCGTAGACGATGAGGTAGCCGAGCCCCGCGCGCGAGACGATGTACTCGCCCATGATGGAGCCGATCCAGCTCATGCCGACCGCCACCTTCAACATGGAGACGAAGGCGGGGAGCGAGGACGGGATGACGAGCTTTAAGAGCACCTGTGCCTTGTTCGCGCCCATCGCTCGAAGCAGCAGCATCTTGCCCTCGTCGGCCGCCATAAAGGCGGAGAGCATGTGCAGGATGACGAGGATGACGGTGACGAGGATGGTCATGAACACGATGGCGCGGCTGCCCGTGCCGCACCAGATGATGATGAGCGGCCCAAGCGCGATCTTCGGGAGGGCGTTGAGGACGACGATGTAGGGCTCCAAGATGCGGCGAAGGGGCTCGCTCCACCAAAGGAGCAGGGCAATAGAGCAGCCGAGGACGATGGCGGCAAAGAAGCCGATGAGCGTCTCCGAGAGCGTCACGCCGATGTGGTAGAAGAGGGTGCCCTCCGTGTAGAGCGAGGCGATGGTCTTTATGATGCGCGAGGGGGAGCTTAAAAGGAAGGGGTCTGCCCAGCCGAGGGCGGTGACCATCTCCCAAAGCCCGAGAAGAAGGGCCAAGAGCCCCAGCCGCGCGATGTTGACGAGCACCGTCTTTCGCTTTCCGCGCCGAAGGTACCGTTGATGTTCGGACGAAATTTCGTGTTTCATGGGTTGAGTTCCCTCCATAGCGTTTCAAACCACCCCGAGAAGCGGGGCTCCTCCCGCCGCTTTAAGGGGTCATTCGAGAGGAAGTCGGTCTCGTGCGAGGCGAGCAAGCGGGCGGGACGGGCAGTGAGCACGAAGATGCGGTCGGCGAGGGAGATTGCCTCCGAGATGTCGTGCGTGATGAGCAGGGCGGTCTTGCCTTCGCTGCGCAGGATGTGCGCGACGTCCGCCGCGACGAGGAGGCGGGTCTGATAGTCGAGGGCGGAGAAGGGCTCGTCAAGGAGAAGCAGGTCCGGCTCGGTGACGAGGGTGCGGATGAGTGCGGCGCGCTGGCGCATCCCGCCCGAAAGCTGCGCGGGATAGCTCTTCAAAAAGCCGTCGAGGCCGTACTTTGCCGCAAGCTCCTTCGCCCGCTCCCGCCGCTCGGGCGTGTTCTTTTTCTGAATTTCGAGGGGGAGATAGAGGTTCTTTTCGATGGTGCGCCACGGGAAGAGCTCGTCGCGCTGGAGCATATAGCCGATGCTGCCCGAAAGGCGCACGGTGCCCTCCGAGGGCTTCAAAAGCCCCGCGGCGAGGGACAGGACGGTGCTCTTGCCGCAGCCCGAGGGGCCGATCATGGCGGCAAATTCCCCCTCGCGGAGAGAGAAGGTGAGCTCATTTAAGGCGGTCACTTCCCCCCGTTTGGTGTGGTAGGTGAGTCTGACGTTGTCAAAGGCGAGTATTTCTTTCATATGCGTTGCGCGGGGTTTCCCGCGGGAAGGGCGTTATTTGAGCTCTGCTGCGACCTTCTGAGCGAGAGAGTTGTCGACGAGGTCCGCCCAGTCGGCGCGTTCGGGGAGCTCTCCCGCGCTCTCAATGATGTCCTGCAGGCGCTCGAAGCTCTCCTTAGAGAGGGTCATGTCGGGCTGCCATGCGGCGATGCTGCGGTAGCTCTCGACGCTGACGGCGAGCGACTCCAAAGACGTGGAGGGGAAGTGGGGGAGCAGGTACTCGGCGACTGTCTCGGCGGGCTCGCTCTCCGCGAAGTCGATGGCGCGCATGACGGCGCGGAGGAAACCCTCGGCGACGTCGGTGTTCTCGTCGAGCCACGAGCGCTTGGCGATGTAGGCGGTGTAGGGCACTTCGCCCGACGCTTCTCCCACGGCGGCGACGACGTATCCCTTGCCCGCGGCCTCGTATTCGGAGGCGGTCGGCTCGAACATCGTGCAGTAGTCCGCGACGCCCGATTCGAACGCGCCCGTCATCAGGTTGAAGGCGACGTCGTAGTTGAGGGTGACTTGGTCGGCGATGTTGTGCTCTTTGAGAATGTACTCAAAGGTCATGGCGGGAACGCCGCCCTTGCGGCCCGCGAGCACTTCCTTGCCCGCGAGGTCCTCCCACTTGAAGTCGGGTTCGTCGACGCGGGAGACGAGGAAGGAGCCGTCCTTGCGCGTGAGTTGGCCGAACACGGTGGGGACGTCGGACGTGCCGCCGAGGAGGACGTAGATGGCGGCCTCGGGCCCGCAGAAGCCGATGTCCGCATCGCCCGAGAGGACAGAAGCCATCACCTTGTCGGCACCGCCGCCGTTGGTGAGTTCGATCTCGATGTTCTCCTCCTCGAAATAGCCGAGGGAGTCTGCAAGGTACATGGGGGCGTAGAACACCGAGTGGGTGACTTCGTTGACCTTGACGAGGGTGGGGCCGTCCGTTTTCTCGCCGCAGGCGGAGAGGGGAAGCGCCGCGAAGAGCGCCGACATGGAAAGCAAGATGAGACGAAAAGGGTTATTCAAAAGGGGACCTCCGTTTGGAAGAGGGCGTTGAGAGCCGCCCGAGCTTCAGATTTTGGCAATAATATATCGTATGCGGCGGGCGCTTTCATTGACAACGGAGGAAAAATCGTGTATAATGTATTTCTGTATTACGCTTTTTCAGGTGATAAAAAATGAGAGAGATGCAAACGACTTACGATCCCAAACAATTTGAGGACCGCATCTACGCGGACTGGCAGGAAAACGGCTGCTTCCGCGCAGAGATAGACGAAGGGAAAGTGCCCTTCTCGCTGATGATGCCGCCCCCCAACGTCACGGGGCAGCTGCACATGGGTCACGCCATGGACGAGACCATGCAGGACGTCATCACGCGTTTCAAACGCATGCAGGGGTATTCCGTCCTTTGGCTCCCCGGCACCGACCACGCCTCCATCGCGACGGAGGTCAAGATCGTCAATCAGCTCAAGGAGGAGGGGCTCACGAAGGAGCAGCTCGGAAGAGATGCCTTCCTGGAGCGCGCCTGGGCGTGGAAGAACAAGTACTGCGACCGCATCTGCGCGCAGCTCAAGAAGCTGGGCTCTTCCTGCGACTGGTCCCGCCTTGCCTTCACGATGGACGAGCGCTGCTCGAAGGCCGTCCGCGAGGCGTTCTTCCGCCTCTACAACAAGGGGCTCATCTACCGCGGCAGCCGCATCATCAACTGGTGCCCGTCTTGCCAGACGGCGCTCTCGGACGCCGAGGTCGAGTACAGCGAGGACGCGGGCTTCTTCTGGCACTTCCGCTATCCCGTGGACGGCACCGATGAGTACATCACCATCGCGACCACCCGCCCCGAGACCATGCTGGGCGATACCGCCGTCGCCGTTCACCCCGGGGACAAGCGGTATGCCGCTCTTGTCGGCAAGACGCTCACCCTGCCCCTCGTCGGGAGGAAGATCCCGCTCGTCGAGGACGAGTACGTTGATCCCGAATTCGGTACGGGTGCGGTGAAGATCACGCCCGCGCACGACCCCAACGACTTCGAAGTGGGGCTTCGCCACAACCTGCCCGTCATCCGCGTCATGAACGACGACGGCACGATGAACGAGCTTGCGGGCGAATATCAGGGCCTCGACCGCTATGAGGCGAGAAAGCGCATCGTCGAGGACATGGACAAGCTCGGCCTCCTCGTCAAGGTGGAGCCGCACGCGCACAACGTCGGGCACTGCTACCGCTGCCATTCGACGGTGGAGCCCATCGTCTCCAAGCAGTGGTTCGTCAAGATGGCGCCCCTCGCAAAGCCCGCCATCGACGCCGTGCAGAAGAACAAGACCAAGTTCATTCCCGACCGCTTCGCGAAGATCTACTATAACTGGCTGGAAAATATCCGCGACTGGTGCATCTCCCGTCAGCTGTGGTGGGGCCACCGCATTCCCGTGTGGTACTGCGACGACTGCGGCGAAGTCATCTGCGCCCGCGAGACGCCCACCGTCTGCCCCAAGTGTGGGAGCACCCATCTCACGCAGGAAGAGGACGTGCTGGACACCTGGTTCTCCTCGGCGCTCTGGCCCTTCTCTACACTGGGCTGGCCGGACAAGACCCCCGAATACGAATATTTCTATCCCACGGACGTGCTCGTCACGGGCTACGACATCATTCCCTTCTGGGTCATGCGCATGATGTTCTCGGGCATCGAGCAGACGGGCAAAGTTCCTTTCCACGACGTGCTCATTCACGGGCTCGTGCGCGACGAGCAGGGCCGCAAGATGAGCAAGTCTCTCGGTAACGGCATCGATCCCCTCGAGGTCATCGACAAGTACGGTGCCGATTCGCTGCGCCTCTCGCTCCTGACGGGCGTCGCTCCCGGCAACGACACGCGCTTCACCGAGGCAAAGGTGGAGGCCGCGCGCAACTTCATCAACAAGGTGTGGAACGCCGCGCGCTTCGTCCTCATGAACGTGAAAGACGAGGAAGTGCCGCCGTTTGCCGCCGTCAAGCTGCAGCCCGCCGACCGCTGGATCATCTCCCGCCTCATGGCGATGGTGCGCGAAGTGACCGTTTCCCTGAAGAAGTACGACCTCGGCATCGCGGCGGATAAGCTCACCGATTTCGTCTGGAACGACTTCTGCGACTGGTACATCGAGCTCACCAAGCCCGCCCTCTACGGCGAGGACAGCGACAAGCGCAAGGGAGCGCTCTCCGTGCTTCTCTTTGTGCTCGACAACATCCTGCGTCTCCTGCATCCCTTTATTCCCTTCGTTACGGAGGAAATTTACAGCTATCTCCCGGGCGAGCATGGCCGCATCATCAACGCCGAGTTCCCGCACTACATCGGGAAGCTTGCCTATAAGAAGGAGGCGAAGGCGTTCGAGGGCATCATCGGGCTCATCAAGACGGTGCGCGCGATGAAGGTCGCCGTCAACTGCCCGCCCTCGAGGAAGGTGCATATCTATCTCGTCACCGAGAGCAAGCGGCTCGTCTCCCTCAACCGCCAGTCCATTCTCCGCCTTGCGGGCGCGAGCCAAGTGGACGTCGTTGAGAGTGGCGCGGCGGCGGGCAATAAGGCCGTCTCGCAGGTGTGCGACCTGGGGCAGGTGTTCATCCCGCTCGGGGAGCTCGTCGACCTCGAGGAGGAGAAGAAGCGCCTCTCTAAGGAGCTCGACCGCGTGACGGGGGAGATCGCCCGCGCCAACGGCAAGCTCTCCAATCAGGGGTTCATCTCCAAGGCGCCCAAGAAGCTCGTCGACGACGAGAGGGCAAAGCTCGAGAAGTACATCGACATGAAGGCGAAGATCGAAGCGCAGCTCAAGGAGCTGGAAGCGTAAAAATTTTCTGAGAACGTTTCGCGCCGCCCGCGGCCATTTTGGCCGCGGGCGGCGCTTTCTTTTCACCATATTTTTGGCATCGGGGAGCGGAAGGGGAGGCATATCCCGCAAAACTGTGTATTTTTTTGGGTTTTGCGGAAGAAACTGCGTTCAAACGGTTGACAACGCGGGGAAGATTTGCTAAAATAGAAATCGATAAAAAAATATCGATTCGAGGTGACGGAATTTGGAGGGCAGATCGGCGGAGATTTCCAAGGCAGCGTTCCTGCGCTTTCCCGTCTATCTCCGCTATCTGAAGGCGGAGGAGGCGGCGGGCGTGGAATACGTCTCGTCGTCGGAGATCGCCGAGGACATGCATCTCTCCGCGGTGTGCGTCAGGAAGGACTTGGCGCTCGTCGCATCCGAGCCAGGAAAGCCCCGCTTGGGGTTCGCCGTGAAGAAGCTCATTTGCGATCTCGAACGCACGCTCGGCTATCACCGCAAGACGCACGCCTGCGTCGTGGGGGCGGGGCGGCTCGGAAGGGCCTTCCTCGTCTACGAGGGGTTCGAGCACTACGGCATCGACGTCGTCGCGGCATTCGATATTTCTCCCGCGCAGGTGGGGGCGCTCTCGGGGAAGCCCATCTATCCCATGGAGCGGCTCAAGGAGATCGCGGAGCGCGAGGAAGTGCGCCTCGGCATCCTCACCGTCCCGGGCGACGCCGCACAGGCCGCCTGCGACGCGATGGTGGAGGCGGGCATCACGGCCATCTTAAGCTTTGCGCCCGCGTATGTGCGCGTCCCCGAAGGGGTGACGCTGCGGTGCGAGGACCTCGCGGCATCGCTCGCTTCCCTCATTTCGGAAGCGGAAGAGAATAACTAAGGCAATATTAAAAAGCAAATATATCGGAGGTATCACATGAAGGACTTTATCGTCAACGATGAGGAATCGCTCGAAAAGCTCTTGGCGCGCGTCAAGGCTGCTCAGGCGAAGTACGCAACGTACACGCAGGAGCAGGTGGACAAGATCTTCTTTGCCGCTGCTGTTGCCGCGAACAAGATGCGTCTTCCTCTCGCGAAGATGGCCGTCGAAGAGACGGGCATGGGCGTTGTGGAGGACAAGGTCATCAAGAACAACTATGCGGCCGAGTACATCTACAACAAGTACAAGGATGTCAAGACCTGCGGCGTCATCGAGCGCGACGAGGGCTTCGGCTACACCAAGATCGCTGAGCCCGTCGGCGTCGTCGCTGCGGTCATTCCCACGACCAACCCCACGTCCACCGCGATCTTCAAGTGCCTCATCTGCTTAAAGACGAGGAACGCGCTCATCATCTCGCCTCACCCCCGTGCAAAGCAGTGCACCATCGAGGCGGCGAAGGTCGTTCTCGAGGCAGCCGTCAAGGCGGGCGCTCCCGAGGACATCATCGGCTGGATCGATCAGCCCACCGTGCCGCTCTCCGGCATGATCATGAGAGAGGCTGACCTCATCCTCGCGACGGGCGGCCCCGGCATGGTCAAGGCTGCTTATTCCTCCGGCAAGCCCGCAGTCGGCGTCGGCGCAGGCAACACGCCCGCAGTCGTCGATTCCTCCGCGGACATCAAGCTCGCGGCTTCCTCCATCCTGCACTCCAAGACGTTCGATAACGGCATGATCTGCGCATCCGAGCAGTCCGTCATCGTTTTGAAGGACGTCTACGATGAGTTCAAGAAGGAGATGGCGCTCCGCGGCGCTTACTTCCTCACCCCCGAAGAGACGGACAAGGTGAGAAAGACCATCATCATCAACGGCGCGCTCAACTCCAAGATCGTCGGCCAGACCGCCTGCAAGATCGCGGAGCTTTCGGGCTTCACGGCTCCCGAAGGCAGCAAGGTGCTCGTCGGCGAAGTCGAGTCCGTCGATATCTCCGAAGAGTTCGCGCACGAGAAGCTCTCGCCCGTCCTCGCCATGTACAAGGCAGAGGACTTCGAGGACGCCATCGCGAAAGCCGATCACCTCATCCGTGACGGCGGCATGGGTCACACCTCCTCGCTCTATGTCAACGTCGAGACCGGTCAGGACAAGATCGAGCGCTTCCGCTCCGTCATGAAGACCTGCCGTATCGTCATCAACACGCCTTCTTCGCACGGCGGTATCGGTGACCTCTACAACTTCAAGATGACGCCTTCGCTTACCCTCGGCTGCGGCTCGTGGGGCGGCAACTCCGTCTCGGAGAACGTCGGCGTCAAGCACCTCATCAATTACAAAACCGTTGCGGAAAGGAAGGAAAATATGCTGTGGTTCAGAGCTCCCGAAAAGGTCTATTTCAAGCGCGGATGCCTCGGAGTTGCCCTCAAGGAACTCGGACATCAGGTCTACAATAAGAAGAAGGCGTTCATCGTCACCGACGGATTCCTCTATCAGAGCGGCTTCACCAAGAAGATCACGAACATCCTCGACGAGATGGGCATCACCCATGCTACCTTCTTCAACGTCACGCCCGATCCTACGCTCGCCTGCGCGAACGAGGGCCTCAAGCAGATGCGCGACTTCCAGCCCGACGTCATCATCGCAGTCGGCGGCGGTTCGCCCATGGACGCTGCGAAGATCATGTGGGTCATGTACGAGCACCCCGAAGTCGACTTCCAGGGCATGGCAATGCGCTTCATCGATATCCGCAAGAGAGTCTACACCTTCCCTCACATGGGCGACAAGGCGCTCTTCGTCGCCATCCCCACGACGGCAGGTACGGGCTCCGAGGTCACGCCCTTCGCCGTCATCACCGACGAGCAGACGGGCACCAAGTATCCTCTTGCAGACTATGAGCTCATGCCCGACATGGCCATCATCGATGCGGACCTCATGATGAGCATCCCCAAGGGCCTCACGTCCTGCTCGGGTATCGATGCAATGAGCCACGCGCTCGAGGCCATCGCTTCCGTCATGGCGACCGACTTCACGAACGGCATCGCAAAGGAAGCTGCCCGCCTCATCTTCGAGTACCTGCCCCGCGCATACGAGAAGGGCGCGCACGACGCAGAGGCGCGTGAGAAGATGGCAAACGCATCCTGCATGGCAGGTATGGCATTCGCGAATGCCTTCCTCGGCGTCTGCCACTCCATGGCGCACAAGCTCGGCTCCTACTGGCACATCCCTCACGGCATGGCGAACTCGCTCATGCTCGAAGAGGTCATCCGTTTCAACAGCTCGGATGCTCCCACCAAGATGGGCACCTTCCCTCAGTACGCTTATCCTCAGTGCAAGGCGCGCTATGCGGACGTCGCCCGCTACGTCGGCTGCACGGGTGCCAACGACGACGAGCTCGTCGAAGCGCTCATCGCAAAGCTGCACGAGCTGCAGGCTGCGATCGGCCAGCCCAAGACCATCCAGGAAGCGCTTGCCGGCAAGGTCACCGAGGAGCAGTTCCTCGACCGTCTCGACAAGATGACCGAGGATGCGTTCGACGATCAGTGCACGGGCGCTAACCCGAGATACCCGCTCATGAGCGAGATCAAGCAGATGTATCTCAACGCTTACTACGGCAGAAAGTAACAAAAACGTTCGGCCAAAGGCGGGGCAGAGGAGTTCCTCTGCCCCGAATTCGGCTGAAAAAATAAGGAGAGTTATATGAGAGGTATCAATACTTCGGTCACGAAACTGAGAAGAAAGATCTTCGTCGAGGTCGCAAAGGTCGCCTATAACGTGGCGGACGAGGACCTCAACAGCGCCATCGAGGCGATCCCTTACATCATCTCCCCGACGGAGGTGCCTCAGTACCGCGAGAGCATCTACCGCGAGCGCGCCATCGCCTCCGAGCGCGTGCGCCTCGCCCTCGGCATGTCGCTCCGCCCGCAGGATAAGCCCGTCCACATCACGGCCGGCCTCGACGCGAGCAACATTTCCGACAAATACTACGAACCCCCGCTCATGCAGGTCATTCCCTCGGCGTGCGACAAGTGCGAGGACAACGTCTACGAGGTGAGCAACCAGTGCCGCGCCTGCGTCTCGCGCGCGTGCATGTCCGTCTGCCCCAAGGGAGCCATCTCCATCGGTAAGGACGGAAAGACGGTCATCGACCGCGAGAAGTGCATCAAGTGCGGCAAGTGCAAGGCCGCCTGCCCGTACGACGCCATCGCCCACAAGGTGCGTCCCTGCTCGGATGCGTGCGGCGTCAAGGCCATCTCGAGCGATGAGCTGGGGAGAGCTTCCATCGACCCCAAGAAGTGCGTGGGCTGCGGCCAGTGCATGGTGAGCTGCCCGTTCGGCGCCATTGCCGATAAGTCGCAGATCTTCCAGCTCGGCCGCGCCATTCGGAGAGGGGACAACGTCGTTGCGATCGTCGCGCCCGCCATCGTCGGGCAGTTCGGCCCCAAGGCGACGCTCTGGCGCATCAAGGCCGCCCTCAAGGACCTCGGCTTCAAGGAGGTGTTTGAGGTCGCGCACGGCGCGGACGTGGGCGCTTCCACCGAGGCGCATCACTATGCGACGGAGGTCGTGACGGGCAAACTTCCCTTCCTTCTCACCTCCTGCTGCCCCGCGTGGAGCATGCTCGCAAAGACGCAGTTCCCCGACATGGTGGACAAGGTCTCGAGCGCCCTCACGCCCATGGTGGCAACGGCGCGTTCCGTCAAGCAGAAGATGCCAAACGCGCGCGTCATCTTCATCGGCCCCTGCGCTGCGAAGAAACTCGAGGCGATGAGAAGGACGGTGCGCTCCGACGTCGACTTCGTCATTACGTTCGAGGAGCTTGCCGCCATCTTCGAGGCTGCGGGCATCGACTTCAACACCTACACCAAGGAGGATCCCATCCACGACGCTTCGGGCGCGGGCAGGGGATACGCCGTTGCGGGAGGTGTTGCGTCCGCCATCGAGCAGTGCGTGCGCGAGTACTACCCCGGCGTCGAGGTCAAGATCGAACACGCGGAAGGGCTCGTGGAGTGCAAGAAGATGCTCATGCTTGCAAAGGCGGGCAAGAAGAACGGCTGCCTCATCGAGGGCATGGGCTGCTTCGGCGGCTGTGTCGCGGGTGCAGGCGTGAATATCCCCGTCGAGAAGGGCGCTCAGGCCGTGCAGAAGTTCGTGCAGGATTCCACCAACAAGATCCCGCCCAAGGAGCTCTACGAGATCCAGCTTCCCTAAATTTCAAGATAGTACTTGAATAAAACGCGTTTTTCGGCGTTTTGCATAGTACTATGCGTGACATAATACGCAAAATAGGGCGTTCCCAACGTGGGAGCGCCCTTCTTTTATCTAAAAACGGCAGCAAAAAACGGCGGAGAAAATCTCCGCCGCTCGTGTGTACTTGCGGGGTTCGCGCGGGCTTATTCCGCGACGACCTTCACCTTGATCTTGGAGACGACGCCCTCCATGAGGCGCACCTCGGCCTCGAAATCGCCGATGTTCTTGATGTTCTCCTTCAAGGAAATTTTCTTCTTGTCGATGTCGTAGCCCGCACCCGCAAGGGCGGAGGCGATGTGCGCGGTCGTGACGGAGCCGAACACCCTGCCGTTCTCGCCCGCCTTGATGGCGACGGTGACTTCCTGGCCGTTGAGCTTTGCGGCGAGCTCCTTCTGCGCCTTGACGTACTCGGCGCGGTGATATTCCTCGGCGATGCGGCGCTGCGTGATCTCGTTGATGCCGCTCGATGTCGCAACGTCCGCAAGTCCCTTCTTGAGGAGGAAATTGCGCGCGTAACCGTCGGAAACTTCTACAAGGTCGCCTTTTTTGCCGGTGCCCTTTACATCTGCTTTCAAAATAACTTTCATGATCGTTCTCCTTTTGATATATTTTATCAAAGTGCGGGGGCTTTGTCAACGGGGTTTTTGATAATTTTTCGGCTTTTGCGCATAGTAACGTTTGTAGGAGGTGAATTATGGATCGCAATATGATCAACTGCGGCGTTTCGTGCGGCGTTTCGGAGTGCAAGTTCAACGTGGACGGCTGCCACTGCGAGCTGGAGACTATCCACGTCGGCAACACCTGCGATGCTCAGCACTGCACTTGCTGCGACAGCTACCAGAAGAGAAGATAACGTTTTGCCCCGTCAAGGGGCTTTTTTTGTGGGGCACGGGCGGTGAAATGGCAGGTGGAGCGGGCTCGAGCGGTTGCGTTTGGCGCGGGCGATGGACGGGCGGCTCGGTTGCAAAACGATGTATAGCTTTTGGATAGCTGCACAAACTGCTGTCACAGCGGAAACGCTTTTTTATAGAGCCCGTCTCGGCGGGCGGGGCCTTCTTCTTCGGGAGCGGGCCTGTTTTTTTTTGTGCTTTTGAAGGAGGCTTCGGGGGAACGGGCGCGGCTCGGGGGTATTTTGCCGAGGGGCGCATCATACAATGAAAGGATGAAAGTTTGGCGTATCTTGCGGCGCGGGGCGGCATGGGCGGTTTTGCTCGTCGCGCTCGTCATCGTCCTTCTCCCCGGGGAGAGGGGCGAGGCTGCGGCGCGCACCGTGGTGCGGGTGTGGAACGTGGATACCTTTGAGGGCGGGAAGGGCTCGCGCACGTCTTTTTTGCAAAGCGTCGCCCGCTCGCTGCAGGGGGAGGAGGCATATTACCTCGTCACGAGCTATACCCTCGAGGGGGCGAAAGCGGCCTTTGAGGAGGGAGATTGCCCCGATGTTCTCTCCTTCGGCATCGGCCTTGCCGAATTCACCGAGCGGCTGCTGCCCCTGCCGTATTCCTCTGCGGGCGGGAGCCTCGGGGGCGAGACGCTCGCCGTTCCGTGGTGCATGGGCGGGTACTATCTCTTTTCGCTCACCGATTTCGAGGGGGAGGGCGGGACGGCCGTCTCCGTCGGCGGGGAGAATCTTTCGTGCGTGGCAGCGCGCCTTCATGGCGTCGAGGGGGAGGAAGTCGAGAGCATTGCGGCCTACACGGGGTTTTTGAGCGGGAAATACCGCTATCTTCTCGGCACGCAGCGGGATATCTGCCGCTTTTCGGCGCGCGGCGTGAGCGTGGAGGCGCGTCCCCTTCAAGAATACAACGACCTATATCAGTACGTCGGGATCCTCTCCGCGGAGAAGCGGGAGGAGGCGATGGCGTTCGTCGAGGCGCTGCTCTCGCCTGAGACGCAGGGGCGGCTCAATGAGATCGGCATGTCCCCGCCCGAGAAAAAAGCGGAGCGCACGGTGAGCGTGTTTTCCTCGGAGGAGGCGCTCGACAAATTGGCGCACGCGGCGCGGTCGGGGGAAGATGTTGAGAAATACCTGAAAAGTATTTGAAATCAGACGCGAAATGTGGTAAAATAAGGAGAGACAGTATTTGACGCTCCACTTGTGTTTGAAAGAGCGTTTTCCGCGCCTTCAGGCGGGAGAATATTTTGACTTTGCGCGGCACACCACGATCGGCTGCGGCGGGACCGCGGCGGCGTGGGCATCCCCGAAAGACGGGGAAGAGCTGGCCCTTCTCATGGATTTTTTGAAGCGGGAGCACATTCCCTGCTGCTTTTTGGGGGCGGGTGCCAACGTGCTGCCGCAGGACGGCCTCTTCGACGGCGTCGTCATCCGCTTTTCCCGCATGCAGGAATTTCAGGCAGAGAGGACGGCGGTGCGCATCGGTGCGGGCGTGACGGGCGGGCGGCTCTTGAAGGAGCTGGAGGCGCGGACGCTCGCGGGCGCGGAGTTTCTGACGGGCATCCCCATGACCGTCGGGGGCGGCGCCGCCATGAACGCGGGCGTGAAGGAGGGGCACATCGGCGACCTCGTCGAGAGCGTCACCTGCGCGGAGGCGGGGAGGACGTTCGTGCTCACGAACAAAGAGTGCCGTTTTTCGGAGAAGGACAGCATCTTCCTGCAAGAGCGTCTCGCCGTCGTTTCCGTCAAACTGCGCCTCAAAAAGAGCTTTCCCGAGGAAATTGCGCGGAGGCGGTGCTACTTCCGTCTGAAGCGCTCATCGCTCCCCAAGGGCAGGAGCATGGGGTGCGTGTTCGTCAACCCCGAAGGAAGGAGCGCGGGGGCGCTCATCGACGGGTGCGGCCTCAAGGGGGCGTCCGTCGGCGGGGCGAGGGTGAGCGAACTTCACGCCAACTTTATTATCAACGAGGGGGCGACGTCCTCGGAGATTTCCGCGCTCATCGCCCTCGTCAAGAGACGCGTATATGAAGAGAGGGGCATTTTGCTTCGAGAAGAGATACGAAGGCTCCCGTGACCGCCATACCGGGGAGCCCGAGAAGGAAACAATGCAGCTGACATTTGACTATCATACCCACACCAAATATTCGGACGGGAAATCGACTGCGCTCGAGAACGCGCTCGCGGCCAAGGAGCGGGGCCTCAAAGGCATCGCCATCACCGACCACGGCTATTCGCACGTCATCTTCGGCGTCAAGCGGAAGGAGAAGGAGCAGTACTTTTCCGACATCGACGAGGCGGGCAGACAGACCGGCCTTCCCGTGCTGCGCGGCATCGAGGAGAACATCTTGAGTCTCGACGGGGCGTGCGAGCTCACCGAGGCGGACTACGACGACTTCGACGTCTATCTCGTCGGATTCCACCCCGTCGTCAAGTACCGTGACTTTTCCTCCTTTTGGGAGGGCGGCTGGGAGGCCTTCCGCTACCGTGCGGGCATCAAGCCTAGTGAGCGCATCTTCCGCGAGACGACGCGGGCGTTCGTCCTCGCCATCGAGAATAACCCCATCGACATTCTGACGCACCTCAACTACCACTGCTTTGCGGACGTCAAGGAGGTCGCCAAGTGCTGCCGCGACTATGGTACATATCTCGAGATCAGCGGCAAGAAGACGCACTTCACGGACGAGGAGCTTGCAGAGGCCGCCGCGACGGGGGTGAAGTTCGTCGTCAATTCGGACGCCCATTCCCCGGGGCGCATCGGGGACATCGCCCTCGCCGAGGAACAGATCAGGCGGGTGGGGGTGCCGCTCACGCAGATCTATAACATCGACGGGAGAGTGCCGCGCTTCCGCCTCGCAGAGTACAAGCGGACGCACTGACTATGGCAAATTTTACTTCGGAAGTCAAACGGGAGCTGTTCGCTGCTCCCCCTCAGAAGCCCTGCTGCAAGAAGGCGGCGTTTTCCGCGCTGCTCGCGACCTGCGGGAGCTTTCACGAGGGCAGCATCGAGTTCGTGAGCGAGAACGAACGGCTCACGGCCATCTTTTTGGCGCTGGCGGAGAGCGTCTTTGAGGTGCGGTTCGAGCTCAAGGAGGCCGCCTTCGACCCCAAGCGCGAGCGGGACAGGCTCACCTTCTCCTATGCGGGAGAGGGGGCGGGGCGCATCGCAAGCGAGACGGGGCTTTTGGACGGCTCCGCATTCGTGCGCGCCTCTGAGCGGGAGTGCTGCGCGCTCTCTGCCTTAAAAGCGGCATTTTTGGGCGGCGGGAGCTGCACCGTGCCCCAAGCGGGGACGCGGACGGGCTATCACCTCGAATTCGTCTTTCCCCGCGCGAGGGATGCGGAGGCGTTCACCGAGTTCCTGCTTCAATTTGACCTTTTAGGCAAGACGACGAGGCGGGGAGAGCGCACGCTCGTCTATCTCAAGAGCGGGGACATGCTCTCCGACTTCTGCTCCGTCGTCGGGGCGGAGGGGGCGCTCAAGAAACTTGCGGACATCGCGGCGGAGCGGCAGGAGCGCAACAACTCCAACCGCGTCTCCAACTGCTACGCCCGCAACACCGACCGCACCGCCATCGCGAGCGTCACGCAGCTCAAGGCCTTCCGCGAGCTGTATGAAAAGGGCGTCTTTGAGAGCCTGCCCGAGCAGCTCAAGGAGGCGGCGAAGTGCCGCGTCGAACATCCCACCGAGTCGCTCCAGGAGCTTGCGGGGCGGCTGGGGGTCTCCAAGAGCTGCCTAAATCACCGCTTTCGCAAGCTCATGGAACTTTACAAAAGCACGGAGGAACAAGCATGACCGATTTCGTCCATCTGCATCTGCATACCGAATACAGTCTCCTCGACGGGGCGGTGAAGGTGAAGGAGCTCGTCGACCACTGCGTCAAGAACGGCATCGACGCCGTCGCCGTCACCGACCACGGCAATATGTATACCTCCCTGCGCTTTGCCGAGGCGTGCAAGAAGAAGGGCATCAAGTATATCATCGGGTGCGAGTTCTATGTGACGGACGACTACCGCGTCAAGAAGGACCAGCACGCCGATCACCTCATCTTACTTGCCAAGAACAAGGCGGGGTACATCAACCTCGTGCAGATGGACTCCCTCGCCTTCGTGGACGGATTCTACTACCGTCCGCGCATCGATTATAATGTTCTCAAGGACCACGCGGACGGGGTCATCTGCCTGTCGGCATGTCTTGCGGGCAGGCTCCCGCGCCTCCTCATGAAGGGGGACTACGAGGGAGCGAAGGCGTTCGCACTTCAGATGAAGGAGATCTACGGCGAGGACTTCTACCTCGAAATTCAGGACCACGGCATTCCCGAGCAGAAGCAGATCTTGCCGCTCATCGTGCGCATCTCCCGCGAGACGGGCATCCCGCTCGTCGCCACCAACGACGTGCACTACCTCCACAAGGAGGACTGGGAGATGCAGGATACGCTGATGTGTATTCAGATGAAGAAGACGCTGGACGATCCCGACCGCATGCGCATGCAGACGCACGAGTTCTATATGAAGTCGGGCGACGAGATGGCGGCGCTCTTTCCCGACCTTCCCGAGGCCATCTCCAACACGCGCGCCATCGCCAACAAGGTCTCGGACACCGACACGCCCTTCAACTTGAAGCCCGACGGAAACCCCGTCTACGATAAGTCGCTCATTCCGCTCTACACGGCGGATGACGGCACGCCCTCGCCCGAATACCTCACCCGCCTCACGTGGGAGGGGCTTCCCAAGCGCTATCCCGTCATCACGGACGAGATCAAGAAGCGCGCCGAGTACGAGCTCTCCATCATCATCAAGATGGGCTTTGCCGACTACTTCCTCATCGTGTGGGACTACATCAACTGGTCGCGTCTGCACGATATCCCCGTCGGCCCCGGGCGCGGCTCGGGCGTCGGCAGCATCGTCGCGTACGCCATCGGCATCACGAGCGTCGACCCGCTCAGATATGACCTTCTCTTCGAGCGCTTCCTGAACCCCGACCGTGTCTCCATGCCCGACTTCGACGTCGACTTCTGCACGGCCCGCCGCGAGGAGACCATCGCCTATGTGCGGCAGCGCTATCACCCCGAGAACGTCGCGCAGATCGTCACCTTCGGCACGCTCGCTTCGCGCGCCGTCATCAAGGACGTGGGGCGCGTCATGCGCGTTCCCTACGCCGAGACCGACCGCGTCACCAAGCTCATGGACGGCAAGTCCACCATTCGCGAACTTCTCGGCCTCAATCTTGAAAAGTGCAGGAAGGCCGTCATCGAGACGGAGGGGGATCAGGACAAGCACGACGAGGCGGTGAAGAAGCTCGCCGATCAGGAGAGCAAGCGCAATCAGGAGTTCATCGACCTCTACGAGAGCGACCCGACCTTGAAGCGCGTCATCGACATGGGTCTCAAGCTCGAAGGCATGCCCCGTCAGACGGGCATGCACGCCGCGGGCGTCGTCATCTGCCGCAAGAAGATCGCCGATAACGTGCCGCTCTCGCGCAACGGCGAGGACATCACCACCCAGTTCGACATGAAGGAGGTGGAGTCCATCGGTATGCTCAAGATGGACTTCCTCGCGCTCACGACGCTCACCGATATCAAAAAGACGCTCGACTACATCAAAGAGGACACGGGCGAGACGGTGGAGTTCAATCAGGCGTGCGACGACCCCAAGGCGTACCAGCTCATCTCCGAAGGGGATACGGACGCCGTGTTCCAGCTCGAGCAGGGCGGCATGAAGAAGTTCATGAAGCAGCTGCAGCCCAACTGCCTTGAGGACCTCATCGCGGGCATCTCGCTGTATCGCCCGGGGCCGATGGACTTCATTCCCGAGTACCTCAAGAACAGGGCGGACCCCGAGCACATTCAATACCTCACGCCCATGCTCAAGCCCATCCTTGAAAAGACGTTCGGCGTCATCATCTATCAGGAGCAGGTCATGCAGATCTTCCAGAACCTCGCGGGATACTCGCTGGGGCAGGCAGACCTCGTGCGCCGCGCCATGGCAAAGAAGCACCGCTCCGAACTCATGGCGCAGAAGGACAAGTTCATCTACGGCGACATCGACAAGGGCGGCAACATCACGGGGTGCATTTCCAAGGGCATCCCGCCCGAAGTGAGCGCCGAGCTCTTCGCCAAGATGGAGAGCTTCGCGTCCTACGCCTTCAACAAGTCGCACGCCGCGGCCTACGCCGTCGTCACCTATCAGACGGCCTACCTCAAGGCGTACTATCCGAAGGAGTTTTTGGCGGGCGTTCTCAACAACCGCATCGACAAGATCGAGGAGATCGCCAAGTACGTCGTCTACATGAAGGAGAAGCACATCGCGGTGTACCCGCCCGACGTCAACCGCTCCAAGGCGTTCTTCTCGGTGCAGGGGGACGGCCTGCGCTTCGGCCTGTGCGCCCTGCGCGGCGTGGGCATCTCGGCGATGGAGGAGGTCATCAAGGAGCGCGATGAGAACGGCCCCTTCAAGGACTTCCCCGACTTTCTGATGCGCTGCACGAAGTACGTCAACAAGCGCATGGTGGAGAGCCTCATCTTGGGCGGCGCGTTCGACAGCTTCGGCTACCACCGTTCGCAGTACGCGGCCGTCTATGAGGAACTCATGCACCGCATCGCGGGCATGGACAAGCAGAAGAGCGGCGCGCAGCTCTCGCTGTTCGGCACGCTCATCAAGGAGGAGACCCCCGAGGCCAACTATCCCGACATTCCCGAATGGCCTTCGGAGGACCTTCTCTCCAAGGAGAAGTCCGTGCTCGGCGTGTACGTTTCGGGGCACCCCTTCGAGCCGTTCGCGCGCTACTTCCGCGACGCCAACTTCAACTGCGGGCTTCTCGCCGACTACGAGGAAGACGAGGAGACGGGGGAGAGGACGTATGAAAACGTCGAGAACGGCATGCAGGTCAATTTCGGCGGGCTCATCGCGGGCGTCAAGAAGATCAACACCCGCGCGGGCGCGACGATGGCGTTCGTCACCTTCGAGGACCTCTACGGCTCCATCGACTGCGTCGCCTTCCCGCGCATCTACGACCGCGCAAGGCACTTTTTGAAGGCGGACGCCGTCGTCCGCGTGACGGGGAAACTCGACATCTCGCCCGACAAGGCGCCCGTCATCATCGCGGACAAGATCGAGGAGTTCGTCCCTCCCGAGGAAAAGCCCAAGGAGGCGCCGCGGGCGAAGACGGGCTCTTCCGACGAGAAGGTGTTGTGGCTGGACGCGCGGAACCTTCCCGAGGAGGATTTTACCGAGCTTTTGGATACCCTCGAGGGATACGCGGGGGAGACTCCCGCAAAAGTGCTGCACGGCGGCAAGCGGTATGAATATCCCGTGCGGCTGACGCGGGCGCTCATGGCGGAACTGAGGACGTTTTTGCCCGAGGCGGCCATCAAACTCGTGTAAAATTTGCCCCCGCCGCGCGAAAAAGCGCGTGAAAATTCTTTTCTTTTCGAAAAGGAAATGCTATAATATGGCGGGGGATAGAGTGAAAGATACTATACGGAGGATCGTAGAATGAAGAGGATCGGACTTTTGACGAGCGGCGGCGACGCGCCCGGCATGAACGCGGCCATCCGCGCCGTCGTGCGCACGGCCATCTATTTCGGCATGGAGGTGTACGGCATCGAGCGCGGCTATGCGGGGCTCATCGAGGATACCATGATGCCCATGGAGATGCGCAGCGTCTCGGACATCGTCCAGCGCGGCGGCACCAAGCTGCGCACGGCTCGCTGTTTGGAAATGCTCACGCAGGACGGCCAGAAGAAGGCGGTCAAGACGCTCGAACGCCACGGCATCGAGGGCCTCGTCGTCATCGGCGGCGACGGTTCCTTCCGCGGGGCGAAGGCGCTCACCGAGAACTACGGCATCCCCACGATCGGCATCCCCGGAACCATCGACAACGACCTCGAATACACCGACTATACCCTTGGCTTCGATACGGCTGTCAATACCTGTCTCGAAGTCATCAATAAGCTGCGCGACACGATGAACTCGCACGAGCGCATCTCCGTCGTCGAGGTCATGGGCCGCCACTGCGGCGACATCGCCCTGTATGCGGGCATCACCTCGGGCGCAGAGATCATCATCGTCCCCGAGATCGCCTACGACATGGACGACATCGTCATGCGCATCAACCGCTCGCGCGCCAACGGCAAGCACTCCAACATCATCGTCGTCGCGGAGGGCGCCATCAGCGCGGAGGAATTTGCAAAGCAGCTGCAGGAGAACACTACCTACTCGGTGCGCTCCACGACCATCGGCCATATCCAGCGCGGCGGCTCGCCCTCGATGGCGGACCGCATGCTCGCAGCGCAGTTCGGCAACAAGGCGGTGCGGCTTCTCAAGGACGGCATCGGCAACCGCGTCGTCGGCATCCACCGCAACGAGATCATCGATATGGACATCATCGAGGCCGTCTCCATGAAGAAGAAGTTCAACTACGAACTCTATGAGACGCTGCAGATGATCTCCATGTGAGCGCGCGGAATTTGTATATTTTTGTATATTTTCATGGCTCGCCCCAAAAGGCGGGCCTTTTGTTTACAAAATTTATCATTTGACGGCAAATATTTTGCCTCTTCCTATTGAAATTTTTCGCGGAATGTACTATAATGACTGTAATGCGGGGACAAGGCCTTTGGCCGCGTTTTCGTTCTCCGTCCGCGAGTGTATCTTTGGCGCGGGCGGCAGAAGGGGGTCCTATGATATTAACAGTTTGCATCAGCCCGAGCGTCGACGTCACGATCGAGCTCGATCAGCTCAACATCGGGAAGGTCAACCTCGTCAAGAGCAAGACGTTCTCCTTCACGGGCAAGGCGATCAACGTCGCGATCGGCGTCTCCCGCCTCGGGGCGGAAGCGTATGCGACGGGGTTCATGTACAACGAGAACGGCGTCATGTTCGAACAGGCGCTCGACAAAGAGGGTGTGCCGTTCGCCTTCGTCTGGAACGGCGGGCGCGTGCGCGAGAACTATAAGTTCATCGACAAGCGCTCCATGCTCACCGAGATCAACGACATCGGCGAGCACGTCTCGACGGAGAAGCTCGTCGAACTTCTCTCGATGGTGCGCAACCTCTCGTCGCGCGCCAACGTCACGGTCATTGCGGGGAGCCTGCCCCGCGGCGTCGATCCCGCGTACTACCGCGACCTCGTCAAGACCGTCGATCCCAACTCCTTGAAGATCGTCGACACCGAGGGTGCGAAGCTCTTCTCGGCGCTCGAAGCGGAGGTCGACCTCGTCAAGCCCAACCTCGAGGAATTGCAGGAGACGCTGGGCCGCGAGTTCAAAGACAAGGACGACATGCTCGCGGGCTGCCGCGAGATCCTCGACCGCGGCGCGAAGGCGGTGCTCCTCTCGCTCGGCAAGGACGGCGCCGTCATCACGGACGGCAGCAAGAACTACTACTGCCGCAGCATCAACGTTGCGGTCAACTCCACGGTGGGCGCGGGCGACGGCATGGTCGCGGCGGCGGCCGTCAAGATGCAGGAGGGGGCAGACCTTCCCGAGATCTTGCGCGCGGGTGTCGCGGCGGGCACTGCGACGGTCACCACCTTCGGCACCATCTCCTTCACGAAGGAGAAGTACGAGGAGATCTATCGCAACCTTCTCGTCACCGAATTTTAAAGCTGCATACAAGATGTCGTCGCGCGAACGTCTGCGGAACAATGTGCGCTCTCTGTTTCACGGGCGAATGTTCACGGCGTAAGCGATGCAAAACACTACATCTTGTGGTCTTATGGAAAAATTTTCCATAAATATGGGGGGAAACCCTTGACAAAGGGGAAAGATCGTGGTATGATGAAAGCGTTCCTTCTGAGGAAGGGACGCTTTCGCGGTTTTTGTGCCGATCTTTTCAAAGGGGGGAAGGACGGAGAAACGGGGCGTTCCGAAGAAGGGAAAAACGGCCGAGGCGGCACATGAGCGCGCCCCGGGAAGGAAGGCTCCGAGGATATGAAGATCATCAAGAGAAACGGAACGGAAGTCGCATTCGACGTCAATAAGATCGCCAACGCCGTGCGCAAGGCAAACAACGAAGTGAGTGAGGAGAACCGCCTCACCGAAGAGCAGATCGACAAGATCTGCAAGAAGGTCACGGCCCTTGCGAACGATCTCAACCGCGCGGTCAACGTCGAGGAGATCCAGGACTTCGTCGAGAACCAGATCATGAACGAGAAGGCGTTCGCCGTGGCGCGCAAGTACATCACTTACCGCTATACGCGTGCGCTCGTCCGCCGCGCCAACACGACGGATGCGCAGATCTTGACGCTCATCGAGTGCAACAACGAGGAAGTCAAGCAGGAGAACTCCAACAAGAATCCCACCGTCAATTCGGTGCAGCGCGACTACATGGCGGGCGAGGTCAGTAAGGACCTCACGCGCCGTATCCTGCTCCCGCCCGACATCGTGGCGGCGCACGACGAGGGCCTCATCCACTTCCACGATGCGGACTACTTCGCCCAGCACATGCACAACTGCGACCTCGTCAACCTCGAGGACATGCTGCAGAACGGCACCGTCATCTCGGGGACGTTCATCGAGAAACCCCATTCCTTCTCGACGGCGTGCAACATCGCGACGCAGATCATCGCGCAGGTCGCCTCCAACCAGTACGGCGGGCAGAGCATTTCTTTGACGCACCTCGCGCCCTTCGTGGACGTCAGCCGTCAGAAGATCCGGAAGGAGGTCAAGGAGGAGCTCGCAACGGTGGGCTCGTCCGATGAGGACGCCATCGCCCGCATCGCCGAAAAGCGGCTGCGCGAGGAGATCAAGAAGGGCATCCAGACCATTCAGTATCAGGTCGTCACGCTGCTCACCACCAACGGGCAGGCGCCCTTCGTCACCGTGTTCATGTACCTCGGCGAGGCGCGCAGCGAACAGGAGCGCGCGGACCTTGCCCTCATCATCGAGGAGACCCTCAACCAGCGCATCCAGGGCGTCAAGAACGAGTCGGGCGTGTGGGTGACCCCCGCCTTCCCCAAGCTTATCTACGTCCTCGAGGAGGACAACGTGCGCGAGGGCAGCAAGTATTGGTATTTGACCGAGCTCGCCGCCAAGTGCACCGCTAAGCGCATGGTGCCCGATTACATCTCCGAGAAGAAGATGCTCGAGTATAAGATCGACAAGAACGGTGAGGGCCATTGCTATACCTGCATGGGCTGCCGCAGCTTCCTCACCCCGTATGTGGACGAGAACGGCAAGCCCAAGTACTACGGCCGCTTCAATCAGGGCGTCGTCACCATCAACCTCGTCGACGTGGCGCTCTCTTCCGAGAAGAACATGGACAAGTTCTGGCAGATCTTCGACGAACGTCTCGAGCTCTGCCACCGCGCGCTCATGTACCGCCACAACCGTTTGAAGGGCACGCTTTCGGACGCGGCGCCCATCCTTTGGCAGTACGGCGCGCTCGCCCGCCTCAAGAAGGGCGAGACCATCGACAAGCTCCTTTACGGCGGCTATTCGACGATTTCCCTCGGCTATGCGGGCCTCTACGAGTGCGTCAAGTACATGACGGGCAAGTCGCATACCGACGAGGAGGCAAAGCCCTTCGCGCTCTCCGTCATGCAGCACATGAACGACAAGTGCAAGGAGTGGAAGAAGGAGCACAACATCGACTTCTCGCTCTACGGCACGCCGCTCGAGAGCACGACCTATAAGTTCAGCAAGTGTCTCCAAAAGCGCTTCGGCATCATCCCGGGCGTGACGGACAAAAACTATATCACCAACAGCTACCACGTGCACGTCACCGAGAAGATCGACGCGTTCACCAAGCTCAAGTTCGAGAGCGAGTTCCAGCAGCTCTCGCCGGGCGGTGCCATCTCGTATATCGAGGTGCCCAATATGCAGAACAACATTCCCGCGGTCCTCGCCGTCATGCAGTATATCTACGACAACATCATGTATGCCGAGCTCAACACCAAGAGCGACTACTGCCAGGTGTGCGGCTACGACGGGGAGATCCAGATCGTCGAAGAGGACGGCAAGCTCATTTGGGAGTGCCCGCACTGCCATAACCGCGATCAGAGCAAGATGAACGTCGCGAGAAGGACGTGCGGCTATATCGGGACGCAGTTCTGGAACCAGGGCAGGACGCAGGAGATCCGCGACAGGGTGCTCCACCTCTGATGAACTACGCAGAGCTCAAAAAGACGGACATCGCCAACGGAGAGGGGGTAAGAGTCTCCCTCTTCGTCTCGGGGTGCAGGCGTCACTGCAAGGGGTGCTTCAACGAGATCGCCTGGGATTTCTCTTACGGCAAACCCTTCGACGCGGCGGCGGAGGAGGAAGTGCTTCAAGCGCTTTCGCCCTCCTATATCCGCGGGCTGACGCTGCTCGGCGGCGACCCGTTCGAGCCCGAGAACCAGCGCGCGCTTCTTCCCTTCGTGAAGAAGGTCAAAGAGCGCTTCCCGAAAAAGGACATCTGGGCGTTCACGGGCTATACTTATGACGACGGCACGCTCTTGGAGCCGCACGCGCAGACGGAAGTGACGAGAGAGCTCATCTCGCTTTTAGACGTCCTCGTGGACGGCAAGTTCGAGGAGGAGCTCAAGGACATCCGACTCGTGTTCCGCGGGTCCTCCAACCAGCGCGTCATCGACGTACAAAAAAGTTTGCAGACCCATCAAGTCATTCTTTATCTCACCTAAAGCGAGGGCGCGGCGAAAATTGCCGCGTCTTTCGCTACCTTGGGTGAAAAGATTGACGCTTTCCTTGAAATGGTGTATAATGGACGAAATTGTAGTGGACACAAACGGAGGTTCGTATGAATAAATTGCAACTCAAGCGCTATGCAAAGCTGCTCGCCAAGGCGGGCATCAACGTCAAGAAGGGGCAGTGGGTCATCGTGCAGGCAGACCTTGATCAGCCCGAATTCGTGGAGATGGTCGTCGAGGAACTCTACCGCGCAGGTGCGGGCAGAGTTACCGTCGAGTGGAGCTATCAGCCCCTCACCAAGGTCAACTATAAGTACGCTGACGAGAAGAAGCTCGCAGAGCTTTTAAAGTGGGAGACCGAGAAGCTCGAATGGCAGGCGACCGAGCTTCCCGCCATGCTCCTTTTGGAGTCGTCCGATCCGGACGGGCTCAAGGGCATCGATCAGGAGAAGTTCACGGCCGTGCGTTCGGCGCGCACTTCGGTCACCAAGCCTTACCGCGACCGCATGGAGTGCAAGTACCAGTGGTGCATCGCCGCCGTGCCGAGCAAGGCATGGGCGAAGAAGGTGTTCCCCGATCTCATGGTCAACACGGCCGTCGAGAAGCTGTGGGAGTATATCTTAAAGGCCTCCCGTGCGGACGGGCCCGATCCCGTGCGCGAGTGGGCGCGCCACAACGATGCGCTTGCGGCACGCTGCGACTATCTCAACCGCCTTGGCCTCGTCTCGCTCGAGTACCACTCCTCCAACGGCACCGACTTCAAGGTGGGGCTCATTCCCGATTCCGTCTTCATGGGCGGCGGCGAAGAGACCGTGCAGGGCCGCTACTTCAACCCCAATATCCCCTCGGAGGAGATCTTCATCTCGCCCAAGGCAGGGGAGGCGGAGGGCATCGTCTACTCCACCAAGCCGCTCTCCTATCAGGGCGAGCTCATCGAGAACTTCTCCGTGCGCTTCGAGGGCGGCAAGGTCGTCGAGGTCAAGGCGGAGAAGAACCAGCACCTCCTCGAGAAGATGATCGCAATGGACGAGGGCGCCGCAAAGCTCGGCGAGTGCGCGCTCATCGCGTACGATTCGCCCATCAACAATCAGGGCATCCTCTATTACAACACGCTCTTCGACGAGAACGCGAGCTGCCATTTGGCGCTCGGCAGGGGGTTCGACAACACCCTCAAGGGCTTCGAGAGCATGACGAAGGAGGAGATCCACGAGAAGGGCATCAACGATTCCATGATCCACGTCGACTTCATGATCGGCGCGAAGGATCTGGAAATTATCGGCATCACGAAGAACGGCGAGCGCGTTCCCGTCTTCAAGGACGGCAACTGGGCGTTCTGAAGGGAAACGCACCCGTTCAAATAAAAGGACCGGCATTTTGTTATGACGAAAATTGACATTATTTCAGGGTTTTTGGGCGCCGGCAAGACGACGCTCATCAAGAAGCTCATCAAGGAAGCCTACACGGGCGAGAAGGTCGTGCTCATCGAGAATGAGTTTGGTGAGATCGGCGTGGACGGCGGCTTTCTCAAGGACGCGGGCATCGAGATCACCGAGATGAACTCGGGCTGCATCTGCTGCTCGCTCGTGGGCGACTTCGCCAAGGCTTTGAAGGAAGTGGAGGGCAAGTTCGCGCCCGACCGCATCGTCATCGAGCCTTCGGGCGTGGGGAAGCTCTCCGACGTCATCCGCGCCGTGCAGCGTGCGGGGCTCGAGCATTCCGAACTCAACGCCTTCTGCACCGTCGTCGACGCCAAGAAGTGCAAGATGTATCTCAAGAACTTCGGCGAGTTCTTCCTCGATCAGGTGGAGAACGCAAGCTGCATCATTCTCTCGCACACGGCCTGCCCGCACGAGAAGCTGGACGAGGCGGTGTCGCTCCTTCGCGAACACACGCAGGCTACCATCGTCACGACGGAGTGGGAGAAGCTGGACGGCAAGGAACTGCTCGCCGCCATGGAGCAGCGCGATAGCCTTCGCGCCGAGCTCGAGCGCCTCGCAAAAGAGGCCGAGGAGCACCACCACGACGATGACGAGGACGAGTGCTGCCATCACCATCATCACCACGACGATGACGATCACGATCATGACCATGAGGAAGGGGAGTGCTGCCACCATCACCATCATGACGATGATGATGAGCACGAACATCATCACGACCACGACCATGATGAGTGCCATCACGACCACGACCATGAAGAAGGGGAGTGCTGCCACGACCACGAGCATCACCACCATCATCACCACGCGGACGAAGTGTTTTCGAGCTGGGGCACGGAGACCGCCAAGAAGTTCACGAAAGAGGAGCTTGAGAAGGCGCTCGAGGCGCTCTCTTCGGGCGAATACGGCGATATCCTCCGCGCCAAGGGCTATGTGGACGGCGAGAACGGCTGGATCTACTTCGACTACGTCCCCGGCGAGCCCGATCTGAGAGAGGGCGCTCCCTCCGTCACGGGCAGGCTGTGCGTGATCGGCTGCCACCTCGCGGAAGACAAGCTCAAGACGCTCTTTTTGGGGTAAACCATGGCACCGAGAGAGATCCCCGTCTACCTCTTTTTAGGCTTTCTGGAATCGGGTAAGACAACGTTCATTCAGGAGACGATGGAGGATGAGCGCTTCGACTCGGGCGAGCGCACGTTGCTCCTCGTCGCGGAGGAAGGGGAGGTGGAGTACGATCCCTCCCGCTTCGCTGTCGAGCACTTCGCCGTCGAGGAGATCGACGAGAGCAAGCTCAACGGCAAGGACCTTGCTGCGCTCGTCGCAAAGCATCGCGCCGACCGCATTGTCCTCGAGTACAACGGCATGTGGGAGCTGCAGCGCCTCTTTGATGCCATGCCAGACGGCTGGCTCATCGCCCAGGTGATGACCTTCTTCGACTCTACGACCTTCCTTGCCTACAACAAGAACATGCGTCAGCTCGTCTACGACAAGCTCCCGTATGCCGACATGGTGGTCTTCAACCGCTTCGACGACAAGTTCAGCAAGGAGGAGTTCCACAAGATCGTGCGCGGCGCCTCCCGCCGTCCCGGGATCGTCTTTGAATATCCCGGCGGCAGGGCGGAGTATGACGAGATCGAGGACCCGCTTCCCTACGATATCAACGCCAAGATCATCGAGATCGAGGACAGGGACTACGCCTTCTTCTATCGCGATTTGATGGAGGAGATGCAGAAGTACGACGGCAAGGTGGTCTCCTTCAAGGGGCTCGTCGCCGTCGACAAGAAGATGAAGCCGGGGACCATCGTTATCGGGCGGCACATCATGACCTGCTGCGAGGCGGACATCACCTACAGCGGCGTTGTCGTCAAGCACGCCTCGACGCTCCCCTTAAAGACGCGCGACTGGGTGAAGATCACCGCGCGCATCGACATCGAGTACGACAAGATCTACGGCCAGGAGGGGCCCGTCCTCAAGGCGAGCGCCCTCGACTACTGTGATCCTCCAGAACAGGAGCTTGCGACCTTCTATTGATATGCAAAACGCAAAAGTCAACCGATCGCCCTTCAAGCTGAAATTTCCCTATCTCTTCATCTTACTGGGCTTCCTTGCCATTATCCTCGTGGGGGCGCTCCTTCTGATGCTGCCCATCTCGACGCACAACGGCGTCGCCTTCATCGACGCGCTGTTCGTCTCGACGAGTGCGGTGTGCATCACGGGGCTCTCCTCCGTCGTCCTCATCGATACCTTCACGGGATTCGGGCAGACCGTCATCATGCTGCTCATCCAGATCGGCGGCCTCGGCTTTGTCACCGTCATGACGGCCGTTCTGACGCTCTTCGGCGTCAAGCTGGGGCTTCAGGAAAAGTTCCTGATGGGCGAGACGCTCGGCGAGAGCCGCCTCAATGTGCGCACCTTCCTTTTGCGCGCGCTCCTCATCACCTTCACGATCGAGGCGTTCGGCGTCATCCTCAACATCATTGCCCTTCGCAATGACTATTCGGGCGGAAGACTGGTGTTCGTCTCCCTCTTTCAGGCGGTGTCAGCCTTCAACAACGCGGGGTTCGACCTGTTCGGCTCCACGAGCATGGTGAAGTACGCGGGGGACGCCAATCCGCTGCTCTTGACGAGCACGGCGCTCCTCACGGTGCTGGGCGGCCTCGGGTACATCGTCATCAACGAGGTCGTCACCCTCAGAAAGAGCCCGCGAAATTTGAGCACGCACTGCAAGATCGTGCTCGCCGTGACGCCCATTCTGCTGCTCGGCGGAGGCTTAGGCATCTACCTTTCCGAGTGGGGCAACGTCTCCTTCGGCGACGCCATGTTCATGAGCGCCATGGCCCGCACCTGCGGGTTCTCGGTGTGCGACCTCTCGACATGGAAAAATTCCTCACTCATGCTCTACGACTTTCTGATGTTCGTGGGCGCGGGGCCCGCCTCGACGGGCGGCGGCATCAAGTGCACGACGCTCGTTGTCATCGTCGTCGCCATTGTCTCCTTTATGCGCGGGAAACAGCCCGTCGTCTTCCAGCGCAAGATCCCAAAGGCCACCGTTTCGCGCGCCATGCTCATCACGGTGATGACGCTCATCTGCGTCTATGCCGTCTCGACGGGCGTTGCCGCCATCGAACCGCAGACGCCCACCTCGCACATCGTTTTGGAGACCGTCTCGGCGTTTGCGAACGTGGGGAGTTCGGCGGGCATCACGACGAGCCTGCAGACGGGCAGCAAGGCGCTTCTGATTCTTGCGATGTTTTTCGGGCGGCTCGGCTGCATGACCGTGCTCATGGTCTTGAGGAGAAACTGGAACCGCGGCGAAGATGAGGCGATCCGCTATGTGGACGCCGAGATCATCGTCGGATAAAACAGGATAAAACACCGCGAAAGCGGGGAGGAATTTATGAAGAGAGATTTTGCCGTCATCGGCCTCGGCTCCTTCGGCAGCAAGCTCTGCCTGGAACTTGGCGCACAGGGCGCGAACGTCGTCGCCATCGACCTCGACGAGGAGCGCGTCAACCGCATTGCGGAGCAGATCCCGCTCGCCTATTGCTGCGACTGCACCAAAGAGGAGACCCTGAAGAAGCTCGAACTCAACGACGTCGAGTGCGTCATCGTCGCCATCGGGAAGAACTTCGAGGCGACCATCCTCATCCTCGTTCTCTTAAAGGAGATGGGGGTGGGGCGCGTCATCGTGCGCGCGGAGGAGGAGAGCGCCAAGCGTGTCCTTCTGCGCCTCGGCGCCGATGAAGTGTTCGATGCGAGGGAGCTCGCCGTCAACAACCTCTGCGGGAGGCTCTTAAATCACGGCGTGACGCAGTTCTTCCGCGTGACGGAGGCCTCGAGCGTCGCGACGCTCGTCTACAGCGGGAGGGAGCCTTCCAAAAAGCTCATGGAGATGGACCTGAGAAACCGCTATCACCTCAACGTGCTGCTCATCTGCAGAGGGGATCAGCGCATCACCCCGACGGGCGAGGACCGGTTCCTGCCGGGCGACTCCGTGGTGGTGTTCGGCTTGAATACCGCCATCAAGAAGATGGAGCGCCAGATCCGATAAAAAGAGGGCGGAACGTCCCGAATTGCGGGATGGGCCGCTCTTTTTTGATGAATAAAACGCATTTTTCGGCGTTTTGCATAGTACTATGTCAGACATACTATTGGAAAAATCGAATATTCCCGAGGCACTCGTGCGCAAATTGCAGCTGCAATACGGCGAAGGCGCGGGCGGCATCCTCGCGGCGTTTGAAAAGGAGCGCCCCGTCACGCTGCGCGTCAACCGCCTGAAGGCGGACGAGGAGCGCGTGATGAGCGAACTTGCCCGCTTCTCCCCGAAGAAAGCTTCCTTCTATGAGGACGCGTTCATCTTGGAGAATGCGAAGGAGCGCGACGTCGAGGAGACGGCTCTCTATCAAGAGGGCTGCATCTATCTTCAAAGCCTCTCGTCCATGTTGCCGCCCCTCTTTTTGGAACCTAAATCGGGGGAGAGCATCCTCGATATGACGGCGGCTCCGGGCGGCAAGACGACGGAAATTTCCGCGCTCTCGGGGGGCGGTGCGCTCATCACAGCGTGCGAACGCGACAAGTTTCGTTTTGAGCGCCTCAAATATAACGTCGAAAAACAGGGGGCGCCCCGCGTGACGCTCTTAAATGAGGACGCGCGGAATCTGAGCCCCTATTTCCGCTTCGACAAGATTTTGCTCGATGCACCCTGCTCGGGGAGCGGCACCATCTCGCCCGATCACCCCGTCAAATGGAGCGAAAAGCTGCTTTCCAAGTGCGTTTCGCTGCAGAGGGCGTTGCTTTCCAAGGCGTTTTCCCTCTTGAAATCGGGCGGGACGCTCGTCTATTCGACGTGCTCCGTCCTTCGGGAGGAGAACGAGGACGCCGTGCGCTCTTTAAAGGGAGCGAAGCTCGTGCCGCTCGAGCCGCCCGAAGGAGTGCCGCTGCTGCCTTCGCAGGAGGGTACGCTGTGCGTCGCGCCCGACGGTCTCTTCGAGGGATTTTTCGTCGCAAAGCTCGTAAAGCCGTAAAAAAATGTTCCGCCGCTCTTGAAAGGGCGGCTTTTTTCTGCTATAATGGAAGAAAAATGCCTGTGAAGTCTGCAGGCGAGGGAGGAATTTTATGAATGAAGCCATGAAAGTACTGCTGACAAGGCGGAGCGTCCGCTCCTTCAAGAGCGATCCAGTGCCCGAGGAAGTCATCCGTCAGATCATCGAGGCGGGCCTCTATGCGCCCACGGGGATGGGACTTCAGGATCCCGTCATCATCGCCGTGACGGACAGGGAGCTGCGCGACAAAATTTCTGCGGAGAATGCCGCCATCATGGGGAGGGACACCGACCCCTTCTACGGCGCGCCCGTCATTCTCTTGGTCGCGGCCAAGGCGTGCCCCAATGCGGTCTACGACGGCAGCTGCGTGATGGACAACCTTCTCAACGCCGCGTGGGCGATGGGGCTGGGCTCGTGCTGGATCCACCGCGCGAAGGAGGAGCTCGAACGCCCCTTCGGCAAGGCGCTTCTCGCCTCTCTTGGCCTCGAGGGAGAGTACATCGGCATCGGGCACGTCGCGCTCGGCTACATCGAGGGCGAACCCCCGCAGCCCAAGCCGCGCAACGAGGGCCGTGTCTTCTGGGTCAAATAAAAAAGGACGGAGCAGGGTTTACTGCTCCGTTTTTGCATTTGTTTGGGGGATGGGAGACGCCAACGCTGATGGGGTCGGCGTCGGGCCGTCCTCGGGCGATACCGGCTTACAAGTCGGGCCGTCCTCGGGCGACACTCGCTCACGCGTTAGGCCGTCCTCGGGCGATGCCCGCTCACATTTTGGGGGCGAGGCGGAAGGTGTGCGGCACGTCCTCTTCACGGCGGATGGCGCTCTGCAGCATTCGGACGGCGCGCTCGGCCATCTCGCTGCAGGAGACGGGAAGGGGGGTCATGTTCGCGCGGCCCTTGCAGCCGTCAAAGTTTCCGGTGAGGACGGCGCTCTTGCTCTTTACAGAGGGGGCACAGACGTCCGCAAAGAGCGGCTCAAAGAAGAGATAGCTCTCCTCGGGATGCTCCGCGGCGTACTCCATGAGAAGGGGGAGGCTTTCCGCAAGCAGCAGCTTGTCGCCCGCAGCGGCGGCCTTTAAGTCGTCGAGACAGGGCGCGTTGCGGTAGGGGCGGGCGACGCAGGTGAGACTCTCCGCTCCCGTCAGGCGCTTGGCGGCGGTGAGGATGGCCGCGTGGTCGAGATAGGCGTTGAAGAAGAGCGGGTCGCCCGCGATCATATCCACGGCGACGATGGGCACGAAGCAGCTCTCCTTGAGCGTGTAGAACTCCGCCTCGGTGAGGTCGATGCAGAGGATGCCCTCGGGCGTCTCGCGGCGGGGGGAGGCGAGGTCGTCGGGGGTGAGCAGCAGCGTGCCGTATCCTGCATGGAGGAGTGCCTTCTGCAGTTCTCGAAGGAGAGCGCAGGTGCGCACCGCTTGGGCGGGGGAGCCCGAAAGGGGGGCGAGGATGCCAATAAGGTCGTTCTTCTTCCCCGCGAGCTGCCGCGCGACGGAGGAGGGCGTGTATTGGCGGAGGTTGCAGATCTGCAATACCTTTCTGCGGGTCTCTTCGCTTATCTTGACGTCTGTCCTGCCGTTGACGATGTAGGAGACGGTGGCCGTCGAGACGCCCGCCTCGCGCGCGATGTCGTCGATGGTGACGGTGTGCTTTGTGCTTCGCTCTCTTCCCGCGCCCTTCTTATAGCCGAGTTCGCGGCAAATAGAGAGCACCTTCTCGCGCGTTGCATCGGCGACTTTGACGTCCGTCCTGCCGCTCAAGACATAGGAGACCGTCGCCGAGGATACCCCCGCCGCCTTGGCAACTTCCGAAATCGTCACGTTTTCCCGCTTTTCCATACCTTGATTGTAGCCGAAATTGATAAAATTGTCAACGGGGTTTGATTGAATGAAGCGGTTAAATAAATTTTTTCCGACAATTTTTTCCAAACCTATTGACAGATGCGAAATGTGTGCTATAATTTACTTAACCGATTAAATAAATCGCCTGCGGGCGAGGATAAGGAGGAAAAACGGTATGGCAAACACATTGCGCAAGAGGCTGGGGGTCGTGTTCGGGCTTCTGTTCGTGCTCTTTTTCGCGTTCGGGCTCATGGCTGCCTGCAAGGACCCGGAGGACGAGACGACGACCTTTACGGTGACCTTCCTCGACGGGGAGACCGTCATTGCCGAGCGGGAAGTGGAGGAGGGCGGCACAGTTGCCTCCTTTACGCCCGCGGATGAGGGCTACGAGAAGGAGGGATTCGTCTTCGAAGGCTGGTTCGCGACGGCGGACTTCACCCACGACTGGAGTTTTGACACCGCCATCGAGCGGGATACCAACGTCTATTCGATGTGGTCGTCCTCCAAGGAGGACACGCGGCAATGGCTGATCGCGGGCAGTTCGTCTGCGGGCGGGCCGCTTGCCGCCATCGGCTGGAACGGCGGGCCCATCGAGGGCGAGAACGGCAACATCCTCCAAAAGACGGAGGGCAAGAACGAATTTACCATCACCATCGACCTCTATGTCGGCGATCAGTTCCAGTTCTGCATCATGGATGAGGACGGCGTGTGGAACACCGACGACAGCACGGGCGGCGGTGCGCGCGGCGGGCAGTATCTTGAGGCGAACGAGTACATGAGCGCCCCCGGCACGGGGCTCGGCGACGGGCAGGTCAACATCACTGTTTCGGTGAGCGGCAACTATACCCTGACGCTCACAACGGATGCCGAGGACAAGAACGTGGGCTCCATCACGGTAGTGCGCAACGGCGACGCCCCCGAAGTGACGGTGGATCGCTCCGACTACACCTGGTATATCTACGGAAATTCCGCGGCGGAGACGAGCGCCGAGTCCGTGCTTGCGGGCACGAATTGGGGCGCGAATGTCAACAGTCTCCAATATTCCGCGTATGAGATGTTCAAGATCTCTTCGAACGAGCCGGACGGCACGGGCACATGGATGCAGACGTGGACGCTCGCCGAGGGCGATGAGTTTCTTCTCGCGTACTGCCTTCTCAAGGAGGAGGGCGGCATCTCCGCGCAGGACGGCACCATGTTCTACTACACCGAGATCGACGAGTTCAACGGCGACGAGGCGGCCTTCAAGAAGGCGGACGGCATGGGCAGCAACATCGTGGTCGTCGAGGGCGGCACCTATACCTTCACGCTCACCGTGACGCTCAGCGATACGGGCACGCTCGAAGGCTCCATCGAAGTGGACAAGACTTCGGATATTCTGACCTCGGACAACACTTGGAAGGTGCTGGGCGGCAGGCTCACCTATGCGCAGGCCACAGACCCCGCGACGGGCAATCTCACCATCGAGGAGGCCGATTATAACGGCAAGACGTCCGTGTTTGCGGACAACAACTTCGGCGTGGGAAATACCGTGCAGGAACTCACAGTTATAACGCCCGCAGAGGGCTATGTGAAGGAGTACGAGGTGACGCTCGAGCTCGTCGAGGGCGATTACTTCTATCTCTGCATCCCCGTCGCCGTGCACGCGCCCTACCGTGCGGACACCTACTATACGCCCGCCTATACCTCGAAATTGGCCATTGCGGAGAATTTGCCCGAGGGCATCGTCTCCGATTGGGCATGGGGGAACGGCGGCAACCTGCTCTGCACCAAGGCGGGAACGTACACCTTTACCGTCTTGGTCGCGGAGGACGGTTCGCTCACGCTCGGCGTGAAATAACACATTTGCCATAAGGAGGCGGGCATGGACAAACGGGCGATCCTGCACATTCCGGGATCACAGTACGCCTTTGCCTATACGGGGCGCGAGCTTCGCATCCGCCTCAGGACGGCAAGGGGAGATATGAAGAGGGTCACGCTCATCTATGCGGTCAAGTACGACTGGCTGAAGGAGCGAAAGACCGCCGTCATGCAGAAGTCCTTCTCCGATGAACTCTTTGACTACTACACGGCACGCGTGGACGCCCCCGACCCGCGCATCGGGTACATCTTCTATCTCGAGGACGGCAAAGAGGCATACTACTATTCGGAGGAGGGCCTGACGGCCGATTACGACCACGAAAAGAGTTACTACAACTTCTTCCAATACCCCTACATCAACGCTGCGGACGTGCATCATGAAGTGCCGTGGTGCGAAAGCGCGGTCTTTTATCAGATCTTCGTCGACCGCTTCTGCATGGGGGATCGGGAGAAGGACAGGGGCTACATCAATAAGGCGTGGGGAGAGATCCCCGATCCCAAGAGCTTTTTCGGCGGGGACCTGAAGGGCATCCGTGAGAAGCTGGGCTATCTGGAGAAGCTGGGCGTCACGGGGCTGTACTTAACGCCCGTGTTCACCTCCCCGAGCAATCATAAGTACGACACTGTGGACTATTTCCGCGTCGATGCGATGTTCGGCACCGACGAGGACTTGAAGGCGCTCGTCCGTGAAGCGCACGGGCGGGGCATCCGCGTCATCTTGGACGCCGTGTTCAACCACTGCAGCATGGAGTGCGCCCAGTTTCAAGACGTGCTCGAGAAGGGGAGGGCATCCCGCTATTACGACTGGTTTCTGATCCGCGGCGACTTCCCCGACCCCGAACACTGCAACTACGAGTGTTTCGCCGCGTGCAGCTATATGCCCAAGTGGAACACGAGCAACGAGGAGGTGCAGAACTTTCTCATCGGCGTGGCGCTCCACTGGATGAGGGAGACGGGCATCGACGGCTGGCGGCTGGACGTTGCGGACGAGGTCTCGCACGACTTCTGGCGCAAGTTCCGCAAGGCGGTGAAGGGGGAGGACCCCGAGGCCGTCCTCATCGGCGAGAGTTGGCACGACGCCGCCCCGTGGCTCAAAGGCGACGAGTTCGACGGCATCATGAACTATTCCTTTACGAAGGCGTGCATCGACTTCTTCGCAAAGGGCACGCGTACGGCGGAGAGCTTTGCGGGAAGGCTCAACGAGCTTCTGATGCGCAACACCGATCAGGTCAACGCGATGATGCTCAACCTTCTCGACAGCCACGACACCGAGCGCTTTCTGACCCTCGCAAATGGGGATGAAGATTCGCTCATCTTAGCGCTTGCCGTCCTCTTCTTCTTTCCCGGGATGCCCTGCATCTGTTACGGGACGGAGATCGGCATGGAGGGCGAGTATGAGCCCGACTCCCGCCGTACCTTCGACTGGGACGAGACACATTGGAACAAAAAGATCAACGCCGCCGTGCGCTTTCTCATCAAGCTCAAGGGGCGCATCGGCGGGGAGGCGCGGCTGTATGCCGAGGGGAAGCTGTTCCTTCTCGAACGCGGGAAGCTCACCCTCGCCGTCAATGCGGAGAGAGAGCCTGCCGTCCTTTTGCGGGACGGGAAGGAGCACTTCATTGCGGCGCGCAGCTATATCATCATCGAACGGGAGGAAGGGGTATGAAAGCAAAAACCTTTGGACTCTGCCTCATGGCGGCGCTCGCTGCGCTGACGTTGACGGCCTGCGGCGAGCGGACGGGCGGCGGCACCTTCACCTATGAGGAACTCATGGCAAAATTCGAGGGCGACATCGAGGAGAATGCCGTCATCCGCGTCCTCGACAATCAGATGGCCGTGGAGACGGGGCATCTTCAGGAAGTGCTCGACGCCTTCAATGAACGCTACGCAGAATACAACGTGCAGGCGGTGGACGCCAACATGGACCAGTACGTCGACCTCGAGCAGAACGGCCCCGACGGCTACGGCCCGGACGTTCTGTATCAGGCCAACGATATGCTCATGCGCTATGCGGAGGGCGGGCACATCCTGCCCCTTCCGACGGAAGAGCTGGACATTGCCGAGATCCCGTCCTCCGTCATGGACGCCTATAAATTGGAGACGTACGGGCTCGACCTCTACTACGCGATGCCCGTCGCGCAGCAGAGCACCGTGCTCACCTACCGCAAGGACCTTCTCCCCGAAAATTGGGAAGAGGAGTGGGACGACAACGAAAACGGCGTTCCCGACATGGTGGAGACGATGAACGGCCTCTATGCCTACAGCAAGCAGGTGAAGGAGAGCTCCTCGGGGAGCAAGTACGGCCTCTACATGTCGCTCGTCGACCAGTACTTCAACACGGGGTACCTTCTCTCTTACGGCGCGTATGTGTTCGGTGAGACGCACGACGACATCGGCCTTGCCGCCGACGGCGCCGAAGTGGGGCTGAATCTCTTTCGCGACCTCGCGGGTGTGCTCGGCTCCACCTGCATTTCCCAGAACGCGACGACGCAGGCGGCGACCTACCTCACCAACAGCGCGGGCACGGCGTTTTGCACCATCGGCACCCCCGATTGGCTGACGACCTTCCGCGAAAATTTAGCGGCGACCTACGTCCGCGGCGGCATGAGCGAAGCGGAGGCAACTGCGGCGGCGGAGGAGAACCTCGTCGTCGTGGCGCCGCCCCGTTTGCCGACGGACGGCGATATCACCAAGGAACTTACCGACATCGAGGGGGAGACCTTCGCGCCGACGACGATGGGCGGGGTCAACGCCTTCGGCATCAGCGCCTACACCAAGTACCCCAAGGCGAGCCTTGCGTTCGTCAAGTTCGTCTCGGAATATGAGAACTTGAGGTGGCGGTGCGAAGCGCTGGGCGCGGTGCCTGCCCGCCTCGATCTTGCGGAGGAGCTCGGCGGCGTCTCGGAGATGCTGAGCGAGCGCGTTGCCTCGGGGCTCGTCTACATGATGCCCTCGACGCGCGACACGCAGTACATCTGGGATCCGCTCTCTTCGCTCTTCAACGACGTCGCGACAGACAACACGACGAGGAACACCCCCATCTACACCACGGAGGAGGCGCTCAAGGGCGCGCTTGAAAAGCTCGTAAGCGACATCCGCTCCGCAATGGCGGTGGGGAATATCTCGTAGAGGAGGTGAAACATGGCGGTCAAACAGGGAAAAGCGGGTGTCTGTTCCGACTACCGCGTGAAGCTCAGCTGCGCGTTCATGGGGCTGGGGCAGCTCTTCTGCCGCCAATTTATAAAGGGCGCGCTCCTGATGCTCTTTGAGATCGGCTTCATCCTCTTCCTCATCTTTCAGGGGGTGGAGAACATCATCGGTCTCTTCACGCTCGGCACGACGGAGGGCGTTCCCATCATGGGCATCGAGGGGGATAACTCCGTCTCCATGCTCGCGTGGGGCATCACGACGCTCTTCTTCATCGCCTTCTTTGCGCTTGCGTACCACGCGAACATCAAGGACGTCATCTTCACCGTCCGCGAGATACAAAAGGGCAACCGCGTGCGCACCTTCCGCGAGAGCCTTTCAACGCTTCTCAATCAGAAGTTCTATGTGCTGACGCTCACCGTGCCGCTCGTCTTCGTGTGCGTGTTCAACGTCATGCCCATCGTCTTTACGGCGCTCGTCGCCTTCACCGACTACGGCGGCGAGATCGTCCCGCCCCGCCTTGTGAGCTGGACGGGCCTTCAGAGTTTCAAGGTCATCTTCACGATGAGCGAGTACATCGGCACGATGGGGAAAATCTTGGCGTGGAACATTCTGTGGGGGTTCGGCTCCACCTTCCTCGTCTACTTCGGCGGCCTCGGGCTGGCGCTTTTATACAACGCCCGCTGTTTGAAGTGGAAACGCTTTTGGCGCGTCTTTCCCATGCTCGCCTATGCCATTCCGAGCTTCATCACGCTCACGGGCTTCTGCTTCATGTTCTGTGACAGCGGGCCCATCGTGGGGCAGCTCAAGGCGCTCGAATGGGTGGGGGAGACCTTCACCATCATCTCCTACGACTCCAAGTGGTCGCTGCGGCTTTTGGGCTTCTTCTGCTGCGCGTGGATCGGCATTCCCTCCGTCATGTTCCTTGCGACGGGCATCCTCTCCAACGCGAGCAAGGATATGTATGAGGCCGCCCGCCTCGACGGTGCGAACGGGTTCCAGCAGTTCTGGTATCTGACGCTTCCCTTCGTGCTGTTCGCGACGACGCCCGTCATCATCAGCACCTTCATCAACCAGTTCAACAACTTCAGCATCTTCTACTTCCTGCGCCCCGAGACGGTGTATGCGCCCGGCTACTTCAATGCGAACAGCTCCGACCTTCTCATCAACTGGATGTATAACCTCACGGTGGAGAACGGCCTGTATTCGCTGGGGTCGGCATTGAGCCTCATTCTCTTTGCGTTCATGGCGGTCTTTTCCCTCGTCGCGTACGTCACCTCGCCCGCCTACAAAAAGGAGGATACCTACCGATGAAAGCCAAATTTCGCCCCGCAAGGGCATTCAAGACGGCGCTCGTCTATCTTCTCGTCCTCCTCGTGAGCTTTATTTTCGCCTTCCCCTGCATCTGGCTGGTGCTATCCGCCTTCAATGCGGAGGGGGACCTTCTCACCCTCGACGGCTTCTTCCCCGAGACGTACAGCCTCGAGACCTTCCGCCGTCTCTTCACCGAGACCAACAAGTACGATTATCCGCGCTGGTTCGGCAACACGCTGTTTGTGGCGGCGGTGAGCTGCGTCATCTCCACCTTCCTCGTCATCGCGGTGGCGTACACCATCTCGCGCTATCGCTTCAAGAGCAGGAAGTCGCTCATGAAGGCGACGCTCATTTTAGGCATCTTCCCCAACTTCATGAACATGACGGCACTCTACGTCATCATGACGCAGCTGCACCTCATCAACAACCTGTGGGGGCTCATCTTGCTCTACAGCAGCGGTTCGGCGATGGGATTCCTCGTGCAGAAGGGGTTCTTCGACACCATCCCGTCGACCATCTACGATGCCGCGACGCTGGACGGCGCGAGCGACTTCCGCGTGTTTATCTCCATCACGCTGCCGCTCTCCAAGCCGATGATCGTCTACACGGCGCTCACCGCCTTCGTGTGGCCGTGGGCGGACTTCATGCTCCCGAGTATGCTGCTCGTCGACAAGTCCTCGTGGACGGTCGCGGTGGGGCTGAATTCGCTCGATGACAGCGAGTTCTCCATCTTCGCGGCGGGTTCCATGTTCGTCGCCGTGCCCATCATCGTGCTGTATGTGGCGCTCTCCAAGTACCTCATCGAGGGCGGAGCGGCGGGCGCCGTCAAGGAGTGAAGGCTCCTTAATACGTTACAAAACCTGCCCACGGCCGCCTCTTTTCCCCCTGAGGGCGGCGGGCAAACCATTTAAAAAGAGCAGGCGCTGCAGCCCGCTCTTTTTTCATGAAAGTTGTTCGATTTCCTCCGCGACTTCTTGAACGCTCTTGCCGCTTGTGTCGATCTTGACGGTTTGGAGCGCGGGGTAGTGCGTCAACCGCTCCATGCTCCGTTCAATGACGTCCTCTGTGCGCAGGCCGCGTAAGATGTCGCCCTCCAGCCGCCTTCGGATGGTCTCGGGGTCGGCCATGAGGGAGATGCACTTCACCGTGCAGCCGCGCGTGTCGAGGCCGTTTAAGATGCGGTCGATGATGTTCTGCTCGTGCATCACCCATGAAAAGAGGACGTTCTCGTAGGCGGAACAGCGCAGGAAGTTGTTGAGAAGGTAACAGATATTGTCGAGCACCATCGCCTTGGTCTCGTCCGTCACTTGGAAGGGGTCGGCGTCCCAGCAGTTATCGCCGTCGAGATAGACGGCGTTTTTCAAGTTCTTTTTGAGGACCTGCGAGACGGCCGTCTTGCCGACGCCCATCGTCCCGCCGATGAGATAGAGGGTCTTCATTGCTGCCTCCTTGCTGTGTTTGAAACCATTATACCACGCCGAGATACGCAAATCAAGCGGGCGGGAAGGGAACGGACGGGAGGTCCCTGATCTTTTCCAAAAAAATTTAAAAACTGTATTGACAGCCTTTCTTCTGTGTGCTATACTATTCATACAAAGAGAAAGGCCCGCTGCAATGCGGCGGCCTCTTGAGAGAACAGGATAAGGAGAGGGGTTTATGACAAAGAAGAAAGTTGCAATCTTGGCGATCGTGCTTTCGCTCGTCGTGGTGGCTGTGGCGGCGCTTGCGGTGTTTGTTTGCAGCCGCTACTCGTGGTTTTATTCTGAGGAGCAACATTTAGAGCGCATCACGGAGCGCGCAGAGGAACGCTTTTTGGGCGAGGGAAGCGAATACACGGGCCTCGAAGTGTACCCCGTCTATAATGAGCATGAGGAGTTTGAGTACGCCCTCATCGAACTTGCCCCGCAGGGATATATGTATGTGCATATCGCCGACGTAGATTATCCGTGGAAAGATATATACACCACGTCCGATATAGAACCGACCCCTTGGACCCCTTTTCGCATGGTGGAGAAAATCGGCGATGACGGACTTCCCATCGAAGGCTCCTACAAACGCAGCCTTTTTGTCGACGAGAACGGAGAGCCGATCGTTTACAATGAGAGCCATTTCAAAGCGGCAGGAATCGAAAATGAACGCCGCTATCTGCTCAGCACCACCCGAGGGCTCATCCCCGCCGTCAAACGCGGAGATAATGTGTACCTTGACCTTTGGGACGGGGCGCTCATAGAATACGACCCCGCCGACGCAGAGCACGACTATCCGACTTATGCAAGTGGTGATATTGGTTTTATCGCGAAACCGGACTTTGATCTATAAGGCAGGCGGCGGCTCGTTGGGGAGATCGGAAGAAGGGGGTATTTTATGACAAAGAAGCAAATGAGAGTTTTGGCGATCGTCTTACCGCTCGTCGTGGTGGCTGTGGCGGCACTTGCGGTGCTCATATGCAGCCGCTTTTCGTGGTTTTATTCGGACGAACAGCATTTAGAGCGCATCACGGAGCGCGCTGAGGAGCACTTTTTAGGCGAGGGGAGCGAATACACGGATCTCGAGGTGTATCCCATCTACAACGAGCATGAGGAGTTTGAGTACGCCCTCATCGAACTTGCCCCGCAGGGATATATGTATGTGCATATCGCCGACGTAGATTATCCGTGGAAAGATATATACACCATGTCTTCCGATGAGCATTATGAAGCATACTATGACAAGCCGATCCGTTGGAGTCCCTTTCGCATGGTGGAAGAAATCGGCGATGACGGACTTCCCATCGAAGGCTCCTATAAACGCAGCCTTTTTGTCGATGAGAACGGAGAGCCGATCGTCTACCATGAGAGCCCTTTCAAGGTTGCAGGCATCGAAAATGAACGCCGCTATCTGCTCAGCACTACCCGAGGGTTCATTCCCGCCGTCAAACGCGGAGACAATCTGTACCTTGATCTTATCGACGGGGCGCTCATAGAATACGACCCCGCCGACGCCGAGCACGACTATCCGACCTATACACCGGGAGAGATCTGGTTTCATTACAGTCTCACTCCATGAAAAAAGCACGCCGTGCGTGCCCGAGATGACAAAAAAAACGACCCGAATGTTCGGGTCGTTTTTGGTGCACCGTAAGAGATTCGAACTCCTGGCCTTCGGTTCCGTAGACCGACGCTATATCCAGCTTAGCTAACGGTGCGCTTTTTCAAAAGCTCTCTTATTATAGACGCTTCCGTTACTTTTGTCAACGTTTTTTGCGCCCAAAAATCACTTTCCACAGAAATTTTCTTGCTGTGGATAAATTATGTGAATATTCTCATTCCATGCCCGCAAAAGGGGTGGAAAGTGTGGATAAACCCGTCGAATTGTGGATAAAATGTGGATAACTTTTCCGAACTTTGTTATCTTTTACGGGCGGCGAAAGAGCCGAAACCATCCGATGTGGAAAAATCTTGCGAAATATGGGGAGACTTTTGCTGCGATTTTGGGAGAGCGGGAAGGGTTTTAGGCGCCCGCCGCGGCCTTGTGCCGCGGCGGGCGCTTCCAAATGGCGGCGGCACTTTCCTCGGCGCGCGAGGCGGGAAAGAGCTGGCGCGTTCGGGCGGGCGAGGGCTCTCGGACAAATCTCGGCAAATTGTCCGTGAAAGAACGCATTTCTTCCCGCACGGAGGCGCTATACTCATTCTCACAAGCGCGGCGCGGTCTCTTATGGCGGCCCGTGGCGGCGCAAAGTATGGGAGGGGGAGATGGTCGTCTACATCGAATATGCCTTTTTAGAGAACGCGCTCTTAGACGGCCTGCTGCTCTTCCTTGCGCTGCGCTGCATGCGCCTTCGGGTGAGCGGCTGGCGGCTCGCCCTTGCCGCGGCAGTGGGCGGCATAGAGAGCCTTCTCTTTCCCGTCCTCACCCTTCCCGCGTGGTGCCTCTACTTCGTCAAATTTCTCGGCGGTGCGCTCATCGCGGTCGTGAGCTGTCCTACTGTGGCGCTCCGACCCTGCCTCGGGCTGTTGTCCGCATTCTTTCTTCTGACCTTCGCTCTCGGCGGGCTGCTGACGGCCGTTTCCTCCTTTTTCGGCGCAGAGCTCGTCGAGGGGCGGGGGTTCTGGATCGGGCGCGCTCCCGTTGCGCTCGTGTTAGCGCTCGCAGCCGTCTTTTTCCTTGCGATGGCCGCGCTCATCCGTCTTCTTCACAGGAAGCGGGCGATCGGGCGTGCTGCTGTGGCGTGCATCATCGAGGGCGTGCGCACGGTGAAGGCGAAGGGCTTCCTGGACAGCGGGAACTTGCTCACCTTCCGCGGCGAGCCCGTCTCCGTCCTGACGCCCGTCGCGGCATTGGCGCTCTTCGGCGGCGCGGCAAGGCCGGTGGGACGCATCATGATGCGCTCGGCGGGCGGGGAGAGAAGTTCGCCCGTCTTTCGGGCAAAGCGGCTCACGGCGGGAGGCAGGCGCATCGACGGCGCATTGTTTGCGGTGGGAGAGGTCGGTATCCCCGATCATCCCGTACTCTTGAACGCATCACTATGGGAGGGGAAGCATGGTCATCCTGAACCTGTTGAAGACGTGGCTGCAAAAGATACGGGGAACTGAGAACGTCGTCCAATTTTTGAGCGGGAGCGAGGCGCTGCCCCTGCCCTTTTCGGGCGAGGAGGAGGCGGAGATGCTGCGGCGCCTCGAGGCGGGCGAGGACGAGGACCAAATCAAGGCGCAGCTCATCGAGCACAATTTGCGGCTCGTCGTCTACATCTCGCACAAGTTCGAGAACACGGGCGTCGACCAGGACGACCTCATCTCCATCGGCACCATCGGGCTCATCAAGGCCATCAATTCCTTCCGCACGGACAAGAACATCAAGCTCGCGACGTACGCCTCGCGGTGCATCGAGAATGAGATTTTGATGTACCTGAGAAGGACGGCGAAGCTCAAGAGCGAGGTCTCCTTCGACGAGCCTCTGAACACCGACTTCGAGGGGAACGAGCTGCTGCTCTCCGACATCTTGGGCACGGACAGTGACGCCGTGTACGGGAGCGTGGAGAGCGGCGTGGAGAAGGAGCTTCTGAAAGAGGCGCTCTCGCATCTTTCCGAGCGCGAGCGGCGCATCATGGACCTTCGGTTCGGCCTCTCGGGGGGAGAGGAGATGACGCAGAAGGACGTTGCGGACGAGCTTGGCATCTCGCAGAGCTACATCTCCCGCCTCGAAAAGCGCATCATCGAGCGCCTCAAGAAGGAGATCGGAAAACTCGTGTGAGGGCGGGAGAATGGTTGACTTTCTTTGAGTTTGGTGATAAGATAGAGGTGTTCATCGGAGGATGTACGAATTTTCGTGCGCCGGATAAGATGTCGGACGTGACCTTCGGGCGGCAGTCATGCAGCCGGAGAGGGACTATGTTCGGTCTCTTATCCGGCTTTTTCTTTTATTACGCTCAAAAGGAGAAAGGTATGTTCAAAGGAAAAGGAATGCGCCTCGAATTCGGGACGCAGGTAATTTTTGACGACGCCGAATTTCAGGTCGGCACGGCGGAGCATGTGGGAGTCGTCGGCGTGAACGGAGCGGGCAAATCGACGCTCTTCCGCGTCATCATGGGCGAACAGCCGCTGGACGGCGGGAGCGTCTCGTTCGGACGGGCGCGCATCGCCTGCCTGCCGCAGGTCATCGACATCAAAGACCGCGGTAAGAGCGTATGGCAGTATCTGAGCGAGGCGCGACCCATTCGCAAATTAGAGGAGGAGCTGGAGCGCATCTACGGCGAATTGGCTTTCGCAGGAGAAGACGAGCAGCGCGCGCTCCTGTCGCGCATGGCACGGGTGCAGGCGGAGCTGGAGCGCTATGACCCCTACAGCGCGGAGGACCGGCTCTTGGAGCTTGCCATCAGCATGGACTTTTCCGACGAGCTCTTGCAGCGGGACGTCGGGACGCTCTCGGGCGGGCAGAAGTCCAAGGTCGCGTTTGCGCGCGTCCTATATGCCGAGCCCGACGTCCTTCTTCTGGACGAGCCGACCAACCACCTCGACGCCACGACGCGAGACTTTGTCGTGCAGTATCTGAAGGCTTACAGGGGAACTATCCTCATGATCAGCCACGATGTTGACTTATTGGACAAGGTCGCGGAGAAGATCATGTTTCTCGATCGGTCGACGCATAAGATCACAATGTATCAGGGAAACTACACGGCGTTCAAGAGGCAGTACGCGCGCGAGAAGCTCATGAAGGAACTGCGCATTTCGCAGCAGGAGCGGAAGATCAAGCGCCTCTCCGACTTTGTGCTCAAGGCGAAGCAGGCGAGCAGGACCAATCACAATCTGAAGCGCATGGGGCAGGACAGGGAGGTGAAGCTCGAAAGAGCAAAGGCCGCCCTCGAACAACGGGACGCGCCCGCGCCGCACATCAGAATGCGGTTCGAGCCGCGGAGGGAGAGTTCGAAGATCCCGCTGGAAGTCAAGGAACTGAGCTTTCATTATCCCTCCAAAGAGCCGCTCTATCGAGATCTCTCCTTTGCGCTCCGCGCCGATGAGCGGTTCTTGATCGTGGGGGAGAACGGCGTCGGAAAGTCGACGCTCTTAAAGCTCATCATGGGCATGCTCGTTCCCGATGCGGGGGAAGTAAAGTTCGGCGTCAAGACGGACACGGCCTACTACGCGCAGGAATTTGAGGCGCTTCAAATGCAGAAAACGGTTCTTGAAAACGTTTTGGACGGCGATCTCGGCGAGCTTACGGTGCGGAACGCGCTCGGCAATTTCCTGTTCAGCGGGGATGCCGTCCAAAAACAGGTCATAAAGCTCTCTCCCGGGGAACGGGCGAGGGTGGCGCTCTGCAAATTGCTGCTGTCGAGGGCGAACTTGCTCATTCTGGACGAGCCGACCAACCACCTCGACCCCGAGACGCGGGCGATCGTCGGGAGAAACTTTCGGGATTATACGGGCACGATCTTGCTCGTGAGTCACGACCCCGCCTTTGCGGAGGAGATCGGCATCACGCGCATGCTCATCCTGCCTGAGGGGAATATCGTCGACTATTCCAAGGAGCTTCTGTCGTATTACTATATTTTGAACGAAGACCTCTTTTGAGAGCAGGGTAGAGGTCAGACGGCGCGGCGGAACCCGTTCGGGGCGGCACTCGTTTACGATGCTGAGGGTGAGCGTGACTTCGCCGGGCCGTTCGTTTGAAAGTTGTTGTGAATATGACTGCGCCCGCCACGCGGGGCTTTGGGCCCCGCGCGGCGGGCTATTTATTGAGCGACATCTCTGTCCCATGAGATGAACTGCTCCGCACGTTTATGTAACATGACCATGTAACATTTCGCGCGCAAAATCAGGGCTGAAGCCGCATAAGTTTGCATAAACAGCCCTTATAAATGAAAAAAACAGGCAAATCATCTTAAATTTATGCATTGGCGCGGTGTCCCTATAACTGCGCCACCATTCCGAGGTGGTTTTGATGCCCGAAGGAGCACAATGGCCCACAAAATATATAATAACAAGGTGAATACAAGGGGGTTGAGCGGCGTTTGGGGAATGTGGGATTGCATATTTTGGCCGAATATGCAAAATAAGGTCTCATGTAACATTTTAGTAACATTTCGCGTGCGAAAGGAAGTGAGACGGGCTGAAAATCGCTTAGAAAGCTCTATAAAAATGGCCCAAGATTTCGTGATCGGACGGGAGAAGGCAAGTGAAGTCCGAGGCTTTTGCTTGGCGCAGTTATAGTGGTTTGAACCCATGCTGCGTGCCTTTGTTTACAGAAATAATTCGTTCCGCTCGTGCGCCGCGGCTGCGAAATGCTCCCGCAAGCG